>NZ_MLBF01000024.1 GCF_001936615.1 Desulfosporosinus metallidurans
GACATCATGTCCTAAGGCGATCGCCTCGATAAGATCTTCATTCAGTTTTAGCCCCCGAGCGATCGTTCGACATATTTGGGAGACTTCCAGACTATGCGTCATTCGAGTACGATAATGATCTCCCGATGGAGCGATATAAACCTGAGTTTTATGTTTAAGGCGGCGAAACGGCTTACTGTGTAATATCCGATCGCGATCTCGCTGAAATTTAGTCCGAATCGGGCACTCCTCTTCCAATTGTTCCCGCCTGCTATCCCTACTTTTAGTAGCATATGGAGAAAGGCGTTCTTCCTCTTCTTTTTCGGTCCTCTCGCGAATGTTCTGAACCTCACTCATCTTAAAACCCCCTTGTTTGGACGTGGTTGTGTCGTACGTTTATTTTAACATAAGAGTTAGACAAACCCGTGGGGGGGACTTGTATGACACAGCGCTTGGTGCTTACGACGCAGAGCAAACTAGCTGTTCAAGCTCCTGTCTTTGGGGAGCGGGGTCCCCGCCAAAAGCGCCATCCGACGACCATGACTCAAACAGGACGTTTGAGGTTAGAGCACCGCCAAGGATGGCAAGGTGCCGGGATGGCGAGAGGGGACCTTGTGCACTGCCCCGTATTTGGGGTCGGTCGCTTTCACGGAGTTTGCTATTCTGCTTACGTAAAGACGTCGCGCTCGTGTCACACTGCGTCCTGGCTTGGGTCGGGGGACGAAGCGACGGGGGGACGGAGAGATAAAGGACGGCGCATTTCATGTGCGCCGTCTGGATGGGGTGCAAGTTGGGGACGGTTCTTGACTTGCATTCTGACTTGCATTTTTTGGGGTCAAACCACAATCCGGCTTATTTGCGACTCGCTTATCCCGCCGAACAGCTCTCCGAGATCTTTAAGATTAAGGGAATAATTCTGTCGAAGGGTTCGAATCATCTCATTTCGTCGGGACTTCTTCCCTAATAATTCTTCCATGGTTATTTTTTCATCAGCTAATATTTGCTCTAGTCGTGCTTTGGCAGCGGAAAAAGTGTGTGTACGGCCTTGATTTTCTTGCCCATAATCCTGGTGTTCCTCTATATCTAATATATTGCCATTAACCTCTCCATATTTGGCAACAAATTTCTGGTATTCGGACTTCGCTATTGAACCCGCAAAGAAGCCTAATATCATACTCGTATCTAATAAGTCAAAATCATCGTTTGCTTTTCCAGAGTATATATTATTACTACTCCACTTGAACTCACTCGGTTTTTCAACAAGCTTGGCCTTCACCGGGTTATTGTGGATATATCGGCTAACCTCTAACAAATATCGGTCGTCTTTAACGAGCTCGCTCCTAAACCTATCTTGGAAAAGGTGACCGCTCCTCTGATGAACGCGATTAAAATATGCGACGTAACTCACATTGATGCTCTTCATTAGTTTGGAAATATCGTTACCATTATCGTTGATCAGGAGATGGACATGATTATCCATTAGACAGTAGGCATAGACTAAAAAATCATGCTTCGCCCTGGCCTTCGAAAGTGTCTCTAGAAATCTGAATTTATCTTCCTCATTTCGAAATATATCCTTTTTCTCATTACCCCGCTGGACCACGTGATATGTGGAAAATTCTCCTCTGATCCTTTGCACTCTTGGCATATGTATCCCCTTCTTAGTTACATGATTTAAGGAAAATTATACCATTAGTATTGGTGAAATGCAAGTGCAAGAACCGTCCCTCGACTTGCATGACTTGCACAAAAAAGGCAAGAACAAAGCTTTTAAGAGCTCGTTCTTGCCTTAACTTACCGATATAGGTTCTATCGATTTTTGACGACTGCTTGTGCTGCGGCTAGGCGCGCGATGGGTACGCGGAATGGGGAACAAGAGACATAATCCAAGCCGACCATGTGACAGAATTCTACCGAGTTAGGCTCCCCGCCGTGCTCACCACAGATCCCTAAGCCGAGATTCGGATTTGTACCCCGCCCGAGTTTCACTGCCATGTCGATGAGCTTGCCAACCCCCGCGCGGTCAAGCACAACAAAGGGGTCAGTTGACATGAGTTTGTTTTCCAGATAGGCCGGTAGGAACTTACCTTGAGCATCATCACGGGACAGGCCCATCGTCATTTGGGTAAGATCGTTCGTCCCGAAGGAGAAGAAGTCTGCTACTTTTCCGACCTCATCCGCCAGAAGAGCAGCTCTTGGAACCTCAATCATAGTTCCAACCTTATAGTGGAGAGAGACATTTTGTTCCCTCATGACCTCTGCTGCTGTGTCATCGACAAGCTTACGCATCATGAGAAATTCTTCTTTCCCCATGATAAGTGGAATCATGACTTCTGGATGAATGTCATACCCTTCTTTGACCAAGCGTGCACTGGCTTGGAAAATTGCACGAGCTTGCATGACCGTTATTTCGGGGAAGGACACACCGAGACGACAACCACGGTGCCCAAGCATTGGGTTTAGCTCAGAAAGTGCTCGAACTTTACGTAGTAAAGCCTCTTTTTCATGTAAGGTGTCAGGGTCATTTTGGGTCATTTTGAGTTTCGTAATCTCCACAATCAGTTCCTCAGAGTGTGGCAGAAACTCGTGCAACGGAGGATCCAACAGCCGAATAGTCACCGAAAGCCCCTGCATCGCTTTCAAAATACCATAGAAGTCTCCTTCTTGCATTGGAAGGAGTTTTGCTAAGGCAACTTCGCGCTCTTCGAGAGTTTGGGCAAGGATCATCTCTTGAACGATCGGAATTCGTTCAGGATCCATAAACATGTGCTCCGTCCGAGTCAATCCAATTCCGACGGCTCCGAAATTCCGGGCGTTCGTCGCTTCTGTCGGTGTATCAGCATTGGCCATGACACGAAGTCTAGCAATCTCGTCCGCCCAGTCCAAGTACTCTTTAAAATTTTCACTAAGTTCCGGATCAACCATGGCAACTTCTCCCTTAATGACTCGTCCACTTGATCCGTCGATGGAGAAGATTGATCCAGCCGGATACTCCACCCCTTCGATGACGACTAAATCTTGCCCATAGTCAATCTTTAAGGCATCGCACCCACAAACAGCCGGTTTGCCCATATGACGGGAGACGACGGCCGCATGACTTGTCATACCCCCACGACTTGTTAAAATCCCCTGGGCCGCCAAGATACCGCGAATATCATCTGGTGTGGTTTCCGTACGAACCAAAATGACTTTCTCGCCGGCTTCCCCTAACCGTTCTGCTTCTTCCGCACTAAAGACAATCTTTCCGGATGCGGCGCCTGGTGAAGCAGGGAGCCCTTTCGCCAGAACTTGGAGCTTTGCACCCGTATCCATACGGCGATGTAATAAATGGTCCAGTTGCTCCGGCTCAATCCTCATGATGGCTTCTTCTTTACTAATCATACCCTCATGGAAAAGTTCCACAGCCACACGGATTGCAGCCGAAGCGGTTCGTTTGCCATTTCGAGTCTGGAGCATATAGAGTTTTCCGCGTTCGATGGTAAATTCTATATCTTGCATATCGCGATAATGGGACTCCAGGCGACTAGAAATCTCCACAAATTGATTGTAGATTTCCAGGTTTTCCTGAGCCAAGGTGGCGATCGGTTGTGGTGTCCGGATACCAGCCACCACGTCTTCTCCTTGAGCATTCATCAGATATTCACCGTAGAGAGCTTTTTCCCCGGTCGAAGGATTACGGGTAAAGGCCACGCCAGTCCCTGAGTCGGAACCCATATTTCCAAAGACCATGGACTGTACGTTCACTGCGGTTCCGATGTCATGGGGAATATTGTTGATTTTGCGGTAAACATTTGCACGGTCATTATTCCAAGAACGGAAAACAGCCAAAACCGCTAACTCTAACTGGACTTTGGGGTCCATAGGAAATGGTTTGCCGGTCTTACGTTCAATTTTTTTCTTATACTCAGTAACCATCCATTTAAGGCTCTCAGCAGAGAGTTCAGAGTCGTAATGAACCCCTTGCTTCTCTTTCGCAGTCTCTAAAATCTGTTCAAAGTTGTAATGTTCGACTTCTAAGACGACATCTCCAAACATTTGAATAAACCGACGATAACAGTCCCAAGCAAATCGCTCGTTTTGCGTATTGACTACTAAGGCTTCCACGGTATCATCATTTAATCCTAAGTTGAGAACGGTGTCCATCATTCCAGGCATCGAAAACTTCGCCCCGGACCTTACCGAAACGAGAAGTGGATTTTTCTTATCCCCAAAGAGTTTACCTGTGGCTGCCTCAACCTCAGCCAAGGCTGGCCAGACTTGATCCCAAGTCCCGTCTGGGACATTTTCACCGTTACTGTAATACGCATTGCAAGCTTCCGTGGTAATGGTAAATCCCGGAGGCACAGGTAAACCAATATTGGTCATTTCCGCTAAATTTGCCCCTTTACCTCCTAACAAGTCACGCATGGAAGCCTTTCCTTCAGAGAATAAGTAAACATACTTCTTAGACATTTCGCTCCCCCTTAAATAATATTTCTAACGCGATACTCGCGGTCTCTTCAACGGCCTTGCCAGTAGCATCAATAATCGGACAGCCAATTCGTTTCATAATCCCACGCGCATATTCCAACTCTTGCATGATCCGCTCTAGGTTAGCGTAATCTGCAGTTGCGCCCAAACCAAGGGTTTTTAAACGTTCTGTTCGGATTTGGTTAAGCAATTCCGGTCGCAATGTTAACCCAATCACTTTCCGCGGGGAAATACGAAATAGTTCCTCAGGGGGATCGACTTCTGGAACCAACGGAATATTCGCGGCCTTGAGTCCTTTATGAGCTAAGTACATGCTGAGTGGAGTTTTTGAAGTTCGAGAGACCCCAATTAGAACAACATCGGCATAAAGAACTCCACGAGAATCCTTTCCGTCGTCATATTTAACGGCGAATTCAATCGCCTCCACTTTACGGAAATACTGTTCATCCAAACGATGAATGATATTCGGCGTGTGGGTAGGTTCCATACCGGTTAGATTAGAAAGTGCGCCAATCAGCGGACCCAATATATCAACGGTTTTCAGTCCCTTCTCGGCTGCCCTTTTCTCTAGATAGTCTCGCAGACCTTTAAGTACAAGGGTATAAACTAAAATGGCTTCTTCGGCCATAGCTTCTTCCATAATATCTTCCAGATGTGCTTCATCACGCACGTAGGGAACCCGACGAATCCGAGTCTTTACGCCAAAAAATTGTGCCGCCGCCGCCCGGCCTACAAACTCAGCCGTTTCTCCGAGTGCATCTGAAATAACATAAAGTACAGGCATTTGGGTCGTCACATCGTCACCTCCGAATTCATACAAAGTCCATCCTAACTACTGACCTTAAACTCCCGTTTTCTGACCTCCGGCCTCAGCCCTCTGACTTCTGGAATTACAACCTCGTTTCCGCAATATCCACAAAGAGCTTTGTGACGTTCGTCTTGGTAAACCGCCCCACAACCTCGTAACATTCGTCCCCGTTTTCATCAATATACCCTTCCACCACCGGCAAACTGTCAACCTGATGCTGCACCAGTTTCTTGGCCGCACTAAAGACAGGTTCATCCGGGGTCGTCATATAGATATTCGGCATACGCGTCATTATTACGCCGACAGGAACTTGTTGAAGGTCGGTTTTTCCTAAAGATGCTTTCATAATATCTTTACGCGAGAGCATTCCTAACAGGACGCGGTCAGTTCCTACAACCGTCAGACTCCCTACATTTTGCGTGAACATCGTAACCGATGCTTCATAGATACTCGCGCTTTCCAAGACATTGACGGGCATGGACTTAAACGCGCAGACCCGGAGCTGAAGCATGCGCTCCATAATTGGGGAAGGTCCGAGATTTTCTCGATAAGAATACCCCACTCGTGGCCTGGCCTCTAGGACCCCGGACATCGTCAAAATGGTTAAATCCGGGCGGAGAGTGGCCCGCGTCAAATTCAGCTTTGCCGCAATCTTTTCACCAGTAATGGGACCTGTGGATTTCACAATTTCCACAATTCGCTGTTGACGATCCGTCCATTCCAACCGATTTCACCTCTTAATGCTTCTCTCTGTCTTAATGTGACATACTAATTGTGTTTTATACGGTTTATTATATCACATGCTCTTAATTATTTACTAGATAGTGAGCCTATATTTTTATTCAATGTCTGATTTGATTATAGTTAAACCTCAGATGGAGCTCAAAACTCCACCTGAGGTTTTTGTACTTTAAGCCAAAACGCTCAAGTCACCCAAGCATCCCAGCATAATCACACATTGACCAAGTAAGGCCAAACGGGTCTTTTTCAAGTTTTCATCGTCCACCATAATCATCACGGCTTGGAAAAGGGCTTCGATCTGTGGTACAAGTTCCCCGGCAAGCTTATAGGCCTCAGTATAGTTTCCCATCTCTACGGCTTGATCAAAACGCTCGCAGCGCATGGATATCCCTTGCGCTAGAGCAATTTCCGTTGAGTCGGCCAACAAAGATGGATCTAAAACTTGAAGGGTTTCTTTTTTAGTCAGGTTAAAACAACGGGTATAGGCTTGGGCATATTGAATAAACGATTCTTCTTGGCGTTTTTCAGAAAGTACCTGGGCTCTTTTCTTGACACGATTGAATTGGTCACAACCTTGCGCTAATACCGCTTCCACCGTATCATAGCGTAGTCCTTGTTCCTGAAGCACAAAACGCACCCGCTGTTGAAAGAAATCCTGTAACAGAGGTAGGATGTCCTCTGTTGGTAAAGGTGAAGTCCCCTGCTCGCTGAAACTACGATAGGACTCCAGCAAAAGCTCTGTTAAAGAAAGGTCCCAGCCGGAATCTAAGAGAATGGCAACGATCCCTTGTGCTTGGCGTCTGAGTGCATAGGGATCCTGAGACCCTGTGGGCTGAATCCCAATACTGAATGCTCCAACAATCGCATCGAGTTTATCAGCCATGCTGACGACACGCCCTGACACGGATACCGGTAACTCATCTCCTGCAAAGCGAGGTTGATAGTGTTCGAGTATCCCCTGACAGACCTCAGGTTTCTCTCCACTGGCTCTGGCGTAGTCCGCCCCCATAATTCCTTGCAGTTCCGGAAAATCGCTGACCATCAAGGTTACAAGATCCGCTTTCGCCAAAAAGGCGGTTCGATCAATCTCTTCTTGTTGAGCTCTTCCGAATCCCAGCCTCTCCGCAATAAATCGCGACAGAGTGCGTAGGCGCTCGACCCGCTGTTCTACCGTACCCAATTTCTCGTGATACACAATTTTACCTAACTTGGAAACCAACTCTGCTAGAGGGACTTTTTGATCCTCTCGATAATAAAAAGCTGCATCTTCTAAACGAGCTTTTAACACTTTTTCGTTTCCGGCTTTCACTGTGTCTAGAGCAAAAGCATTTCCGTTACGCACGGTGATAAAATAGGGCAACAGTTTTCCGTCTTTAGTCCGAACTGGAAAGTAGCGTTGGTGCTCTCGCATCGGGGTTGTCATCACCGCCTCTGGCAAGTGCATATATTGTGAGGCTACTTCACCCAATAATGCTGTCGGATATTCCACGATATGGATAACTTCGTCCAAGAGCTCCTCATCTTTAGGTACCTCTCCACCGACCTTCTCGGCAAGGACTTTGATTTGAGCTTCGATTTCATCCTTTCTTTCCTCTGGATCAACGATGACGTAAGCTTTACGCAAGGCTTCGCGATAATCAGACGGTTGGCTAAACAAAACGGGTTCTGTCGTCAGTGTGCGGTGCCCACGTGAAGCCCGTCCAGACTCTAGCCCGACGAACTTAAACGGTACGACCTCTGTTCCGTAAAGCGCCACAATCCAACGAATCGGGCGAGCAAAACGGAAGTCTAAGTCTCCCCAACGCATAGGCTTAGGAAAATGCAAGGCATTGATGAGATCCGTTGCGAACTGGGGCAGTAAAGTCGGAGTCTCTACCCCAGTTTCCGATATACGAGCAAACACATACGGCACTCTGTTGACCTCTTGCACAAAAAGGGATTCCACTACCACTCCCTGCCCTTTGGCAAAACCTTGGGCAGCTTTCGTTGGGACCCCGTTCGCGTCATAGGCTGCTTTCACTGCCGGACCTTTGACTTCCATCAATAAATCTTGTTGCTTTTCCTCAAGCCCCGTCACCAAAAGTGCGAGACGACGAGGGGTTGCGAAAATCCTTAAATCCGTAAAGTTTAAGCGCAGTTCGGCAAACCGTTTGCGCGCTTGTTCCTCCAACTGGGCCATCGCCGCGGGGGAGAATTTAGCAGGGATTTCTTCAGTACCAATTTCAAGCAAAAAATCGTTCGCCATCTTACTCCACCTCTTTCACTGAATTTTTCTTTAACAAGGGGAAGCCTAATCTCTCCCGCTGCTCCACGAAAGCCTGGGCACAAAGACGGGCGAGCACACGCACCCGGGCAATATAACTTGTACGTTCTGTGACACTAATGGCTCCCCGAGCATCAAGAAGGTTAAACGTATGAGAGCATTTCAGCACGTAATCATAGGCCGGGAGTACCAGTCCCTTTTCCACGACCCGCTTCGCTTCACGCTCATACATGTCGAACCAGATTTGCAACGCTTCAATATCAGCAACTTCAAAGTTATAATGCGAGTAATCAATTTCATTTTGCAGATAAATATCCCCATACGTGACATCGCCGACCCACTCAATGTCATACACGCTATCTTTAGTTTGAATATAAGTGGCCAGTCGCTCCAGTCCATAGGTAATCTCAGCACAGACGGGTTTGCAGTCAATCCCCCCGCACTGTTGAAAATACGTAAACTGGGTCACTTCCATCCCGTCTAACCACACTTCCCAGCCCAGCCCCCACGCACCCATCGTTGGCGATTCCCAGTTGTCTTCCACGAAGCGAATATCATGCTCTTTCGGATTAATTCCCATACGTTCCAAACTCTGCAGGTAAAGTTCCTGAACATTGTCTGGCGAGGGCTTGAGAATGACTTGGTATTGGAAATAGTGCTGTAAACGATTGGGGTTTTCCCCATACCGTCCATCCGTCGGTCGACGCGACGGTTCAACATAGGCTACATTCCACGGCTCCGGCCCAAGAGCGCGCAGAAAGGTCGAGGGATTCATCGTTCCGGCTCCTTTTTCCACATCATAAGGTTGGGCGATAATGCACCCCTGTTCTCCCCAAAACTTGTTGAGGGTAAGGATTATGTCTTGAAACTTCATTGTTAGCCTCCTATGTTTTTATTCTTGAGCATTTTCTTAGTAACGCATATGCCTTTTACTTAAGGATATCGTCTGCCCGGAAACACATTTTCATTGATCAAAGAAAACTTTTCCAGTCCTTAACACGGAAAAGATTTAAGAAAACAAAAAAGCGCTCACCCCCGTAGCATTTAAGCTACAGGGACGAGAGCTTGTTCCCGCGGTTCCACCCTGTTTGACCCATTAAGGTCCCCTTCGTTTCTAATGCTCCGAGCTGCCCCATTCGCTTCTCCTATTCGGCTTCCACCCATCCGAACTCGCTAAAAGAGAGGGCTTACGAACTTCTTTCCCATCATTGCATTATAAAGGTATTGATTTGAATTCATTATATGCTGAGGAAGAAGTTGTGTCAAACGAAAGGTCCCATTCATCGCGTTCCCTAAATATTTTTCTCGGGTCCATCTGCAGCGAAATTAAAGGCATCGTCATCATACGGAGACACTTCATTAGCTACTTCTAACTCAAAATGATTGATGGCTGCCCCAACAGCCCCAGCAAGAGCTAGCATCCGCAAACCCGGCTTCCTCCATATCGTATACGCCAGTGCCAATCCCAAAGGAGCTGAAACACTCAAAATCGTATTGTCATGCTTTTTAAGACTTATCTTAGTGTGGTTAAAGTCTACCAGGCCAGCTTTAACATTGTTCCAAATTCCCCGACCTCGCTCAGTAAAGTCCCAAGACTGCTCTTTCCCATCTTGAGCCTTTTCCAAATCGTCCAAAGCTCTCACGACATCACCATGTGCCAAATTTAAGGCCGTACGGGCTTCTTCATAACCTATACCCATGCGTTCGCGTAATACATCCAACTTTTCAAGTTCTGTCCACAGCGCTTCACTCAAATTTTTTCCCTTCCTTTCCGTCAATGTGTCGCCCAACATCATCACTAGTTATACTTCCCATTCTCCAAGATTTAAGCGGTCGCTCAAATTTATGTTCCAAGAAAAGCCGCAGAGTCTCCAGAATCTCTTCTTTCATCCAAGCATTCCAACGGAGACGGTCGATTTTAGTAATATCAGCTCGAATCAGTTGACGCATGAATGCCACACTACCAGCCCGAATCCAGCGTCCGGAATAGGTCTCCCGACAATTCCCACAAAGTGTACCACCAGCATCCGAACTAAAAAATAAGCGATCTCCACTTATACTAACTCCACACTCTGCACATTCCCCTAAACGCGGTCGATATCCCAACAGCGTCATCAAACGCAAAGCGTACGTTACGAGGACAAGTGAAGCTTGAAACTGTTCCAGAAGAAATAAACAAGTCAAAGTAAGGGCAAAAAGTTCCCGATTAGGCTGTTCCGGAATCGTCGAAATGTCTAAAAGTTCCACAATACCCGTAGCGGCGAACGATCGATCAAGATCGTTCCATAAGTGCGGAAAACTTTCTTTAGCGCTGCACTGACTAACCGTATCCAAAGTCTTTCCCTTATAAATAAGAAAATCCCCATAGGTAAACAACTGAGCCCCAGCCCTTTGGCGGCTTTTGGGCTTGCGCACCCCTTTTGCCACAGCTTGAAGCTTCCCCATCTCACTGGAAAAAAGAGTGAGCACACGATCCGACTCCCCAAATTCCCGGCTACGGATCACTAACGCGTCCGCATGGTAAACGGCCACGCACTCACCCTTTCTATTCTATGTAATCTATAATTTCGCTATACATTTGTGTCAGAAAGGACCGCACTCGTCCCCAGTCTCTCCGCCCCGGCCTCAACGAGCTCAAGAGCAAACTCCCTAGTCCTTATTCCGCCCGAAGCCTTAACCTTAACATTTTCTCCAACCCACGCTTTAAGATTGCGCACATCCTCAACAGTAGCTCCGCCTCCAGCAAAGCCAGTCGAGGTTTTAATATAATCCGCTCCCGAGCGTTTAACAATCTCCGCCACCGTTTTCTTCTCGGATTCCGTCAGCAAACAGGTCTCAATAATAACCTTAATAATTAACCCACACCCATGAGCTGCTTCAACCACGCGAACAATATCTCGCTCAACGGCATCCCATTCTCCTGATTTCGCCCATCCAATATTTATAACCATATCTACTTCTTTACCGCCATGAGCCTTAACCATGAAAACTTCCATAACCTTAGCTTCCGTAAACGTCTCCCCTAACGGAAAACCCACTACAGCAGCAACCCCAATTCCTGTCCCGTGCAAAATTTTAGCCGCCATTTGCACATAAGTTGGATTGACGCAAACAGTTGCAAATTTATGCTCTTGAGCCTGATGACAAAGTGCCACAATATCTTTTTCAGTTGCTTGAGGTTTTAGTAACGTGTGATCCGTCATTCCTGCAAGATTCATCTCACTCACCCCTTTTCCTTTCCATACCCGTAATTACGTAAACTATCTACTCGGTTTCGCCAGTCCTTCTTAACCTTAACCCAAAGTTCCAAAAACACAGGACTACCTAGCAAAGCTTCAATATCCTGCCGCGCCAAGCTGCCAATCTCCTTAAGTTGCTTGCCACCCGCACCGATGATGATCCCTTTCTGAGATTCGCGTTCAACCACGATCAGAGCCCGAACTTTAACCAACGTCTTTTTCTCTTCGACCTCTTCAATCACCACAGCAATCGAATGCGGAACCTCATCACGCGTCAACTGGAGAACCTTTTCGCGCACCAGTTCCGCCATAATAAACCGTTCTGGTTGATCAGTCACTTCATCTTCAGGATAATACATAGGTCCCTTGGAGAGGTGACCAAAAATAACGTTTAACAATTCATCCGTATTCTCCCCAGTTTTAGCAGAAATGGGGACAATGGCTTTAAAATCGGCCAGAGAAGAAAACTGCTGAATTTTACGCATCAACTGTTCCTTACTCAAAAGATCAACCTTATTCAAGACCAACACACACGGGGTTTTGGTCTGTTTAAGCATCTCGATAATAAACTCTTCGCCAGGGCCATATTCAGAGGACAGATCCACCATATAAAGGATCATGTCAACTTCGCGCATGGATTCCTTAGCAGCCCCAACCATATATTCCCCTAACTTATGTTTAGGCTTATGTATTCCAGGGGTATCCAAGAAGATAATTTGTCCCCGTTCCTCCGTCAAGATACATTGAATGCGATTACGGGTCGTCTGAGGCTTATCGGACATAATAAGTACCTTTTGGCCTAATAAATGGTTAAGCAACGTCGATTTTCCGGCATTCGGCCTTCCGATTACAGAGACAAAACCTGAACGAAATTCATTTGTTTTTTTCGAAACCAACGCTGAAGTCACTTCCCTATCCTAAAACTTTAGTATTTTAATCTTCATAACATTACCATAACCCTAACTTATGGCGTCTATTCAACGCTTGTTCCTCTATTCGGTTTATAGATATTCGGGCCCAAACGCATCCGGTAACAACGTTTTCAAATTGGTCACCCGAGTTTCCCCCTGCCCATTAATTAAAATCACAGGGCAGTCCACGGCAAACTCACGAATCACTTGCCGACATGCACCACAGGGTGAAGGAAACTCATCTGTCGGTACTGCAATGGCAATTCCCTTCAGTTTCCGTTCCCCTTGAGCCACAGCCTGAAAAATTGCATTTCTCTCGGCGCATACCGTCAAACCATAACTCGCATTCTCGACGTTACACCCGCTGTAGATCTTTCCAGATGAAAAAAGCACGGCAGCTCCAACCGGGTAATGGGAATACGGAACGTAAGCCTGTTGGTATGCCGCCTTAGCCAGATGGATCAGTTCTTGCTGGACCTCCACCTCGTTTTCCGACTCATGTACTGGCTCGATTATTTCTAACGCCTGAGCTTCATCCTGTTTCAAACACAAAACTCCTTTGTAAAGCTATTCCTATCGACTAATTAGCCTACTTGGATAGCGAAAACGTAAGGCCCTGGGGCTTTCCTGCCTAGAAGATTAGAAGATCTGGTAAGCGAAACGATACAGCCGTGGAAAAAAGACAACCAATCCTATAACAACAGCTTGAATTGCAGTTACCAAAACAGCGCCTGCAGCTACATCCTTAGCCATTCCCGCCAGAGGATGAAAATTCGGCTGCACCATGTCCACTACAATCTCGAGGGCGGTATTCATAACTTCCGCTCCTATAACACTTCCAATCGCCAAAATAAGAATCAACCATTCAAAACGCGAGACCTCGCTCCACCAGGCAAAGAACAACACTATAATTCCAGCAAAAACATGGAACTGTAAATGCCCCTGCGTTTTCCAGGTGTAAAGCATCCCCCGCCAAGCTTGAGTTAAACTGCGCCAAAACCCAGGTTTCTGATATCTCCCCATGCTTTCCTCCGTTAATTACGCGAGAGTGTTCGAAGCTATATTCTCTCTAACCCCAATATAGCCATCACCTCTTCTTCTTTACTGCGCATCTCTTGTTTATCGCTTTCCTCTTCATGATCGTAGCCTAATAAATGGAGCGTCCCATGAACAGCAAGGTAAACAATCTCCCGTTCAAAGGAATGTCCATAGTCACCTGCTTGCTCCCTTGCCCTTTCAACGGAAATAACGATATCTCCGAGCATTTCGTCTTCAAACTCCGAATCGGGTTCATCCGTTTCATCTTGTAAAGCAAACGAAAGAACATCCGTCGAGTGATCCACCCCTCGATAGTCTCGATTTAACTCATGAATGCGCTGGTCATCAACCAGCATCAGGCTCACTTCTGCTTCTTCCGGTCCACCTGACAGGTGAATGGCCTCTTTAATTGCCTGCTCCAATAAAACAGCGAGCGGCTCACGCCGTTCAAGTAAAATAGTATCTTCTTCCCAAGAAACGTCAAGGATCACGTACTTGCGGGTAAACCCATTCTTGTTTAAACAGAATAGGGCCACCCTTTCCTCCCTTCAAATTAAGAATCTCGAACATAAATAGCGAGTTAAGTTTCAACCTTATCGTTGTTCTCCAAATGTTTTACCACATGGTTCTCTGGGTCCTTTTCGTTTTCTGCTCCGATGATATTTTCATTGCTATCCTGTTTAATGGTCTCCCCTAAAGGTTTCTTAGGTGTTATACCATCTCCGGTTTCACGCATTACCGGCATCTCCGGATACTCAACACGCGAATGGAAAATCCCACTCAGGACACGGACAAAAGCCATCGCGATCCGATCTAAATCTTGAAATGTCAGATCACATTGATCTAACTGCCCATCGTTTAACTTGTCCTTGATGATTTTGCGAACCAGTCCTTCGACACGTCCCGGTGTGGGTTGTTTCATGGACCGAACCGCTGCTTCCACATTGTCAGCCAACGTAACAAGTGCGGCCTCTTTGGTCTGAGGTCTTGGCCCTTCATAATGGAAGGCTTCTTCAGGGACCTCATCTTTTTCCTCACGTGCCTTATGATAAAAAAAGCTGACTAAGCCATCACCATGATGCTGCATAATAATATCTTGGATCTGCTGTGGAAGTTTGTTTTCCTTGGCCAGTTCTAAACCATCTTTGATGTGAGAGGTAATAATCAGTGAGCTAAGAGTCGGGGCAATCTTATCATGAGGGTTATCTTGAGTAAACTGATTCTCAATAAAAAAGTAGGGGCGTTTTAATTTTCCAATATCATGATACATAGCGGCAACTCGAACCAAGGTTGCATCCGCCTGAACGGCCTCTGCGGCGGCTTCTGCCAGATTACCGACCAAGATGCTATGGTGGTAAGTACCTGGTGCCTCCATTAATAAACGCTTCAGCAACGGGCGATTGGGGTTGGACAGTTCCAAAAGCCGAACGGAAGAAGTAATGCGAAATCCCGACTCAAACCAGTGCAAGGCCCCTACTGTTAAGAACGAAGATGCTACTCCGTTGACTATTCCCAGTACCAAACCAACCAACCAGACCATTAAGCGCATACCGGTAGATAAGCCGATCGCACTGATCATCAAGACATTGACTGCTGAAACAAATAACCCGGCACGAGCCAAATCAGATCTCTGGCTTAAATGAGACACACTGTACACCCCGATGACCCCACCAAAAAGAGCTACTAAGCCTGTTTGTAGGCCGAAAGACGTAGAAAGAGTAGGGTCCACCATAACAGATACAAAAATTGCCAGAATCATTGAAACGAGTAAAGCAACATCCACATTAACTAAAATCGCAACCGTCATAGTGGCCCAAGCCACCGGAATGAGCATGCCTGACAAGGAGTCAAAGTCCATTCCACCAAGATTTAAGGCAATCACCCCACGTCCGATAACTAGAACCAAGATCATCGTCAGCCCAATCAAAACAAGCCGGTTGGTTAAGCGTAAAATATCCCGTTTATATTGAAACAAATACCCTAAGATCGTCCCGAGACCAATGACGACGATCAGGGCAATTCCGGACACCGCCTTCCAAGTATTGCGGCTATTGATAAGCCCATAAGCAACCAAAACTCTGTAAACCTTTTCATCAACAATCTCACCGGCACCCACAATTTTCTGGTTTGCCTTGTATTGGAGTATATCCCGTTTCACCAGTGCGCGTGCAGCAGTACGCAATTTTGCCGTGGTGTCTTCGTCAATAATCAGAGTAGGCCGCGTCACTTCTTGGTCCACAAAAGCCACGTAGAAGGCCTTAAGATCATCATGCAGAACCGACTCATTAATATCTGTTTTCTCTTTTTCGCGCAGTGGTGCCACATCCGCGTCAGTCCGAGCCCCTGAAACCACATTACGCGCTCTAGCTAAGATAATGTCGCCACCGATCTTTTCCTCCGCATTCAAAACGTCTGGAGAGGTCTTGAGTAGTGACGTTAACGTTCCCTGTGATAACGCAGTAAATGGCTGCGTTTGTTTCAACTTCATGGCACGTGCACTGTCATCCCCCGTGGTCGCTGCAGCCTCTCGCAAGGCACTGAACGCTTTTCCTAGATCCTTGATTAGAACACTTAAATATTCGTCATCCGGTTTATACACCGGCTGAACGGCTTTTGCCGCAGCATCCTGGTCTTGAGTATATTTCTCCGAATCCTCAATATCCTTATTCCAAGGCGCTGTAATAAGTTGGGGACTAGGTTCCCCTACTTCCAGATGTAATTTGGAAACAAACAGACTTGATGATAAAAGAATTGTAAACAATAGAAAATACACCACCCCAACGACGGCACGCAGCCAAGTGGTGTGATGTCTGAGCCAATCCATGCGACTGGATAGCCTCCACCATAGTTCAGTAATTTTTCTGATCTTCATACCTTCATCCTTACTTTTCAGTGCCCTACCTATTCCCACACTTCACCAGTCAAAATCATCGTCTTCGCTTAATTAAGGATTAGCGTATACTGCCAAATCCTCGTAGGTTTCCACCTCAACTCTAACCCGCTCGGCACCCGAATTACTTGGAAGAACCTTGACGTTTTCTTCCACAATCTGAACCATGGGTGTGATTTTACTCTGAACTTCAGTCCGAGCCGCCTGTTCAGCTAGTTGACGTGCTTCGACAACTGAACGTTCGAGGTGCACATTATGAAGCTCTTTATAGTTTACTCTTATAACTTCGACAGGGAAACTCCAATTCCTCCAGGGTTGCAAAAATGGACTTGTTACTTCTTTATTGGTTTGCTCAAACGGAGAATTCTGCGTTGTTACCATTATGACGCGGGAGCCAAATTTTATACCCCATCCCGTAGCAACTCTTCCACTTTCCTCAACTTTATCTTCAACCAAGAGGATTTGTTTTTCTGCGCTATACCACACACGCCCACGAACAAATCCTCTAGCCACAGCATTATTAACAGCTGAATTCGGAGCAGTAGTTTTACTTGGAAGACTGGGGTTCAAGGCTTGAGTGATCAACACTTGCCCAGCCCGGACAGTTTCCCCTTCATGAACCTGAGGGTTTCCCTGTATCACCATAATCTCCTTGATGAGTCCAGCATGACTAGCGACGAGATTACCCGCTTCTTTAGGGATGGACGGACGGATTTTCTCTGAGATCTTAATCTTAATGTCTGTTCCATTACGTTCTATACCAATCCAAGCCGCGTCCGGTAATTGTTCCTGAAGTGCTTTGGCAATCTGGTTCAAATCCAAGTTTTTGGAGTAGGCCCAAGTTTTAAGCCCTAGTTTCTCTGCCCGTTCCAAAACGTCAGAGGATATTACGTTACGATTTCCGGATACGGAAATTGAAAGGACAAGTTGGGATAATACGGTCAAGGCCATAGCAATTATGACAAACCCTGTCAAAAGGCCTTTTCTACGCCACCAGCGTGCTGCAACAAACGGCCAGCCATATTTGGCCACAATATGGACTCGTGTATGGGTTTGCCTTGCCGCCCTTCGCAAACACCGAAAATCCGCAAGCTTAATCTGCGCCCGCATTCCACGTTCTGATTTTTGGGTATGATAAAGTACTACCCCGTCCTTTAAGGCCTGATTAAGAAAGCGCGGCAACTGATCTCCACGAGCAAGGAAAAAAATCCGCCCCTGCCAAAACACCCGCAACCATTCAAACATTACTTAATCTCCCCTCCTTCAAAAGACAAGGACGATATTTCTCCTTCAATTCTTAGTTCCGTGGGTAAGAGAACCTTGAGCACAAGGCCCTTTCCTGCAAAACAAACGTCCCCTTCAGCCGTCTCCAACCGAATTTCTTTATCTGAGAAATTAACAATGCTCACATAATTTTCGACCAGAATTTGCAGCCGTCCAGTTATCGTAATTTTGGGACCTTCTCCAGCCACATCTGGCGGAAAATCCAAAATATCGCCGACACTTGTTTGAATCTTTTTAAACATGATAAAAGCCCCTCCCTTCTGTTTGATATTTATGAAGGGAAGAGCCAGAATAGTCCAAGCCTTTTATCTAATTGTTATTCGCGCCATCTTGAATCCAGTTCTTTACCGTTTGCTTCTCATGGTAAAGTTGGTTTGGTATGTGAGTCTGGAAAAGGAACCCAGTTTACAGTCCGCTTACCAAAACATAAAGATTGCTTGGCTTGAGCCCTCCTCACGGACGAAGCCCTGTCTGTTAGCTTGTGCTTCCAAGTGGAAACGGGCGCACCTACAAAAGGACCCAGTTACATAAGTAACTGGGTCCTTTTAACTAATACCATTAAGTTTCCTTTATGCCCCGAGCATTTCCCGCACAATCAGATTGACAAGTTTGCCATCTGCACGGCCTTTTGTCTTAGGGGATAACGCCCCCATGACTTTCCCGAGATCTTTAGGGCCCTGAGCCCCAACTGTGGCGATGATCTCTTGAACGAGTTGGCGAATTTCCCCTTCGGAAAGCTGTTGAGGAAGGTAATCCATTAGAATGACCATTTCCCCTTCCAGAGCCTTTACCGTTTCGGGGCGATCCGCTTTTTTAAACTCTTCAAGCGCATCCCGACGCTGTTTCATTTCGCGTGCCAATACTTCGATAACTTGATCATCGTTAAATTCAATTTTCTTATCAATCTCAGCATTTTTTATAGCAGCCCTGACCATTCGGATGACGGAAAGTCTTACCTTCCCCTCCTCTTTGGCCTTCATGGCAACCTTCATATCCTCAACGAGGCGATCTTTCAGGGTCAATTCGAGACACTCCTTACTTGAACTTGCGTTTACGTGCAGCTTCAGACTTTTTCTTTCTCTTCACACTTGGTTTCTCATATGCCTCGTGCTTACGAGCTTCTGCACTAACCCCTGCCTTTTGACAAGTACGCTTGAACCGGCGGAGTGCGGCATCAAGGGATTCGTTTTTACCAACTTTGACTTCACTCATTGTCTTATCCCTCCCTCCACTGGATCATCATAAATATACTTTATTATTATAATGGATGAAGTTGGTGGCGTCAAGTTCACTTTGTTGATCGCTCGACTTAGTTTCACGCAAATCATCCAATCGTAGCGTTAAGCGCCTGTCCTCCAAGCAAATGAAAATGAAGATGTCCGACGACTTGGCCCCCGTCTGTACCAGTATTTGTGACCACCCTATAACCCGACTCCGCCACTCCAAACTCACCCGCTAAGCGACGAATTACCCCGAAAAGATGCGCGATTAAGGGTTCCTGTTCCGACGTGACATCATTGAGACTGCGCAAATGGCGCTTCGGAATAACGAGTAAATGTACAGGAGCTAACGGTTGATTATCTTTAAAAGCGATGACCTCATCATCTTCATACGCAATTTCGCTAGGAATTTTCCGCTGGGCAATTTGGCAAAAGATACAATCCGACGTATGCATTTTCATTTCCTCCCTTATCTTATTGAACGAACCGACTATTTGTGCTTCTCAATCGACGTCAAATTTTGCAGTTCTCGACCATTTACGTTCTCTTAATATGGGTCTCTTCCAAAATAACCGTTTCTAGCTGCCGAGAAGTCCAGTTTTTCCCCTCATGGGAAGGTATTTGAACCTGAATATAATTTGGCGTATGCCCAATAGCACGCCCTTGTGGATCTATCCTTTCGATAAGCACTTCCACGGGTTTACCTATAAATCGACGCACAAAAGCATCCTGGCTTACGCGAGCTACCTCCAAAAGATCTTTTACTCGCTGTTCCTTTAGTTTCTGCAAAACTTGATCAGAATAACCAGCTGCAGGAGTTCCATTTCGTTTGGAATATGGAAACACATGAATTCCGGAAAAACCGCAGAACTTCACAAAATCTAAAGTTGAAGCATGATCTTCTTCCGTTTCCCCCGGAAAACCTGCAATGACATCCGTCGTGACTGCAAGATTTGGAATCCGCTGGTATAGCCTTTCCAACAGCTCTCGGTATTCCTTCAAATTATAGGGACGTTTCATGCGGGCCAAGACCTTATCGCTTCCGCTCTGTAACGGAATATGTAAATGGGGACAGACCTTATCCGAAGAAACGATGCTCTCGATCAACTCAGGCGTATATTCCATCGGTTCAATCGAACTCAGACGCAGACGGCGCAGCGCAGGCAATTTTACCAATTCCCGCACTAAACGGGCCAAGTTCCATTCTTGCCCTAAATCCTGTCCATAAAACCCGGTATGAATTCCAGTCAAAACGATTTCAGGGTATCCGGCTTCGACCAACCGACGAGCCTCGGCCATAGCGTTCTCCGGAAGACGGCTTCGCAAAGGACCCCGAGCATACGGAATAATGCAGTAAGTGCAAAATTGGTTGCATCCTTCCTGAATCTTCAGAAACGCTCTCGTCCTATCTTCTTCATGGAGTTGTGGAAGCTCTTCAAATTCCTCCGCTTCCCAAATCTCGTGCACTGCGTTCTGAGGATTGCGCTCAGTTTTGACCCGCTCTATCCACTCCAAGATCTTCATACGATCTTGGGTTCCCAGTACCAGATCAACCCCTTCAATATCAAGGACTTCTCCCGGTGCCGTTTGCGCATAACAACCCATGACCACGACAACACTCTCCGAGTGTGCCTTGATCATCCGGCGAATAACTTGGCGAGATTTGCTATCTCCCGTATTCGTCACAGTACAAGTATTTACGACAACAACATCCGCTTCTTCGGAGGACCCAACGACCTGATACTTCGCCTCTCGAAATAGTTGAGCCATCGCTTCGCTTTCGGTTTGATTCACTTTACAGCCCAGCGTGACAAAGCAAACGGTCGAAGGTACTTTGGCCTGTTCAACTTGGCAAGACATTATAAACTCCACCCTTTTTCAAAACAACTAACAGCGTCAATCCTTAAATAGCGTTTCAATTTTTAGTGTAACTTCCTGCATTATTTCCACTGGGATTTTACACGCAAATTGTGCTGACCGACTTATCCAATCAAGATTTTTAATTTGATCTGCCAGAATGACACCCTCCACAGGAAGTTCTTTCGGTAATTTTACTTCGAATGGATAACCCTTAACTTTACTTGTTATCGGACAGAATAAAGCCAATCCTGTTTTTTGATTGTATTCTTTTGGAGATAATACTAATGCGGGTCGTTTTCCGGCTTGCTCATGCCCGGCCTGCGGATTGAATTGAAGCCAGACAACATCTCCCTTGTCTGGGAAATAATTATTCACCACTCTTCATTCCCCGTCCGCTCTCCTGTGTGAATCTCTCGATGGAGATTTTCCGGAGTTACCTGGGCTAAAAGTTCTTTTAAAGAATAAGTTCTGGGTTTCACTACAATTGATCCATCAACAATTGTTATATCGACTGGAGTACCGTTTTTAACGCCAATTTCCTTTGCCACGTATAGGGGAATATGAAGACCTAAACCATTTCCCCATTTCGTTATAATCGAGACCATCAGAAAACCCCCTCTCGTATATACATAGTATATACCCAGAAGCATTTCTTAGCCATTAATTTTGTAATCTTTTCCCTAAATGTTTTTGAATGATGCAAGTCAAAAACCGTCCCCAACTAGCATTCAGACGATGCACACGAAGTGTGCCGTCCACTGCCATACGGTCCATTTCCCGCCCTCCCGTCTCTCCTACCCGAGCCCGGGAAGCAAGAGAACCGTCCCTTCGCTTCCCAACCCAACTTGCACGCAGACGGTGCACACGAAGTGTGCCGTCCACCCAAACGGTCCATTTCCCGTCCTCCCGTCCTCCGACCCAAGCACGGGACGCAGTGTGACACGAACGCGACGTATTTACGTAAGCAGAATAGCGAACTTCCGTTAAAGCGACCGACCCCAGACACGGGGCAGTGCACCCCATAGCCGGGAGCTTGAACGGTTAGTTCGTAACACCGAGCGCTGTGTCACGCAAGTCCCCCTACCCTAAATCCCCATAATGGGCCAAGACCATAGTGAGCGTGGCCAGAGCAGCGGTTTCCGTGCGAAGAATTCGGGGTCCGAGCGAGACACTATGAGCCCCAAGCTTTTCTTGGGCCCATGTCACTTCAGTCTGGTCAAAGCCTCCCTCAGGGCCAATCAGCATGGCAATAGGGCGTTCAGGTTCCATCGTATCAAGTACGGTAGCTAAACGTTGCGTCTTTTCTTCTTCATAGGGAATAAGCCACTGAGTATCTTGGGGCAACTGCTTCGCAAGATCCTTCCAAGCGCAGACCTCAAATATTTGGGGTTCCTGGACCCGATGGGATTGTTTCGCAGCTTCTGCGGAGATTTTTTGCCAGCGGACGACCCGCTCCTGAGCTTTACTGCCCTCAAGCTGCATCACAGACCGTTTTGCTCGCAACGGAATAAGGCCCCTCATGCCTAGTTCCGTCCCCTTCTGGATCACCCATTCCATTTTTTCCCCTTTGGAGAGCCCCGCCACTATATACACAACAGTATGTGCTTCGACGTCCGGATGATCCGTACTCAGTATTCGACAAGTTACGCTTTTGTCCTCGATCTTAAGGATGGCACCCGTGTATTCCCGCCCGGTATTATCAAACCCGACAATTAAATCTCCGGGCGAAAGGCGGAGCACACGGACAAGGTGATCACGTTCTGAATCCTGTAACCAAAAGACTTCTTTGCCGAGCTCTGTGATTTTAAACCGATTCACGTTTAGCCCACCTCGATCGAAATAAAATCCAACCTTCATCTAAGACCCGTTCCACAATTTCGAATCCAGCTTCCTTCAATCCTGCTTCTACGTCTTCCGCTCGATGTTCAATAATTCCTGAGGCGAGGAATTCACCCTCTGGGCGCAGTATGCGCTTCAAATCAGGGAGGAGCATCAAAATAACATCCGCAATAATATTGGCAATCACGACATCCGCCTGTCCCTTGAGCACTGTCCCTAAATCCCCGCGCAAGACCCGGACCTGATCGCCCACATGATTCAGGTCAACATTTTCTTGGGCCACCCTTACCGCGACGGAATCAAGATCCACCGCCTCCACTTCCGCCCCAAGTTTAGCAGCTGCAATTGCCAGAATACCAGAGCCTGTCCCCAAGTCGAACACGGTTTGTCCGGGTTTTATAATATCTTCAAGCGTTCTTAAACACAGCGTAGTGGTGGGATGGGTTCCCGTACCAAAGGCCATGCCGGGGTCGAGTTCTAGGAGGATATCTTCAGCTAAAAGGTCGGCCTGCTCCCAGGTCGGCTTAATCAGAAAATGTCGGCCAATACGAATCGGTTTAAAATAGGCCTTCCACGCTGTTGCCCAATCTTCTTCCTTCAAGGAAACTCCTTTAGTTTGAACAATCCAATTCGGAAAACGCTGGAGCAGGTCACGGATTTCCAACTCAAGCTTCGCCAGTTTGTCGGTCAACTCATCATCTTCCGGAAAGTAACCCTTAACTACAGACGTTCCCGTGAGTTTCACTTCCCCAAAATCATGGTAATCCCACTGCCCCGATTCCGTGTAGTCGCGCAATAGTGCTGGATCTTCCACACTGACACCAGGACAGCCTAACTGATAAAAAAGATCGGCAACAGTTTCTTCTCCTTCAGATGAAACTGTTACCGCCACTTCACGCCAATCCATTGTTTATACTCCTTTTACCCCATCGCATCGCGAAGATTTTCTTTGAACTTTTCAAACAGTGATTTTTTACCCATTTGTTGATGGTCAGGAGTTGCTTCCCCAAATTCACGCAAGAGTTGTTTCTGTTTCTCGTTTAGTTTGGTCGGCGTTGTCAAAATAACCCGCACATGCTGGTCTCCTCGACCACTCCCTCGACGATGCGGTACGCCGTGCCCTTTAAGCCTAAAGATCGTGGCCGTTTGAGTTCCTTCGGGAACTTTCATCTTGACCACCCCATCTAAGGTCGGAACATCAACTTCGGCACCTAGGGTTGCCTGGATGAAGGTGATCGGAATCTCGCAATAAACGTCATTCCCCTCACGTTCAAAGAACTTATGCCGTTTGACCTGTAACACAATATAAAGGTCTCCGGAAGGACCCCCTTTAGCTCCAGCTTCGCCATCTCCACTGAGCCTTAAGTTTAAACCATCCTCAGAACCTTGGGGAATATTAACCTTAATTGTTTTGACCTTGCGAACTTTACCTTTTCCATGGCACGTTGAGCAAGGACTGCTGATCGTGCGCCCTTCCCCTTGACATGTTGGACAGGTGCGAGCCGTTTGAATTTGTCCAAAAGGTGTGCGTTGCAGCACTTTAACTTGCCCACTGCCCTGACATTGAGAACACGTCGTCGGGTGTGTTCCAGGAGCTGCCCCAGAGCCCTGACAATCCGTACAGGTTTCGTCTCGCGGAATCTGAATTTCTTTTTCAACGCCAAAAACTGCTTCTTCAAAGGTTAAGGACA
The DNA here is from genome assembly GCF_001936615.1 of Desulfosporosinus metallidurans. Taxonomy (GTDB): domain Bacteria; phylum Bacillota; class Desulfitobacteriia; order Desulfitobacteriales; family Desulfitobacteriaceae; genus Desulfosporosinus; species Desulfosporosinus metallidurans. The sequence goes on from NZ_MLBF01000024.1 coordinate 24,234, forward strand.
TAGCATAGCGTAAATCAGAACCCCGTTGCGGTCCACCACGCCGTTGCCCGCCGCCTCCACCAAAAAACATATCAAAAATGTCACCGAAGCCCCCAGCATCACCAAATCCACCGCCTTGGTTGGGATCTACCCCTGCATGTCCAAATTGGTCATAACGCGCCTTTTTCTCTGGATCGCTCAAAACATCATAGGCTTCCGAAACTTCCTTGAACTTTTCTTCCGCTCCCTTATCCCCTGGGTTTACATCAGGGTGGTATTGACGGGCCAACTTCCGATACGCCTTTTTTATCTCCTGTTCACCAGTTGACCGCTCAACCCCGAGCACCTCATAGTAATCGCGTTTCATTTTTTCCCTCCACACTCCTGCTGACCTTCCGTATCCGTCCGTAATCGAGCCGACGGTTATAACGACTAAAGTTCTATAGTATTATATGATCCTTCGCCATTAAGCACAAGGGAATATCCAAATTAAAGGAATTCTAATTCCTGGCAGTAGCTTACTACTGTATGAAAAACCCAAAAAATGCGGGCACAAAGGTTTTACCACCTTTGCACCCCCAAACTATTATCTCAAATTATCTTAACCCAAACCATACCATTCAAACCACTATCTCTTACTTGTCCTTATCAACCTCAGTGAACTCAGCATCCACCACATCGTCGTCCTTTTTGGCCCCTTCTGCACCAGGTTGTGCCCCAGCGTTCTGTTCTTGAGCCGCTTGTTGCTGATACATTTTTTCGATAAAGGGATGAAGCACCTTGTTCAGAGCCTCGGTCTTAGCATTAATATCCTCAAGATTTTCCGTAGTAGCCGCAGCCTTCAGATCTTCCATGGCTTTTTTGACACTCTCAACTTCGGCAGCATCGCCCTTACCTTCGAAGTCCTTTAAGGTCTTTTCCGTTTGATAGGCCAAGGAATCCGCTTGGTTTTTGGCATCAATCAGCTCTCGGTGTTTCTTGTCTTCCTCGGCGTGGGCTTCGGCGTCTTGCTTCATTTTTTCAATGTCATCTTTAGAAAGACCTGTAGAAGAAGTAATCGTCACTTTTTGTTCATTCCCAGTAGCCACATCTTTCGCTGAAACGTGGACAATACCGTTAGCATCAATATCGAATTTCACTTCGATTTGAGGAATTCCACGTGGTGCTGGAGGAATACCTGTAAGTTGGAATCGTCCCAAGGTCTTGTTATAACTTGCCATTTCACGTTCTCCTTGGAGCACGTGGATGTCGACAGAAGTTTGGTTATCCGCAGCCGTTGAGAAGGTTTGTGATTTAGTGGTCGGAATCGTTGAATTCCGTTCAATAATTCGAGTGAACACTCCACCAAGGGTTTCAATACCTAAAGATAGTGGGGTAACATCCAGCAAGATCATATCTTTTACTTCTCCGCTGAGCACACCCCCTTGGATAGCTGCACCCATGGCAACCACTTCATCCGGGTTAACCCCTTTGTGGGGTTCTTTTCCGCTTAATTTCTTAATAGCTTCTACGACAGATGGAATACGGGTAGATCCGCCCACTAAAATGACCTGATCAATTTGATTCCAAGAAAGTTTCGCATCTTCAATTGCTTGACGTGTGGGGCCAAGTGTCGATTCCACGAGATCTCCAATAACTTCTTCAAATTTGGCGCGAGAAATATTCATGTCTAAATGTTGTGGTCCTTCTTCCGTCATAGTGATGAACGGGAGATTGACATTTGAATTCGTGACCCCTGAAAGCTCGATCTTTGCTTTTTCAGCAGCTTCTTTCAAACGTTGGAGGGCAACTCGGTCTTTGGAGAGATCAGCGCCATGACTTTTCTTGTATTCCGCCACCATATAGTCGATGAGACGTTGGTCAAAATCGTCGCCGCCTAAGTGATTATTCCCACTCGTGGCTTTCACTTCTACCATACCTTGGCTTAGTTCGAGAACGGATACGTCGAACGTACCGCCCCCTAAGTCAAAGACTAATACAGTTTGGTCTTTTTCTTTGTCAAGGCCGTAAGCGAGCGCAGCGGCTGTAGGCTCGTTGATAATCCGCAAAACTTCGAGACCAGCAATAGCTCCAGCATCTTTCGTGGCTTGACGCTGGGCATCCGTGAAATAGGCTGGTACTGTAATAACCGCTTGGGTAACCGTTTGGCCGATATAAGCTTCAGCATCAGTTTTAAGTTTTTGAAGAACCATAGCAGAGATTTCTTGCGGGCTATAAGTCTTGTCGTCAATTTTCACTTTGAAGTCAGAACCCATATGACGTTTAATGGAGCTCACCGTTTTATCCGGATTAGAAACCGATTGACGCTTGGCCACCTGTCCAACTAGGCGCTCCCCAGTTTTCGAAAAACCAACGACTGATGGAGTGGTACGGTTTCCCTCTGCATTAGGGATTACAACCGCTTCCCCGCCTTCCATAACTGCTACGCAAGAATTTGTTGTACCTAAGTCAATACCAATAATTTTACCCATTATAATTTTCCTCCTTTAAATAACAATTAGTTCGATACTTTAACCATACTAGGGCGTAAAACTTTCTCTTTCAGAAAATATCCTTTTTGCAGTTCTTCAACAACTGTATTCTCAGGATGTTCTTCAGAATCTACCCGCAAAACCGCATCATGGAGGTTGGGGTCAAAAGGCTGCCCAACAGCATCCATTGCCTTCAAACCTTCCTTACTAAGTGCAGTTTGCAGTTGTCGGAGAATCATCTCCACTCCTTGGGAAAAGGATGTAAAATCCGGATTGATTTGGGCTGCACTAGCTGCTCGTTCAAAATTGTCCAAAACGGGAAGTAACTCTCCCACAAGGCGTTCTGACGCATATTTAATAATTTCTGTTTTTTCCTTTAATGTTCGTTTTCGATAATTATCGAATTCAGCCTGTAGGCGTAGCAGATGATCGTAATGCTCTTCTGCCTTTGCCTTGGCCTGAGCAAGCTCCGCTTCAAGAGTCAAATTTTTTTCTTCTGGTGTCATTTCCTTATTATCCAAGCTTTCTTCTTCTAGGTTCGACTCTACAGGGTCACTCTCTGGAACCTTACTGTAATCCTTGTCCATCCTTGGCTTTTGGCCTCTGAGAGTTTCTTCTCCCATTCGTGCCATTCACAATCACCTCTCGTACATCAATGAATTTATGATATATATTGAATGAACCTAAAAGGCTCAGTCACCGCGTTTAATCAAGCGTTAAGCGCCGTTGAGAGCAGAGCAACATCACACTATCCCCACGTCACCGCCTTCGTCGCGTCAAAACTTCCGTCAAACTCCGGGTCATAAAGTCGACAATCGCAATAGCTTTGGCATAATCCATACGGGTCGGGCCAAGTACTCCCACAGCACCGATCGTTAGCCCGTTGACCTTGTAGGTCGCAGAAATCACACTACAATCCTGAAATTCCTTCAACGTATTTTCTCCACCGATCGTGACATTTAACCCCTCTTGGTGAGGATGGAGTAGCTTTTTCATGGAGTCATTTTCTTCAAACACTTTGAACAAAGTCTTAACCTTACTTAAATCCCGAAATTCAGGTTGATTCAGCATATTGAGAGTTCCGCCAAGATAGATGCGTTCCTCTTCCTCATGGTCGTCCAAAATTGCGCTTAACATATCCAAGGTATTATCGATCAAATGTCTCTGCCGTGAAAGTTCACTATAGATTTCATGAAGTAAGCTGCGTTTGACTTGACCTAAAGTATGCCCTCGCATTTTCTGGTTAAATACCCCAGCAACCTGTTGAAGTTCTTCAGCCGTGATATCCTCCCCAACATCGATAATATGGTTTTCCACCGCACCGTTTTCCTTCACAATCACCATAATAACTTGGCCCGGTTGATACGGCAGAAAATGCATTTTTCCAAACGTGCTTTTCCCTTTATGAGGACCGAGTACAATACTCGTTAAGTTCGTAAGTTCGGACAATAATCTGCTCGTATGAGAAATCACTTCCTGAATTTCATGGATTCTTTTCGTATTTTCTCGTTCGATGGCTTCCTTTTCCTCTTCATTAAGAGCTTGAGGATCCATCAAACAATCTACAAAATAACGATATCCTGCATCCGAAGGAATTCGCCCCGCGGAAGTATACGGTTGCTCAATAAACCCTAAATCCTCTAAATCAGCCATCTCATTGCGAATCGTCGCAGAAGATACGCCAAGATCAAATTTACGGGCAATCGTTCGTGAACCAATCGGTTCAGCGGTAGCAATATAATCCTGAACAATCGCCCGAAGTATTTTGCGTTTGCGGTCATCCATTTGCATTATGCTTACCGCCTTTCCTATGTTTCTTCATTTTCATTGTGCGATAATGATAACCTTAATTACTTTTAAGCCTTGGTTTCTTGTTGTTAGCACTCTCTATCGATGAGTGCTAACATTTGATGTCTTCACATTACCACTCAACTTTTGCTTTGTCAAGAATCATTTCAGATAAATTATTTAAGGAGTTTTTATTGAAAAAACTCAGACTTATACTTAACTTGCATTGAGACGGTGCACATGAAATCTGCCGTCCTCCCCAACGTCTATCTCCCGTCCTTCCGTCCCTCCGTCCCCCGACCCAAAACCGGGACGCAGTGTGACACGAAGCAGATTAGCAAACTTCCGTTAAAGCGACCGACCCCAGACACGGGGCAGTGCACAAGGTCCCTTCTCGCCATCCTTGGCTACAGGGACATTCGGCCATCCTTGGCCAGCGGATGTGCACTGCCGCCAACTGCGCCAAGAAGGGCGCAGTTGGCGGGAACCCCGCACCCCATAGCCGGGAGCTTGAACGCTTAGTTTGCTCTGCGTCGTAACACCGAGCGCTGTGTCACACAAGTCCCTCTAAACAAACTCTTGTAAAATAGAGTTTGCTATAAACGAATAAGTCGGATTCAAACGAAGATATTCACCCTGAATCACAAATACATCCCGATGGTTATAGCGTTCCAAAACATCTCTATAAATATCCCTAAGATCCCGACCAAAATCATTTCGAAACGAGGTAAGATTCACGCCTTCCTCAAGGCGCAATCCCAAAATCATACGCTCAGCCATACACTCCTGTAGAGACAAGACCTCTAGTCCCTCTTCCTCAAAAGGATCTTGCAAATTTTGCAGGCGGTTTTGATATACCCGCACATCTTCGAAATTTTTCCAACGCACGCGGTTTAAGCAAGACACCCCACCCGGTCCTAACCCCAAATAATCCTCTCCCCGCCAATACCCTAAATTATGCCGACATTCAAAGCCTGGGCGTGCAAAATTCGAAGTTTCATAATGCCTATACCCCGCTTGTTTCAATCGCTCTACAGCCCAATCATGCATCTCAGCTTGCAGATCGTCATCTGGTAGAAGATCAACCTGCGTCCTATCTTTAGCTTTACCTCTATACCGCGCATAGAGCGGGGTGCCATCTTCGAGCATTAATCCATAGAGGGACAAATGCTCAGGCGAGTAAGAAAGGGCTTCCTCTAAGGACGCCTGCCAGGCTCGCATATCTTGTGCCGGAAGTCCAAACATCAAATCCAGATTTATATTATTAAATCCAGCCGTTCTCAATCGCCCAATGGCTTCACGGGCTTGACTGGCGGTATGCATTCGTCCCACAGCCCTTAACAACCTGTCATCGAAGGTCTGAACCCCGAGAGAAAAACGGTTAATACCGTAGCGCCGCAAACTATCCAATTTTGATGCTGTCAGAGTTCCGGGATTTCCTTCCACTGTGTTCTCCGCCCCTGGGTTCAAGCGAAAATACCGCTGAATCATTTCCAACAAGCATTCTAAGTCACTATCCCTTAACGCCGTCGGTGTTCCACCCCCGATAAAAAGAGAAGACACCCCTTCAGGGGCATCTTTTTGTCGTTTCACCATTTCAAGTTCTAGGCCCTTAAAATACCCGACCATAGGATCCTGATGTGAATTAATAAGGGGTAGGGAATAAAACGCACAATAGTCACATTTCTTGACACAAAAGGGGACGTGTATATATAAGGAAGGCATACGTTTGGGGGCACGATGCATCGCGCCTCTGTCCATCGTTGTGCCTCTGTCCAACATCATGCCTTTATCCATCATCGTGCCCCTAATCCTCAATCTTCAATACTGCCATAAAAGCATCCTGCGGTATTTCCACGTTACCTACTTGCTTCATGCGCTTTTTCCCTGCTTTTTGCTTCTCGAGAAGTTTGCGTTTGCGGGAAATATCTCCCCCATAACATTTGGACAAAACGTCTTTCCGCATAGCCCGAACGGTCTCACGGGCAATAACTCTATTTCCAATCACGGACTGAATCGGGATCTCAAACATTTGCCGTGGAATAATTCCTTGAAGTTTTTCCACAAGTTTTTTACCCCGATTATAGGATTTAGCTCGATGTACGATGAACGAAAGCGCATCCACCATTTCTCCATTTAATAGCACATCTATCTTGACCAAATCCGTTTCTTTATAACCGGAAAGTTCATAATCCAAAGACGCATACCCTTTAGTCCGGGATTTCAACTGATCGAAGTAATCGAAGACGATTTCACTGAGGGGGAGTTCATAGATCAATTTAACCCGATTCTTAGACACATAGTCCATGTTAAAATATGTTCCGCGCTTCTCCTGATTAAGTTCCATAATCGTCCCAACATACTCTGAAGGAACCAGAATTGTTGCCTTAACCATCGGCTCTTCTATACTAGCGATTTGATCAATGGGCGGAAGATTTGAAGGATTATCAATGTCGTTGACTTCGCCCTTTAAAGTGTGAACTTTATAAATTACGCTCGGCGCTGTGGTAATCAAATTTAAGTCATATTCCCGTTCCAATCGTTCCTGAATAATTTCCATGTGGAGTAATCCTAGGAAGCCGCAACGATAACCAAACCCCAGTGCAACAGAGGTTTCTGGTTCAAAAACTAAACTTGCATCATTAAGGTGGAGTTTTTCTAAAGAATCGCGCAACCGATTATAATCGCTAGCTTCGACAGGGTAAAGTCCGCAAAACACCATCGGCGTAGACTTTCTGTACCCAGGGAGGGGTTCAGCGGCAGGACTTTCCGCATCCGTGATCGTATCCCCGACCTGAGTGTCTTTAACATTCTTAATACTAGCAGCAATAAATCCAACTTGACCTGCTTTAAGTTCCTCGACAATACTCATGGCCGGAGCAAACACGCCCACTTCCGTCACTTCGAAGACCTTTCCGGAGGACATCATTTTCATCTTCGTCCCTTTAGAAACACTTCCCTCTACAATCCGGACGTAGGAAATGGCACCTTTATACGCATCAAATTTGGAGTCGAAAATCAACGCCTTTAAGGGTGCTTGGTCTTCTCCTTTTGGAGCCGGAACCGTCGTCACAATCCTTTCGAGAATCTCCTCAATTCCGATTCCCGACTTAGCAGAAGCAAGAATAGCTTCACTAGCATCCAAGCCAATCACATCTTCAATTTCTTGCTGAACACGCTCTGGCTCCGCACTGGGAAGATCTATTTTATTGATCACTGGAATAATCTCAAGGTTATTTTCCAATGCAAGATAAACATTGGCCAAGGTCTGTGCCTCAATCCCTTGAACCGCATCGACAACAAGCAATGCCCCTTCACAAGCAGCTAAACTACGGGATACTTCATACGTAAAGTCCACATGACCCGGCGTATCTATCAGGTTCAGTTCATAAACTTCTCCGTCTTTAGCCTTATAACTTAATCGCACAGCCTGTAGTTTAATGGTAATCCCGCGCTCGCGCTCCAGATCCATGGAATCAAGCACTTGTTCTTCCATTTCTCTTTTGCTCAAGGCCCCGGTATATTCGATCAGTCGATCAGCTAATGTTGATTTCCCGTGATCGATATGCGCAATAATAGAAAAATTTCGGATACGTTGCGAAGCCTGTGCCAAGGTCTTCCCCCTCATTTCTGTAATTCAAAGAATAACTAATTCTGTTAACTTAGAAAACATGACATTCTAATCAGTAATTATATCAGATTTAGAGTGAACTTCGCAAGAATCGTGAAATTAGCTTCCTGATAGTTTACCTTTTATATAAATATTGGAACGCAGGAAGGGACGATTCTTCTCGCGCACAAGTCAGTATTAAAGTCAAGAACCGTCTCCCACTTGCACGCAGACGGTGCACATGAAATGTGCCGTCCTCCCCAAACGATCCTTGTCCCCGTTCTCCGACCCAAACCAGGGAAGCATGAGAACCGTCCCTTCGCTTCCGTCAGCAGCTTAGCAAACTTCCGTTAAAGCGACCGACCCCAGACACGGGGCAGTGCACAAGGTCCCTTCTCGCCATCCTTGGCTACAGGGACACTTGGCCATCCATGGCCGGCGGAGGTGCACTGCTGCCAACTGCGCCAAGGAGGGCGCATTTGGCGGGAACCCCGCGCCCCAAAGCCGGGAGCTTGAACGGTTAGTTTGCTCTGCGTCGTAACACCGAGCGCTGTGTCACACAAGTCCAGCTACTTTTTGTGCAAACATATTAGCTGGGTATGCTTCCAATTCATCTTTTTGTAGAAATCCAATGCCAGTGTGTTGTTCCGATCAGCTAATAATTGTAAGCGCCTTACGCCTCGTGCAATCGCCCAACTTTCAATGGATAATAACAATGCTTTTCCTATGCCTTGCCCTCTATAGGCGTCTTCGACTACCAAATCTTCGATTAATGCAACCATTCCGCCCTCGGCAGTGGAAACCAAAATCTGTGCCGTGCACATTCCTACAATTTGCTGATTTAACTCCGCTACCATTATGCACCGTTCAGTGTAATTGCATAGCATCATTTCCAGACCACTTTGTTGAGTTGACTCATCGACTTCAAAATCAGTTTCTATGGAAAACAAAATTCTAAGCAGCCTAATCATACAGCTAATGTCAGGGTAGTTAGCCCTTCTAATACAATAATTCAACATCTGACCTGTCACCCTCCTACCACCCGTAACGAACGTTCTAAATAATTTTCAAGCCTAAACGCCAAAAACCTTCTTACAAGCAGAGCAAATGCTTAAAGAAGGTTTTTGGCGTTTCTTTTTTTGATCTAACATGCGCTAACCACGATTCCCATGATATCTTCTTCCTCCAGGGGCCTTTTAAGCAGATGGGTTTGACGTAATATTTTTAATATAAGTTCATCGATCCTGTCTTGATCAAATTCAATTCCTTTTGCTTTCATTAGCCGCAAAATCGTCTTACGACCGGAGTATTTGCCAAAGGACGTTGAATGCTTCCTTCCTACACTTTCGGGTGGATAGGTTTGATAGTTCGCAAGATCTTTCTTAATTCCGTCAATGTGAATAGAGGAAGTATGGGTAAAAACGTCTCCACCTATAATAGGTTTTGCACGAGGGATTTTACGATTCGTTGCCAAGCTTACCATTAAGCCAATTGAATTTAAACGTTTCAAGTCAAGTCGCACCTCCTGATTAAGAGTATATTTGAGCGCAACAGCTACCTCTTCGAGCGGAGCATTACCGGCCCTTTCGCCTAATCCTCCGACCGTTACACTTAAGGCTTTAAAGCCCGCTTGAACCGCTGCGAGAGAATTAGCCGTTGCCATTCCTAAATCATTATGGGCATGAAATTCCAAGGGGATACCAGATATCTTCACTAAGTCTTGCAGAGTAAAGAAAACTTTAAGAGGTTCAAGGATTCCCAGAGTATCTGCAAAACGTATCCGGTCAACTCCTAACTTCTGAGCCTCGGCTAATACCTCTGCGAGAAAGGTAGAATCTGCTCTACTGGCATCTTCAAGACCAAGAACAATATAGCCAACTTCTTTTTTAGCATTAAGGATACATTGTCCCATTTGATCAAGAACCCAGGCACGGTCTTTTCTCAATTTGTTCTTGATTTGTTGGTCCGAGGTGGGAATAGAAATGGCAACTCCCTCGATCCCTGTTAGGTAACTAGCCTGGAGATCGGATAGAACGGCGCGATTCCAAGTAATGAGACGAACTGGTAAATGTAGAGCGGCCAACTGTGAAATTGTTTTGATTTCTCCTTCACCCATAGCAGGCACTCCCACTTCCAGCTCATCAATCCCTGCTTCCGCCAAAGCCCTAGCGATCATTTCCTTTTCTGGTAAGCCAAATGCTACACCAGGAGCTTGCTCACCATCTCTTAAGGTTGTATCACATAACAAAACCCGTTGCTCCATCTCAACTAACTCCTTTTCCAACATTAGACCAAGCCAATAGCATCTGCACGGCATTGTTGACAGTGTTGCATTTGGGGAAGAATTCCGCCAATATTGCTACGGCTATTTGTTAGCAGTTCTTTAGTCGGAGCCTTGATATGAGCGAGTTTTCCTTGGGGAATCAAAGGCATTATGTTGTGAATGTGTGCACCCCTTTTTTTAATTTCTAACCCCAAGCTATATAAAAGCTGGTCGTTGATATTAGGAATAAGCACAGTATTAACCTTTACCGTCATTCCGGCCTTGGAAGCCAACTCAATCCCCTCTAGTTGATTGTTAATCAAGACCCTTGCCGCATCAGGACCGATCAAAGTTTTCCCTTCCCAGCGAACGTAACTGTAAATTTTGGCACCAACTTGCTCATCGAGGGTATTAAGGGTAACTGTAACGTGAGAGACCCCAATATCCACTAATTCATCCATTTTCTCTGGCAACAGTAGGCCATTGCTGCTTAAACAAAGGATCATCTCTGGAAAGTTCCTTTTTACCCCTCTCAGGGTTTCAAACGTTGCACTGTTTGCCAAAGGTTCTCCAGGACCCGCAATTCCTACAACGGTTAGTTTGGATCCAATTGAGGATGATTTAGCCTTCATCACTGTTTGAAGCGCCTCTTCTACCGTTTGCACCTTACTCGTTACTCCCGGACGGGATTCATTGGCACAATCGAATTTGCGCACACAATAATTACAAGAAATGTTACACCCGGGCGCTACAGCCAAGTGTATCCGTCCGGTATTACCATGCCCTTTTGTCGAAAAACAGGGATGGCCAAGATTCAGGTTTGGAGTATTCATATTTCCTTGCGTACATTCTTTATGCATCTTAAATCCCTCCAATCGTTCATTTTATTCGTTTATCCATTCGAACCTCGTGTTTCGAACTTCGCACCTCGCACCTCGCCTTATGCTGATTTTTCCTTAAACGTATAACAGTGACGCACGCAGATGCTGCCGCAAGACTGGCAACCGATACATTGATCTTTATTGGCAATTTTTGCTATGTGACGTTCTGTCCCCTCATCATCCTCGAAACTTTCCAGACCTAAGCACTTTTGCACACATAATTTCACACATCGCCCACATCCAAGGCACTTGCTAGTGTCAATCTCTTCAACAAATAAAGGAGTCCAAGGTAATCCACCAAATGTTTTGTAAATCAGTCCTTCACTCATTTTCCATCCTCCCTCCTCACTACGTCACCCAATTTCTTTTTTAACCATGGCGGGAGTTTTTTTGGAAAGCAGCAGTTTGTTCAGTTTATTAAGTTCATCGATGATAAGCGTACCTTCAGGTACTTTCAAAGGATGAATGCCACTTTGAACTAAACGTGCTGCCGCGGGACCGCCAATCTGGGTGCAATAGACGATGGCGCACTCTTTGAGCAAATTTATCCGGGCATCAACTTTATCAACGGACTCACCAATATCTTCCGCAGCAAGAGATGTATGGATAATGCCTTGCTTATCCCCAGTAAACTTATACATTTCAAACGCAGGGGCGGAGGCAAAATGTGAGTCAATCGTTTTTCCGTCGCCACTGGCAAAGGCTACAAGCATACCTGTTCACTCCTAACCTACTGAATTTAATGTATCAAAGAAAAATTGTTGAGTACCTTCATAGCCAATCCAGTGTTTTTGTGGATAGCCTGCACGGTCAAAGACTGGCAATCCTGCTCTTAAATGCGGGAGTTTTAGCAACCCTGCAGCTTGGCGACCGTTCGAATTGGCAATAATTAACGTACTCTTACCTGCTCGTTCCTCAAGTGTTTCCAGATCACCCACTTCGATAGGGATAGGTAGGGACAGTTTGTGGATACCAGCTTGGGATGCCGCCAAGGCTACAGAAAGCTCAGCACCCACCTCAACTAAGCAGGAGGCTAGACTATACAGCAGATCCATCTCCAAGGCTATGGCAATCTTTAGACCGCCAAGTTGGTCGTGAAAGTCGGCTAGCGTATCCAGCAATCGACTTCTTTGCCGGAGCAGCTTCTCCGGTATCGACTTACCCGATATCTTAGCCAGAGTTAAAATGAACGTATCTGTTGCTGCGAGCCCTGTTAAGGAAGGAAAGTTGAAATGAGGGATTTCATGCGTTTGCTTGAGTATTTCTCCCGCTTTTTCCATACTTAGTCCAAACGATAAACAAGCACTGCATTTTGCCAAACGCTGAAAATCTTCGAGTAACGTTCCTCCCTGAACTACCGGGGCAGCTTCCAGCTCGGCATGCCCATCCAGAGAAATTGAAAGATCAGGAATTGTAATAGGCCTAAATCCGAATTCCATAACGATCTCTTTTAGCTCATCTACATCGCCTGGGGTTAAATGACAACCAGGCAGCAACACGACAGAAGGGGCTTCCTCAGAATAAGCTTGTTCAAATGTATTGGTTGAATGGCCGGCCAACGTCGTAAGCAGAGCCTCTACCGTCCGCTGATAACCTTCTTGCATTGAACCGATATAGTCCGGCGTACTTGCCAATACAACAGGCATATCGTTTAAATCCGGTCTTTCTGAGCGAAGGCTGGACAGTGCGCTCACCATGTCGTCTCCAAAGGTTTCGGTTAAACCTGTACTCATCACTCCTATGATTTGCGGCTTATATTTATCAGCTGCCACAGCAATTCCTTTTTTAAGATGTTCCCAGCCGCCAAAAATGACCGAGTCTTCTAATAACGCTGTTGAATTAAGGGGAATTGGTTCCTTATAGTGCCTGGAAAGCTGTAACCGAATGAACGAGGAACACCCCTGAGAACCATGGAGTAAGGCTAAAAGTCCATTGACGCCGAGGTAGGCAAGAGTCGCCCCTAGAGCAGGGCTATTTTTCTGCGGGTTTCCCTCATAATGTCTCGTTTTAGTCATCTTGTTCACCCTCCTTCGGGGGAAATTCCCGTCTTAAAAGCCCCCAAACAGGACTAAGCAGCGTACGCGTTAAAGTCTCTGCAAACGTAACCATCCCCTGATAACCGGCATAAGGTAGTTTACGACCGTGGTTAATATCTAAAAAGGGTGTTCTTGTTTTATGGGCTAGATATTTCGTTTTTCCTCCGGCGACGATAAGATCCGGTTTTTTCTCCGCAATAATCTTGAGAAAGCCTGCGGAACTTGTGTCTTCGATGATTTGGGCTGAAGGATCCATCAGTTCTTTCATGCGCTGGAAATCCTCCGGTGTGGAGTTTTGAGTTCCTCCAGCTAAAATATTGATCCCTAATTCAGCCAAGGTAGACACCATAGACCAGGTTTTAACACCGCCCGTAAACAAGATGGCCTGTTTATTCTCAAGTAACTTTTTGTATCCTGCAATGATTTTTCGTGTCTCGTCTTCCTTCATTTGAACATAGACTAAGGTTCTCTCCAACAAATCAGGATCACCCAGTGCTTTGGCGATATTGATCAACGTTTCAGAGGTGTCATGAATCCCGTAAAACGACCCCTCCATAAAAGGTATCCCATAGCGTATTTCCATTTTCCTGACTAAATTGGTTAGACTTTTGGAACAGATAAGCACATTAAGGCTTGCCCTGTGGGCTGAACGCAAGTCATCGAATTTGGCATCCCCGGTAATGGCCGTTTGAAGTGTGATCCCTAGGTTTTTTAAGTCTGGTATAACACCCCAAAGATCTCCGGCGATGTTATACTCCCCGATTAGGTTAATGGCTAGGGGAATTTTCTCGTCAGAACCCTCCCCGGTACCTATAACCCGCTCAAATAAGACTTCCCCTGCAATACGATTGCCAATATTTTTGTCCCCCAAAAATCCTGGGCAATTGACGGGAATCACCCGAATCGTCAGTTCTGCTTCCGCTTCTTTGCAAACCTTGTCGACGTCATCTCCTATAAGTGAGGAGACACAGGTTGCGTAGACAAAAATTGCTTTTGGATTATGTCTGACAGCAATTTCCATGATCGACTCTTTCAGCTTGTTCTCTCCGCCATAGATTACATCATTTTCCATGATGTCTGTGGTCAGTCCCCGTCGGAACAGCTGGGAACCGGAGGAGCGAGCTCCTCGGTTATCCCAAGAGTTTCCAGCACAGGCAATCGGTCCATGAACAAGGTGAGCAGCGTCCGTAATGGGCATGAGCACAACTCGTGCCCCGTCATAAGCGCAACTTCGCTCTGCGCCTTCGCCGGGCAGGGCCTTCATGCATAATTTAGGCGAACCGGCATCTGACATGCACTGTTTATCTTTGAGATCCAGCTTTGTAAGATTGGTGAACACAAAGACCCCTCCATTCTTTAACGCATCATTTCAAAGTATGTGTCTGTGGAAGTCCTATCTTTCTCCTCCAAAAACGTATTCACGATCATGGTGATTAAATTAATAACACCGGAATAGCCAATGATTGGATAACGGTGGAGATTCACCCGATCCGTGATGGGGAACCCTACTCTGACAAGCGGAATGTTGGCGTCACGTGCAGCCCACTTACCATGGGAGTCGCCGATTAACATATCCACTGGTTCCGTAACCAAGAGGGATCTCAGGTGCCAAAGGTCTTTGCCGGCATAAAGTGTGGCTCCTTGACCATAAGGATTTGACGCCAGCAAACTTTCCATGGCTTTCTTAAATAACGGGGTGGAATTTGTGCAAACGATATGAACTGGTTCTCCTCCCATTTCAAGCAGAAATGAGACGACTCCTATCAGAACATCCGGGTCACCAAACAGTGCAAATTTCTTGCCATGAATATATTGATGGGCATCCGTCATGGCATCGATGGAACGTCCCCGTTCAAGGGTAATTTCCTCTGGTACCTCTTTCCCCGTGAATTTGGCAACGGATTCTATGAATTTGTCCGTGCCCGCAATCCCGATGGGCATGGAAATCGCTTCGACCGGAACTTCCTTACTGGCCAGATATTTACGGGTTGTCGGAGTCGAGTAAGTCTGTAGGCATAAGAAACTTGCAGCGTTTAGAGCATCGTTCATTTCTGTAATGGGTGTCCCCCCAGGGTACAATTCGTAGGTGCCCAAATTAGGAGCATCCAGAACATCACTCTGGTCAGGTAAAAGGGTATAAGGCGTATCCATAACTTTAAGAAGTCGTTTATATTCACGAAGATTCGCGGTATAAGTGTCAAAACCCGGGACAACATAAAGTCGGTCGTTGATTTTATCCGCCTGTCTAGGCGTGGCTAAACACTCGATGAGACCTTTGAGCATAGTGTCATACCCTGTTATATGAGACCCCTTAAAGCTCGGGGTGTTAGCCAAGGCAACCGGAAGATCTTGGGGAATCGCCTCTTGTTCTTTTGCATTACCTAAATAAGCCTTGATATCGTCCCCAATGACTTCAGCCATACAGCTCGTGAACATAGCGATCACTTTGGGGCTATAAAGTGCATTAGCATTCTTCAAACCTTCAATAAGATTAGACTGTCCGCCGAATACCGCAGAATCCTCAGTCATAGAATCAGATACTGCTGCGACAGGTTCCCTGTAATGGCGGGATAAGGTACTGCGAAAATAGGCAGCGCATCCTTGAGAACCATGAACAAACGGGAGGCTTCCTTCAATTCCTAAGGCACAAAACAAGGCGCCAAGGGGTTGGCAAGCTTTGGCAGGATTGATGACCAACTTTTCACGGGCAAAATTCTTATCTCGGTATTCTTGAGTATTTAGCCACTCTTTTGTTACCTTAGTACAAGTATCCATGTGCGACATCCTTTCTGCCCAATTTATTTTGTCCAAGGGGCTTTGATTGATTTCCAAGTCGGGCTGTTAATGGCCATATCCATATCCTTAGCAAAAATCGGGAATCCTTCGTATCCGTGGTAAGGGCCCGAATAGTCCCAAGAATGCATTTGACGGAAGGGAAGACCCATTTTCTCAAAGACATACTTTTCTTTGATCCCCGATCCCACTAAATCAGGTTTTAGCTTCTTTACGAACTCTTCGAGCTCTAAAGCTGTCACATCGTCATAAATCAACGTTCCCTCTTTTAAGGCAGGAATGGTTTTCTCGTAATCCTCATTGTGAGCAAATTCGTAACCCGTTCCGATAACCTCCATGCCCAAATCTTCATAAGCTCCCACAATATGCCTCGGGCGAAGGCCTCCTACATAAAGCATAACGGTTTTTCCATCTAAACGTGGACGATATTTCTCGATCACTTTTTGCATCTGTGGTTCATATTTCTCGATCACTTTTAAGGCTTTCTCCATGATGCTTTCATCAAATTGAGCTGCTATTTTAAGAATTGACTCCTTAATTTTAGTCGGTCCGAAAAAGTTGAATTCCATCCAGGGGGTTCCATAAGTTTCTTCCATATGTTTAGCAATGTAATTCATACTTCTGAAACAGTGGATTAAATTAATCTTGACAAGATGTCCGTTCTGCAACATTTCCATCGTGGAGTCGCCCGTCCAAATATTGACAACCTTTAAACCCATTTCTTCCAGAATTTTTTTACTGGCCCAAGCATCTCCGCCAATATTATAATCGCCGATAATTCCGATATCGTACGGTCCAATTTCTCTAGCTGGACCTTTACCTAAAAGATGATCCCGAATAGCATCATTAGCAATATGATGGCCAAGGGACTGGCTTATTCCCCTAAACCCTTCACATCGAACCGGAATGACTGGAAGTTCAAGTTTTTCACTCATGCGGCGAGCGACACTTTCAATGTCATCTCCAATCAGTCCGACAGGGCACTCCGAAAGAACAGAAACTCCTTTGGCATTCGGGAAAAGATCAACAACCTCGTGGATGATTTTCTCCAGCTTTTTGTCCCCACCGTAAATGATATCGCTTTCCTGGAAGTCCGAGGTGAATAAAAAAGGTACAAAGTTGTCAACGCCGATTTCGCCTTCTGCTAAATTCCGGCGATTACCCCAAGAATAATAACCACACCCGACGGGTCCATGGGAAATATGCACGACATCCTTGACCGGACCCCAAACAACCCCTTTAGCCCCTGCGTAGGCACATCCCCGTGCGGTCATGATACCAGGGACTGTTTTCGCATTGGATTTAACTGCGCAACTTGCACACTCACTATCTTTGACCGCAATATGTTGTCTCCGATTCTTTTTGGCCTTTTCTGGATAAATCTCCAAAACGTCTTCCACGACTTGTTTCCGGAAATCTACTATCTCTTTTGTGCTCATAACGCTGTCCTCCCTCATATCTCAATGGCTGATCGACATTACATATCCAGAATCCCGAATTCCATCATTAAATCTTCCAAGGCATCCATGGAAAGCGGAGTCGGGATGGTCATCATGGTGTTATTCTCAATTTTTTTGGCCAAGGCTCGATACTCATCTGCCTGTTTATGGGTTGAGTTATATTCAATAACGGTCATTTTACGCACTTCAGCGCGTTGCACCTCATTATCCCGAGGCATAAAGTGAATCATTTGAGTATTTAAGGATTTGGCCAAGGCCTCGATTAATTCGTTTTCTTTATCTGTTTGACGACTGTTACAGATCAAGCCCCCTAGACGAACAGTCCCAGTTTGCGCGTACTTTAAAATTCCTTTTGAAATATTGTTGGCTGCATACATAGCCATCATTTCACCAGAAGTTACAATATAAATTTCCTTAGCTTTATTTTCACGAATCGGCATTGCAAACCCACCGCAAACCACATCACCTAAAACATCGTAGAAGACATAATCCGTATCTGCTGTATACGCCCCGTTTTCTTCTAAAAAGTTGATAGCTGTAATAACCCCTCTACCAGCACACCCGACCCCCGGTTCTGGACCCCCAGACTCTGCACAACGAACGTTCAAATACCCTTCGACCAGAACCTCATCCAGCTCTAAATCTTCAACGGTCCCTCTTTCGCGGGCCAAGTCCATGACGGTCGTTTGCGCCTTACTGTGCAGAATCAAGCGAGTGGAGTCTGCTTTAGGGTCACAGCCTACAATAGTAACTTTTCTCCCCATTTCAGCCAGAGCTACGACCGTATTTTGGGTTGTCGTTGATTTTCCAATACCGCCTTTGCCATAAATTGCGATTTGCCTCATGTCAATACATCTCCTCTATATCAAATAAATCTAAATAACAGCTTCTTTTCCGGTTTCCCCGGTGCGAACGCGAACAACCTCTTTTAAGGGTATTACAAAGATTTTACCATCGCCCATGTGCCCGGTCTGATTAGCTTTAATAATCACATCGACCACTTCTTCAACTTGATCATCCTGCACCACAATCGTTAACAACCGTTTAGGTATCCAATTAAATTTAGTATCATCAGCTAGTTCTACACTCATGACGGCATTCAATTCCGGGTCAACTTCAGCGGCCCATCCTCCGATTCCGCCTTGTTTCCCGCGACCCTCAACACTTTGAATCGTCAGAGCAGGATAACCTGCGTCCTCAAAAGCCTTCTTTGTGTCAGGTACTTTGTGGCGTCGAATAAAAGTCATTATTTCCTTCATTTCTACAACCCCTTTGTCCCTTTACTCACGGTGTACGCTTCTTCGACTTCGGTCACAAAGATCTTGCCATCGCCCATAGTTCCAGTTTTGGCACTTTCGAGAATTACCGAAATAGCTTCATCCAGCTTTTCATCTTCAATAACCAAAAGAAGCAGTGTCTTAGGAAACTCATCATAAACTACGTCACCGATCCGAATACCCTTTGTCCTACCGCGACCAAAGACATGCATTTTTGTCAGCGATGGCATTCCTGCTTGTGCTAAGGCCTCAGCCACGATCTCCGTTTTATCTGGCCTTACAATTGCTCTAATCATTTTCATATAGTTCATCCTCCTTCAATTTTGGGTCAATATACGCTGGCCATGACTCAAACAGGACGTTTGAGATTAGAGCGCTGCCAAGACTCGAACAAGGATGTTCGAGGTTAGAACACCGCCATGGATGGCTAGGTGTCGTGATGGCAAAGCGTCGTGATGGCCTAGTGTCCCTGTAGCCATGACTCGAACAGGACGTTCGAGGTTAGAGCGCCGCCAAGGATGGCAAGGCGCCGTGATGGCGAGAAGGGACGATCCAAAAAGTAATTTCACATGGGCTTGAATAAAACGCCATCGCATCACCTCCCTCAATCGTTATAAGGAAAACCTTGCTAAGGTTACACTTCTGACTGGTATTAAAGAAAAAGAGAGAGAGCCCTTAATTTTGATTAATTAAGGGCTCTCTAAAACACTTTTCCGCTCCAAATCATCCATAGATTTGGTGCCCGGTTATGAAATTATACTTTTCTCAAAGAAATCTATATCACTTTGCACTCTATCACTCTAAACACTAAACCACACTAATCACTTTGACACTCTTAATCTTGCTCTAATCAAAGATGCATAAATCCCAATCCTACCCGAGCATGTTCTAATAGGGGATGAAGGGAAGAACGTCCATAAATTGCTACAGCAATCCATTCTGTGTCTGTCGTTAAACCAATCTTCAGAACATAACTGGCATTACTATTGTTATGAATAAAAATACTGTTGCTGGCTTCCAAGGTCGCATGTATCAATGCGTGAATCTTCCGAGCCTCTTTTGGGATGACACCAGTGTTAAAGGCTGTTGCAATGACCGAATTCGTTAATTTTCCGGTATGTTGAAGATTTGTTTCAGTTCCTCCGAGTTCCGTCACACCACTACGCATATCATACGCTTCGAGAAGGAATCTCTTAAGCTTATCCTCATCTTCTCTTGTCTCTGTCAAGGCTAGACGTATTGCGGACCGTTCCAAGGAAGGTCGCCCTTTTTTAACCGTTTTAGGATCTTGCAAAGCGTCCCCTCCCTTTCAAATAACAAATAAAGAAAACTTGGCTAGCGCGAAGGCGGTCGCCTTAGTTGCACTTATGCCACCTGAAATTTATACTTTCTGATTGGTACAGAAAAAGCCGCCAGATATCGAAAAGATATCTTGACGGCTTCGTTGCCGAATGTTTAACACCCGATGTTTGACACCCAAATGTTCAACTAAGTATTATTGACTATAGTACCTTACAATTTGTCATTTGTCACTATGTAAAATCGCCCCTATCGATCATAATACAGTATTATTTCGCTTTATATAAATCGAACATCATTTTGCTCGATATCAAGCCCATTACATTTCAGCTACTAAATAATATCCATGGCGGGACCACTACCGCGTTCCAATCTTTCGTTGCACCAAACCCATCGTCTGCGTAAACTCTTCCATTCTCAAAAGTTTTGCCATCCCAGCAAATACCAAAACTCCAATTACTGTTCCAGTAACTAGTATAATCACCGAAGCCATCGTGCGGATACCAATCAACGGGGTCAACCATCCACTCCACACCCAAATCACAAACGCCATGAAAAGGGACGCAACTAAGGATTTTACGCTTGTCCAAAACATGGCCCAGCCGTCAATTCGTCCTAAACGCCCGCGCAACACGTAAAACAATAACAGCATATTCGCGAAAGCAGCAATGGTCGTAGCAAAAGCCAATCCCCCGTGAGCGAGAGGATGAACTAATAAAACCATAGCCAAAATATTGATGGCCATGGAAATAATCCCCAGAATAACTGGAGTCCAAGTATCCTGAAGTGCATAAAAAGCCCTAGGAAGAATTTGAATTACGGACTGCGAAGAAATCCCAAGAGCAAAATAAAACAAAGGTATCGCCGTGGTCAAGGTATCTTGGGCGGTAAAATGCCCATGTTGAAACAAGACGCGTATAAGAGGGTAGCGCAAAACGATCATACCGACCGAAATCGGCAGAGTGATAAAAATTACCATGCGAACGGCCTGTGATATCGTTTGGCGAAGTTTATCCCAGTGCTTCAAAGCCGCTTGTTCTGTCATCGTAGGAAAAGTAGCTACTGCAATAGCTAATGCGAAAATTCCCACCGGCAATTGGAAAAGTCGATAAGAATACCATACGGCAGTGATGCTCCCCGGAAGCAAAGATGACCCGAAGTTATTATTGACCACGACCTGAATTTGATTTAAGGAATAACTGATGATAATGGGCACAGCAAGAGCCCCGATCCGGCGAACACCGGGATTGTGCCAGTCAATAATCGGGTAGTAACGCACCCCCACTTTCCTCAAAGAAGGGATTTGCACTGCAAAGCTTACAAACGCTCCCACAACAACCCCAAAAGCAAATCCAGAAATACTATTAGGTTTTGCCGGATTTGCTAAAATCGTCCCAAAAAAGATAACCGACGCATTATAGAGCACTGTCCCTAAAGCAGAAGGCCAGAAAATCTTATAAGAATTCAGGACACCCATCGTCAAACCACTTAAGGCCATAAACAGCGGTTGGATCAAAAGAATTCGAGTCAAGTTGGTCGCGAGGCCTATATTTCCGGTCTTAACAAACCCTGGAACCATCAAACGGAGAAACTGGGGAGTAAAAATCAGTCCCACAAAGATCAACAAACCAAGCGTGAGGAAGATTAAATTTACAACCGAGCTGACGACACGCCAACCCTCCTCCTCTTTTCCTTTAGCAATATATTCGGAAAGGACAGGTATAAAAGCAGCGCTTAAAACCCCACCCACGAGTAACCAATATAATAAATCTGGAAGAACGAATGCTGTATTATAGGCATCCGTGGTACTACCCTGACCAAAGAAACCAGCCATCAGTGATTCTCGCAAAAAGCCTAATATACGTGATGCCAATTGGGCCGCCATTAAAAATCCGGCCGCTTTCACAAGAGTGCGGTTGGTTGATGACATCGAGCTAATCCCTTCTCCCCATCGTCCTAATCTACCTTCCGCATTATAGCATTTTTTGCGAGACGATAAAAGCTAGAGCAACCTCACTCATCGTTTCAACCATTCGGCCAAAATCTCTGCCACAGCTTCTGCCGAGCCATTGGCCTCAGCGAGCGTATTTACTTGGCTACCAAACTCCAACAACAACCCGCCATCAGACAGGTGTTGGTTATACCGCGCATCGGCTGCATAACTAATATTCGTTGAAAAAAGCCCTGGATATTTCTTTTCCCCTAATGCCATAAGTTCTTTGGCTAAAGCCTCGTTCTTTTGCCAGTGCGGATTCTTCTTGCCGATAACCACCAACACCTGGCTGACCTTTTGTCCCTTTACCGTAATCGTCGACTTTGGCACCCCAGGTGGAAACCCATCTCTATGAACATCTATTAAAACCTTCAGATTGGGATAATCTTTGGTCATTTGGGTTGCTGTATTTACAGAAGACCCATACGCTTTCATGAAATCCACAGCATCATGTATTTGCAACGAGTGGACTGCACCGATGCCATTTTGTTCAAGGGCTTTTTTTAATGTTTCCCCGACCGTAACGACATCTCCATTTTCTCCCTGTCGCCGTTCAGGACCTCCATCCCCTGCATAGCTCTCACTATTATGCGTATTATAAATTCCCACTAGAATCCCTTTTGCCCCGGGAACTGGTACCGACGGAGGAGCCACAACCGTATTCCCTGAAGGTTTTGGCGTGCCACTTTCGATTGGCTCAAGAATTGGACCTTCAAACTCCGGATCATTGGGATTATAAGCCCAACCTAACCATACCGGACCTTGTGGAGGAGGGGAAAAGTAGCTTAGAAAGAACGTTCGAGGGTCTGCAACATTCACACCCGTTAA
The DNA here is from genome assembly GCF_001936615.1 of Desulfosporosinus metallidurans. Taxonomy (GTDB): domain Bacteria; phylum Bacillota; class Desulfitobacteriia; order Desulfitobacteriales; family Desulfitobacteriaceae; genus Desulfosporosinus; species Desulfosporosinus metallidurans. The sequence goes on from NZ_MLBF01000024.1 coordinate 46,912, forward strand.
TAAAAACATACCAACCGCCGCTCCTTGGTTCCTTGTTAAATCCAAGCGAGGACGCTCTGGCTGAGAGTATCCTGGAACCCCTTCCATCAAAATGGACTCAAATGGGAACGACTGTTGAGCCAGAAGCCCCACAAGTTGACGAGAACTTCCGCTTTGGAGAGCGTAAGCTAAGCCCAAGACAATGAGAATACTGACTAGGCCAAGAAGAAATCCTCGAAACGATTCTTTCAATCTCCACATCCGCAAATGTTTTTTTTGGCGTTGATAAAAATCTTCCCGTAGCAAAGGACTTATCCCCCTTCCTCTTTATTGAAGAAGTATGAGGGACAAGTCCAAGGTAGAACTTAACAAATTCGTTTTTAATCTAAAATATTTTTAGAAGCTTAAGGACTCCTAATCAATTCTGGCTCTTATCTAATAGGCTAACGAAGCGTCGTTGGAACAAAACTATCGACAATTCCAATGACCAGGGATGCCAACAAAGCACCAATAATGGAAACTGAAATAGAACCAGGAACGATAAACTGGCTTAAATAAATCACGACAGCGGCCGTGATAAATCCGATCGAACCCCGTCCCATGCGAGTAATTTTGTTTCCAAACGCCCTTTCTATAACATAACCAAGTAAAGCGATCACCACGGCGGCGATCAACGCTCCAGTAAAACCAGCCACCCGAAGTCCCGGAACGATATAACTAACCAGAAGCAGAACCACAGCTGAAACGATAAACCGCACGATCATTCCTAACATTGTAAGACCTCCAATCATTTTATTGAGGATCACTTTATTTCTAGAGCGTCCTTAAACTACAGTCTTAGTTTAAACAATATCAACGAAATTTATTAATATATCATTTTCGTTCTGAATTCCCTTGATAATTACGAATCCTAATGTTAAAATATAGTTTGTGTACAATCGAGGAATACCATTACCAAAGGAGGTGACTATTAGTGCCAAACATTAAATCCGCCATTAAAAGAGTTGAGTTGGGAAAAGCTCGCATGATTAAGAATGCTGCTGCGAAATCTTTCTTACGAACGACGATTCGCCGTTTTGAAGAATCAGTCACAACGGATTCAGAGACTGCAGCACTCGCTTTGAAAAAGGCTACTCGTGCTTTGGATAAAGCCTCCTCCAAGGGTTTGATTCATAAGAACTTAGCAGCTCGCAAAAAGTCCCGGCTTACTAAAAGATTCAGTAAGCATTTTGCCCAAGTTGGGTAAAAAATGAATACAAAAAAAGAAAGCGAATTCCGCTTTCTTTTTTTTTGTTCCTTTTTATCAATTCATCCACAAAACCTAATAATCATCATTTCCAACAAGAGTCCCGGATCCCCGCCACTGGTTTTTAATGCCAAATCAGTCTTTAAGCACTCAGACAACGCCTTAGATAATTGTTCAGTAGATAACTTTACAGATTGTTGCCAGATTTTCTGCGCTTCAAAGGGTGAGATTCCTAACAAGGACGGGGCCTCGACCACATTTCCACCACGCCTGCGCAGGGCATTACAGCCCAGAAGAAGCCGGACTTGACGGACGAGCAGCGTCAAGACCTTCAAGGGATGCTCTTCCAACAAAACCTCGTGCAAAGTTCCTAAGGCCTTTGCGGAGGATCGATTAGCCACCGCATCCAAAAGATCAAAGACGCTTGCCTCAATCGTACGGGTGGAGATCGTCTTAATGTCATCAGTTGTTATCGTTTGGCGCCCCTCTGTGAAAATCACGAGTTTATCTAATTCTTGGCTTAAAACACCGGTATGATGTCCTACCCATTCGATAAATTGGTAGGCTGCCTGAGTGTCCATAGATTTTCCCCGAGCTTTTAACTCCAACTGAACCCAAGCTATCCATTCCTGCGGTCGTTTCGGAGCACAAAATTCTAAGATCTCCCCACCTTTAGCGAGCATCTTATAAAACTTTCTTCCCTTATGTACGCTTTCGGCCATAAATAGGAGACACGTCGAGGGGTTGGGGTTGGAAAAGTAGTCAAGAAACGGTTCTAAATCTGCCGTTTGCCCGTCCTGAAAATAGGTCACCTCTTCAACGACCACGAGGCGGTTGGCGAAGAAAGACATGGTATTGGCTCGCTCTACAATGGTGGCGGGAGACAACTCCTTAGCGGAAACCACTTCTATTCCACTTCCAGAAGGATCCGTCATGAAATAGAACGACTTAAGGACTTTCAAAGCCTCTTGAATTAAGAAGCGGTCCTCCCCATACCACAAATAAACGGCTGGAATTTTTCCCTTCGCTACGCTTTCCTTAATTCGTTCGATTTCACGCATCTCAATCCACCTCCTAGTATTCGTTCGATGAACTAAAACTGAACAGAAGACACTATTTCTTATTCTATCACACTACTGATTTCCCCGTAACTGCCTCATACGTATTCATAGATGATACTTTCCCGTACATTCCCCCTTTTCATTATGAGAGATCCCACAAATAAAAAGACCCCCCACGGTCCTTGGATCGTGAAGGGGCAAAAGAAAGAGGAGGAGAAAAGAGATGTTCCTTGCTATTGTTACCCAATATTTCCTTTTTATACATTCAGATAATAATTAATGGTAATAATTATAGTGATTTCTAATAACGAGGAATAGATTGCCGACCCGTGACGATTTCCATCCCGCGTTCTCCGATCAAAAAATTCAGTGTTCCGTTTTCGTCCGTCCTAAAAACCGGGATGTGACGTTCTTCCCAATACCCCAATACTTCCGGCGAAGGATGACCAAACGTATTTTTCCCCACTGAAATCCATACTGCTTGGGGATGTATCCCATCCAGCCAGGGTCTATCCAGTGAAAATCGACTCCCATGGTGGGGTTCCTTAAAAAGGTCAGTTTCTAAATCTACGCCCGTCTCAGCGATCTCCTCCATTTCTTCTTGCTCCATATCCGCTGTTAGCATGACGCTTTGCCCTAGGTAATGAAGCTTGAGAACTAAAGAGTTATTGTTCTGGTCCGAATGCGTCCCAGTAAGAACCTGATGCGGCCCCAGCACCTCCAGCCAGGCTCCTGAGTCTAGATCGATCCGATCTCCTGCCTGAAGCATGCTCAAACCCTCTGAATACTGAGTTAGTTCAAAAGGAAGCCCGTCCTTCCATTCTTCATTTTCCAGTCGAGCTCCCACAGCAGGGACCCCAACCCAATCTGTGGGAATATTAGCGAGCACCGCACGGACTCCCCCGATATGATCCTGATGCTCATGGGTAATCAGCAGAGCATCCAAATGCCGAATTCCTCTTTCCAATAAGTAAGGCAGAACAATACGCTCTCCAACATCAAAACGTTCACTGCGCGGACCCGCATCTAGTAAAATAGCATGTTTCTTGGGCGTTTGGATTAAAATTGCATCCCCTTGCCCCACATCAATCATCACTACTTCCAGATCGTTCTGGGAATTCCATGGACTCCATAGCAAAAGAAAAATAAGTAGAGCACCACCCAAGCGAGCCAATAATCCATGTCTAAACATTGAACTACTACTGGAGATCTCCACCATTAACCCTTGTGCAGTGCGACGAATTCCCGCAGGACATTGTTCAACGATCTTCCCAGCCATTATTTTTGACCCACTACCAAAATGGAGCATCCTCACTTTGACTATAAAAAGCACGCGCTCTTTTCCCCACAGAACAGTACCTATACCCCCGTACCAAATCAGCCAAAAGAGGGGTCCTGGGTTTAAAACCCAAACATCAGCGTAAGGTAATTCAGCCAACACCTTTAACATCCCATTTGTTCCAGCTAAAAGCCATAAGCTAACCTGAAACAAAGGAGCAGACAGGAACCCTGAAAAAGAAAGGACTACCCCGATAAGACCCACTTCGAGCACACTACCCAAGATAAAAAGGATAAAGACATTTGCAAAAAATCCAATCAACGACAACCGATGAAACGCAGAGATCAAAAGCGGAAGTGTAGCCACTTGCGCCGCTAAAGTGCCAGCAACAGCGAAACGAAATAGGGTGGGGATGCGTTCAAACAACGCTCTCTTGAGAATCCGGGGGGTAAGTACAACAATGCCCCAGGCGGCTGCAAAAGAAAGTTGAAAACCAAGATCCTGAATGATTAAAGGGTTCTGGATAAATAGGCCTGCCGCAGCAAAAAACAACCAACGCAACGTGGCCACTTGTCCCCGCCCCAAACGCCCCAGTAAAACCGCAATTCCCAAAACAGTCGCTCTGATAATCGGGGCATTACCTCCACAAAGCGCAGCATAGAGTAGCAATACTAAAATCGTTCCACTAATTCGAATTCGCTGAGATAATAAACTTAGAAGCATCCAGGAAAGTGCAAGTACAAAGGCAACATTTGACCCCGAAGCCGCAAAGACGTGTAGCACGCCCGTGACCTTGTAGCGCTCTTGGACCTGCTCCGGAATACGGCTAGAATCTCCGAAGAAGATCCCCTCTAAAACTCCAGTTTCCTTCGGATCCCACCCCTCTAGCTGACTTCGGACTTGCTGGCGAATCTTCCAGGTTAGACTGGGTTCCCCCACAGAAGTGAGCACAGCATCCCCTTTCGCATTCAAAGTGCCGCTTAACCCTCTAACCCCATAATAAAGGCGCAGGTCAAACGCACCCGGAGTACCCACCAGCTTTGGTCTTTCCAAGCGCGCTTGAAAACTCACATGATCCCCGGATTGAACCCGTTTCCACTCTCCAGGAATCTCCCCCAATTTATTAGCATAAACAGTCAGGCGATAAGTCTGACCCTTAAGTTCTTGCCTAAGATCAGCCTGAGTATTGCTGAGGTTCTTCTGCGTGTCGGCGCCTGGTTCCACTTTCTCGACGCGCAGTGTCCCAACTGCCTTATCCTCTAACATATTCCAGTCTTGTAAAAGACCCACAATCTCTACATGATCCAAGATGAGGGGCTCTGGCAATGTTCGGTCCGCTAAAGCACCGTACACAAAGCCAAATAAGAGACTTGCACCCAGTAAAACAATCTCAGGCCGAAACACTCTACCAAAAAAATCACGGGGCCGCCATAAAACAAGGCGTACCCCTATCAGAACAAGAAACGCTAAACCCCAGATTCGTGTTGGTTCTGGCAAATATGCGCCAACCATTCCCCCTATCAACAGGGCTGCCGATCGTCGAATCCAGGTATCTTTCATGGGGTAACCGTCACTTGAGAAGCCATCTTCTCATAAGTTTTAGCTCCAATTCCGGAAACATTTTGCAAGTCTTCAGGGCGTGCAAATGGTCCATGTTCCGTCCGATATTGAATAATGTGTCCCGCTAATGCCGGTCCAACTCCAGACAGCTTGTCCAGTTCCACCTCTCCAGCGGTATTAATATTAATTTTCCCACCAGCCGTTACTGGACTAGTGCTTCCAGAGTTTATCGATTCAACGCTAACCGTTCCGGTACCGATCCCCTTCGTTGACCCAGTATTATTTGCGGTACTACTCACGACACTTGATGAACTTCCAACTCCTGTAGAGATCGCGGGAAGAGGGAGGCTCTTATACGGAACCGAAACCTTTTGTCCATCCTTAAGTTTTTCGGCAGGATTCATACTATCTACGTTAGCCTCCTGTAAAGGATGAACCTGCTTTAGAGCATCATCTAAGCGGGCATCCGGGGCTAAATGAACAAGCCCTGGTTTCTCTACTGCTCCGGCAACGTAAACAACGATTTCTCGGCTTGTAACCGTTTTTTGAAGATAGGCATTAGCTCCATGGGGCAAAAATAGTTTCCAAATTGCAAAAATCACGAGACCCACGAGCACAAGCCACCAAGCATAGCGCAGCTTACGTTCCATTCGCAGTTACTCCCTTTCTATTTATTAAGCTTATCCAAACAGGCTTGCATCTCTTATCGTAGAGTGATTAGTTCTGATTTCGCTCTATTCCTTCTTTTTCCTGCTGCGAAATCCTGTTTATCCTGTCGGATCTGGTAGTTTCAAGTAACTGGATATGCAAGTATTGGGGACGGTTCCTGACTTGCATAATATCCTTGCTTAACTCAACAAACTTTGGCCTCCTTTTCTTTTCAAATCCCTTCGTCACATTCTCTGACCATTGTACAGACCACTGTCTCCTGAATATAGTGAGAAATTTAATTCATATGTTCGGATGCGAGCATATGTGATGCAAGTCCGAGAACCGTCCCCGACTTGCACCCCCGACTTGCACCTACTTGCATGAAAACGACCGACCCCAAATACGGGGCAGTTAAAGTTGAATACAAGTCAAGGACTGTCCCCGATTTGCATGTAGACGGTGCACACGAAGTGTGCCATCCCCCCAAACGCTCCATCTCCCGTCTTCCGTTCCCCGACCCAAGCCTAGGACGCAGTGTGACACGAGCGCGACGTATTTACGTAAGCAGATTAGCAAACTTCCGTTAAAGCGACCGACCCCAGACACGGGGCAGTGCACAAGGAGGTGCACTGCCGCCAACTGCGCCAAGGACGGCGCATTTGGCGGGAACCCCGCTCCCAAAGACGGGAGCTTGAACGGTTAGTTTGCTCTGCGTCGTAGTACCGAGCGCTGTGTTACACAAGTCCTTCTCTGCGTCGTAACACTGAGCGCTGTGTCACACAAGTTACAACAACTGAGCGGTCTGCGTTGCAAGTTCACTTCGCTCCCCATGAATTAGTCGGACCTGGCCGTAAAAAGATTGTCCATTCAGGCGCGAAGCAACATACGCAAGCCCATTACTTTCTTTGTCCAGATAAGGATGATCAATTTGATCCAGATCTCCGCAAAGCACAATCTTTGTGCCCTCACCAGCACGGGTAATAATCGTCTTAATTTCGTGCACTGAAAGGTTCTGAGCCTCATCAATAATCATAAACTGGTGAGGAATACTTCTGCCCCGGATGTAGGTGAGCACTTCAATTTCAAGTTGCCTCTTCTTGACTAAAAGATCAATGGCACTGTCAATCAAAGCATCACCGCTCCTTTCACGTTCCTTTTCCCGGCGTGGACGAAGCAAATACTCGAGATTATCATAAATTGGTTGCATATATGGGCGAACTTTCTGATCCTTTTCCCCCGGAAGAAACCCAATGTCCTTACCAAAAGGGACAATCGGACGAGCGCAAAGCATCCTAATATAAGTTTCAGCATGAACTGTTTGTTCTAAGCCGCTCGCCAAAGCCAGCAACGTCTTTCCTGTGCCTGCTGGCCCCATCAAATTGACCAACTTAATCTCCGGATTGTTGAGCATTTCCAAGGCCCAGGACTGTTCTAGATTCTTAGGTCTAATATCCCAGGAAGCGAAATTCCCCCCCCATCTGATAGACTAATCTCGTCCCATCCTTAGAAGAAACAAGGGGAAGGACACTGTTATCACTAATAACTGCTTTTATGCAGCGGTTCGGTGGCATGGGAACCTCTAAGGGAATATATTCATTTTGGTAGAGTGCGGCAACCTCCGTATCCTCAAGCGTCAATATTACGATCTCATCTAAGATCGGGGGGAGAACTACTTTATCATTACTGTAATCTTCAGTCAAAATTCCCAAAGCGTCCGCTTTGACGCGCATGGCAATGTCTTTGGTAACCAAAATAACAGTGCGTTTTTCTTCACGCGCCAAGTTTAATGTGACCGCCAGAATCCGATTGTCTGCCAAAGCCAGGTCCGAGTTTATCGGCAAAATTTCATTAGAATAATGATTTAACTCAATCCGAACCTTACCTCCGTCCGGCAAGAGAACACCCTGAGAAAGTTGACCCTTGCCTCGTAAACGATCAAGATGACGGATTGCCTCCCGGGCAGCTCGACCAACATTCTCTAAAAGTCGTTTCTTACTTTCTATTTCTTCTAAAACTACATAGGGAATAACGACATCGTTATCACGGAATTGAAACAGTGCATTAGGGTCGTGCAGTAACACACTGGAATCAAGTACATATACTTTTTGCAACAATAATACACCCCTTCTTTAACGCTCTCTAATACTATATTCCAGATCATGCCAATTATCTTCAACATGACAGCCCGTTACTGATCCCACTCTCTCTTAAACTATATTCCAGAATGAACTAAGCATTCTCAACCCGCTGAACCCCCCTAAAAAAATCCCCTGCCCTTAAAAATATAAACGACCCCTATACAAGATGGCGCACACGAAATGTGCCGTCTCGATGAACGCAAAAAGGGACGGTTGTTGACTTTGTTCCAAGTCAACAACCGTCCCTACCATTCTTCTACTATCCCCGATTTAAGATACAGACAGTGCACACGAAGTGTACCGTCCACCCAAACGGTCCATCTCCCGTCATTCCATCTCTCCGTCCTCCGACCCAAGACCGGGACGCAGTGTGACACGAGCGCGACGTATTTACGTAAGCAGATTAGCAAACTCCGTGAAAGCGACCGACCCCAGACACGGGGCAGTGCACAAGGTCCCTTCTCGCCATCCTTGGCTACAGGGACACTCGGCCATCCTTGGCCAGCGGATGTGCACTGCCGCCAACTGCGCCAAGGACGGCGCATTTGGCGGGAACCCCGCACCCCATAGCCGGGAGCTTGAACGGCTAGTTTGCTCTGCGTCGTAACACCGAGCGCTGTGTCACACAAGTCCCTTACTTTACAACCACGTTAACGAGTTTACCTGGAACCGTAATGACTTTAACAATCGTTTTCCCTTTCGTCCATTCACTAACTTTGGGCAGGGAAAGTACCATAGGTTCCAACTCTGCAGCTGATAGTTCAGCGGACACTTGAATTCGGTCACGAACTCTCCCATTGACCTGGAGAATTACAGTCACTTCATCTTGAACAAGGGCGGTTTCGTCAACCTCAGGCCAAGGCTGTTGGTGAATGCTCTCTGTATGCCCAATTTCCCGCCAAAGTTCTTCCGTAATGTGCGGAGCGAAAGGAGCAAGGAGGATAAGAATTCCCTCCAACGCCTCCCGGCTGACTGCAGCATCCGCCGTTGGCTGTTCCTTGTAGATATACAAGGCATTGACCCATTCCATGATGGTGCTAATCGCCGTGTTAAAATTAAAGCGAGTTCCGATATCTGTCGTCACCCTCTGAATGGCTAGGTGAGTATGGCGGCGCATTTCCTTACTAAGAGTGTCGAGGTAACCCCATCCTCCCGCTTGTTGAATGGACGCAATTCCAGCAACTAACCGCCAAACACGATTGAGGAAACGATAACACCCTTCAACCCCTTGATCACTCCACTCCAAATCTCTCTCTGGGGGGGCAGCGAACAGGATAAATAATCGTGCGGTATCTGCTCCATATTTTCCAATGATCACTTCTGGACTGACAATATTCCCTTTGGATTTAGACATTTTGGATCCATCCATACAAACCATCCCTTGCGTAAGCAAGTTTTGGAAGGGTTCATCCACCTTTATGTATCCAAAATCTCGTAAAGCCTTGGTAAAAAACCGCGCATACAGGAGGTGTAGGATCGCATGTTCCACCCCACCGACGTACTGATCCACATTCATCCATTGATCCACGGCAGCTTTGGAAAAGGGTAGCTCCGTGTTACGAGGATCAGTATAGCGAAGAAAATACCACGAAGAACAAGCAAACGTATCCATCGTATCCGTCTCTCGCCGAGCATCCCCACCACACTGCGGGCAGGTTGTTTCAATAAACGACGGCGAGGTGGCTAGCGGGTTTTCTCCAGCTTTAAAGACAACATCCGCCGGGAGCATTACGGGCAACTGTTCGTCCGGAACCGGTACGGTTCCACAGGATTCACAATAAACCATTGGAATGGGTGCACCCCAATAACGTTGACGTGAAATGAGCCAGTCACGCAACCGAAAATTAACTTTTCGTTGACCTACGCCAAGGCGCTCCGCTTCATCGGCAATCCTCTCCCAGCCCTCATCATTCTTTAAACCGTCAAACGAACCGGAATGAACCATAACCCCTTCTCCCGTGTAAGCTGCCTTAAGGGGCTGATCTTTCGCTTCCGAGGGGCTTCCTAGAGGCATAACAACCGTTTTAATTTCTAAGTTGTACTTCGTTGCAAATTCAAAATCCCGTTCGTCGTGAGCGGGCACACCCATGACAGCCCCCGTTCCATATTCTAAAAGAACGTAGTTGGCAATCCAAATCGGCACTTTTTCCCCACTGAGCGGATTGAGGCAATACGCCCCGATGAACAGCCCTTCCTTTTCAGCGTCAGTGGATGTTCGTGCAATTTCATTAAGGCCATTCATTTTTGTGATAAATGCCATCACATTTGCTTCATACTCCGTCCCACCGACCAGTTCAAGGACAAGTGGATGCTCCGGGGCTAAAACGACATAGCTCACCCCAAAAAGAGTGTCAACTCGGGTAGTGTAAACTGAAATCTTCTCCGAGCGTTCTTCCAGAGCAAATTGAACTTCCACCCCTTCAGAGCGGCCAATCCAATTACGTTGCATGGTTTTTACCTTTTCAGGCCATCCCGGCAACTTATCTAAATCTTCAAGCAAAACATCCGCATAATCTGTGATTTTAAAAAACCACTGCTCTAAGTTTTTCTTTGTCACTAGGGTATCACAACGTTCACACGCACCATCCACGACTTGTTCATTGGCAAGTACCGTGCTACAGGACGGACACCAGTTCACAGCAGCTTTCTTCTTATATACCAGACCATGTTTGTAAAACTCTAAAAACAACCACTGCGTCCATTTATAGTATCCCGGGTGACATGTCGCCATTTCCCGGTCCCAATCATAGGAAAGCCCCATCTCCTGCAGCTGACGCCGCATGTTCGCAATATTTTTCCAAGTCCAGTCTGCCGGAGGAGTTTGGTGCTTAATCGCAGCATTTTCTGCGGGCAAGCCAAAGGAATCCCAACCGATGGGGTGGAGCACATTATACCCTTTCATCCGTTTGAAGCGAGCAATGACGTCAGCAATAGAATAGTTACGCACATGCCCCATATGCAAATTTCCTGAAGGATAAGGAAACATGGCCAGAGCGTAATACTTAGGCTTTGAGGAATTCTCCTCTGTCTTATAGGCTTTTTTCTCCGCCCAGTGTTTCTGCCACTTCGATTCGATCTCGGAAAATGAATATTTCTCTTGCATAGACCCTTCCCCCTTAAATTATAGAAAACCCTCAATCCGTAACTTCTAGTTACACATATGTACCCCAAAACTATTACTTAACGATATGTAAGTCAAGGGAGAACCCCCAAAAACGTTTACATCCAGATATGCCAAAAATCCCCCCGTCCCAAAGGGACGAGAGGCTTGCTCCCTAGAGACTAATTCACATTAGTATCGAATGAGACTACTTCCGCATCTTTCCAGAGACGCTCAAGCTGATAAAATTCGCGCTGATCCGGGGTCATAATATGAACCACTAAATCGCCACCGCAATCCATTAAAACCCATTTGGCCGCTGGTAATCCCTCAAGATGAAGAACGGAAACTCCGATTTCTGGCAGCTTTTCTTCCAAATGGTCCGTTATTGCTTTAACCTGAGTGGTTGTATTCCCTGTCACAATCAAGCAATAATCTGAAACCTTCGAAATACTCCTCAAATCCAGAAGGGAAATATCCCCACCTTTTTTGTCTTCAACGAAACTAACCACTTTACTAAGCATTTTTTGATCAAGTTCCAACATTTATCCTCCTTTGCAAATCCTCATAGGTCAATTCGGTTAAGGGGTGAATAGGACGTTTGCTTTCTCTCAAATATATTAAAGTGTGTTTCACACATGCCAACGTGCCTTTTTCTAAATCATCATACAAGGATTGGCGCAACTTGTCCACTTTTGGAAAGTCACGACTGGATTCCGTTAGATCCGCACTATAAATAAGCATTTCCAAATGGGACATACCAGGTCTCCCCAACGTATGATTCGCAATAGCCGCCAAGACGTCGGAATCTCCTACTTTAAAATAATGTTCTAACCAATAGGCCGAAAGACGTCCATGTAAAACATAAGGACTTTGTTCATCTTCAGGATAGTGAAGCAAATTCCAACGACGAGCAAGATCTAACTGATCCTTAATAGGGAGTTCTTTGGCTAAATCATGTGCTAACCCAGCGCACCGTGCTTGGACTGGATCTAATCCATGATGTTTCGCCAAATTCACAGCATGATCGGCGACAGCCAAAATATGATTAAATCGCTCCTCCGAAAGAACGCGAGTCGCAAGATTCAGCACATCTTCCTCTCGTAATTCCACTTTTTCCTCGCTCCCCTTTATCTCTTTACTTTCTCTCAATGTTCTATTGTACCAATTAAACCCTTCAACTGCAAAAATTATTTAGCGAACGGGCAAAGACACTTCCTCCCAACGCACAAAGAGACCCCCCACAATCAGTCCGAGGGTCTCCGACATAACAGTCTGTAAAGATTTCACATTTGTTTCGGCTTGGCTTCATTGACTGTTAAAGGTCGTCCACCATAATCTTTGCCATTTAGCTCTGTAGCTATACGTGACGCGTCCGCTTCATCGACCTCGATAAAACCGAATCCCCTAGAACGGCCGGTTTCACGGTCGGTAATAATCCGACTGCTTTCCACATGCCCATAACTGCCAAAAAATTCACCGAGTTCGTCCGCAGTCGTATTCCACGGGAGATTGCCGACATATAGTGTTGTTGTCATTATAACTGTCACCTCTTGTCCAGAATTGATTCATTGATCGTTCTTAGTATGATCAAATCCAGACAGAGTATGCGAACGTATCAATTGATAATTAAACGAACTGAGTGAATTTTTTAGAATTCCATTAAGTGCCTTCTAATTTCCGGCATAAAGCCCATTTTGTTGAATAAAAAGGCGAACGGGCTCAGGCAAAAGATAACGAATGGGTTGCCCATGCCTAACGCGGGAGCGAATATCCGTTGAAGAAATCGCTAAGGCCGGAACCTCCAAATGATGAATCCTGCCCTGAGCTTCCGGGTGTTCATGTTGGACCTTAAGAAGAAAATCACTCGCTTCAAACCCAGGACGGGCCGCACCAATAAAATGAGTCAGCGTTAAAATTTCTGCGGCCTCACGCCAAGAGAAAATCTCACGCAGAGCATCCGTACCTGTAATGAAATAAAGCTCATGGTCTGGCCAAGCGCGGCGCAAAATCCGTAATGTTTCCACAGTGTAAGACGGGCCTTTTCTCTCAATTTCCACGGCCGAACTATCAAAAGCTAGATTATCCTGAATGGCCCGTTCAACCATCTCATAACGTAATTCTGCGGCTGAGATGTCTCTTCGATTCTTATGAGGAGGGGTCCCAGTCGGGATAAAGAGCACTTTATTTAGATTAAACTCTCCCCTCGCCATTTCCGCAGCAACTAGATGCCCATAATGGATTGGGTCAAAAGTTCCACCCATAATACCTAATTTGTGCATTTTTACCCCCATATTTCATTTTTGTTATATATTATAGTCTATTTAGCCTCTGTATGAATTTTACAGCCTCTTATTGTAAATTTCAATTATTTTGTGAGTTATCCTCCCATTTGTCTAATTTTCATTGAAAATGGCTACACCTCCCCCTACCCCAAAATTATATATCCTATTAAATTGTTTAATTTCTATGAGCTGCTAAAAACTAATTTAACTAATTCGGCTTTATACTTCAGCAGATATAGTCCTTTTAATAAAAGCCTTTTTCCTGACCCTTTTGGGCCATTTCCATTAACGTCAACATCATTAACT
>NZ_MLBF01000025.1 GCF_001936615.1 Desulfosporosinus metallidurans
GGGCTGGCGTATTTGCAGGACCAACATTTTTTAGAATTTCCGATGATGGGGATTAGTCGACGGTATTGGCGATTCATCTAATTCTCCACCTAAAAGTTTGACGACTTGTTCCAAACCTTTTCCGGACTCACATTAAGGTTTGCCAAAATTCGGGCCGCAATTCCCTCCCCTTCCATAATTAATCCCAGGAGCAAATGTTCCGTCCCAATATAGTTGACATCTTGTCGATGTGCTTCCTCATTAGCCAACTCCAAGACCCTTTTTACTCGTGGAGTAAGTGCAACCTCACCGTTAGAGGGCTGACCCACTCCGGCAATTTGTTCCACCTGACTGCGAATTTTTTCAAGATCCAAGCCCATTCCTTTTAAAGCCTGAGCTGCAATTCCTTCCCCTTCTTGAATCAGCCCCAGCAAAATGTGTTCAGTCCCCACAACTTGATGTCCCATCCTCTTGGCTTCATCATGGGCTATCGTTAAAACTTTCTCTGCACGTTCCGTAAAACGTCCCTTCATAATTTCTTCATCCTTTCCGTTTATGCGTAATTCGTAGTTCGTGGTTGGAAGTTCAATGTTGAATGAAAGCAAAGCTTTCACGACAAGCAATAATGGCATTTCTTTGAAGAAAGGTGCAAATCGTACATCGCATCTCGAACTTCTAGTTTATCCCAACGCAGTCCGTTCTCGTATCAGTCTGGCCCTCTCCTCATCACGCTGACTTGGGTCGAGTTCCCGATCCAGGATATATTGCAAACATCCAGGACGAGTGTCTACAATCAAGGTAGCAAAACCATCGTTGATCTTAGGCAGTAAACCCATATCAGATCCTAACCGATCATGGGATAATAAATGCATAGCATCTTCTGACGAGATTATTCGGGCATTTTGCAAAGTCCCTCGAGCCCGCCAGACCCAATCTTCCAGTTGCAACGGCATTTGCCTTTTCAGGAGTTCCCGCGCCTGAAGTTCATGTTCGATAATTTGACCTGTCATCGCTTGCAAATGAGTTAAAATATCTTCTTCACTTTTCCCGAGTGTAATCTGATTGGAGACTTGAAAAATATGCCCAAAGGCTTGAGATCCTTCGCCATATAGCCCCCGTACAGCTATCCCCAAGGGTGCCAGAGCCCCAAGAACCTGTTGCACCTGCTTCATCATCACCAAACCCGGCAGATGAACCATGACCGAGGCTCGGAGCCCCGTTCCCACATTAGTTGGGCAAGCTGTAAGATACCCTTGGTTTTCCCGGTAGGCAAAATCAAGCTTTGCTTCTATGGCATCATCTAACTCTGTCGCCAAACGATGTGTCTCCAGAAGCTGATTTCCGGGTAAAAGCACTTGGACTCTGATATGATCTTCTTCATTAACCATGACCGCATAGCGGTGATCATCAGCCAACGCCACGCCACGAGCACCAGTTGACCCTCCTAAACTCGGACTGATTAAGTGTTTTTCAATCAGTACTTGATGTTCAATGTTGTTGAGTTCTGTTAAAGATATATAATGCAATTGCTCTTCTTTGATTTTTATATCCGTCAGAACTTGGGAAACCTTTTGTTCCACCTGAGCGGCCCCTTCTGGACTTAGAACATGTGGGAACGGAAAATCCTCAAGGTTGCGCGCTAAGCGCACTCGACTGCTAATTACAACAGGAGAATCAGTCTCCGTCATCCAAGCACTGTGTTTTAAGAGGAGTTCCTTACTCATCATGAATCCCCCCTCCCTGCGCTTGATCAATTTGGCGAAGCTGGTCTCTAACTACGGCAGCCTCCTCAAACGCTTCTTGCTGGATCAAACTTTGGAGTTTCTCCTTCAGTTTTCTTTGTTCCATGCGACCTTTTATGGCCCCCCCCAGTCTAGCAGGAACTTTACCCACATTCTGCCCTCCGCCATGTATGCGACGAAGTAATGGTTCCAACTGTGCTTCAAAGGTTTCGTAACACGTACTGCATCCCAACTTGCCCGCCTGAGTTATGCGAGAAAAGCTTATTCCACATTTAGGACAGGTCATCTCGGACGGCTGTTCTATGGACGCTGGATTAAACCCGAAAAGAGCCTGTAAAAATTCCGGTACAATGGCAGGATGAAAAACGAAACTGACTTCCTGAGTTTTTTCAGCACATGACTTGCAAAGATAAACCCCACGGGTCTGTTCGTTCTCAGTAATAGTCAAATGCACTATTGCCTCCCGCTGATGACAATGTTGACAGAGCATGTTAAATCCCCCTTTATAACAAATCATCCCGACTTAGCGTTGTCAAAATGGTTTTCATGAGACGGGCGCGTAAAACGTCCCACTCCCTAAATTCTCCTCCTAAAGCATCAGCCGAAAGGACACTCTTAATCATCGCCGCTTCTCGTACTGTCACTAGTTCCTCATCGACTAGCCGTTCTACTAAGGCATTGGCTCGGTCACAAGAAAGCTGTTTCCCAATCAATTGCCTCATAACCTGTTGGTATTGCCCCTCTATACCCCACCCTAAACGGATAATGCGCAGATACCCTCCACCCCCTCGGCGGCTTTCGACTAAGTAGCCTCGTTCAATCGTAAACCGAGTGTCCAGTACATAGTTGATTTGAGATGGAACACAGGAAAACTCCCCAGCAAGCTCGCTACGCTGTAATACGATACATCCTTCTGAAGCTTGTTCTAAAATTCGTTTTAAATATTCCTCAATGCGATCCGCAAGGTTTCCCATTGTTGATTTACTCCTTTATAATCTTCCTAAACTATCCTTCGAATAATCATTGACCTTTCCTGACCTTCTATTTATATGATACCCATTTTTCAGGATTTTGCAAAGGATTTATGAAAAAATTTTATTTAAAAAGGACCAGTCTTGTCGACTCGCCCCCAAATACTCTATTAACTAAAATCATCACAACCCTAATTTGCAAATATGACAAAATAAAACCAAGAGGACAGGGTTAAAAGCCCAACACTTCCGAGCAACCAAATCACCGGTTTTCCCTTAAGCGGCTTGGAATGTTCACTTTTTTCCATAGCTGGAGACCCAATAGGCTCAGTTTGCTTGGGTGCCAATTCCTTTTCCAAGACGGCATCCCCCAACTTACGGATCCCAGTTTTAGATGTCGTTATACGAGGGGCCACATCAAGCCATTGCAATGAGCCTTGCAGCATATGTTGAATTTCTTCAGGACTCAGCCAAAGATTATTCTCTTTCATGGTCGCCTCCACGACATAATTTTCGTTGTACAGGTAAACTATCCTCTTTATGATATTCGTGACTCATGAAAAAAATCCCTGCCACTAGTGCAGGGACATTAGTCCTAAAATGTCAACAAAATTCGTTCATTGCTGCTATGGATCTCTCTAAGTTCATAAATAATCCACGCTCATGACACATTGTACTACTTGATGATCAGCACGGGGCAAGTCGCACGCTGCAACACCCGTTGACTTACACTTCCTAGGACCGAACCTGTAATGGCTCCGTAACCGTGACTTCCCATGACAACTAAGTCGATATTTTCCTTCTTAATCTGTTCTAAAATAACGGTTACGGGATGCCCAGATTCCACTCTTCTATTTAGAACAACCTGTGAAGTATCCATTCCCATCAGGGTCGCCTCTAAAGCCAATTCTCCGTTCTGTTCAAGTTGTTCTTGCGTCACGGTGATACCATAAGAAACCGTATATCCCCAGTAGGCCTGCGGCGTATAACTAACATGGAGAAGTAACACGTCAGCGTGAATCGTTTGGGCTAGTTCTAAAGCCTTTTTTAAGGCGCGTCGCGAGTGTTCCGATGCGTCTGTAGGGACAAGAATCTTCTTAAACAATCCTATCACTCCCTTTGCTTTTCGTGAGTTTCCTTTGTGCTTGATCGATGAACTAATAATATCCTATTCAGATGATATCTTCAACGTCTCCTCTGCCCCCCTTAAAGAACGGTCAATTCTCGCGGGATCTCCGATAAATACCTCGCGCCCTTTTCCGTTTCGATGACAACAGTATCCTCAATCCCGACTACCCCAACACCCGGGAAAACCAATTTTGGTTCGATGGCTACCACCATCCCATATTTTAACACTTCTTTGGCTCCTTTGCTAATAGTTGGGAGTTCATCGAGGTCCAGTCCCACCCCATGTCCGACAAAACGAACCCGGCTTGCCCCGAAACCCATGAAATTTTCCTCATAAGGTGTATTCTCACGAACCCAAGCAAGAATTTCCTCATACACTTCGCCAGCTACCCTCCCTGGAATTAAGGCACAGCGAATCTTCTCTTCGACCTGCCTCGCTACCTCGTAAGCTTTTGTCAGCTCCTCCGATAATGGCCCGAGACTTAAAATTCGGGTTTGGTCAATCTGATAGCCATTTACCACTGTCACCATATCAACAACAATAGGTTCCCCTTTTTGAATCTGATCCATAGTTGCACCACACGGATGAGCAATAGAAATGCCTTGTCCTACGACTGGCCCATCAAAACAGCTAGCTACGTCAGCTCGTGCCCCTGAAGTGATTGCGCCGACATGAAATTCGGAGCCAAAACCGCGCATCCGAACATGACCACCGTGTCCGAGCGCCCGAGCTTTGCCTTCTAATAAACCCTCTAACTCTACCTCAGTCATTCCCACATGAAGGACATCCTTGGCAAATTCTAGAACCTTGGGGTAAATTAGGGCACTTTCTTCCAGACGAGCAATTTCCCAAGCCGACTTCACTGCGCGCTGCAAACGGATCTCGTTGGATACATCCACCCACAAAACGTCCGGAAATAGTTTGCGATAGCGTTCAAATTGATTAACCGGAAGAACATCGAGTTCTAGCCCCAGAATTTTCGGCAAAGGGAGTCCTGCTTCCTGAATGTATTCAGGAAGCTTGGACATGCCCTTGAGGGGAATAACCTCCCAAGAGCTTTCTTGCTTAGCCCTAGCAAAGTCGCGATAGGCAAGAACAATGGGCCTTCCTTCCCTGGGAATATAGGCATGAACATTTTGTGCTGTTCCTGTATAATACAAGGTATCCGCTCGTTGGACCAACAACGCTCCTTCAATTCCATTTTTCTGCAAACTCTCTTGGAAATTCAAAACTCGTTCTTGTAATTCTGTCCCCGGTACTCTCATCAGCTCTCCTCCGTTTTATGTAATATTCTGAATTTTACCCCTATAATTATTATGTTCATATTTCCTCTGCTTTGCAAGTCTTTTATCTAAATCAAATTTGATTTAAGGAGCATTCTGCAAGTCGGGTGCAAGTCGGGGACGGTTCTTGCACTTGCATATGCAAGCTAAGAACCGTCCCCGAACTTGCATTTTTGGAATTATAAAAGCCGAGTAGGATCTCTACTCGGCTTTTAGTCTTAATATTTTTCAGGCAGCTCTTCGAAGTAACCCTGTTCATGCGCGCAAGCCGGGCAGTTTTCAGGGGCTTCGGGGCCTTCATGGATGTAACCGCAGTTGGTACATTTCCATTTGGTCGGAGTATCCTTTTTGAAGATAGTCCCATTTTCAATCCCATCGGCATAGTGTTCGAAACGGTTCATATGGTGCTTTTCTACTTCGGCAATCGTCTTAAAGGCTTTGGCAATATCAGAGAATCCTTCTTTTTCGGCGGTATCGCCGAATTTTGAATAGAGTACAGACCATTCTTCTTTTTCCCCAGCTGCAGCCGCTCTTAGATTGGTCAGAGTGTCTTTATAAACTAACGGATAATCGGCATCAACATGAATAACGTTAGTTTCTTCCTGAGTGTGTGCAATCAGTAGTTTATAGAAGACTTGGGCGTGTTCCCTTTCATTCGCGGCTGTTTCCTCAAACACAGCTTGAATATGTTGATACCCTTCTTTCTTAGCAACCCCCCCAAAGAAAGAGTAACGATTTCGTGCCTGAGACTCCCCCGCAAAGGCTTTACTTAGATTTTTAAATGTTTCTGTCTCTTGAAATTTCATAATACACTCTCCTTTGTTTATAGCATTTTCTTTAGGCATATTATTTATGCTTTCGCGGACATTCTAAATATTCCTGCTTATTTAGTTCTAAAAAACTAGTTTTTCCATCTTTTAGAGGGTTTTTCATACGTATGTCGAACTAATTATGTTTAACACAAATGATATAAGATCTTAAGGTGGTTTTTGGTTTGAAGTTAAAACGCTTAGATATACCACGGGCTGTCATAGTTTTAATCATTGGAGGGTTTATTCAATCGGTCGGCAATTCTTTGATGTGGCCTTTAAATAGTCTCTTCATGCATGGTGTCTTAGGCCGTACGTTAACCGAAGCCGGTACCCTTCTTGCCCTACAGTCTACAGCTTCCCTACTAGGTCAGTTTATGAGCGGGTTTTTGGCCGATCGTTTCGGACCCAAAAAGGTTATGATTCTAGGCCTCGTTGGTGCAGTCCTTACTGTAGGATTTATTGGTGTTTTTCCGGTTTGGAGAGTTTATGCACCAGCATTTATCCTGTTTGGTTTAGCTCAAGCCTTTATCTTCGTTCCCCTTAACGCTTTGCTCCATGCCGTTTGGCCTGAAGGCGGACGGCGAGGGTTTAATTTGCTTTATGTCTCCAATAACGCCGGCGTGGCGATTGGCACAGCGATCGGTGGAATGATTGCTCAAGTTTCTTTCAGTCTCATCTTCTCTCTGAATGCCACTGCCTTCTTCATTTATTTACTGTTAGTGTTCACAGGGGTTTCTGAACAAAAAGTACCCATTCACATGACCCCACCGAAGCAACAAGCGGAGCGACTAACAAAAGACAGCGGCTTCAAGGTACTCTTGGCCTTAGGTGGAGGAATTTTCTTTGTCTGGGGAGCCTACATTCAACTCGTATCAATTTTACCCGTTGTCATGAATCAACTCGGCTTTTCCCTCTTCTCTTACAGTGTGCTTTGGACCTTAAACGGCGTCTTCATCGTCACGCTACAACCCCTCATCAATTGGGTGATTAAAGCTTGGGCAAAATCCTTCAAACGCCAATTTTACCTCGCTGCCATTCTTTTAACCATTGGATTTATTATTATTCTGGGCAAGCTACCGTACATATCCTACATTATTGCGATGCTCATTCTAACCCTAGGAGAAATGCTTATTTTGCCTGCGGTTCCCGCAGCCGCCGCTCAACTCGCCCCGCCTGGAAAAACAGGTGCTTATCAAGGGATGATTGGTGGTGCTTCGTCCGGGGGCCGAATGATTGGTCCCTTGCTCGGTGGCATGATGTATGACTATGGCGGAGGATCTAGTGTATGGGTACTTGCCATCACCTTTATGGGAGCGTCCTTTGTGATGTTTTCTATCTACGGTAAAATCGTTCGGCGATTTAATGTCCTCTCACGAGAATGATCATCCAATTACCAAAGAAAGGAAATGACAAGTATGTCTTACAAAGCCACTCCCTATAATTTTTGCCCCGTCTGTGGTTACCCTCTCCAAACATCAATCATTGACACCCTCCCTCGACGCACATGCCCGGAGTGTTCTTATGTCCACTGGGGAGATTTCTCTCTCGGTGTTGGGGGGCTTCTTTGGCACGACGGCAAAGTCCTTCTTGTACAACGCGGGCATAATCCCGGTAAGGGAATGTGGACCATACCCGGGGGATATGTGGATCAGGGAGAATCGATTGGGACTGCTATCGTCCGTGAAATTCAAGAAGAAACCGGAATTACAGCCAGGCCGCTCTCAATCATTGCCCTGCGCGATCGACCTACGGAAAAACATGACACCTATGTTATTTTCCTGATGGAATTCATGGGTGGGAACCTTCAAGCTCAACCTGAGGAAGTCAGCGATTTGGGCTTCTTTACCTTAGAAGAGTGCCACACCCTTCCCATCCCTGCACTAACTTTAAGTGCACTCCAAGCGTCTCACTCTGCATCCCAAGGGCTCGTATTAAATCCAGACGTTGACCTTATTGGCCCGTTGTCTACGCTCTACCAAATGCCCTAGGTTATTCCGAGATTTCTGCCCGGGCCTCCGGATCAAAGGGATTGGTTCTAGCGGCGAAGGAAAACAGAAAGGGATAATCTTCCTTAAGATGAATCATATACGTCAACCATTCCAAAATCAATAAACTATACGCACGTTTGATATCTCCCGAAAAGTGATAATAATCAGCCTCACTAAGATGGCTTAAATCTGCTCGACTAGCCAACTCCTCCGACAAATGGAAGACTGCCCATAAGAGTTCTGTAAAGGTTTCATGTTCGAGCAAATTAGGATTCTCTAGCATTCTTAGCAAGAAATCCCTCTTCTTCAAGAGAAGCATCTTTAACCCTTCGAGTTCACCAACCCGACTGTTAATTTGAAACCCATCTTTCCCTACCCATTTTTTCATCCTCTCGGACTTATGAGGCCAATCATCTCGTAAGATTATCCTAATCGTTTCTTCACTTGTCTTATCGAATTTAGAGAGCGCTTGAAGCAGTTCAAGCCCAGTCTCGCTGAAAAAAGCTCCAATCACCATATTCAATTTTCTTACTCTCTGCCCCTTCTCCCTTCGACTTAAAAGGCTATCGATCACGATGGTGGATAAAAAAATATAAATTGGTAGAAAAGCAATCTGTAACAAGAGGTCGCTTAAAATTATCTGTGCATCATGAAAAATAAGATCCTGAATAATATATATCGCGAGCGAGAATACACCCAATACTAGTCCCAAAACCATCTCCCACTTCTTCTGTTTCATAGCTTCCTCCCTAAATCTACTACTTTTGACAACCGCTCAGACAAATTCCAATATCTTCCATTCCTCTCGCAGACTTCATCAATGTTCAAATAACCCGAGAGATGATTTTTATCCCCCGGCTGAAAGGAAACGAAAGCGAAAAGCCCTAAGCATTTCCGGCCAGTCCTCCTCTTTAACCCGAAAGGTCACCAACGTTGCCGGAATTCGTATTGACCCTAAAGTACACGTCCACTCGTCACTCAGCCTAACTTCCCAATTCGGGCCACAATAGTTTCCGTGCCCAACCTGCTTTCCCCCAAGCGCTAGAAAATAATCTTCCAAGTCTCTGTGAGGCATTCCCCTCATTTCAAGGGAATGCTCTATTATTGCCATAATCTCACCCTCTCTTCTTAAATCCCTCCAACAGATGCCTTAACCTTATCATCGGATGGGCTAAAAGCATTTTAGGACCCGCATATCTCATGATTTCTTGAATTCGTTTGCGCATGTCTGGCTTATAACAATGCACTGTACATTTTCCACATGTAGGTTTATTCTCGCCAAATTTGCAATGAGCAAGGCGGTTCATGGCATAATCCGATAATTCTTGGCACTCTGAACACAATCCATCGACAGTGTGATGCTGATCTTTACAATAAAGCCTAAGCATTATTTGTACAGTCGTCTTTTCACGTTCTAACCTCTTGGAAATTTCGGTCCCCTCCATCCGGAAGCACGGAAGCAGAGGGACGGTTCTGTTGCTTCCGTCATCCCTTTGCTTCCTATTCGTTTGGCCCAATGCATCAATGCATATTATTTACTAATCAGAGAATCCTAACTGTAACGCTCTAAAGGAGGAAAATCGCACATGGCCAAAAAGACGAACAACAAGTCGCGCAAGCCAGATAACACAGAGAAGATTCCTTATCCTTTTGACGCTGATAAAATTGGGAAAGACGCATCAAAAGACCGGGTATAAACCCGGTTTTTTCAGTGGCACTATGGGGAAGCAAGAGAACTGTCCTTTTGCTTCCCCTTTGCCTCCGTTAAATTAAAGGAGCCTCCATACCGAACTGACTCCAATCTTCGCGCGCCGGCCCGTAAATTCCTGGTACTTTCAGACCTGCCTGCCTCATTAAGACGGTTATTTGCCCCCGGTGATGGATCTGGTGATCGACCAAAGCACTTAAGGCCGTACCAATTGCCCATGTCTCACCATACATTTCCCGCTCTTCTAGGAGAGTTTGATCCTTCCAGTGGTCCTTAATTCCCGCTTCCATGGTCTTGCTCACTTCTCCGAAATAATGCACGATCTCTTTAGCTGAATTCGGAACTGGAGCATCCTCACGAAACCCTTCAAAAACTAACCCAGTTCTGGACATCATCTCAGGAATTGTTGTCGCTAAGTGCCAGGCTATTCGACCCAAGGTACGATCGTCTTCTGTGATTTTTTGGTTGAGGGAATCGTCGGTTAAGGCATTTAGAATTCGCAAGGTTGATTCTGCTTCTTTCTCCCATGTCTTCAGGAATTCAGTGATCGAAGTGAACATACATAGTCCCTCCATACAACTTTAATTTTACCCATCTTACCAGTTACCCCGTACAAGGTCAATGAAGTGTCTTTCCTATTTCGACACATCCTATCTTCAAACCTAACCACCTGCATGAATTTTTCGGCAATACCAAAACGGGATGCATACTTACTTTCCAGCATGCATCCCGCTTATATCCTGATATCCGATTTTGCTAAAAAACTAAGTTCTAAATGGTTGCGGTCCAGCAGGAAGCAAGAGAACCGTCCCCGTGCTTCCCCCCCTAGCTGAACAAATTCAAAAACTCCTTAGGAATATCTGTCTCATAACGTACTTCCTCACCCGTCACCGGATGCCGAAATGCAAGAACCCTGGCATGAAGACCTAAGCGAGCAAGAGGGTGCTTAGTCGCCCCATACTTCTTATCCCCTATTACACTGTGTCCAATATCCTTCATGTGAACCCGAATCTGGTTCTTTCTCCCAGTTTCTAGTTTCACTTCCAAGAGAGAGTAGTGTTTATTCTTTTTTAGAACCTTATAGTGAGTCACTGCTTTTTGACCGTCGTTAGGGGTACGACTAGAGTACATCATAAAAGTCTTACTCTCCGTTAACCACGAGGTGATCGTCCCCTGCTCCTTAGTGACAGGTCCTTCCACAACCACGACATAGGTCCGTTCCAAAACTGCTTCCTTCCAAGAATTTTGCAGTAATTTCTTAATTTTCTCACTCTTAGCGAACATCATAACTCCGGACGTTTCCCTGTCCAGACGATGTAACACAAAGATTTTGTTCTTAGGGTCTCGATTCTTCACGTGCTCACTTAAAATACTATAGGCTGTCTGTTCTCTTTCTGTCGCCGTAGCAATGGAGAGCAGCCCGGCCTGTTTCTCAATGATGATAATATAGGGGTCTTCAAACACAATCTTTACCCCTTGAGGTTGTTTTTCCACCAGAACTTTAGACCAATTAACAACGACCTGTTGCCCGGTCTCTAATGAATAATTAAACCGAGTAATAACCTCCTGGTCTACTGAGATTTGATGATGTTCCAGCAGGGACTTAAGATCGTTGCGGCTTTTACTAGGGATCTCGGCCTGTAAAAACTTCAATAATTCGGAGGGCTCAGTCACCTCAAGGCAAGTTTGTTTACCCTTCCCTGTCTGAACTCTTAATTTACTGCTCGGTATCTGCATTTTATACCTCTTATCATTATTCAAAATATTTTTGTCTGCATTGCCTTCAATCGCGTAATCTATTAAGCATCTGCGTGGGATACTAATTCTTTGGCCATCTTAGATATTTCACTCAGTGACAATGTCAGATTCCCTATGTCCATTGCTTGATTCTCACTGACGATGGCTAACTGCCTGATGTCCTCAATTAAGTTGCTTACCGTGTCGTTGACTTCTACTATATCCTTGGAAATAGCTACCGCAGATTGTTTGGCTCCCTCAGATAGTTTTCTAACCTCTTCGGCAACCACAGCAAACCCTCTACCCTTATCCCCAGCCCTAGCAGCTTCAATCGATGCATTCAGCCCCAAGATACTAGTCTGTGCTGATATCCTACCAATATCTTGTGATATCCCATTTATTTTTTCAAGTCCGACTTTAGTAACAGAAGTGCTGCCCTCCATATTTCTAGCCGTGGCCGCCAGCTCCTCGCTCGAAGCAGAAAGTTCCTCAGACGCGGCATGACTACTTTTTACTAGTTCAGATAAATTTATACCAACCTTCCTCAAAGCGTCATACCGTTTGTCCGATATAATCACAGATATTGCGCCTTCCACCTCGCCATTATTCCACAGCGGATTAGCGATGGCTACATAGGACATGCCAAACTGAGATTTCTCGACTGGGACCCGCACCACGAGTCTCTTCTTCTCAAGGAAACTTCGCATCGTAACCGTTTTTTCATACTTTGACGAAGGCTCACCCTTCTGCACGTTCAAATTCAGATTTTTGTGGTTAATTCCTACCTCTACGATATCAGCACTGCAAACATAAACAGAAACATCTTCATCATAGAAATCTTTAATGAATGGAGCAATAGCGACTGCTTGTTCTAAATTCACTGGATAGCCCCTCCTCAAGTCAAAGCATTTTCTGCTGCTTCTTATTACTCTTCTAAACTTGTTTATCGTAATCTTTGATGTCTAAAACCAGGATTAAGACTTCACGGTTGTATGGGCTTAGGATTCTTAATAATTCCAATACTACCAGTTACCCCGAAGCAGGTCAATAAAACTTCTCGTCTTTCCCCGGGCTAGTCCCCTAAATCCAGCTCACTGTTCTTTCTCGTGGTTTTAACCATTCTTCAGTATTCTCCATGTTCATAGTTAAATGCCAAGAGTAATAACTAAGTTTATACTCTCGGCATCTTTATGTTGTATCGTTCTACGCCATCTCCAGCTTGACCTTACTCCCTGCTCCACCGGACTCGGCGGGAGTAACGACTAAACGGCGGGCGAGGCGATTTTTCAGTTCCGGTACGTGACTAATAATTCCGATCGTTAAGTTTTGAAGATGAAGTTTCTCCAGCGTGTTCATCACGGTTTCGAGAAGATGGGCATCTAGGGTTCCGAACCCTTCGTCCAAGAAGAAGAACTCCAGCGGGGATTCGCCCCGCAGCTGAATTTGGGTGGACAAGGCCAAGGCGAGGGCCAGTGCGGTGAGGAAGGTTTCTCCTCCGGATAAACTGTTGACGGGTCGGCGCACTCCCCCGTTGGCATCGTCACGCACGATAAACCCGCCCTCTGCATCCACTTCTAAAGCATACCGCTGGTTTGTCAACTGTTTCAATCGTTCGGAGGCATCTAGGGATACATTGGTTAACTGTTCTTGAGCAATAAACTCCACGAAAGCATTCCCTTTAAAGACGGTTTGCAAGGTTTTAAGTAAGCTTCGGCGATGACTTAACGTCTGTCTTTCACGTTCCAACCGCATCCACTCTTCGTGCTCCTCCTTCAGTTTTTCCACCCTTTGTTGAGCGGCACCACGGTGTTCAATCGCTTCATTATTGGAGTTTTCCATCTCCTTGAGTCGAACCGGCCAAGCAAGCCATTCCTCTGGACGAAGTCTTCGTCCCTTAAGCCGCTCTTCAACCTCTTCCCGTTTTTGCTTAATCATCAGAACATTTTGCCGAAAGGCCAAGATATCTTGGTCCATTTTCAGTTGTTCAGTAGGGTCACACAACGCACTCTTGGCCTCTACCACCATCAGAAATTGTGCTGTTTTAAGGCCCTGATCCAGTTTTTGCTGGGCAGTCTCATATCCCTCTCTGGCTAATTCCAGTGTTTTATGGTTCACAGCCTGGAGCTGTTCAGCCTGGTTCCATCCCTCTTTAGCCAGCTCATACCCTTTCTTCAGTTTTTCTTCCTGCCCTGTTACCAGCGCTAATTCCTGTTTTACCTGCTCAATTCGCTCTAAGGCTGGTTTACCTTCCGTTAAAGCATCATATTTGTTCTTGAGTTCTTCCTGAGAGCGAGCAGCTTCAGTTCCGACGGTCTTGAGATTCTGAAGTTCCAGCTCACATTCCGTCTTTTCAATAGTAAGGCGCTGCTGGTCCTCTTCCGCTTTCCGCACCTCTTCTTCAAGCCTGGATAACTCCTGATTGATAGTCCTTATCGTCTGATCCCAAGTTGAGTATTGTTTCTGTAGCAACGAAATTTCTGCCGGATCAATCTCGGCGCGTAAAGTGTCCAAGCGATCTTTGCGCTGAATCTGTTCTTGAAGGAGTTGGCTTAAGCGGTTGCGGATTTCCTTCCCTACGCCCTCAACGGAAGCAATTTGAGCTTCCGTGTGATGCTGCTTTTTTTCTTCTTCTGCCAGCTTTTGCTGAGCAATTTCTAACTGTCGGGTCAGCTGCTCTAGGTCTGTTTTCCATTGATTCAAGAATAGGCGGTTTTGCGCCAGATTGGATTCTCTCTCAACTCTCTGAGCATCTAAAGCCTGTATACCCTTATTACGATCTTGTTCCGGTAACTCACTGCGATAACTAGTGATGGCAAGTTCCTTGGTTTGGAAGAGGTAGGACTGGTTTTGTTCAAGTTCTTGTTGAGAAACTAACTGGGCCTTGGCCACGGCCAGAGTAGTTGTGCCGTCTCTCTGTTTACCTTCTAACTTCTGGAGTTCAATAGATGCCTGCTCCAGTTCTTTTCTCGCCTTATCTAAAATCTCATCATCCCAACTCGAAGCGGGTTGAGGGTGATGGGAAGAGCCACAGACCGGGCATGGTTCCCCCTCCACCAGATTTTCAACCAGTACCCCGGCAAGATTGCTTTGTTCCAATCTCTTGACCTCAGCCATTTTTTGATCCACTAAAGTCTTGGTCTCCTGAAATGCCAAGGAAATTCTGCTCTGTTCCTGCTCCCCTTTTTTCACGATGTCTTGTGATTTCTGGCGGTCCAGCGAGATGATTTGCAGGCGTTTTCGTTCGTTGCCCCCCTCACTCTCCGCCCGTTCAATATTGGCGATCCTATGTCGATAACGCTCCAGTTCTTGAGCCTGTTCACTCAGTAGCTCCTCACGCAGCGGTGGATCTTGTTGCTTCTCAACTAAGGTCTCTTTCAATTGTTCCACGATTATTTGAGAGGTTCGAATCTCATCTGATGATGTCTGCAGGGTTAATTGCCACTCTTTCAGTATGGACGCATTCTTCTCAAGATCTTTTTGCAAACCGTCCACTTGTTGAGAGACAATTTCGTAGGCCTCCAACGCTTGAGCCGAGGAGTTAACCCGAGCCCGTTGGGCAGGGTCTACCGTGATTTGAGTCAGTTGGGTTTTCAGATCCTGCTGTTGTTTTTGGATTTCTGCTTTTCGAACGACACCGACTTGGATCGTTTGCTCCAAGTCCTTGCGGGTTCGATCAAACTCGCCGTATTTAAAGCGCGCCTTGCCTAGCCGTTCTTGGTGCGCTTGGATTTCAGATTCTAATCCTTTGGCCTGTTCCAGTTGCTCCAACCGCCTCAGACAGCGAGGTTCAACCTCTAGTCGTTTCTGATTTTCCTCAGTCCATTTTTCTTCTGCGCTTTCCTTGGCTAGCCTAGCCGCTTTAAGCCGAGTGTTAGCATCTTCTACTTGAACTTTGGCTTCCTTAAATCGTGCTTCGGAGATGCTGATTTCTTCCAGAAGCGAGCGAATCGATTCTGCACGTTTCGCGAGACTCAAGCGCTCTACCATTCTATCTATCTGGGGCTGTTCGGCTGTCAGCTGCGCCTCTTTTTCTTGCAACCGATGTAGCTGTTCTTGCCAACCCCATAGTTCCTTGGCTTCATCATACTGTTGTTTTATGTTCTTAAGTTCCTTAGCAAGACTCGCAGACTTGGCGAGCGCAACCTTCAGGTCTGTTTCAGCTGCCTGAACCCGTTCGTGCGAAGCATCCCCTAAACCCTGTTGTCGTTGCTCCACACCGTTTAGGTTGAATTCAGCACTTCCCAGCTGCTCTGTCAGTCGAGCGGAAAGTTCTCTGCCATAGGCTTCCAGGGAAAACAACCGCTCCAGCATCAATCGCCGATCCTTAGGTTTAATAGTTAAAAACTCCGCGAATTTCCCTTGAGGAAGAACCACCGCTCGAGTAAAGTCTTCGACTGTAAGACCTAAAACTTCCTCTATTTTCTTCGTCATCTCATCGGCTTTGGAGGCTAAAACGGTTTCCACTCCATTCGCTATTTCTACAAAACGGCAAGTTGAAGCTTTGACTGTCCGCTCCCCCGTCCGTCGATACGCTCGTTCCGCACGGAAAGTTATCCGGCCACTTCCTGCTGCCAGCGAAAACGTATATTCCACTGTGAGCTGGTCTTCTGCATGGTTAAGAATCCCCTGCGTATTTATTGCAGCCCGTTCGACCGTCCCATAGAGAGCGAGCGTAATGGCATCGAGAATAGTAGATTTACCACTTCCAGTAGCCCCAAAAATCCCAAACACGCCTATTTCACACAGCTTCGAGAAATCAATATCCTGAACCTCACGGAAGCTGTTTAAGCCTGCTATTCTTAAGCGAATCGGTTTCATGCCGTCTCGACCTCCTCATCCCGAACCGTTTGACGTTGGAATTTCGAGTCAGGATATCCTAGTTCGACAGCGTCATCTTCTTCAGAATTCCCGCCTGCTTTATCCGGGTCAATTAAGGACAAAAACAAAGCGACTAATTCCTGTTCCGGCTCGGCTCCATTGGTTCTGTCCTGGTAAAATTTGCGGAAGAGCTCATCGATCGGCAACTTGGAGCGGCCCTCTGCAACGATCTGTTCCGTTTCTGGAAAAACTGGGCGAATGTTGATAAGGCGTTCCCGCTGGCGGCGCAAAGAGTGGATGTCTTGGGAATGAAGCGCGTTGGTTACATAGACTTCTAAATCGATCCAAGCGTGGAGGTCCTTCCCTTCATCAATCCAGTGCTGTACTTGAGCCAATCCCTCTTTGGCCTGCCATTTCACAAGGGGGTAACCGGCACTCAGGAAGATTTCCCGAGTCGTTACCGGTTGACCGGGAAACCCCTCGACCAAGATTACGGATTTGGCCTGCCCTGTCTCGGAAAAGCTATAAGCGAGCGGTGAACCGGAGTACCGTGTCGGAACAGGCGCCCCTTTGACAACCTGAGCACGGTGTAAATGTCCCAGGGCGACATATTGGGCGCCAGACGGCATCGCTTCAACTTCCACCGTCGGTGCGCTTCCCAGTTGGATTGGACGTTCAGACTCGGATTCCACCCCTCCGCGTACGAAAAGATGGCTTATCCCTAGGTTAACCGCATCCGGTCGAAAATGCTGGCCCAATGAGGAAAACAGTTCTTTAACGCGCTTGGAGTATTCCTGACGTAGGATCTCCTCATCTAAACTCTCGCTTAGTACCTCATTGAGTCGAGACTCAGATGGGTAAGGAAGCATGGCCACGATCGCCGGATCCGGGCAACTGGGAATATGTAACTCCACCCACCCCTGGCCAGCCGCAACCCTAACGACCCTTCCTTGATTCGGCTGCACCAAGGAACTAGGCACTAAAACTTCTTTAGGAAGACCATACAACGTAATTCCGTGCCTGACTGCCAGAGGACTTGACGCACAAAGCCGCTCGGGGTTATCGTGATTCCCTGCAATGGCCACGATCGCTCGCTTCCCTCCCACGGATAGGCGATTTAGAGCATCATAAAACAGTTCCTCTGCGATAGCGGGAGGATTTACTGTATCAAAAACGTCTCCCGCAATTAAAACCAGATCCACCGCTTCCTCTTCCACTATCGAGCAAAGTTCATCGATAAACCTCACTTGTTCCTCAATTCGGCTTCGCCCCTCGAGCATACGCCCGAGGTGCCAATCCGAGGTATGTAAGATCCGCATGGATAACACCGTCCCTTTCTAAACTTGACTCTTAAGTTACATCATATTATAAAACATGTCCTAGACAAAAAGTTGTGGGGAATTTTTAGGGTCAACTGGTCTTTAAGGTTTAGATGTTGAAATAATTCCCTATAAACTATAGAATGTCTAATTAAATAGATATCGCACATAATATGAACAATAATTAAGGAAAGAAGGCTTTTCGATGAGTGATTGGTTAGTGCCGTATCTTGCATTTAACGGGAATTGTGAAGAAGCAGTAAAATTCTATCAAACGGTTTTAGGCGGAGAGAGTCAAATATTACGTTTTGGCGATGCACCACCAAATCCAGCCTTTCCGGTCCCCGAAAATGTTAAACGTCTTGTTATGCATGCAGAATTGAGAAAGGATGGCCATGTCATTCGTTTTTCAGATACATTCCCTAATACACCCTATAATGCTGGCGATAACATTTCTTTTTCATTAGAATTTGAGACGAAAGAAGAAACTAAAGCAATCTTTGTAGCATTATCTGAAGGTGGTAACATTCAGATGGAACTGCAAGAAACCTTTTTTAGCCCCTTATTCAGTAAATTTACTGATAAATTCGGTGTAGTATGGATGGTTTCATGTAAGGCAAAATAAACCAGTGTTATTGATCGGGTAGGAGGCTACCCATTATTTGAGTAACCGACCTCCCACACCACCGTGCATACCGTTCGGTACACGGCGGTTCCTCAGTTCACGCTGTAACTTGTCGATAATACTCTGAAAAGAATAGGAACCCAAATCCGCTGATAACATTGTTCGTTAGGGATTTAGATAGTATAGGGCTATTGGATGTTCTCCAGTAGCTCTTTCTTGTGTTTGCGTATTCCCATGCTTTCTGCTCGCGGATGCCCAGTGATTTAAGCATTTTCAGCTTCGTTCTCACTCGTTTCCACTGTTTCCAGTAGATCATGCGAATACGCCTTCTCATCCATTCATCGGTTCCTGAAAGCAACGTCTTAATGTCAGCAATCTTGAAGTAGTTTACCCACCCCATGATATAGCGTCTAAGTTTTGTTGCCCTAAGCTCATTGCCCATTCCATTACTTCTGGCCGTAAGCTCTTTCACTTTGCACCGCATCTTTGCAACCGATTTTGGATGTATTCTAACCCTCGTTTTGCCTTTAGCTCGGTAAAACGAGAATCCAAGAAATTTCACCTTTCCTACGTAGTCGACCACTGTTTTCTCCTTATTCACTTTGAGCAATAGCTTCTTCTCAATGAAAGGGAGGATGTTGTTTAGTACACGTTGGGCGCTTCTTCTGCTTTTGCAGAAGATCATTAGGTCGTCCGCATAGCGGACGAACCTGTGCCCCCTTTTCTCAAGCTCCTTGTCCAGTTCATTTAACATAATGTTACTAAGAATCGGACTAAGGGGGCCACCTTGCGGTACGCCGACTTCTGTTTCTTCGAAGCTATTTCTGACGATCACGCCTGCTCTCAAGTATTTGTGGATGAGCGATATGACTCGACCATCTTTAATTGTTCTTGCTAGTACTTCGACCAATTTACTTTGATTCACGGTATCGAAATACTTCTCAAGGTCCATGTCTACAACATATTTATATCCTTCTTCTATGTTGTTCTGACATTTCCTGATGGCATCATGAGCGCTTCGTCCGGGCCTAAACCCATAGCTATTGTCCGAAAACTGCTTCTCAAAAATCGGCGTGAGCACTTGACCTATTGCCTGTTGTACCACTCGGTCAACTACGGTAGGAATTCCTAATTTTCTTGTCTTCTTTCCGTCTTCCTTGGGTATTTCCACCCTTCTGACGGGATTAGGACGGTGTTTACCGTCCAAAATTGACTGCCTGAGTTGGCCTCCGTTTTCTTTGAGATATTGCAGAAGTTCATCTACTTTCATCCCATCGACTCCATGAGCCCCTTTGTTGGATTTAACTCTCTTATATGCGTAGTTCATATTGTCTCTGTCCACAATTCTCTCAAGCAGTCTATCCTTCGACTTGTCTGCGTCGATGATGTTGTTTTCAGTTATCCTCCCAGAACTGTGCACTCCTGCATATCCTTCGTGTTCCGCACTATTCTTCTGCAGTGAGCCTTCCTTATGACTGCTGTCTGATGGAAGTTGGCTGCACTTCACTTCCGTTTTGGTAACATTCATTTACTACCACCTCCTAAGGTTCAGCCCTTCCCCGATGACGTCGACTTCCTCGGGTACAGTACTATGGCATCTGCTGACTTCTCATGGCAAATCTTGTTTCAACCGTGATTCAAACTTATCTCCTCACGTCCATGAGACCTCCCACGGTAAGACGATTCACTTTCATTCCATGTACCCACATCATCTACATTGGTATGTCTGTGTAGTTAATTGGACTTCGTTTTGTATAGCAAACTCGTCCCATATCCTATGCCTAATGATGTTCGTGTTCCTTGGGTCGGAATTTTGCCTCCAGCTTCCTTCAGATTCCACCTCACGGTGGACACCCTTGCTCTTGGCTAATGGTTGGCAACTACAGGCCCCCATAGTGGACTTTCACCACCTAGTTAATCGCCATGCGTGGCGCACTATGACTAGGCGCCCCTCAAGAAGGGGCGCCTACTTGGTGTTGAACCAGTTAAACAACATGTCATTGGACATGAATGCCAGCCGCGCAAGCATCAATAGATAACCGGATGCTAAAGCACTGCCCTATCTTTTCTCTGAGTTTGAAAAAGGCGGGCAAACTGAATTAAAGGTGCAGATTATGGAGAGATCATCTACAAAGGATGCGGCGCAAAATAGTTTAGAATGGATGCAACAAAACTATCCAAAAGGATCGCTGATATTATCTAATCATTCCATTTTTTTAGATGAGAACTAATAAATTCGATAATGAATTCATTTTCCTCTTTTCCCGAACCATCAACGGATAATGGTTCACCAAAGGCCATCTGAATTGGTTTACTGCGATTGATTGGTCCTAAATCCTTCAAGTATTTGTCATTTCCCCAAAAATCGGTCTTTATTGCAACAGGGATAACCTGAACCTTAGCGTTTCTTGCCAACTTTACTCCTAAAGAGTTGAATTCCTTCGGTATAAATTCAACTGTCCTTGTACTTTGAGGAAATATAATAATAGATGTTCCATCTGATAATAATTTATGTCCCATTTTCATAACTTTTTGAAAATCTTCTCTAGAATTTGATCTACTTACAACAATCGGATTTCGAGAACGCATTATCGGACCAAAGAACGGATGTTCAACAAGACTATCTTTAACAACAAAGGTTACCTTCATGAGTGGAGCGATGATACAAGGAAATACCATGGTCTCAAGGGTACTCATATGGTTACTAACAAATACTACAGGTCCTTGGCACTTATGTAAATTCTCAAGCCCCGTAATGTGAAACCTCCCCCCGCATCCCTCAATTAACTTGAAGACATTATACGAAGATAATGCCCAAGCCTCCGCTTCATATTGACCCTTCAGGGCTGCACTACGAGATTTAAGTACGATAGAACAGTATTTACTCATAAAATATAAACGCGTATTGAACACTAATCTATCTAAAAACAAACGGGGGGTATTTTCCTTAGTATGATATGAGTCTGTTGTAAAAAAGCCCTTCTTCAAAGGTCATTTCCTCCCTGCCTATTTAAAATATCCCGATTTAATCTTAGATCAATTATGGATAATTCTTTAGTTCGGCAAATTTATAGGATATCCTCCCCTCGAGACCAACATATTGCATCACTGCTATACTCATTAAGTTACAAGTAAAATTCCCATTTTATAAAAAATTTGGCGTTTTTTATTAAGATCTCTGAAATACTGAGCCAAAGAACGCCCTTAAACTCTAAGATATCCTTAGACATACACCAAAATTTGTGACAATATTAATTAACATAGAAGGTAGAGGAAAGGAGTTCTAACCCGTGGCAGTTCAAGCTGATTGGAAAAGACTACTTGATGACGAAATAAAAAAAGACTATTATATCAAATTACTAGAATGGGTCAAAAATGAATACAGACACAAACACATCTTCCCCAAAAGGGAAGATGTGTTTAACGCTCTAGTATTTACCTCCTACGAAAATACTAAGACCGTCATTTTAGGGCAAGATCCATATCCTAATATCGGACAAGGAATGGGGCTTAGTTTTTCAGTAAATGTTGGAGTACCCTTGCCAAAATCCCTCCAAAATATATTTAAAGAGCTCCAATCCGACCTAGGCTGTAAGATACCTAAACATGGTTCTCTTCGAAAATGGGCCGAACAAGGAGTTTTACTCCTCAATACGTCACTCACCGTTGAAGAAAGGAAGCCCAATTCTCATCAAAACAAGGGTTGGGAGATATTTACGGATAAGATTATTTCTTTAGTTAACGAGAAAACCGACCCCGTGGTCTTTATATTATGGGGTAATAATGCTCGTTCCAAGAAGAGACTCATTACCAATCCCCATCATTTGATCATCGAATCCGCTCACCCAAGTCCCTTATCCGCAAGTAGAGGGTTCTTTGGCAGTCAACCGTTTTCGCGAACCAATGCTTTCTTGATTTCCAAGAATAGGAAGCCGATTGACTGGCAAATCGAATAAGAACTTGTTAGATTTTCTTTAACCTTTGAGTCTCATCCACCAAAGCCTGCAATAGTTGGGTAATTGCATTACGACTATAGTCATCCGTCAACTTCCCATCTTGGTCAAACTTCGTGCTTGCATTCATTATGAAGACCTCGGGTTTGTTAAGTGGCAAGAGATTGAGCACAACACATACCTGGCGCAAGTGATACTGTGCTCGCGCTCCTCCAAACATTCCGATAGACGCACTCATGATCGCTAAGGGCTTGCCGTTCAATGGTTTTTCAGTACCCCGAGAAGCCCAATCCAAGGCATTTTTCAATACTGGAGGTATGGAATAATTGTACTCAGGAGTCGCTATTAGTATCGCATCGGCCGAGGCAATCTTCTCTTTGAAATCTGCTACCACTTGAGGAATCCCTTCGGCCTCCAAATCCTCATTAAAAAATGGAATAAGGGACAGATCCACAATATCAAGGCTTGCACCCTCAGGCAACAATTCACTCGCTGCGCGCAGAGCAGCCTTATTGTATGAATTATGGCGCAGGCTTCCGGTAAAACCAAGAATCTTAATATTTGTACCCATCAAAAATCACCCTTTCGCAAACTACTTTACAACATTCTTGCAATAACTTACCTCTTTTACCCGCTTATATGAATAATCCGGAGCGAATTTAGCCACTGCTCCGGATGGTGAGAGCCACAGCTCCGGAATTTCAGAGCCACGCTTCCGGATAGAGAGCCACTCTGGGGTCGACTTGACATGGGACCCTACGTCGGATGCTTCAATGGGTCGAGGGCTGTGGCTCATAAGGATGTATTCCTCTGGGGTAAGCCCCATCCCTTGATCTAGGGTAGCATCCGCCGCACCCATGTAAAGTCTTACTATGGGGTCAACGGAGGTTGACTGTCTGTTACTGAGACGGTCTTGTCCATGGGTGTAAACGAGTAGGTGACTCAAGCCTCCGGAGGGATGGCTCACTTTTACCGGAGAGGTGGCTCACCCACCTCCGGAACGCTGGCTCTGTCGAACCGTAATATTCACTTATAATACTCCTCATTAGCTCCAAACACCAAGCCATAATTCCGCATACTATTGTAACGAAATTAAGTTGTTAACTCTCATCTGCTAATCCTGCGGTTTGCAATTTTTACAAAAATTTATAAAGTTGTGAACTGGTTTTTTCTATTAAAAATTCCATAGAAAAAAGTTGTGAACTTTATTAGCTTGTGCAGTTTTTGAAAAATCATTTTCTGCTTCACCTTTATTTTGCAGTGCATGTTTTATCGCTTTCTATGGAAAGTGAGTTGAAAATTATTTTACTCATTAACACCAGAACATTATGGTTTAACAGAGACACCGGTAATGGTTGAGCCATCTCCAGTGAAAAATGAGACACCCTTACGGAGGGAGAGGTACAGAAGTTAAATTTGGTATTATATGGATAAATGCGAAGTTCAAAGAGTACTAATATCTTTAACTTCCTGAAACAGCATTTCTTCAATAGCGCTTTGTATTTTGTTCTTAATAGTTCGAGCGTTTTCGCCAGTTGCTTGAATAACTAGACTCACTCTTTTATACACATCAATCGCATTAATCTTCTCATTACACTCTTTAACATGTGATTCTATTTCACTCATAGTAATATCGTAGATGGTTTTTTCAGAGAAATCTTTAAAATGTATGAATTTATCAATTCGATAAAAAATGGGAAGTCCTAGACGATCTTTCATTTCATTCATATTGTTATAATTCGAGGTCAAAACAATTAATAAGCCAAATATATCCAATTCATAAGTTGCATCACTAAAAATCGCATTATCAAATAACGTATAAAAGGCTGAGTAAAAGTATTCGGGACATTTATCAAGTTCGTCAAGAAAAATAAGATTAGATTCTCTTTCCAAAAGATCAAATCCTAGACTTCTTCGGTTTGGACGATCTCCAAAAAAGTAATGGGAATATGCATCGTTTTTGAACATGGATAAATGTTTTTCAACAAATTTACCATTAAAGAATTTATCTGCAATTTCACGTACTAATTCTGACTTACCTAAACTACTTCCACCATAAAGCATAATAACATAAGGTTTCTTCCGGTTTGCAGTTGTTAGATACCACATACTTTTACTAATTTCAACTATAGCTTCGTCTTGTCCAAAAATGTTATGAGCGATTCTTTTCATGTTGCCCGAGAAGTTTTCGGGCTGTCGATTTATGCTATATTCTTCTTTATCGCGAGACAAATGAATTAATCCACGATAATGTAAACCTTCAAGATACGCTTCTAAAATTATTGGCGGATTATGAATATAAATGATAGCGTCATCTGTTGTTAATTCTTCAATAAGAGAACCTAATCTATCATGGGCTGATTCTACAATTCCATGATAATTATCATTCTTCAAAATCATTATAGAAGCTTTATCTTCGTCTAAAAAAGGATAACCTCTTTGCTTCCGTTCATCAGATAATCTAACTAGCTCCAAAAAAATTTTAATAACATTCTCTTCATATTCTTCATCTTGTTTTTCTTCAAGCTTTTTGACTTGAGCATCGAAAAAAGCCTTCGAGCCGATAACTATATGGTATGTTCTTTTATCAACCATTTGTGCCTCCTGCCGTAACACAAGCGTAAACTACATCGTATAATTGTATTTTTGGGGGCCTGTTATCGTCAGATGTCATTACGCTTCTTGCAGTATCTTCGGCATTAGATTGTCTTGTTGGATACGCTTCAGCAAGTGATTTGTGTTGATTTACACCTGAAAGTAGGGTTTCCATTTTAAATAGTTGCTTCATGAAGTCAAACTTTTCTTTATCAAACTCTCCGACGGAAATACAATATAATGTCATTTTGGTTGCTAATAAATCATTGCGCTTATAGTTGCTGACAAACGCTGAATTATTGAATCGCACATAACGGTGAGAATCTACTTTATATGTATCATAACCGTCGTAACCATCCATTACAGCCTTAAACTCACTTGTGTCAACACCTTCAACGCCGCCCTTTACAATACGCAAGTAGCCACCAGCTACCCTAAAAAAAGTCGAAGAATTTTCAATGTCATATATTAGGGTATCTTTAATTTCTGTAAGGTGCGTTTTCAATTCTTCAAACTCGGAAATTTCTGTTGAAGTAATAGTTGTTGAACTATCTCTCTTAATCATAAACGATGCGTTTATTTTTCCAGAAAATAAAAAAGAAAGCCTGTCCCAAAAAGGCACACTCAAATTGACCTTTGCTTCAACTCCAACTTCTATAGCAACTCCAGTTGAGGAAACAAAATCTGTTTGTGTTGTTTTTGACCCCTTGTTTTGTTCTTGCAAAATATTCCTTATTGTCTCTTTATCAAAATAAATTGTTTTATTAATACTTTTTATATTGCTCAATAAAATAACCCTCCCTGGTTTAAAAACAATTCAACACGGTTTCTAATTATCCAAAATCATCATAACTTCTTTAACACTTCCCATTATTAGGCTATTGTGAGTTACTCAACTTCGCAGACAAAATGGCTACAACCCAAATAGAGATTAGCGCAACTCGGTTTGGCAATCAGTTACGTTTTGTAAACCAAAACTGAAGATATGAAACAACTACAATTCTTTAGTGTCGAAATGCTTTCAACGTTCCAGATAATCTTACCTCTACATCTTCCACATTCTTCCTCGTTTTCCTCCTAAGATCGTGTAAGTATTCCAAGAAAAAACAAAAAGGGCAAGTCGTCTACAAATGACGACTGTCCTTTCTCATCAAAAACCTCTTCAATTACCAGTTACCCATCATATACTCCTATGACCCAGTTTGCTATGTTTTACCCCAGCGCGTGCTCGATCCTCGAAGCCAGTGACCCCGACGGTAGTATGTAATAGTTATATGGATGCGAAGCTCAATATTGCTTGCATATCCGCTGCACAGGATTTTAAGATTGTTAAAAATTTTTCAAACAGGTCAATCCCACCACTTTAATGTGAGAAGATAATTGAGGTCATGTCGTACAGGACGCTAAAAGTTGTGTTTTTGACGGTGACAAGAGCGGCAGTGTGATTGAACCACCGACCCGAATAAGAGAGCCGTTAAAATCTTTGGTTCATGGTATTGATATACTTTATATTTATTCGATTCTGTATCGACAGACATATTTAACTGAATTTCCCCAATCCCTTTGTGCTTAGAGAAATCTTTTTTTTGACTTCGTCGATAGCAATTATCTCTGCCGGACAAATTTCTCCGACTTCAAATTCGGCATATATATCTCCAACGTATCGATAGGCAATCTCAGAAATGTGTATCAGGCCCTGTATGGATTCATCAATGCCAGCAATGGCACCATAAGGCATGATATGAAGTATTTCTACATTGATGATGTCACCAACAAAGTGCCGACCGCTATTGCTCAGAAAACTGTCGATATCCTCGTCAGCATCTTCCGGTTCGGATATGGCTTCAGGCTGAAAAATGTCAAGCTCACTAATGTCTTTTGCGGGTTGTCGATCTTTTAAGGCTTTTTCAAGCTCATCCTGCCTTCGGTTTACTTGCGATACAAAAGGATCTTTTAACCCAGAGTTTCTTAACCACGCGCATATTTCCAATCCATATTCAACTTTATCCGATGATTTTTCGTATTTGCTTAAGTTATAACATAATTTTAACGTTTGTACCAAAGCAACCCTGACATTGTGGAAAAGGGCCGCTTTCCCTTTCAAGAAAGGGGTGCGTTTTTTATGAAGTCGAACAGTTCTTTCCCATATTCATTAAATGTCATGCGATATTGCTGCTTTCTGAGTTTTTCTTCTTCATATTTCCTATACAGAATATCGAAGTTGATACAGTAACCGGTACCGAGAGCAAAAAAAGTAAGATAATCGTTAGATGTTTTTTTATGGCTGCCTTTTGCGAAAAATTCCCTGATTGTATTTACAGCTTTTTCTTTTTCCAGCACCTCTTGAGACCATAACAAATAAACATAGAGAGTATAAATGTCGGAATCGTGAATAAAGAAATGTATATATTCTTCTATGACACTAATTGCAGCAACAGGATTTAGCCTTGAGTTTGATAGGTAATCAGATAATCGCTTGAGTGCGCTTTTACGAAGATTGTACGAACACTTAGAGTTATTTAAGACACGACGATATTTCTCGACAGTCTCTTTTTCGTTGCTAAACGCACGGCTTTTGTCAGCCTGAGTGAGCATGGCCTCTAATATATCACCCTCAATATCTTTCCCTCCGATGCTATTCAATAAATTTCTGACCGTATCCCGGAAATCTTGAGGATATTCGTTATATCTGGCCGTCATCATCTGGAGTAACTCTGCCGAGTAAACACGACCATAAACATCGTTGTTTCGTTCGATTACCTTTTGGTTGATGACTTCGTCAATGCTTGCCTCGAACTGATCTTTTTCCGGTATGACTTTTCCAAGAACATATTCCAATACGTCAAAATTGAACCGCAAATCGTTGTCTACCAGAATAGATATGGTTGCAAACAGATATTGTGCATTTGGACTTAGATAATTGAATATTCGCCCATATAAAAATTCCCGAGCGTCCTCGCTTGTTCTTATTCCTTCGATGAGGTCTTTTAAGAAATCCAATATAGAGCGTTTCTTCGCCGATTCGAATGTATAGTTAGCCTTCTGCTCAATCATCTTACGCTGCCTTGGTTTAACCATTAGTTCCTCGAAAACATGGTCGGGGGTTACGTTATAAAGGTAGCTCTCTAATATTATTGCGGCTACTCGCCAACCAATGGATACAACCGTTTTTTGTTCTTGTTTATTTCCTTCGGATTCTGATCCTGTTTGGGAATAAATCATGCCACAGCTAGGACAAGTAAACTCTCCAAAAAAATATTGAGTTTTTTTGTTAAAACTACTTTTATACCCTGTATAACAAATCTATTATAGTCAGGGCAGTAAGTATTTTTACACGACCAAGGACCCGCACCGAAAGGTGAGGTAGTAAATTCACTAGATATAAAACCTTTGACGGATTGGGATAGATACTCCATGCCCAAAATATGTAATAGTTGATTTTTTGGACGCCCATTGAAATTCAGCACTTTTAAAGCAGTCCTATTTGACAGATAAATGGAATCAAGGCCTACAGTCTGTAACATTTCCTCGCTAAATAAACCTAAAAATCCTTTTGAAAACTTTGTATTTATGAACATCCCTTGGGATGCCAGGTACCCTTTATGTGAATATAATCTGAGCATTTTTTCTTTAAATATTTCAACGTTTAATTTGTCCACATTGTCAATAACAAATTTAACATCCCTTGCCAGTTGCTCGTTAAACAATTGAATCTGCGTGGGCGATTCTACTTCTACTCTGCGACCATCTCCTAGATAGTGCCCACATGAACAAGTAGGTTCCATCAAAATAAATCGTCCAAAGCTATCTGACAATGGTGCACCACATTTGGGACAATGGGTTACTAGGTTAAAGCGATGAACTGGGCAAACAGTTACAAAATTGTACTGATGAACCCTATGTATATAACATTCCCTAAATCTTTCAAAGTCTTCTATTAAACAAGTTGGACAATAACGAACAAGGGTGGAGACTATTGGCGACAACAATCGAGTACCAATCTCCGATCTATCACTTGCACACCTAAATTCTACTAGGATCTTTTCGCGTTCATCGAGTGAAAGAAACGGAAGAAACAGCGCTAATAACGTGTGATTCGCTATGAAATAATCCGTAGTAAGAAAGAGTTTCTCAGGCAGCCTCTCAGCCAAATAATCTAAATTACGAGGGAAATGCGCTAATCTATGGGTCTTAATATTAAAAAGTTCCTCAATTGTTTTTGTAATATTTAAGTTACCCGAACGAATGTGGTAACGATACGTCAAACTCCTGAAGTCTTCATCTTCATAAGGGGTAGGGAAAAAACCTAGTTCATTTTTCATATTTATAGATTACCCATAATGATTTAGAACAATTCAGAGGGATTGGGAAATTCTAGTGGACACCCATCCATCAACATTCCCTCAAAGCCGCCGGGTTGTGCCAGTAATTAAACCTATACCTTTCAATTGATTACAATATGGAGAACAATCGGGTAAAGGAAGTAAGTCAGACCACCTTATACCTAATCAATAAAAAACATTGTTTGAAAGGGAACCTCGTAAACAACCCTCTTCCCTTCCATTCGGTATACATAAACACGTTCTCTAATCGTACGATAGTCCTGTTCAATCAAATCCTTAGTTAGCTCATCTTCATTAGTTGTTAAAATGACATATCTACTGACTCCCTCAGTATCTTCGCTTATAAAATCAATCAAACCATAGGCATCCATCATCTTTTGATAAAGCCTTCCATGGTGATCCTCATAATCCTTGATGATGCTTTCATAATCGTTTGGAATTAGACGACTATAGAGCGAATCCTCAGGAACTTGTACCTTAAATTGAGCCACTTTTTTCACGG
This sequence comes from Desulfosporosinus metallidurans, assembly GCF_001936615.1. Lineage (GTDB taxonomy): Bacteria > Bacillota > Desulfitobacteriia > Desulfitobacteriales > Desulfitobacteriaceae > Desulfosporosinus > Desulfosporosinus metallidurans. The sequence continues at coordinate 29,505 of NZ_MLBF01000025.1, forward strand.
GTCGTAATTGTATGCTGCGCTCTCGTTCGATTTCTTCAAGCCTTTCATTGCGACGCTCTTCGAGTTCTTCAACCTGACTGATTGTTTGGTTAATTAAAGCACTATTCCTATGATCGACATCCTCCGCTTGATATTTTTGCAAACGCTCGTAAAGTGTTGTCATCTGGGTATCAAAAGAACGTCTTAGGAATTGACTTTTCCGATTCAGTAACTCTTCTCGACCAAGACGCATCGAGATCAACTGTAGACGCGCTTGTTTAATAACTTCCCCCTTAAATGTTCCATCTTCCAAACCAACTATCTCTGCGCCCCCCATCGTATCACTAAACAACCAATAGGGAGACAAACGGATATAGTCACCATTGGCTCGTTTCGCTAGCAAGAGCAAGCTGCGTTCCAATTCTCGGCCTTGACCATTAACAAAACTAATTTCATTCAACTCTACAATAAGAGATTCGCTCGCTTTAAACCGTATACTACAGGCCGGAATCGATGTTCGCTGTACATCCTGCTCGGCATAGGCTAGGGCGAGCTTATAGAGAGGATGATCGTTTTGCAAAAGCAACAAATCTTTTGACTCTTTATCTTCCTTGACCGTAAACCGATAAGCTCCTTCGTCGTTAAAAATAATCTTATTTTTTCTTCCGAATTCTCGGACAGATTTTGGGATGCGATCCGTACGAATGATGGACCTATCCGCTGATATATTCAACTTCAGACGTGTGGACTGTAATTGTTCTAAGGCAAACTGTCCGTAAACACGTGCAGGCATACTTTCCAGGGATAACTCATTGTATGAACGCCTCACACCGGGGAAATCAAAACTTTGATCATCGAGCCGCTCTTCTCGAGCTTGTTCCAGTAGACGTCGATGCTCTTCTGATAAACGTTTTTCCATCTGAGCGATCAGATCATCCAGATTTTCACGACCTGAAATGGCCCCTTCCATGAGGCTTGCCAGATCAATTTCCTCTTCTTCCAGAACTTCGCCTATGAAATCATAGACAAGCTCCTGACCTAGATCCACGCGCATCTGCTCAAGCTTCTCGAGTAAGCATCTCATGACTTCCCCTTCGCGAGTGTTCACCGCTACAAGGTTAAAGACAAAGACTTCATTCCTTTGACCAATCCGATGAATACGCCCCATTCGTTGTTCAAGTCTGTTTGGATTCCAAGGGACATCATAATTAATCATCTGATTACAAAATTGCAGGTTGATTGATTCTCCACCAGCATCGGTTGCTAGCATGATCTGAACATCATTGCGGAACTTTTCAATCTCTTCTCGACGTCGATCCATAGAAAAGTCTCCGATAATTTTCGCCACCGTTGGTACCCGTTCAAGTAAGCGCTGTTCTAGATAATTCAGGGTATCTTTGGACTCCGAGAAAATGAGAATTTTTTCCCCTTTGGCCAAAAGGGCCTTTGGTCCAAACAAAGTGGATTCTAGCTCTAAATATTTTCGTTCGACTTCCAGTATCCGGACCCCATTGGCCTTCCGAATTAAACGCGTCAATTCATCAATTTCCAACTGCAATTCATGGAGGTCAAGTGCATCAGTTTGACCCTCTGCTGCGCCCTCCAGTTCATCTTGTTCTTCGGCTGTGGCATTTTCATAATCCTCGATGGAGAACGCCTGAACTTGCATTAATTCTTTTCCCAATGCCTCTTCGAGCCGTTCTTTCCTTCGTACTAAGGATAAGTAAATCGCCTCAATTGAAGAGCAAAGCCTGCGTTGCAAGAGCATCATCGCAAATACCGTACTATGATTGTTATTCTTTTTGGCCCGGTTAAAATGTTCACTGACATAAGCCGTGACATCGTTATATAACTCTAATTCATCCTTGGACAAATTAAAGGCTAAGGTTTGGGTGGTCCGTTTAGGAAATAAGGGGGTACCCTCAAAGGTGACCATGGACTCCTTCAATCGTCGGATGATAAAGGGATTGCTTTTCTCATATAATGAGTCGCTAGTGTTGAGGTTGGAAAAAAGGTCATGGTCTATGAGGTTCATTAAGTGGCGAAAGTTCTCCTTATCACCCTTGTGCGGGGTAGCCGTCAACAGCAAACAATGTTCTATATCTCGCAACAGCACTTCCCCTAGCTGATACATCTTGGTTCGTTGTATTTTCCTCCTTTTTACCCCATGGGTGTAGGCCGCCATCTTATGCGCTTCATCTACAATGATCAGGTCAAACTTAGAACGGATCAGATAGTTCTTGACATCCTCACGCATTGCCCAGTAAAGGGAGGCCAGACATTTATCGTGTTGATCAAACGGATTCAGCACTCCGGATTCACGCAGTGTTGTGCGAGAAATAATCTTGAACTCCTCGCCAAACTTCTCCTTTAACTCTTCTTGCCATTGAGGGAGCACCAGCGGTGGCACAAGAATCAGGATTCGCTCGACACTTTGCCTGGCCAATAATTCTCGAAGAAGCATCCCCGCCATAATTGTTTTCCCTGCGCCTGGATCATCCGCCAGCAAGAATCTCACTTGTGGGGTTTGCAACATGCGGCTATATACCGCTTCAATTTGATGGGGCAAGGGGATAATCCGTTGGTTCCCTCGCACCCTTGACTTAGAATAGCGTTCATCCACCTTGAGGACATGGTAGCGCAAGTAATGCACAATTCGATCCATGCTAAAAACACTATTAACGTTTTGTTGTAATGGCTCCAAGGACTCAATCTGTTGTAACTCCAAATAGGTTTCATAATACTCTCTCGTCTGGCGACCAATGGCTTCTACTAAAAAGAGGGTCTGATCTATGGATTCACATTTCTTGATTTCTACGATCTCCGCCCAGTAGGGGCCTTGGATGATATCTCCAACTTTAATCAACGATCCTTCCCCCTAGTCACCACTGCAATTAGATTAAACTGCACCCTATTATCACCCCGAAACTCAAAGAATGCATAATGTGCAACGAGCATCATAGCCTTCTTTTCACAAACGAATCTTTCATCCAGAGAGGATTATGCATTATCTGCCTTCATACTGGCAGTGTAATAGTTATGGCGGCGATGGCTTTCAATATTTTTAACAAAAACATTACAATTTAGCCAAGACAATTTCTTTTTAATTTTTTCACGCAAATTGGTCAAAATTGCCTTTTGAGGCCTTGTGTTTGATGCAAAATCTCCCTCTAAAAACAAAACAACTTTGATTTTGTTTGTTCCCAAAGATATATTATTCGTCATGATAAAATCAGAATACTTCTTCAATACCCCACTATGAGTTTGTAATTGTGGCTGAGAATGTGCACCACACAAACATGCCAATGTCATCGCGACTTTTTTAGGAATTTCAATATCGAGGCTATCTCTGTCCTCAGTATCAACCATTGTGGCGGTTCTATCACGTTTACTGTTGTCCGTTGAAATGCGCCATAGATTTTCACCTTCGTGTCCAGCACAATTTTTGACTTCTATTAGCATAAGAGTATCCTCCGATTTCAGAATGAAATCTACTCCCTTGCCGCCTGGCAAATTTTTAAAGTATTTTTTGTAATATCCAGTATCATCAAATTTATCTACGGTGAGATGATCGTCAAATTCAAAGACGATGCCGCTTTCATCAAACCTCATAGAATAACCTCTGTTCTCTATCATAAAGATGATCAAATTCTTGCATAATAGCATTATGTTCTAAATCCAACAATGTAGGACCGGATTCGAAAAGGATATTATCATTTTCCTTATAAAATGAAATGAATTTTACATCAATATTTTCTAGCATGGGCTGGTTTGGCTTATACTCAGAAATCATGGAAAAGCACTGCTGTAGGAAGTAATCATGAGTCGCAATAAAAACTTGAACGCCCATGTTTGCCAGTACTACTAAAGCTTGTACTATTGGTTCTATCATTTTGGGGTTCATATTTGTCTCAGGTTCATCCCAAAAAAGAACTGAGTTTTTGTTTAAACTTCCGGAGAGGATCAAATATATAATAGTTGATAGCTTACGATATCCTTCGGAAACTAACCCCATTTCAAACTCGCCTTGACCATCTACTCTAAGGTAAAATTTCTTGCCTTTTTGAATTATCGATCCATTGATTATATTATTAAAGCTCTCCAATACTTTGTTTTGCTCAGCCGTATTGGGTCCCCTCTTTAAAGGCCTATCAAGTAGAAGAGCCAAATCATAATAAGTTTCTTCAAAAGCAATACGGTATTCGTAGTATAGAGCAGTGAAATTCTCTGTAGCCGAGATTATTTCTTTAGGCGGAAGATATATTGGCTCAACAGATTTCACAAATCCTCTTAAGAGTTGATTGATATCCAGATGCTTTTCTTGATTTGAACTAAAACCAAACTCAAGTTTCGTATTTTCGTTGACTGTTATTGCTATATTAGTGCTTTTGCTTCCCTGAATGCGTCTTACTAAACGTCCAATTTTATCATCATCCGGTCTAAAAACACCTTGAAGCTTTGAAACTAGAAGCTCTTCATTCTGTTCCTTTGTTAACTCTGACTTAGCTTTGTTGGCATTGCTAATTGACTTAGTTGCCGAATACAACAGTTTTAACATGGCCGTCTTACCAGTGCTGTTTTCACCGCTAATAATATTAATATTCTTAGAAAAATCGATATTAAGGGAATTGAAAAGCATGAAATCATTAAGAACTAATTTGCTAATATACATTTCCCACACCTCTTCCTTATTCATAGATTATTCCCTAATTTTTCAGATTTGATAATGGAGCAAACATCCTGCATGAATTTCACCTTAACAGCACGCAGATATTACCATTATTATACAGATCATATTACAACCCTGCAATCGAATCTGATGAAAATCAAAATTTTACGGAGGACCTTCTTTATATTGAAAGCCAATATGCTTTCGCTTTCATTTAATTCAGATCTACAATCCGTCCCCCTATCCACTTTTAATATAGAGTTTGGTACATCCGCAGTGTGAACACTTCATCCCGATAAAGTTCCACCTTACCCGCCCGCATCGTCTCAATCCTCAAGTGGCATGTTTCCCCCAGTGCATAGTGGCTTTCCGCTAAGGTAAATACAACCGATACATTCCGTTCCATCGCCTCACCCGTCAAATCAAACGTATAAATCACTTCATTAGAAATTCTCTCGTCATCCTTATAGAAAGCCATCTTAACCTGACGAGGTAATACATCGCTGGTAATCCTTTGTTCTTGGTAGAAAGTTACTTGTTGCCGGTAGTTAGTAATAATCTTATCAGGAGTTGCTAGGTTAACGTTGACTAGTTCGGCATCGGCTGTGCGACGATAATCGATCAAGGGAATCACCACTTCCTGGGGCATGGCTCCACCATGAATGAATTGCAACCCGCCTGCTCCGATAAAACGATTTAGCCCTTTAGCGATCACTGCCTCACAATTAAGGGATACTGCTTCTACCGGAAGGCGAATGGCTCCTTCCGGAACGGTTAAGCCCTTTCCTAAAGCAAAACGCCGGTTTTTATCATAGATTTCGCCTGTGACCGCCTTGACCTTGGCGTCCGCTTCGACCTTGTTATATTGAAATAGGAAGCCGTGATCAGAGGTGATAAAGATTCGCTTAGCCTGAAGGCGTGAAAGTTTGTCGACGGCATCTTTTAAGACCACAATCGTTCGTTCGACCGCATCATAGGTCTCCCGTTCGGTTTTAGTTGTATCTCCCGTTGCGTCAATCACGTCATGGTACAAATAAACCAAGCGTTTTCGCTTGAACTTCTCATCGGCCACGCTGGTGGACCAATCCATGAAATCCCCCAAACGATAGCTTACCGACTCCGGACAATGCGCTTGCAAAACCATCTCGCGATTGGCCAAACCACGGGTGGACTTGCCATCGACATAGACCGTTCCACCTTCATCAATGCGCATTTCACGGTGGGGCAAGAGGCACGCCATACCCAATTGGGTATAACTTGGTAAACTAACCTGCATGGGTTGAATCGTTGCCTCGCCATTGATGCGTTGATTGAGCTGTTCTCTTAAATCTTGCCCCACTTCATACCGCAAGGCATCGGAGATGATCACGAAAATCTTCGTCTGTTCCTTATTTATAATAGGGCGGATTTGTTCGGTGTAAAATCGTTCTTGTTTCAATATTTTACCCTTATGTTCAATAGTCCCCTCACTTAACCAATCATTGGTTTGATTCGCCAGATGGAGAAGATAAACGTTTTCATACCAATTGGTCAGTTGTTCTATTAAAGGGTGCAACAACTCTCTTTGTTCTAGGTGCCAGTAGTTTTGCATCAAGTGTCGGTAAGCTTGGTCAATTTTGTACCATTCACTGGCGTAGAGGCTTAAGAAATTCCCCCACGATGCCGAATTAGAAGCATATTTTTTGAGCAGTGTTTTTAGCTCAGTAAGTTTTACTACGTCACTCAGCACATTATAATAACCGGCGAGTTTCTCTTTTTTTCCCCAGTGGGACTGCCTGTGATAATTAATCCGCTCACTCCAAGCACTTAGATCAGCCGTTTGATGCATGATCTGTTCGATCATTTGCTCGATCAGTAACCCCTCTATCGAGGGAAACGTCGTGGTGAGATCATACCCCTCGAGCGACTTTGCTCTGAGTTGCTCAGGGATCCTAAACTTGGATTCAAAATCTCTAATATATCCCTCTAACTGCTCTACCTTCTGCTTTTCTTCCCGAAACCAGTCGTCAATAAAGAGTGCACAGGTATTCGGTAAGATCGATTTCAAGCTTTCCATTAAAGGGGGATCAATGCGCGCTGCGCTGGCGAAATGTTGATAAATCAAGCTTTCCATCAATTCTAGTAAAGGACTACTATCCCCCTCGATCACAATTCCAAAGTGCGGTAGGATCAACTCCCACATGCGCTTTAAGGAGAAGAACTTGGCAACCTTTTTTAGGCCCTCATTGTAAGCAGAATCAAGCCCTAAATGTAAGAGCTGTTTGGTTAAGTCAGGAATGGTCATCGAGGGGGAGCCGCTAAGTACCGCGAGCATAGCGATTTCGACCGTCTTCTGATCTGAATGGGCCGGTAACATGCGTTTTAACTTGTGCTTACGTTCTTTACCTTTAAAGAAGGCCGCATAACGTTCAACCAGGGGGCGGATTTCCTGATCGTCTACCTGCAGTTCCGCGACTACCATGGCCACTTCATCCGACTTAAACTCTGCTCCGTAAAGCAGGATATCCAACAAGTAATTCTTTTCATCATGGGGTCGCGGAAAAGAGGCATAGAGAACAAACGAAGTTTGAGGATGTTTAATTTCGATGTCGTATTTCAGCCGAAAGAAATTATTTTGGGTTATGCGACGCACTTCAATTTCTTCTGGCGCAAATTCTTGTTCTAACTCAGTAAAGTCCATCTGTTCACTGGCATCATACCAGAATAGTATAGCCCGTTGTTTAGAGTCTTTCTCTTGGGTAATTTTTTCGCGCAAAGACTGTAGCAAATCCATTTTTCTCAACCCTTTCCCGAGTTCAACCTCTGTGCCAACTTAGATTCTGGCAAGTACCTTCTGCAGCTTCGCATAATTTACTTTCACCCCATCGTCTAACTCTAAAGCAATCTGAGCATTGGCATACTCCGCTAGGACCTTATCAAATTCCATTAGCTCCTCGATTCGCTTGCGAAAGAGTTCTTTCTTCTTCTCAAAGCCCCGCTTCTCTAGGGCACTTAAGGATGGGTTAGCTAAACGCATTTCCAAAGTATCAATCTCATTGCGATACTTAGCTTGGATTTCTTGCAATTGTTCGAAACGAATCGTGGCCAGGGTATCCGGTTGATAGCGGTGAAGGTAGATAAGCGTGCGTAAACCTTTCGCATTGCCGGAATCAACCAGCCAGTAAATGGGACGCTTCTGGTAGATTTGAGTATGGTCTCTAAAGAACTCGTCCAAGAAATAGCGTCGAATTCTCTCCTCAGGTGATTCATTATTTCTCTGGGTAAGTGATTCAGCGATCCAAGCCAGATTTTCCTCGACGGTGTCTTCACTGAAAGTGACAGAGAGAAATGTTTTTAGGCGGGAGATAATATCATTTTCAAAATAGGCGTCATCTGTTAAGAGGATCAGACCATACCTATTCGGAGTGAATTTGTGATAGTTTGACGCGTCCCATTCCCCGCCAACATAGGCCAGACCCTCGAGATCGAGTGAGTATCTACCCATGACGCAGCCGACAAAGTAGGATAAGAACGATTTAGTGTCACGCAGGCGATCAGCTTTGCGAACAGTTACTTCTTCGTCTAGGACTTCAGGGGTGAGTTCGTCTTGGAGACCGTATAGGTCGATGAAGATGCGGTTTAGGGATTCTTCGTTGGATTTGAGTTGGGAGAATCTGTTTTCTGCTTCGTTAACCCATTCCGAATAAGCATCCGAGAGTGTGGAAATTTTCTCTTGATAGCACAACCACGGATGATTTATAAAATCCCATGATGTTTCTGAGGAATTCCAATCATCACCAGAGATACTTATGGATGAAAGAGATAGTTTATTAATATCTTCTTTTTCTAGCGGATTTATAATAGGTATGGATGCTATATTACCCACTTGAAAGTTCAATGTTGGGTTAACCATAGACAAAAAATAATAAGATAATTTACTTGTGAGAAGAGCAAGATAAAATGGAAACTCACCATTCTGAAGGAAAATACTTGATCCTCCTACGTCGAATAAAAAGCCCATGGGCGAATAACGCACACCGAAATTAGAAGAACTTACAAAAGACCACGTAATACATTCTCTAAAATAAAACGAAATATTTTTTATTGTTCTGGTTGGGCTTTTGTAAAGCTTCGTTGCATATTTCATTACTTCCTGCCCATCATTTTCCCAATTTACAATGTACTCCTGATTTCCATACCATTTTCTAAATGACCCGCCCTTATTATAAGGGAACCACTTTCTCTCACTTCTAAGTGCCTCATTAGAATCTGAGAAGCCAAATCCTACTTTTCTTATATCTACTTCAAACCACAATCGCAAAAATCGCCCATTGTCAGACGTGGCCATTCCTTGTCTTGGCTTTGCAATTTCATCTAATTTCGGATTTTCTACAAATATTCTCCGTACTTTTTTAGATGCCCAATAAGCAATGGGTGAACCAGGAATGTCATGAAATTCCTTTTGTGTTGTTACATACTCATGTTTTCTTGCTATAAAAGCCTCTTCTTTGTCTTGGGCATTTGTATATTCTAGTAATCTAGAATACCTCGTTTCGGCTTCTCCTAAAACCACGCTGCGCAATACAAAGGTCGTACTCTGTACCACTTCACCACCAATTTCCTCAAATGCCCGCGGACCAAGGTGAATCATTGACAATATCGTTTCTTCTTTTAATATCTTTAAACGCAAATTCTCGTAACTACTTAAAAACATCCAAGAATGCTGATTAATCGCTGCATGAAATCCGTTTTGTTTCGTGAACTCAAGGCAGCGTTCCATAAATACAGCGAATAAATCAGCCTTGCTATCTTTATAATTCTCTTGCAGAAACTCTGACAACTTTGAGTTCATTCCTTTAGTACCCATATAGGGCGGGTTAGTAATGACAATTTCGTATTGGTCTTCAAGCGCCTTCGCTTGCCTTAATAGTTGTTCAAGTCTCAACAATAGCTTTCTATCGTCGCTCATAAATAAGCTCTGGTCAATCTGGGTCTTTAACCACTCCACTTTACCGAAATACTTATTGAAATCCATCTGACTGGGTCTCAAAATACTACCATAATTTTTGGCATCAATAAATACCCGTAATAACATCTTTAATTGCTCTGCTTCTACATCATTTTCCGCAATAAGAGAAACAACTTCCTTCGTTGATAAGCCATTCGATTCTTGAATCGAAATAATATTCATCATTGGAGGATTGCGGAAAATTCGTCTTGATTTCGCTCTCGCTTTCATGAAGAGCGCAAAAGATGCAAGTTGTGCCGCACGATCATCAATATCAATTCCGAATAAGTTCTTTTCCAAAATAAGAGTTGGGATATCACTCACGACATAGCCCCGCTCTTCATATATGGCATAGAGCAAATCAAATGCGTAAACAAGAATATGTCCTGATCCACAGGCAGGGTCTAGCAAGCGAATATTTTCAGGTGATAGGTTAGGATTTCTCAGCTCTTCTAGCTGTTTATTCACTCCTTCTGATTGTTCAACTGGTTCCACATAATAGCGCATTCCCGACTTTAGCGACGATCCAGGATGTGATTCTAACCAAAGGGTCCCCAGAGAATTCTCGACCATATAGCGTACAATCCAGTTGGGTGTGAAGAGTTGTGTTGCTGCAGGGATTTCTTCTTTTCTGATTTTGATGTTTTTCTTTAATCTGGCGAAAACATCATCCTTCTTCTCAGAAATATAGTACTGATACAACCACCCAATCACTTCGACTTCCCGAAAACTGGCAGTCAGCTCCTCATCCTTCACCAGCTTATTAATCACAGACTCACTGTCTAACAAGAAATCAGGCAAGAGCAATTCCGTAAAGTCGTCTATCCTCTCGAACATAAACGGTAAAATAGGTTGCAGAGCATTACATTGGGCAATAAATAACTTGCGATAAGCTTCTTCATGTTTACCCGCTTCAAGCAATTGGCTGATGGCGATTTTATCAACCTCTAACTCCATACCGGCATAGTGGAGTACAATGTCAGGCTCTACTTTCCCCGTACTGCTAGAGAGCACATTCACCCGCTCCGGGAGATACTCATGAATCTCCATATACCGGATGGCAATAATACGATTAAACCAAATATAGGCTGCTTCTTCTAGCAATTGTTCATATCCTTTTTGGGTATATTGATCCCGCAACACGTCGAATGTTCCTTCCACAGTGAGGGGATAAGCAAGCTTATTAACCATAAGTTTCTCACCTTGGCGCTCTGATTTCAAATTATTTTCGGCATCAATCCCGAAGAGCTGTGCTCTTAAAGACACTTTATGAATTAACTCTTTGCGCGCCGATACGGCAAACGATTTGAGTGCTGCTTTATTCATCACTTGTATTCCCTCCAAGCTCTCTACCTAATCACTCTTCTTAAGATTACTCACTTTCAATTGTTCCATTAAACTAGTGCGCAGGTGTTTAATAGCATCGTCTAGTTCATCTAACGTCGTGATCTGCTGTCTCGAATTAAAAAAGAGATTATAGAGGTCTTTCTCTCGCAAGGCCCTGGTGGGCTTTTCATAGACGCCTGTTGGCTGATAAGGGGCCTTTTCTTTAATCTCTAATTTCTGGAGAGCTTCCATCTTACTAGCCTTCTTAGCAAAATGTTTCACTTGTTCATTGCACTCCAGTTGAAGAGATCGGATGGTTAACATGCTTGTTTCCTTGACAATACGCTCTTTGAGTTGTTCTAGGGTCCTTTGTCCTTCACTGAGCATCACTAGAATCGGTTCATTGTCTACATAATAATCAATCAATTCCTGATTTTGAGCTAAGGTGCCCTCCACCTGCTCCCCAATTCTTTGGCGGGCGGTTTCCACATGCTCCGAGAGCTTAGTTTTGAGCTGTTCTTGAAGCAGCGGCAAATTTGGAATCTGTTGGTAAGGTTTAGGGCTCGTTAGAATTGTATCGATTTGCAGTTTTAGATAATTAATATCCCGATCATTAATCAGCGAGATATCCTGCTCGAATTTCTTAAGCAGTTCGACCGAACTATCAAAATATTCGATGGGCTTGCGCTCATAAAAGGAGTTTAGGGTATTAAGTTCCTCAAGCCACTCATCCACTTGGTCCTCTGCTTGGATAAATTGACTCACAAGGTCTTCATCATCACTAAGGCTCAGTAAAGGATTTGTCCCCATTTTTATGCGACTAATTTCCCCTTCACCTGGGTAGGCATACCCCGTGGCGCTCTTTCTACGTTCTTCAATTTTGCCCAGCGGTTTTATGAACTTATCGTTTAAGGCCTCTTTGATAGCACTGCCCATTTCCTCGTAAGAATCTCCAATGGCATCGTTACCAAAATACTCGCGGAAAATTGCAAAGAGTTTTCTACGCGCTTCTGAACCAGGCACTTTTACAGCGCTCACCAAGATGCGGTCCCGTTCCTGTTGCTTACTTAATCGATCATAAAAGTTGGGATGGGTTGGTGTGAATGAGTCACCTGCATACGTTAACTTGACTTTGACATCATGATACAAGGCCAAGACTAGGGCAATCGTGTCATATTCGTTCCAGCCAAATGGAACGGCACTGAATTTATCGATGATGCCTTTTAAGGCGACCTTTTCGTGAGAATGTCCCTTCCCTTCCATGTACAGTTTTACTTCTTCATAAGCATTTCCATTTTCCATGCCTTCAATCGTGGCCTGTAATCCGCCGGTTACCATGGAAATCCAGGCCTGCTTATAATCTTTATAGGTAATCGACTGATCAAGATAAGTCAGCTTTGTGTACGTGTTACGCACTAACATGTCCAAAGCACCCGTCAGCTTGTTCTCAAAGGTGCCGTTAAAATTCCGTTCTTGGCTTTGGATAAAAAACCGAGATTTCTCGCAAGCTCGTCCCATCAGGTGCTCTGCTTTCTTCTCAAACCCCTCAATTTGATTGATCTTGGCATCATAAATTCGTTGCTGACTGGGAGTGGTACTTGAGGATTTTTTGCGTGTTGTATAGCTAAGGATCTGTTTGACATATTTTAGGGCACCCTCAGCTTCGGCAATCCGCTCAGGATCCAAACAAACGGCTAAGACCCCTTCATTAGATTTTAAAGCCGCTTCACTATCACTGATCTGCCCACCATAAACCTGTACAGTTAGAGAATGGGTCATTGTAGTACGCACATAATTATCAAATCGTTTATTATAGTCAAATTCCTTTTTGTCATAGCTAATCTTCACCTTGGTATAGATCTTATCGAAAAACATCTTCCCTAGGAGCTCTTTGAGCATCCCGGGATCGACGGGTTCATTATGTATCTCACGATTGATTTCCTGCTCTTCATCGGATAGGAAGGAGTAAGTCTGATCAGCATGTTGCTCAATATACCTCGTCTGTTCTAAGCGAGACAACGCTTCCTTGACCCCGTTTTCCAGAGGTAAACGTTCGTAGTGAAGGTTGGGCATCAGCAGAGTTGCTACATTGTTCGCCGTTGCTTTGATATCCTCAATACCCTTGATCATATAAAGAACGATTAACACTTCCACATCAAAATCCTGCAAACCTTCGTGATTGTGCGCCAGATCCTCGGCTCGAACAATCGTACTAGTAATGGAGGAATCTAAGAAATTGCGGATTGATGGATAGAAATCGGCCATCGTGACTAAGTGCGTGGTATCTTGCTCGGCCTTCAGGAGGCAGGCTTCTTGGAAGGCTTTGAGCAGGGAACGTTCCCCATGCGCAAGATGCGCCCCACCTTCTCCTTGGGTTCGAATCTTATGAAAGACCTCTTTGAGCAACTCTACCTGATAGGGAACGAAAGGATAGAGTTCCACGAACTCCAGATTCGTTCGATAAGCCATCCGCAATTGAGTGGTACCCGGCTCAAAGGATAAGCGATTGCGGATCATTTGCTCTTCTTGGTCATAGCGAAGGGTCAAACTTGCGGCAGCCGTTTCAGTTTTTTCAAGCAAGCGGCGTTTAAGAACCTCATCCGTATTGGCACTCGATAAATTGATACGCGTGACAAAGCGTCCCTGAATCTTGGAAAAATCATCCGTACTTTTTAAATTAATGGCAGATTCAATTTTTTCTTGGGAGGTGACGATCACCCAAGCTTGTCCCATGGTCGCATTGCCAATTCTTTCGACCACAGTTTGTAAGTTAAGCATTAAGTCCGAATCTGTTCCGATATACTGACCAACTTCATCTGCTAGGAAGACCAGACGGTAATCGGGACCCCGATTTTGACAATAGTTTGCTATTAAATCCGCCAGCTTATCTGCTGTCATCTCCAAGGAATCCTTAGCTGACGTAAGAAATTGTTTCGCTGATTCTTCGTCAACTCCCAGATTGACTAAGGCCCGGATAATTTCTTTTCGTTTAAGGCGGATTTTTAAGCGAATCTCTTCCCAAGGGGATCCTGTGACCCGAAAGATTTCGTCTTCAAAGGACGAATAAATTCCTTCACTCTCTAGTTGACGTTCGATATCAGCGACCCAGATCGTATCCGAGTAGCCCAGGTGGATATTAAAAACTCGCAGGAACACTTCAACGATCCGTTCTTTATTACTGGCGCTGGAAGACGATTTGGCATCGATGTTAAAGAGCACAGCATCACTCGGTTTGCCGGCCACTTTTTGCATCATGTCCAGTAATTCATGATCGTCGGTCTTGTCTAGAAAATAATCAACCGGTCTCTTTCCAGCCACTTCTTGGTTATCTAGGAGGTAAGAGAGGATTTTTAAAAAATGGGATTTACCAGAACCAAAGAAACCCGAAATCCAGACACCCATATCTGTGCTGGGTCGCTGATAGAGCGCGAGATAATATTTATAGAAGGCTTTGATGTAACGTGTGCCTTCATCAGTCATGACGTATTCTTCAAGTTCTATTTTCATGGTTTCCAGGTCTACTTGCCCTGCTTGCACAACGCCGTTAATATTGCGCTTAATGTTTTTCTTAAAGATCTGTTCGATGAGCAACGTTTCCATGAATTCATCTCCAGTTTTAGTTAGATTCTCGATAATTGGTATTGGTCTTCGTTATTGAGTTTATGAAATAAGCACAGATTAAGGCCCGTAAATTGCCCTGGGTAAAATAAAATGATCGTCCTTCGATAGGCGTAGGTTGATAATATCTTCAACAGTTTACTCGATCGCATCAAGGGGAAAGCATTCCCCACTCCAGTGATCAAGATGAGCTCAGCATCCCCCGCAGCCTTGATAAAGGATTCGACTAACGTCTGTTCATTAACTAAGACCGTTTCCGTGGACTCGACTAAGCCCGTAAGTCCCTCTTCATCACTAATCTCTAGGAGATCCTCTATGTCCCCCTCAAAGAGATTCAGAAAGAACTCAAAGAGATTAATAGTCTGAATCTTCATCGGCGATTGCTCAACAAGCACTTTTAAATATGTACGTACTTTAAGCTCATCCTCAGCAGGGTAATCAAATACATAATGGGGAATTTCGCTTCCTATTCCCTTGGGGGTGGTAAAACCCTGCTCGTGTATTCGAATTTTAACGTGGTTTAAGCGTTCATAAGTATCCGCAATCAATTCATGCACCTACCTTAATGTCGTTAACAAGGCCAAGAGTGGAAAGTGAACGTGAGCGTATTCTTTTAACTGCTGGTTGATATGTAATGGAGTAATCCGGTAGACCTCTTTCTCCACCTTGGTCAGCAAGCCGCACTCACGAAAAAACATCAGCATAGAACTTATTAACCGCTGTTTTGTCCTTGGACTCCAGCGTGCAATCTCCTCAACTTCAGATTCTTTTCTTTCGAAAAATAAATCTAATTCGACCTTGCGCAAAAGCCCTTGATGATGGAGATAGTCATAAAGAACGATCTCCCTGAAGAACTCATATGGCAGACGATACGAATGAAGATAACTATATAAGATCAACGCATTCTCCTCAAAACGAGTCCCTTCTATATAAGACTCCAGGAGGGTTTCGTCAAAGCTATTGATTCTTTGGAAAACCTTTTGTAGTTTGTCTCGGATTCCAGCTTCACTTCTCATCTGAAACAAATTATGGTCTAATACTGCCTGTTCTATCTCTTTTCTCGATAAGCCTTTTTTTCTGAGGCGAAGTACCTCACGGATTTCTTGTTTGAATAGTCCCGCACTGGTAAACCCAGCAGAATAATTTTTCATAATGAACCATCCTCTATGAGATATGTACTATAAATCGGCCACTTTACCTATGGACTATTTACACTCATACTTATGGCTACGCACCCTTCCTTCTAGAACGAAGTATAACAAATACTACAGACATAAGTTTGTGCTATACTGTACTATTTACGTTAAATCTCCCATTATACAAGTTTGCAGAAAATCAATTGTTATTGACTAAACTTATAAAATGTTCAAATCCCCCAGGCAATCACTTCTAAATACTTTCAACAGTATTTCTACATTTCCTCCTAAGATCAGTAAAAATAATCCAAGATAAAACAAAAAGGCCAGACCGTCAATAATAACGTTCCGGCTATCACCTATGCACGCCAAAATCGTGTTACATTTCGCGTGCAGTCATACCCGCGCGATGCTGCTCATCTAACGACACATCCGCTAAGACATGTAAATAACGGATTGGGCTATTACCCTGTGAAGTTGTGTGCTCTGACTCGAAGTGAGGAATAATACCCACATATGGAACAAGATTCAATGTTTCAGCTGAGCGGATAGTAACAAGAGGTAATGCGCCATCATTCCAATCGTTCATATTCCGAACCATGGTCGTATAGTCGTTCCAGACTGTTTTCCAGTTGGAAGCCCCACACCAAATCAGTTGAAAGTACAGAAGACAATCCGTTGGATCATACCCGCGCACTTTCAGGATATGGGATTTGGTGTATTGACGATTAATACCTTCCAATCGAATAGCTTCACACACTGCTAAACGACGACTATTCTCGGATATGACAACATCAGGCTCGCCATGTCCTCTCTCACCTTTTCTCTGGACTCCTCCGGTCACGCCTAAATAAGATTGAAATTCCGTATTCCACCCAAGTCCACCGCAAAACAACTTAGTATATGAGAATCCTCATTTGCAATTTGGTCATTACGGATCAAATATGGAGCATATTCTCGCACCTGTTGACACGATTTGAGCACAAGAATCTGAATCAGCCTTTCATACGTAAAATCCTCCGAACGGAAATAAGCTCGAGCTTTTGCATTAGGATCTGGAAGTGTCGCCAACCGTGCAAGTGCATCAGCGATATCCTGCCACATCCACGGGGAATGCGTCACTTCCCCCGGTAACACATCGGAGTTGGTATGTTCTTCAATTTGCATTTGGTACCTTACAAGTTCCGGATTACTCTCGTGCCGAACCTGGAATTCTTCTATCAAATGTATCGCTTCTTGCCAATGCTGTTTACGAAACAAGACCTCTAATCGAGTTAGACTCACCGAGAATTGTTGTTGTAATAGCTCTGGCAAGCTACGGAATGTGGACCAATATTCCTCCCAGTTCTTGAGCACAATGAAAAGATACAGAACGTTAACCGTGGCAAGAATATTATGAGGCGTAACCGCTTCGGTGACACGACCTATTAATTTAGTTGCAAAGGATTTTGCTTCTAATATACTTTGGCTCTCTATAACTTCAGATTCATCGAACTGGCCAAAATACCGTACATAGGCGGCAACCAGGTTAATGAGATAACTATATTCACCGGGATAATGACTGTGTAGATGACGAAAATCATTAATTGCCTGCGTTAACTCGTGACGCCCGCCCCGTTCGAAATGGACCAACGCCTTATAAAACTGTCTCGTAACCTCGAAATTCTCACGGCTACTGATTCTGTCTGGGGGAAGAGTTTGTTCGACAGTGTCAAAATTTCTCTCCGCAAACGCGAGGTGAAGACGAATGCGATAAGACCATTCAACCCACCCAGGTATACAACGCTCCCTACCTACTGGCTCATAATGATTATAGAGGCTGCTTGCTCTCTCCACAAAGGCAGGTACGCGAGTAGCCAGTAGCTCAGAAATTGTACTTTGCACCTCTGACAGACTATGATGCGAGGATGACTCGTCGGATGTCACACGCAATAATCGATGCTGTATAGTCTCTCTGTCAATCGGATTAGCCAAATGATTAAAAATCACAGCTAAACGTCTGGCATCAGTTGTAGATTCAGCAAAAGCTTCGAGTGTGCGACTTCGTTCATCTGCGGGGAGTCGGTTGATTGCGTCGGTAAGTACCACTAATAAAGGCTCTACATCTGTAGGAACACTCTGAAAAGCATTCGCTTCAATCATCCATGAGAAGGCGTCAACGGTGGACTCCTCCAAGAAGTCATCCTGTTGAAATGCTCGGAAACACTGCACCAGGGCATCCGAAACATCACGTAACACTACGGGGTCTGAAATATTGCGCGCCATATAGGCTAGCCAACGTAAGTGGATTCGAATTTTTTGCCTCCTGACATAAACCGACGACGGATCATCTATAAGTGTTCCGTTAGCAATGGATAGTGTGCTCGCCCATTCGGACACGTGACGATCTCGCATGTATAGCCCAGCTGCAATCCACCCTTCATGCGCAACGTATGATTCGGTATCTGAAGAGAGGTGTGCCAGTTCAGTTCGAATGACGTTACGATAAGCGGCAAAGAGGTACCTATAAAGTCTGTCTGAAATAGCAGGATATTCGTATGTAACCTTTGAACATAACCATAGAATAATGTCCCAGTAAGGGGATTCAAGCTTTGACTCAATAGGATCTAACGCTAACTTAACCATATCAAAAATGGATGGAAAGACTGCGCTGATAAACGATTCCTGTGTGTTACTGTATCGTTGCATCACTTGTAGTAGTTCGCAAAAGCTCTGATATTGCATTGTCTGTCTTTGAAGTTGGACTCCAGATCTCGTTACGCGATGTGTGAATGTTCGATGCTGTTTTACGAGCCACCCGATAACATCAACAATGAACCTGCTCTCCTCATTAACATCATTCATGCCCTTGAGAATTACTCCGATGAATGCCAGACCTTCGTTCCATAGAATTTCCATTGAATCGATTGATTCAGATAGAGTGAACTTGGAAAGCAACAATGTGCCGATCAAGGCTGTTTGGGTTCTGGATAAAAGATGAGCGATGAGCTCAGGTATAGACTCTCTGCACGCCATAGACAGTGCTCGATAAATAAATGGACGCTCTGGCATCCCCTGCATCAATTTCCAAAAACATTCCCGTTTTAAACTATCTCCGGAACCAATACCTTCACCAACAAATAGACACAATATCAGAAAATGATAAGAACCCCGTGCATCGTCCACAAACATGGATGGGTCCAATCGAGGATTTTCGTATTGGTACAGACGTTCTTCTTCTGAATTCAAATTTGGCAGCCAGGACATGACCTCTTCGTCCAACAAAAGTCGTCCGTTCATTGTCGCTAACTCCGCGCCAAACTTACGTTTTTCCCATTCCCAATCCTGTAAATCCCTTTCGTCAAGTATTTGAATAAGGCAAGCATCAAGAAAATTCGATCGGGGAAAGGCAGACATATAATTGAGGAAGTCGAAGGAAGGTCTCAAAAACTCCGTACGATCATACCACCATGAAAGTCTATCCATTTTTTCTGATGGACCTGCATTGTAATCCTCCCAAAGCTGAGAGCAAAGGCGTGAAGCGTACATTTGGAGATGTTTAGAGTGGCGATTCAGGGTAAACACCGATCTCCCAGCGATATGAACACTGTCAACAAGTGCGTTACGAATGAACCAGTCTTCGTTTGGGGCACTGGGATACCGTAAACGATGGCTATTCAGAATATCTTTGAAACTCGAAATTTCAAATTTGCGTTCATCTGGATAGGGAGTATTTTTCATCATCTGTAGAAATCCACGCATAGAGTCGTTCCCTTAAAATTCCCTATGAGGAGACAGCGTAAGTGGTGAGGAAAGTACCACTGATTCCAAACAATCCGGATCAAGCCGTCTCGAACCATTTCATCAAAATTGATATTAGCACCGTCGTACTTGGCATTGTACACCTGCAATGCGTCCACAAAATTTTGAGCAGAACGAGGATCTGGAGAAGGGTTTAGCTTTTGGAGAAATGTTAAAAGTAATACATCCAAGCCCCAACCGACTATCTCAGATCCATCTAATTCATCGAAGAGGTTGGCGCTATGCATCGGCTGTGAATATCTTCTGAGCCGCACGGCAAACTCGCCGACCGCCTGGTTGCGGGAGAGTGAGATGTGTTGAATTTTATGTTCCAAATCGTAGCGATTCAAGAGTTCCACCCCATTCCAATCTACTTACAGCCCAAATTTTATATAATCTGGAGGGAGATTCACTAAATCCATCAATACCGTCCTATCACCGGCCGCAGGGAAAGGCGATGGTGAGATCAACTATCCATAATTATATAACACAAGTAGAACTGTGTGATCCAGCTATTTCCGGTAGACATGCTATTTCACATAATTGGGGCACGGCAAAGAAAGCAGCTTACGGCTGTTTGAAGCCTGTTACAACAAACCGATTTCGAAGAGCCTACCGTCATCTCGGGTACAGCATCGTGCTCACCGAGCACATTCTGGCACAAGTCACCCATACGCCGGAGGGTAGCTTTCGTGCATATCTTCCTATAGCATTATAATTATGACAATTACTCTATTATGTGTCCCCCATCTAATTTGAACAACGTCTGTAATATTCCCTTAATCTCTGCTTGCACCAATATCTACTCCCGAGCCATTTGAAAAGCTATCTTTTTAGTATCACGGACCTCATGATACGCTTTAACTCCGTGTATTCCGCCAATTATAGCCCGATCTTTTGAATTATCAAGTGCCATTTTTGGGTCTGAGAATACTCTTCTAAATTAAATTACGCGATATTATATAAACCATGATACGGAGAAAACGGGGATGCCTCTTCTTCAAAAAATATTTTAATCGAAGAGATAGTATCACGTGCATATTCACTCCCCATGCCCCTTAACGAACTCATTTCCTCAATTGAATCTAAGGCAAACTTACCGTTCGCGACAGTCGGATTGTAGCGAAATATATTTTCTTTACCAATAAGTAATTGAGCTGTCCCTAGGGAATGGGAAGATTGGGCTGACATAAAGACATCGCTAATTTTCTTAGCCCAATACAATTGCCCTAATGCGAAGTGACGGCCGAATCTAACATTTAGTGCTTCTGATGTACAACCTAAGCTAAACACTTTTATATCCGTAGCCATCCATCCTAAGATCCCTATAGCTTCTACAACTGATAATCCCACAGGATTATTTGCCCATAATCCACCGTCAACGAGGGGGACTCCAGAGGTTGCTCTGAATGCAGGGAAATAGGTAGGTGCCGCACTTGTAGCTAACGCTACGTCAACGACCTTTTCTTTGTAGTCTGTAACTAGCTTTGGGTGATGTGATGTTTTGTAGACATGGACCTGACCGGTTTCTAAATTAAGACTCGGTATAACGACACGTGTTAAACATTCTCCCAATAGCTTGTTACCAAATTTCTGTTCTAAAGCATTCCTTAGCGGTTCTTGCTTGTATCTTGTTGCAGCCAAACCAGAGATAAAATTGATGACAGGCAGCCGCCAAACCCAACGGGAACGGAAGATTGTCGCCCCATATTCCTCATAAAATGCCAATAGTTCTTTGGCGGTAAATCCTAGACCTAGACCTAGCGCCAGAATTCCGCCAGTTGAAGTTCCGACAATGAGATCAAAGTATTTGCCGATACGGTCCCCCACAATATCCTCGATGGAGGCAAGGAAGGCGGCGGGGAAGACCCCTTTGATCCCCCCACCATCAATTGTTAATATCTTTTTCATAATTAATCCTCTTCCGATCGCAAGATTGGGTGAATACCTCCGCCAAGCCATTCTCCTGTTGTTTGCCATATCTCGTAGTGGTAAAGCCAGACGGAGGTCCATGGAATAATCGTACGAGCAATATATTTTTCTGCGGTCCATTCACCAGTACGTGGCTGCCACAAACAAAGGTTACGATCACGGTAAATATGTGGAGGCCGGGTTCCACCGGCATTATCCTCAATTGGGGGAGAAACTACCCATACCTTAGGGGTTGAGTTAAAAGAATAAGTTATTTTTATTTTATAGCTTTTACAAGCAGGAGTAGGCTGAATTACCCCTTCCCAAGTTGCAACTACTTTATCTATATTTCCTTGGAACGAAGGGAACAGGCTTTTTATTGCAACGTCCTGTTGTACCAATGATAGCTTTTTAGGACGAAAATACTGCTTAGTCCTCGCCATAAAACGTATTCCGCCTAACCGGAGTGGAGCTTGTTTTTAAAACAGTTAAACTTCCCAGGCTCCAAGAACTCCTTAACCTACTGCTTTTCCTAGCCTCTTCGATCGCCATTGCTTGTTCCATTAATACTGCGTTAGTAACCTTCTCTCCGAAAAGTGACTTAATTAGGGCATTAAGTTCAGTACCTCGTGCATATTTTAACTGTTGCCACTGTTTCAAGAAGTCTTCGATATAACGTTTAAACATACCGTACAGTAACGGTTCACTGTCCCATCGTTCACTTAGATCTTCCTTCTTATTGGTTGGATTAAGGACTATTAACCGCCCGCGACCAGGAATCAGACTGATTATTCCAGAAAGAACCGATTCAATAGTTTGATAGACCGAATCTTGCTTATTGTAAATCGTCCCTGCCAAAGTCGTGAGTACTATGCTTATCGGGGCATTGTTAGGGTAATCCAAAAAACATATATCCCTATGCCGCTTTATAAGTTGAACGGCTCTTTTTAAAGGCGGTTTGAACTCCACAGGTTCCTCGTCCGGTAGTGGATGGATCGAAGCCCTTTTCTCTAGAAAAGTTTCATATTGCTTCGCCCTATCGTCGAGCCACTTCGCATATCCACTGGGATTACTGTCCTTCCAATCTTTAGCTTCACGATCAGGCACTTTAAGGCACCCCGAATCGTTACTATCGCTGGGACAAGCCGGTAAAAGGTCCATGTGAAATTCATTGGCGTAATTCAACCGAATACACCGATTCTTTCTCTGTACCATCGGAGCGTAGGTTTTGTGCAGTCGTAGTCTTTGCTCCATTGCATTAAGCAACTCAAGAGGATTTTTGCCTTGCCAGGACCGATTGATCTCGCACACTAGATCTAGGTCAAATTCTTGATGTGCTAACGGTTTAACTGTAGTACCAATTCTGAGTGAACCTTGTGGGTAAATATCGAGATCTTTACCCCAAAAGGTACTTTCGTCTGCAGCAAGCCATTCAGTAACAGATTTATACCTTGATTCGGCCAACTCTCTCTGGGTAGCGGTTATCTGTAGTCTTACGCATAAACGGTGAAGCATGTCCTCTAAGTGATTATCAAAGGATTGTAGAAACTCCATAAACATTATCTCCTTCTAATCGAAAATCCCAAGCAGTGTGTAACGCCAAAGATAATATTCTTTGGCTAAAGGCCCGGTCAGGGAGGAATTTTCCCTTTCACCTCGAATAGAAGATAATAGAAAGGTAAGCCTAGTATCTGGTGTGGTACCCAGAATAGGCGTTCCATCTGACTGCGTGTTTAAGGGATCAGCTTAAACCCGCTATGCAAATTTAAAATGAGTCTTGAGAAAAAGGAACTTGCCGTGCAAAGGTTTTAGTTCCTTTTTTCTTTGTATGTAAAACCACAGCCTCACCTCCAACTATTAATACCAAGCTATTCATATCCAGAATCCTCCTCACCCTCTTTGGGAGGCAAGTGGCTGTGTTTTTCTGGGAACACATTAGGGCGGTAATATCTTTGATGTGGTAGGCATTATAGTCAGACTATTTAGTGAGGAACGAACTTTCCGCTAACCTGCATTGTTCTTTCCGCTCTTGATGCTGTTGACGCAGTACAACTGCCTATACTGTATATTTCTTTGCCTAGGTATTTTTTTGCTAGTGCCCTCATCTGGAAAAGTTTAAAGTAGTAAAGACACAGCAAAGCATACCCCCAACATGATGAAGTATGCCTTGCTGCTCTGGGGCCCAAATTAACGGAAATTCAGGCGGGTACTTTATAGGATTAATAATGGAATGTCAATATTGAAGTGAAAAAGGATAAAATCCTTATAATCTTTAGATACCAAATTCCTTCTATGAATAAAATATCAAAGATACGAGGTTGCTGAGGAAACAATAACGTTGTTCCTTAGTGACTCACTTTATTATCAAGTGGCTGACTTTATTGTTCAGTAACAGACTTTATTATCGAGTGGCAGACTCTATTATCAGTAAACATCTACATTAACATCAGTTCAGAACTTTATTAGCCAGTTCACAACTTTATCAACGAGTTCACAACTTAATTTCTTTTGAACATTTCTTTATCCACACTTCGAGTAGCCACAATGTGTACAAACAACACAACCACTTTCATGGTTAATCGGCATGCCACACTCTGGGCAAGCATTCGCTGGTGCAAGGCCCGTGCGGGCTTTCTTGCCTGCAACCTTTTCTATAGAGGGCTCCCCTCGCCCGACTACGTTTGACCGTTCAGCCGTAGGAGCGGTTTCCTGCGTGCCGAATTGAACCTTAGAAACATTAATCCCGACCTCATTATATTTCTTAATTACTCGGGCAATCGCATCCGGACAGGATGTAACGCTGACTCCTTCACGACGCATACAAGCCGGACAGCGAATTCCTTTGACTTGCTCAGTGATTGCATCGACGGACAAACCAGAACGCAGCGCGATAGAAATCAAACGGGCAGTGGCCTCAGATTGGGAGGAACATCCTCCAGCCCGACCGGTATTCGTAAAGACTTCACAAATTCCTTTTTCATCCGCATTGACACTGACATAAAGGTTGCCGCAACCGATCTTAATCTTTTCTGTAACCCCGATGGTAGTCGTCGGTCTTGGACGAGGAACGACGGTGTTCACTTCTGGAATAAACGGCATTTTGGGAACTATCACCTGATCGGATGCCAGTTGGCCATTAACTTCAACTCGCTTTTCAGCCAGACTTTGTGCCATCGAAGTTCCTGTAGAAAGCACCTGCTCTTCCCGGCTGCCATCACGATAAACTGTCAAGCCTTTACAATTCAGTTCATCCGCCAACCGATATGCTTCCGCTATTTCTTCGCGTGTCGCAGTATTGGCAAAGTTGATTGTCTTAGATACTGCATTATCCGTATAGTTCTGAAAGGCTGCCTGAATCCGAATATGCCATTCTGGTGCAATCTCTTGGGCTGTGGTAAAAACCTCCTGTACCCAATTAGGTACTTCCTGTAACCCCAAGACAGTCCCCTGTTCAGCAATTTTTTGTATAAGTTCTGGGGAATAAAATCCATATTCGTTGGAAAACGCTTCGAACAGTGGATTGACTTCAACTAAAGCTGTTCCGTCCATCACGGTTTTAGTATAGGCAACTGCAAAGAGTGGTTCTACCCCACTCGACGCGCCGCAAATCATAGATATGGTTCCGGTCGGAGCAATCGTCGTCAGGGTGGCATTGCGCAGTTTCATGACTCCGTCATAAATAGAGCCTTCATAATTTGGGAAGGTTCCCCGTTCTTCTGCTAAGCGCTGAGACTCGATACGGGCTTCCGTCTGGATGAATTTCATGATTTTTTCCGCGTACTCAACCGCCTCTACCGTAGCATAAGAGGTTTGCAGCAAAATAAGCATATCCGCAAAGCCCATCACACCAAGACCAATTTTACGATTCCCTTTAACCACCTCGTCAATAACCTGAAGCGGATACTGATTCGCATCAATCACGTTGTCCAGGAAACGCACGGACAACCGGGTCACATAACTCAAGCGTTCCCAGTTAATTACCATTTTCCCCTCTTTTTCGGTCACCATCAGTTTGAGATTAATGGAGCCTAAGTTGCACGCTTCATTAGGTAGCAAGGGTTGCTCACCACAATTATGCACATAGATCCCGTTAGCATCAAAGGCATTTACCCCAGGAACTTGAGCATCATACACCTCATATTCCCCTGCAGGAAGGCATTCGGTCACACTGGCCAGAAAGCGTTCTCTATTTAAAGAACGTTGATACCCCCCAAACAGATCTTTAAGGATTTGCGTTTTTTTCTGGTTACCAAATCCAATAACGTCTGCATAAATCGCCAAATTATCTTGGGATATCGCAAGCTCATGTCCAGCCTGAACTTTGTAGTCCTGATAACCGCCCTTGCCATCAGGCATGGACTTATAACCTGAAGCTTTACGATCCCTATAAATAGTAGACGCTACTCCCAAACGGTGTAACATCCGCTGAACACATTGAAGCCCAATGAGATCTTTTTGCCATAACCTTACAGTTACACCCTTCTCCTGAGATCCCCCAACCGTTCCATCCGTATCAAAGAGACCTCTCAGCAGTCCTCTGTGAAATTCTGAGCTTGTCCCTTCCAGTTCCTCCGTTAGCCGTTTCTCCTTTGGGAAAATACCATACTCGGCGGCTAAATCTCGTAAGGTAGCTAACTTCATACGATGTTCATTTCTCTCACTAATAATCTTCTGGAAACCTTGAAAATCACTGCGGTGTCGCAGGGAAGAGGCAGCCTTTTCTGCGGCTTCAATCATGGACTGAGCTTCTTCGTTGTCTCCCCAAACGGAGATGATCCCACCGTCTTCTTTTAACGTTCCATCCCCTAAAAGCAGTCCTAAAAGATATCCTTCGTCGAAGCTCCCCTTGCCAGACCAGTTCAGACCCCGATTATTTGAAAGGATAAGTTGGTCGCCAGGTTTCAGCTCACCGGCCGGTTTCCACGTCTCAGTAATCTGCTCTCGAGTCACCTTCTCTGCAACGCGGACAAGGTGATCACTGGTCACTTTAAGCTCATATCCCCGTTCTGTCTTAATGGTCAAGACTGGCTTGGTCCCTGTTGAAAAGAACCCTTCTGAGCTTGTGCGATGATACTCACCATTTAAAACCAACTCTAGCCCCTGACCTAAAACCGCTTTGACTTGTGCCGGGCCATGGTCTGTTAGAATCCAAGTATCTCCGGTGACACACGGATTCGTCGCTTCGATCTCACCCTGCAGAGGCGTGGGATTACCTTGATTTAAGCGGTCAAGAAAAACGATTCCCGGCTCCCCATTCTGCCAGGCATGCTCTACAATTTTATTAAAAACTTCCGGCGCAGATAATTGACCGGCTGGGGAGCTCGTATGTGGGTCAATGAGATCATAGTTACGCCCCTCACGGACGGCCAGCATAAACTCCTCTGTAACCCCGACGGAAATATTAAAGTTCGTAATCTCCTTGTTATCCTCTTTGCACTGAATGAAATCTAAAATATCCGGATGGTCCACCCGAAGAATTCCCATATTCGCGCCACGACGTGTTCCGCCTTGCTTCACCGCTTCTGTGGCGGAATTAAACACCTTCATAAAAGAAATTGGGCCGGATGCCACTCCACCCGTTGAACGAACCATGCTGTTTTTTGGGCGCAAGCGAGAAAAGCTGAAGCCCGTCCCTCCACCCGATTTATGAATAATCGCCGCGTTTTTAATTGCGTCAAAAATTTCTTCCATGCTATCTTCAATGGGCAAGACAAAACAAGCACTCAATTGTCCAAGATCTCGACCAGCATTCATTAACGTCGGTGAGTTAGGCATAAACTCAAGGTTGGCCATTATAGTATAGAATTCTTTGGCCAGTGCTTGAGTTTCCCTTTTACCCTTGCCGTAACGTTCCTCTTCTACCTCCGCAATCACACTGGCTACGCGATACATCATGTCTTCCGCAGATTCTGCCACTTGCCCATTTTCTTGTTTTAAATATCGTTTTTCCAAAACCACACGCGCATTAGGCGTCAGATTAGCCTTAGACCAGGTCTTTGGTGCTTGTCCCTCGAAACTCAACTCGAATCCCCAACTTTCCTTCATACTATTCCAATTTGAATTTATTCTTTCATACTTCCACGCTTTTCAATAAGCCCCTGTAATTCTTCCATAAAACGCTGTATGTCCCCAAATTGACGATAAACCGACGCAAACCGTATGTAGGCTACTTCGTCTAAATCAAACAGTTGTTCTAAGACCGCTTCTCCCACTTCGGAACTGGACACCTCACGTTCAAGCCTGTTGCGCAGCCTCTTTTCAATCGCATAAGCTGCTTCTTCGATTTCTTCCGAGGAAATTGGCCGCTTTTCGCAAGCCCTGAGCATACCGGCCATCATTTTAGAACGGGAAAATTCCTCGCGTCGCCCTTCTTTTTTCACAACAATGAGCGGCGAATCTTCGAACTTCTCAAACGTGGTAAACCGCCGCAAACAACGATCGCATTCTCTTCTTCTACGGACCGCTGTACCTTCTTCAACCTGGCGTGAATCAAGAACTTTCGTGTCCACATTTCCGCAGAATGGACAGCGCACAACTTCACCCCCCACATGTAGTGTATTTTAAATTTAATCATACTATATGTTGTGTGTCAACTCACCCTTTGACCCTAATTCGGCTCATCCTTCTATTCCTCGTCTGTTTTCTGTTCACTATCTCCTACTTACTTATTTTTTGCTAAAAGTATGAGAAAATCCAACTTATCCCTCAAAGTAAAAGCTATAGTAGTATACCTCTGGCAAAAAGGGCAAAATAACCTTTGTAACAACAACCATTAGAATAGCAACCAAGGTATATCTTAAAAAGGAAGTGATTTAACCTTGAAAAAGAAAATGCCCTCAGAAAAAAATCCTAATCCAAACACTCAACCCACTCCACATAACCATCAACCTAGCATGGACTCGCGAGATGGCCATGGTCTTTCCAAAGAAGAAGCTTTACGATCGAAGAAATAGAATAGGTAATATCTACGCAATCAAGAAGAAGGAGCCAGTACGTCGGGCTCCCTCTTCTTGATTGCGTTAAATTTCTGTGCTTACTGCCATTTATGCTTGTAATCTACTTTCTTGTTGCAACGCTTTTTGTCGCTCTTCTTCCACTAAGAAGCGACGTAAAACTTTACCAACGGCCGTCTTGGGCAACTCTTCGCGAAACTCAATCATCTTAGGGAGTTTAAACGCCGCAAGCTTACTCTGACAATAGAATAAGAGCTCTTTTTCCGTCACACTCAGGCCTTCTTTTAAAACGATATACGCTTTCACCATTTCTCCCCAATAAGGATTTTCAATTCCAGCACACACGGCCTCTCTCACAGCCGGATGGGTATAGAGGACCTCTTCCACATCGCGCGGATAGACATTAAGTCCGCCCGTGATGATCATATCTTTCTTCCTATCAACTATATAGAAAAATCCATCCTCATCCCTATATGCAATATCACCGGTATAAAGCCAGCCATCCTTCAAGACCGCCGAAGTCTCCTCCGGTCTTTGCCAATATCCAATCATGACCTGATCACCTTTAACCACTAATTCACCAATTTCCCCCGGTTGAAGTTCCTTTTCCCCCGTCTCCAAATCCATGATTTTC
Organism: Desulfosporosinus metallidurans; assembly: GCF_001936615.1. Classification (GTDB taxonomy): domain Bacteria; phylum Bacillota; class Desulfitobacteriia; order Desulfitobacteriales; family Desulfitobacteriaceae; genus Desulfosporosinus; species Desulfosporosinus metallidurans. Next base: position 58,498 of record NZ_MLBF01000025.1, read on the forward strand.
GAATCAGTATTGGGAGCAGGAACTCCGATTGAACCAACCCGGGCATGGTATATCGGATTTAAATGAGTAGCTGGAGATGCTTCCGATAAACCGTAAGCTTCTACTAGCCTTCCACCCGTCAATTCCCCAAAACGGAGCGCTACCTCTTTGGGAAGTGGAGCGGATCCACTTAAGCAGCATCGAATCGACGAGACTTTGTATTCCTTGATCCGCGGGTGATTTACGACTGCGACATACATAGTCGGAGCGCCTGGGAAGAAAGTCGGTTCATAATCATTAATATGTTGAAGCACGGCATCGATGTCAAACTTAGGAAGAATAACCATGGCTCCCCCAGAAAGTATCGCTAAATTCATACAGGCCGTCAAAGCGTAGATGTGAAATAAGGGCAGTACCGTTAAAACTCTTTCTTCACCCTCGCGCCCCACTATCCATTCCCATGCTTGCATTGCGTTGGCCACTAGATTGCAGTGGGTTAACATAACCCCTTTAGACACTCCTGTTGTGCCTCCTGTGTACTGTAAAACTGCAAGTTCGCTTGATTTGGCTTCCATCGGTGGTGACTCTACTTCATCTAAGCTTGTATCTCCAAATACTTTCTCAAGATCCATAAACACAGGGTCATCCGCTAAACCTTCTAACCCCGAAAATTTACTTAACCAGTCTAAGGCGATTAATTTTAGACCTACTTCCGCTTGTATCGGTGCTATACGCGGCAAGAGCTGAGGAATCGAGACAACTCCTATGGCTCCAGAATCTTGCAATAGAGTTTTTAACTCATTTTCTACATAGAGCGTATTCGTCTGCACGACCACTGCGCCTACCCTTAGAATAGCAAAGAACGAAATCACCCAATTGTCGCTATTGGGCATAAATATTGAGATACGGTCTCCCTTTTGAACACCTCTTTGAACAAGCGCTTTAGCGAGTCGTTCAACGAGAATATTCATCTCACTATACGTTGTCGTCTTTCCTGCAAAAATAAGCGCTGGGTTATCCGGAAATTTCCGCTCCGTTTTCTTAAACATTTCCATCAAATTCATCTCAGGGATCTCCAGACTCCTCTTGACACTCGGCTCATAATGCTGAAACCAAGATTTTTCAACTGCTGCTTCCCCCATCATTTCGGTCCTCCTAATCAATTTTGAATGTTTGCTCATTCATTTTAGTTGCTACTAGCACGCTTCAGAATTATTCTATTCCAAATTTTCTATATATTATTACTATTCTGCCTACAACTAGAAAGTCCTTCTTTTTTGTCATGTTATCAGAGATTTTTCTTCTCAAGTTTAACGGGGAAGCACGGGGACGGTTCTACTGCTTCCAACTAGGTGAAATACCTCGAATTGAACTAATTGTATTGGATTGATAAAATTGATTCCACAAGATAGTCACGATAGTCTCCATTGGAGACTTCGCCGAATGCGCACAGCCCTTTACGAATACGATCGCGCTGGGGGATTGGTTTCGCCGAAGCTACCTATCCCGAAAGGAACACTTCGTGGCGAAGGAAGATTATCGCCACACGACGACTCATAACGAAAACTCCTGCCGTGTGGATCGAACGGGTGGAACCCCGACTTACTTTCGAAGCTTGATGCTTGAAAATATTTTGTTCAGTAG
>NZ_MLBF01000026.1 GCF_001936615.1 Desulfosporosinus metallidurans
AAAAGTCCTAATCATTTAAGATTAGGACGGTAATAGATATGTGTACATAACTCAAGAAAAAATTTTAACGCTTATTGCTTTGCCGCCAAAAGCCTAACTTCTGTGCTTCGCGTATTAATTCTTCTCGGAAATCGGGGTGCGCAATGCTGATCAATTTCTCCGCCCGTTGCCAGGTCGCATTCCCTTTGAGACAAACTTTCCCGTACTCAGTTACGACAAATTGAACCGTTGGGCGGGTATCCGTAACCACGGCACCTAAAGTTAATAGTGGATTAATGCGAGAGTGCTTATTTCCTTCTTTGTCAGTATACACGGAAGAAAAACAAAGGAAACTTCTTCCGCCCTTAGAATTGTACGCGGAATCCACGAAATCTAATTGTCCGCCGGCTCCACTGATCATGCGGCTTCCTTTAGACTCCGAACAAACCTGGCCTGTTAGGTCAATCTCAATTGCATTATTAATGGAGACCAAATTATCGATGCTGCAAGCGATAAGCCTGTCGTTCGTATAGTCAACAGGGTAGCCAGCACATTGAGGATTATTATCAATAAAATCATAAAGCTTTTGGGTGCCCGCAGCGAAGGTATAGACAAGCCGACCGGGATCTCTTTGCTTTCTCCTGTTAGTAATTCGTCCTGCTTCCACCATATCTACGTAGCTATCTACGAGCATTTCAGTATGAACTCCCAAGTCTTTTAAGCTTGATTGGGCAATCATTTTCCCCAAAGCATTGGGCATCCTTCCGATTCCCAGTTGCAAACAGTCTCCATCTCTTAATTCTTCAAGAACATAGCTTGCAATTTTTTCATCAACCTCTGTAGGATTCGGTGAAGAAACCTGAGGCAATCCCGTATGACCACCTTCAACAATGTAATCTACTTCGGAAACATGGAGATAATGTCCATATCCTCCATGAGCGATTGGCATATCCTCATTAACCTCAACAATAATGGTTTTTGCCACGTCGGCGCAGGCACGATAATGAGAAATTGTTGGCCCAAGATTAAAGTTTCCGTGTTTATCCATCGGGGCGACTTGGACCATTAGAACATCAACGATGGAATTCTCTTTAATGTAGCGTGGCTCTTCTGAGTACTTCGTAGGCATATAATAAGCTCTACCCATTTTAAAATATTTACGATCAATCCCCGTCATATGAGTACAATTCCAGGTAAAATGCTCACCTTTAGGGTCTGCATCAATGATAGCATGGGGACGCATTGAAACCCCAGCATGAATTTGAACATCATAAAGTTCAGGAATACGCAAAGCTAAAGCCTTATCGAGAACCGGCACTGTGTTAACACCAAATGTATATCGAATCCAATCACCGCTTTTAACTACACTTACCGCTTTTTCAGGGGAAACGAGTTTACCTTTGTATTCATTAACCCACTCTGCCATTTCCGTACCTCCTAGTTAACTATATATTAGCTATTCAGCCTAAAATCCAAGTTAACATTTTACGAGCTTAAGTTTGTTTTATTTTTTTATATTAAATGGCTATACTGTGGTTAAAACCTGTCTTCCTTCTTCAATGTCAGGAAATATATTTTTTGCGACTATTCCAACAACTTCCAACCTAGCGCATAAATAATCATGTTTTACCATCTCGTTTATATGAGAAGGAATGAGCTCTCTGGAGCACACCCCTTCTCATTAAAACTCTGTTATTTACGTTTAGCCTTTTATATCGTGACCATGAGCAGCAGCATGGGCACCCGGTAACTTAGCCAGCACTTTACCGATCAGAAAAATACCAACTATGAAAAGACCCCCGCCAATTAGTTCTATTCCCATCCACTGATATACATTAGTGATCGGGATAGTAGTAGCTAGTGCCTTGTCTGTTGCGGCTTTCATTGCAGCTATCGCAGCAGGGTCACCTTTAGCAGCAACTGCATTAGCTGCTCCGGCCACGGTCTTTCCTACTAAAGCTGCGGCACTGTTTCCACCTGATGCCAGAGCAGCGAAAATAAAGACCATAAAGGCATAATCATTGAATACCCAGGTTATGACATCTTTTAAGAAGATGATCGATAATACAAATATAGCAACATAGACTAGTTTAGAATTAAACATAGCCTCTACAGTTTCAGGAGAAGTGGCTTTTGCCATGTTTCCTCCAAAGATCGGAACTGTTAATCCATACCAATATTTGATTATGATAAGATTGCAAAACCCAAAAAAGCATCCTATTAAGATAGCTGGAGCTTCTTTGATTTTAGCGTGAGCCATAAAGAAAAAAACCATAATCATAAAAGCTGGCCATGTAGCAAGATGAAACTTTTCTAAGACAACTTCACCTACCATGATTAAAGCTACTAGTAAAACTCCTAGTACAACATTGTGCATATTGAAGATTTTTTTAATGGCAGTCGTCATTATTCTTCCTCCTCAGCGACGTTTTAATAATTCCTAGGTAATAACTAACAATGAAGAGCTCTAGTTTTAGGACAAGCATTTAATGCTTGTGCGACCACCATACTTCATCTTTTCCTCTGGGGAAGGGAGGGAGAGCGTTTATAGTACCAAATTTGTTGAGTATTTAATATCTTAATTCTCAACTTAATCGTTTCCCCTCTTTTAATTAAGAAGTAAGGTTAAGCCGAAACTTTATTAATTCACCCCCTTTCCATTTTAGTATTTATTTAACTTATCTAAATATTTGCAATTTATATGCCAAAAATATATTTTCAATTCATTCAATTAAAAATAAAAATTCAATAAATTGTTCAAGCGCTTTCTTGTTATTTTAGGCCCAAAAAACTAGTGCCCCGTAATCCAAGGATTCTCCCATAAATATGGGCTGTATAAATAGTAAACACTTTCTATTTATACAGCCCTGTGAAAATTGGGTTTTTGTTATAACTAACTTACGATGAGAGATTCTTCAGGACATTCCAGACTTGCTTTATCCGCACTTTTTATGATTTCAGTTAGGATAAATGCATTCGGCAATACATTATTAGCATAATACTTTGCACTAGCCACTTTTCCTTTATAGAAGTTTACATCGAAGTGATCTTCAGGTAATTCTGCTAGTTTCTTTTGGGCAATTAAAGCCTGCTCGAGTAAACACTCGGCCACTACTACCTGTGAACATATAAATAGCGAACGAATTGCGTATAGGCCAATTAACTCACTAGCCTTATTGAGATGCCATGATTCGTATAATTTCCTTACCTCATCCAAACAGGAATAGGCTTTGTCCAGATTGTTAAATTCTTTCTCAAGGCCTGCTGTCGCCTTATTCTCGTCGATAAAGGACTTAATCTCAGCCATAAAGTCAGCGAAAGGCTTACCGTCACCCATCCTCATTTTTCGCTTCACAAGGTCTTGGCCATGAATGAACGATGTTCCTTCCCAAATTGTGAGGATTTTTGAGTCGCGCAAAAACTGTTCGATGGGGAATTCATTGGTGTAGCCAACTCCGCCTAATACTTGCATAGCTTCACAGCTCAACGCAACTGATGTTTCACTGCCATAGCACTTGATCAAAGGGGTAAGTATCGAGGCGATCTCCTTATATTTCTTGGCTTTGACCTTATCATTGGAATTTTCGGCGATATCTAGGCTATAGTATCCTTTAAAGATCATAGCCCTAATACCTTCGGTATGTGCCTTCATATCCATTAACATTCTACGCACATCGGCATGTTTAATAATCGGTACCCTCTCGCCTTTAATGTAGCCCTGCACTCTTTCCTGAGCATATAGTGCAGCTTGAGCATAGGCTGAAGACGCCTGATTATTAGCATTGTGACCCGTTCCAATGCGGGACTCGTTCATCATCCTAAACATCATAGCCAACCCCTGGGATCGACCCTGCTTATCCGGAGGCGCACCCAGCATGATACCGTAGCACTCATCATTTTCACCGTGGTTTAACATACAAGTTGCTGATCCTTTGAGCCCCATCTTATGCTCAACAGCTACTGTCGTAACGTCATTGGGTTTACCCATGCTGCCATCTTCGTTAACCCAATATTTCGGTACAATATAAAGCCCTAAGCCAGCCGATCCTTTACATCCATTAGTCGGACGCGCTAAAACCAGATGGATGGTATTTTCACACATTGAGCCATCACCGGCCGTGATAAACATCTTAGACCCCTTAATTTTATAGATTCTAGGATCGTCTGTTGGATAAGCCTTTGTTAATGCATCCCCTACATCTGAACCGGCGGAAGGTTCTGTGAGGTTCATTGTTCCTTGCCAGTCACCGCTCAGCATTTTGGGCAGGAACCTTTTCTTATCTACCTCAGTACCATAATTAATAATCAAGTTGGTTGCACCCGAAGTCAGTTTAATGTTTGAACCCATCGCCGGACAGGCCGCCGAAATCATCTCAAAAGCGCCTTTAAAGAGAAGCAGGGGCATGCCACCTTCAACTTCAATACACTCGCTGCTTGAACCCCAGCCATTTTTCTGAAGAAATTGATACACTTCTTTATAGCCTGGAGGGGATGTTACGACTCCATTTTCAAAGGTAGCTGGATTTCTGTCGCCTGCTACATTGATAGGACTAACAACTTCACGGCATACTTTATATGCCTCTGTTAAGATCGAATCAATATCCTCCATGCCGAAGAACTCTTTAAAACGGTCACATTCCAACACTTCCTCAGTAGGCAGCCATTCTTTCAAAATAAACTTTAAATCACGGACATTGTATTTAAATTCCACGATAATTCCTCCAAACAAAATAGAGTCTTATCTATATCCTTGTGAGTTCTTTATAAATATAAGTGTGAGTTCTGTATAAATCCGATTTCTTTACTCGTAGTTATACCAACCTTTTTTCGTCTTCCTGCCCCATTCTCCCTTTACAAATTTTTCTACAACTAACGGTGAGGGCTTGTCTTTGGGATCGCGGGTTTCCTGATACTTTTCCATACCGACATAATAGGTCAGGTCTATACCCGTTAAATCCATCAAAGCGAACGGTCCCTTCGGGTGACCTAAAGCATTCGTTACCGCAATATCAATCTCTTGTGGGGTAGCGATCCCAATATCTGCAAGGAGCAGTGCCTCATTTTTCAGCGCTGCCAAAATCCGGTTAACCACGAAACCATAAATTTCTTGCTTTAACAAGATAGCGGTTTTTCCTAATATTGCACACAAATCCATTGTTACTTGTGCAGTTTCCGGAGATGTGTGCGGTCCTTGCACAACCTCAACGAGTTTCATGACCAGAGCAGGATTAAAAAAGTGCATGTTACACACTTTATCAGGCCGCTTGGTCGCATCGGCAACCTTCGAACTGACGATATAAGAACTGTTTGTTGCCAAAATCGCATGAGGAGGAGCAATTCTGTCTAAGTCCGCAAACAGTTTCCGTTTTATATCCATTTTCTCGACAGCTGCCTCAATGACAAAATCAGCGTCTCCAGCTGCTTCCTCTAAATTTTGGGTAAAGGAAATATTATTCTTAGCCTGGTCCGCTTGTTCCTGTGTCAATTTACCTTTGGCAACCCGCTCCGGCAAATAGGTTTGAACAAAGCTTGCAGCCTTATCTAACATTTCCAGACTGATATCAGTACAACTGACTTTATAGCCAGCTATAGCAGCGGCCAGAGATATTTGGTGGCCCATGTTTCCTGCTCCAATAACACAAATCTTTTTGATGTCGTCAATTACCATTTGTTCCACCCCCGTAATATTTATACCGTTAGTCAATCAAGTTCTCGATGATCGTAGAAATACCTTGACCCCCGCCTATGCACATTGTAGCTAAGCCATAACGTTTTCCTGTACGCTTTAACTCATTGATCAGTTTGATCAAGATGATAGCACCCGTCGCACCTAGAGGATGCCCTAAAGCAATAGCCCCGCCGTTCACGTTGGTTTTGGCCATATCCAGTCCAAGCTCTTTAATAACAGCCAGCGACTGGGCTGCAAATGCTTCATTCAGCTCAATCAAGTCGATTTGATTCAATGACAATCCGGCCATCTTAAGAGCGGCTTGAGTGGATGCCACCGGACCTATGCCCATGATTTGGGGCGGACATCCTTTGGCACCCATCCCGATGACCCGGGCTAACGGTTTCAGGCCATAGGCTTTCGCCCTTTCCGGTGTAGTCACAATCACAACCGCGGCTGCATCATTACGACCGCTGGAATTTCCTGCAGTGACTGTACCATCATCTTTAAATACTGGTTTTAATTTAGTGAGCTGAGCCATACTGGTTTCTCTTGGATGCTCGTCGGTATCAAAGATGATACTTCCCTTTTTCCCTTTAATTTCGTAAGGAACGATTTCCTCTTTGAACAGCCCTTCTTTAATTGCCCGGAGAGCTCGTTCCTGACTGCTTAGGGAAAATTCATCTTGTTCTTGGCGGCTAAGGTTATACTTTTCAGCCAGATTTTCCGCCGTTAATCCCATGTTCAAATATCCGTAACGGTCCTCAGGTTGGCACCGGGGTTGACTTTCCGTGTTGGAATCTAAAATCTCAGCGTTTCCCATACGGAAGCCATAGCGGGCATTCCTCAAATAATATGGAGCGGTACTCATGCTTTCAGCCCCACCAGCCATCACCGTTTCTTGAGTCCCTGCCCAAATCGCTGTTACAGCATTATTTACAGCTGTCAGGGCTGAACCACATTGACGATGTACAGTATAGGCCGGGACTCCTTCGGTCATATTCGCTCTTAACCACGCTAAACGAGCAACATTAGGATTGTCACCACTTTGTTTTGTATGACCAAAGACGACTTCGTCGATCGCCGTATCGGGAATTCCGCTGCGTGACATCACTTCACTTATGACTTTTGCCGCCAGGAAATCGACCGGAACATCTTTCAGGGTACCACCCACTCTGCCTACCGCAGTTCTTACTCCGGCTACTATAACTGCCTCATTCATCTTTTCTCCTCCTTAACCTAGAGTGCATATTCTTTCTTTAATTGAGCGGCTATGATGTTGCGCTGAATTTCCGAGGTTCCTTCATAAATACGGGCGATCCGGGCATCACGATAAAAACGTTCTACTTCGCACTCGCGCATGTACCCCATGCCGCCATGAATTTGAACTGCTAAATCCGCAACCCGGCCGTAGACTTCTGAACCATATGTTTTGACAATAGCGGCTTCTTTGATTACTTTTTGCCCTTCATCAATTTTCCGGGCAACATCGTAGGTTATGCTGCGCAAGGTCTCGATATCTATAGTCATGTTCGCTAAATAATGCTGGATAATTTGTTGTTCGAAAATTGGTTTTCCAAATTGAACACGTTGCAAGGCGTATTTAACGCTTATTTCCAGCAATTTCTCACAGGATCCGAGATTCCGAGCAGCGAGGCCAGCCCGTCCATTCGCCAATATTTTGAGGGCATTGACATAACCCTGTCCCAACTCTCCTAAGACATTCTCTACAGGTACTTCGCAGTCTTCAAAGATCAACTCAGCTGTTTGAGAACCGTGCAAACCCATTTTCTTTTCATATTTGCCCACGGTAAACCCTTTAAAGCCGCGCTCTACAAGAAAAGACGTAATTCCTTTGGGCCCTTTTTCCTTGTCGGTCACGGCCATGACTGTAAAAATATTAGCAACATCGCCGTTAGTAATAAACTGCTTAGTACCGTTTAAGATCCAACGATCACCTTTTAAAACTGCTGTTGTTTTCATGTTTCTTGGGTCTGAACCTGCAGATGCTTCTGTGAGTGCAAAAGCCCCGATCATTTCGCCCGAGGCGACTTTTGGCAAGTAACGTTTCTTTTGCTCCTCATTGCCGCACTCAACGATCCCGACACTTCCTATTCCATTATGACAACCAATAACTGAGGTAAAGCAATTGGGCCCTCGGCCTAGTTCCTCATAAATCCTGCATTTGCCAACCATACCTGCGCCCAATCCATCGTACTCTTGGGGTGTACTAATCCCAAACAATCCAATCTCGGCAGACTTGTCAAGCAAGCTGCGAGGAATTTTATCCTCTTCCTCCATTTGATCTGCCAAAGGTTCAACTTCTTTTTTTATGAAAGTACGAACAGTTTGTACAATGATATTGAGCTCTTCTTGGGAAACTTCCATTGGTTTAATCCTCTCTTCTTTAGTCATTGACACTTGTATAAAAATTTAAAGCAATAACTATACCAAAAACTAACATTCCGTTACCCTCAATGTTTCCAATTACTTTTACTCAATCTCGACCCCGGTATTTTCTAAAAATCTTGCCACCATATTATAAAAGCCAATGGTCAGGGTAAGTTCAACCAATTCTCGGTGGCTGAGAAACTGGGATAATTCGTTAAAAGATTCTTCAGTGGATTTTACCCTCATAGTAACTTCCTCTGTATATTTGAGAACAGCACGATCTTGATCATTAAATACGGCACTATCGATATCTCCTCGAACAGCAATTATTTGTTGTTCGGATACACCAACCTGTCGAGCTATAATTTCATGCTGATACCACTCATATCGGGAGTCACACAGAAAACCGATCCGTAAAATAGCTAACTCGCGCAAGCGCGCATCAAGTTTTGCTTGGGTAAGCAGTGAATTTCCCATACGCATAAAATGGCGTACACTGTGTTCAGCATGAGCCATCATTTTATTGATATTTAGCCCACTCAGTTGAGACTTACCCCCTGTAATCATATTGCGAGTCTTTTCGGGCATCTCCTCCAAAGGTAACACTGGTAACCTAGACATCCGCAATTTCCTCCGTTCGTTTATGATTTAACATAGATCAAATCTCAATAGGCGTCCTCTCCTTATAATTAATAATAAACCTACATTTACCATCAAATAATGCAAATGCAATGTTCACTTAAAGCAGAGATCCCTTCAGCGCGTTTGATCACTTCTTTAATGACTTCCAGATTTCAATTTTCGCTTCGACAATTTATTGTTAAAAAATATTTAATATTTCGACTTTTAGTACTATTATTATTTATTTTCCCTTAAAGGTCGGTTTGCGCTTTTCAATAAAGGCCTTCATGCCTTCTTTTTGATCTTCGGTTGCGAACAATAAGCTAAAGCATTTATGTTCGTATTGTAAGCCCATGTCTAAATCCATTCGCTGCCCTTCGTTGATACATGATTTTGCCATTTGAAGAGCCACAGCGCCACGATAAGTGAATTTCTTAGCCATTTTCTTTGCTTCTGCTAATAGCTGGTCTGCAGGAACTACTTTGTTCACAAGGCCAACCCGCAAAGCCTCTTCAGCACTAATAAAGTCCCCGCTAAAGATTAATTCTTTTGCTTTTCCGGCCCCGATCAGACGAGGCAAACGCTGGGTTCCCCCTCCGCCTGGCAAAATACCTAGTTTTATTTCTGGCAAGCCGAATTGCGCATTGTCTGCGGCAATACGAATATCTGCTACCAAGGTCAGCTCACACCCTCCGCCTAGGGCATAACCAGCTACAGCTGCAATTACGGGCTTTTTCATATTTTCAATCAGATTAAAAGCTTGTCTTGAGGGTCTGGCATTTCCTGATACGTCAACTGCAGTTAATGATGCCATTCCCTTAATATCTGCCCCTGCGGCGAATACTTTGTCACCACCAGTGATAATCACTGCCCGTACTGAATTATCCGCCCCCAAATTCGCAGCAGCATCTGCCAGCTCATTGAAAACCTGGCTACTTAGAGCATTGAGCACTTCTGGACGATTAAGAGTGACAGTCGCAATTCCTTCTTCAATTTCCACAATTATCGTTTCGTAAGCCAATTTTATTACCTCCCAAATAGTTATTTATCGCCTCGTTTAAGTTTCCGGAACTCACCCCTTTCTTCAATAGCAGTTATTATTTTCATTTATTACTTAAAACCATGCCAAGTAAGATTCCTTAGGAAGGGTTACTTCAGGGATGTCCATAGCTTTATTAGGGACTATTTTCCAAGAATATCTTTGACTATTTCCGGAACTTCAAAGGGCAACTCTGCCACTTTAGCTCCAGCCGAAGTCAAAGCATTCACTTTGCCTTCATAGGTTCCATTACCCCGTTCAATAATGGCCCCCGCATGTCCCATCCGCTTTCCTGGAGGTGCACTCTTTCCAGCGATATACGCTACCACTGGTTTGGTCATTTCCTTAATATATTGAGAAGCCTCTTCTTCCGCGTTGCCGCCAATCTCACCGATCAAGACTACGACCTTTGTTTCGGGATCTTGTTCAAATTTTCTTAAGACATCCACAAAGGTAAGACCGACCACTCTGTCTCCACCCATACCTACCACTGAAGACTGGCCGATACCCTGAGCGGTGAGATTCCCGACAATTTCGTAGGTCAACGTTCCAGAGCGAGCGACAACGCCCACGGATCCAGGGATAAAAAACTGATTCGGTGGAATACCTATCTTACATTTACCAGAAGAAACGATACCGAATGTATTTGGGCCGATCACTACGGCATTGACACGTTTGGCATAAGCGACGATTGCCATTTCATCATGGACTGGGATATGCTCGGTAACCACCACAACGACCCTAATTCCAGCTTCTAGTGCTTCCAAGGCTGCGTCTTTGGCAATTGCAGCTGGAATAAAAATGACGGAGGCATCGATTCGGTGGTGTCCACAGGCCGCGCGAACACTGTCATAAACGGGTATGCCTTCACTGGTGCTCCCGCCCTTGCCGGGCGAAGTGCCTGCGACAATTTTGGTGCCGCAAGCTAACATTTGCTGCGTATGGAAAAATCCCTGTTTGCCGGATATGCCTTGAACCAGAACATTCGTGGTTTCATCAATAATAATGGCCAATTTACTACTCCTCCTTGCCCAACTTATCGTTGTTATCAGCGTAGCTACAGTGAGCGGGCATTAAGCATACGCCAACTTCACAGTCTCTTTGATTGCATCCTGCATGAAGTCATAGGCTTCAATGCCTACTTCCTTAAGAATAGCTCGTCCTGCTTCCTGGTTTGTGCCTACCAAACGGATAACCACTGGGACTGGGATGCCTACCTTCTTTTTGACGGAGGCAAATGCCCTGGCAACATCATCGCAACGTGTAATTCCGCCAAAGATATTGATGATGATCGACTTAGGATTTCTGGATAAGATGAGTTCAAGCGCCTTAGCCGTGCCTTCTTCCCCTGTGCCGCCGCCAGCATCAAGGAAGTTTGCAGGTTTCCCGCCGAAATGAGTTAGTGTATCTAATGTGCCCATTGTAATTCCAGCACCATTGGCCATTACGCCAATGTCCCCGTCCAATTCTACAAAAGCAAGACCTAGATCGTGAGCCGCTTTTTCGGTTTTCGTACGTTCTTCCACTCTTGGAAGGTCTACTTGGCGGTAGAGCGCCTCGTCGTCGATAGTCACCTTGGAATCCGCTGCTATGACTTTATCACCGCTGATCACGAGTGGATTAATTTCAACCAGTTCTGCATCTTTTTGGGTAAATACTTTGTATAATGTTTTGATAATCGATACAAGTTCTTTTCCCTGGGGACTCTTTAAACCAATACCCATTCTTCTTACAATCTCATTGGCGATAAATCCTTGCATGCCCAGTTCAACATCAATATGTTGTTTAACAATATACTCTTCAGCAACTTCTTCAATATCCATCCCACCGTGGGATGAGGCAATGAACACTGGTTTTTTGGCTGTACCGTCGATGGTAATGGACAGATAGAGTTCTTTGTCGATTTGCAGCTTTTCTTCCACCAGGAGAATGTTTACGGGCAGACCCTGGATCGTCATGCCGAATAATTCTTGTGCTGCAGCTCTCGCTTCTTCTGGATTTTCGGCAAATTTGATGCCCCCGGCTTTACCCCTCTTACCCGATAAAACTTGAGACTTAATCACGACAGCACTACCAATTTCTTTTGCTACTTGTGCAGCATCATCTGGGTTGCTAACCATTCTCCCCTTTGGCACTGGAAGTCCGAACTCGGCGAAAATTTCCTTCCCCATGTATTCGAACATTTTCACGGTTCAATTCTCTCCCTCTTTTACTAATGTACTATTACAACTTGTTGAGCTTAATCTTGGAACGCAAACCAAACTATTTAGTGTCTCCACCATAATGGGTCCTACCCAAACTAAGATCTTCAGCCAAAAATTCCTCTGATGATCCGTCGGGAAAATCTATGATAAGCCCACCTCTCTCGCTAATATCAACAGCTAAACCATGTTTAAGGTCATTTCCCTTATTGATATTAACTTCACGCCCTAAAGTGACATTGTTAGCTATCCACTTCGTTCTAAGAAATGAATGCCCTTCTTCTATAAAACGCTTATAATGCTCATCCCAAAGGATAATGAATTTCTCAAGCAATCTCAGACGAGAAAATTTCTGACCGAGCTCTAACTTAAGTGAAGTGCCTGTTTCTCTGCAATCAGGGGGAAGTTGATCATAAGTTTGGTTAACATTAATCCCAACGCCCATGATGACATACAATGGCGCATGACCGGAGAAACTGCTTTGAGCGAGAATCCCGCAAACCTTTTTACCACCGATGACAATGTCATTCGGCCATTTGATTCCCGCTTCGCAGCCTGTCGTTTTTCGTATAGTTTCTGCGACTGCAACTCCGCAAAGAAGTGTAAGTTGAGGAATCAACTGCACATTAATTTTAGGTCTTAGTATCATGGACATTAAGATTCCTTGACCTGCCGGACATGCCCACTGGCGTTTCATCCTCCCCATTCCGGAAGTCTGTGAACTACTCAGAACGATAGTGCCCTCAATGGCTCCTGAACGTGCCATATGTTGAGCAATACTATTGGTAGAGGATACTTCACGAAATAGGAATAGATCCTTTTCTAGTATTCTAAGATATTTGTATGGTAAAGCCATTTCTTCACTAACATTAGTATCAATGGTTAACAACCCACAATCCCCCCCTTTCGTAAAGAATATTTTTTCAAAAACGAGTGGTCAAAGAGGTAATACATGGAATATTGCGAATATTATATGTACTATGATTTTACGTTATCGAAAAACTTATCCTTTAATAACTCTCGGTGTCAACATCTGATGAACTGCACAAATGGAGGTTGGATTCTGATAATAGGACCCCACAAAGGCTTGACAGTATTTACGCAAATTCCCATAATAAACAATTTCATCAACCCAACCCTTTTTAGCGCAATATCCGGGTCTGGATTTATCATAGTAATCTTTGATCATATCGTTCATCTTCTGAATCGTCGGTTCTAAGGATTTACCTTCATCCTTATCTTTGACTAAACGTCTTGCATAGGATGCGGCTGCAGCTGTTTCTCCATGCATGACGTAAACTTCTGTAGTAGCAGTACCAAGCGTAAAAACATTATTGTTATTAGCTTGTGGGCCTCCTAATACATAGTGGGCTGCTGCCGTACCTTTCCTTAGGATAATACCCATCATGGGGAGATCCGACTGTTCTATAGAATAAATCAAGGACATGCCCAATCCCAACATCTCCGCCTGTTCAGCGGTGTCCCCAACGTCAATTCCAGTTGTATCCTGTACCCAGATAAGGGGAATTCGATCACGACCACAGAACGTCACAAACTCGTTCATTTTGATCAGCCCATCGCGGTATAGTTTCCCACCAATTCCTTGATAATCCGCATATTTTGGATAACCCTTGCCCAATATCCCCTGATTGTTGGCAATAAATCCACACAGGAAGCCGTCAATTTTGGCTAACCCACAATATACTTCAGGACCATAGTCGGGTTTGAACTCCATGTGTTCACTGTTATCAAATAGCCTGGCCAATACTTCATGCATTGGATAAACTCTTTTCTGGTTGATAGGTACTAAACTATAGAGATCTGAAGCAGGGAATTTAGGTTCAGCAGGATCGGCAACTCTGAAAAAGTCTTTGGCATAAGCAGGCAGATCCATCATGTATTTTTTAATATCGTCCAGAACTTCTTGTTCCGTGTCACAGACATCTCTCATAAAACCGGTTCCATTGTGATGAATTTCTACTCTACCAGGGGGAGTCGCCTTAGATTTACGTGTTTGCTCGATCAAATTTTCGGCAGCTTCTTCATCGACATACCCTTTGGGGTTCATCCCACCGACTATGCCACCGCCGCCAACTGCCATATTGGCATTTTTATGAGCAATTATTATGGTTGGACTTATCGAATGATAACCGCCACCGGCAGGGTTCGTTCCATAGATGCCGACGATAATTGGTATTCCAAGCTTTTGAAGTTCAGCATGACGAAAGAAGGGTGTACCGCTTCCTCTCCTGTTGGCGTAAAGCTCTTCTTGTTCCATTAACTTAGCGCCACTGCAATTGAGCACCCAAACCAACGGAAGGTGCAGCCTTTTGGCTATATCAGTCACTCGGAGGACATTGTCTGCCTGTCCGGCAAGCCATGCTCCCGCCATAACTTTATTGTTCGAAGCTATGATGACAGCCCATTTACCGGAAATTCTACCCAAGCCGTCAATAACCCCGGTATTCTGCTCTTCATTATTAGCTGGGTCATAGATAGTATGCAATGGACACCAAGTGCCCGGATCAACCAAGTACTCAATGCGTTGCCAAGCGGACATTTCTCCTTTTTTGTTCAAAGCCTCCGTTGCTTTGCCCGAATTTTTGACCCGCTCAACCTCTTTAGCGATCTCGGCTTCTACATTTTTAATGTCTTCGACATTCTGCTCGAGAGTGCGGGCTAATGCCTTACCAATACTGGGCATTTCCCTAAAATAGGGATGAAGTGAATATCCATAGTCTCCCATTATAAATCCTCCCTTTTAGACATGAACGTCAGTCAATAACTTTAACGGTTTGGTTGGTAGCCAAGTTCAATTTTGGAGATAATCTGCATGTGGATATTGGATGTCCCTTCCAGGGTTTCAAATTGTTTGGCATCACGAAGCCACCTACCGCACGGATATTCGGTTGAATAGCCATACGAACCGTAGATTTTCATGGCCATGTTGGCAGCATGCACTGCTGCGTTACAGCCGGATAGTTTAGCAAGTGAAGTTGCCTGTTGGTTCGGTAATTTATTCTCTTTTAGCCAAGCGGCTCGGTAAACGAGATTTTTGGCAGCTTCATCTTCAAGTTTCATTTCAGCAATCTGCTGCTGGATCATTTGGAACTTACCAATTTGTTTACCGAACTGAGTACGCTCATTAGCATATTGAACTGCACCCTCTAGACATGCCGCTGAAAGCGCTGCTGAACCGGTTGCACAACCCATACGAGTGTTATTTAACATCCACATACAAATTTGAAAACCTTTATTAAGTGGCCCTAAGAGGTTTTCTTTGGGAATGACTGCATTTTCAAATACCAGTTCTGATGTTGGAGCCGGCCACATGCCAACTTTCTTCAAAATTGGGATTCTGGTAATGCCTGGAGTATTATTGTAATCCACTATTAAGCAGGATAGTCCCTTTGCTCCTGCGCCTTTTTCGGTGATGGCATAGACAAGTCCAACATCGCAAGTGTGTCCACCGGATATCCACATTTTAGTGCCGTTTAGCAACCAGTGGTCACCCTTATCTTCGGCAAATGACTTCATACTAGCTACATCGGAACCTGAATTGGCTTCGGTCATCGCAAAGCTGCCTACGGATTTTCCACTAACCAACCCTGGGATATACTTTTGCTTTTGTTCCTCGGTACCCCATTCATTAATGGTCATTGCTGGTCCCCAGCAATTGCCGCTAACACTTAATCTCCAGGAAGTATGAACTTTTGCTATTTCATATAAGGCCGTGACAGCTTCCATCCAACCCATTCCGTTTCCGCCATACTCCTCTGGTATGCTCCATCCTAACAAACCCAAATCGCCCATTTTGCTTAGAATCTCTCTGCGATAATAGTGATTTTCTTCATCTTCTTCAACATAAGGAGCAATTTCCTTTTCAGCAAAATCACGGGCCATATCCTGAACCATTCTTTGTTCTTCGGATAATCCAAAATCCATAGAATTTCCTCTCCTCCTGTGGATATTTAGAACTGCCCTCAACTTTTGAGATTGAGGGCTTAAAGGCATTCTTAAAGGCATTAGATTTACTCAATTACCGCTAGGACATCCCCTTCTTGCACTCGATCTCCAACTTTAACATTGATTACTTTCACCGTTCCCGCATCGCCAAATACCGGATTCTCCATTTTCATGGCCTCAATTATGAAGAGTTCATCGTCTTCCGAAACTTCTTGACCTACCTTTATATTGACCTCAAGAATTTTACCTGCAATTGGGCTATCTAAACTCGCCATTGTTTATTCCTCCTAAAAGTTTAGTCAAAACCACTGGACCTATATCTCCTCTCTTTAGTCCCTTAAAATTTTATATTTTGTAAAGATTCTGTTTGTCGCGATATTGTCTACTTTTCTGCGACTGCTATTTGCAAAATTAAATATGCAAAAAACATGCCAACATATATACAATATATGCGAAAAACAGGAATCTCATTGAGTCACTTGGCATGATAATTGCTATCTCTTTAATTTGATGAATATTAAAAGATAGTGCACGGTTTGCCCTTCGTAAGAGTTTGATTTTCGAGAAAGGGGGAAGGACAGCGTTCTCATAATCACTCAGTACTATTTGATTGCTTATCAGGACTTACTAATTTAGAAGGAGAAAGATATGGAAATTTTAAGTATGATTAAGGCGATGGGGCAAGGAACAGGGCTTGCTCATTTTACTCCGGCTCATATAATCATGTTACTTTTTGGAATATTATTTATATGGTTTGGGATCGTAAAGAAATACGAACCTTTTCTGCTTGTTCCTCTAGGAATCGGATGCATCCTGGTAAACATTCCTGGTACTGGTTTAATGAGTCCCGGTGGGCTTCTGTTCTATAACTACCAAGGTATAGCTTTAGTCATTTACCCCCCTTTAATATTTTTGGGAGTTGGGGCTATGACAGACTTCGGACCTTTAATTGCCAATCCGAGTACAATCATCCTTGGGGCTGCTGCACATTTAGGCATCTTTATCGCCTTAATCGGGGCCAAACTTTTGGGCTTCAGTATTGCTGAGTCCAGTGCCATTGGGATCATTGGAGGAGCAGATGGTCCTATGGCAATTTACGTAGCAACCAAACTGGCTCCCCATTTACTCGGTCCGATTGCAGTTGCCGCATACTCATATATGGCGTTACTTCCATTAATTCAACCACCCATTATGAAAGCGTTGGTTCCAATGGAAGAAAGAAAAATCGCTATGGAGAAAATGAGACCCGTATCAAGACGTGAAAAAATTATTTTTCCCATCATGATGATAATTATTGTTTTGGTGCTATTACCACCCATTGCACCCTTAATTTCTTGTTTAATGTTGGGCAATTTGATACGAGAATCAGGTGTAATGGATAGGGTATCTGCCACTATAGGGGGGGTATTTTTAGACATCATCACCGTTTTTATTGCGGTTGCTATCGGTTCAACCATGAGTGCGGAAAACTTTGTTAATCTCCAAACTCTGAAAATTGTGACTCTTGGTCTGATAGCTTTTTGTTCCGGCTCAGCTAGTGGAGTCCTTTGGGCGAGACTTATGTGCAAGATGAGTGGAGGAAAAATTAATCCCCTAATTGGTTCTGCCGGTATTGCGGCTGTTCCAATGGCAGCACGGGTATCACATACTGTTGCGATACAATACAATAAACGCAATTACTTAATAATGCATGCCATGGGCCCAAATCTAGCGGGTGTTTTAGGAACTGCTGTGGCAGGTGGAATTATGCTTACTTTATTGGGGGTGTTTTAAATTGGCAATCATTCCAGATACTCTTTCAGGGGCACTCGTATTAAGTGTATTTGATTTTATCGCTTGTTTTTTTGTACTTTGGGGGATCAGTTTCCTTATCAGGGGTCTCGGTTTAATTAGTAGTAAATTCCCCGAATCGACAGAAGCGTGTAAAAAAAGTTAGTAATAAAACAAACCACCCTTATAGAAAATTAGCGTGTATTTGAAATATACGTTAATACAGGAGGCTGGGTTCAAATGGTCAGAATCTCGGATCTAAAAAACGGTAATTACTGGAAGCACATAGGCATGACAACGATAGAGAATACTGAAGGAATAATCCAAGTTATCATGGAAATTAATGATAATCTGAAACAATTTTACGGAAATGTCCATGGTGGAGCTATTGCTGGATTGCTTGATACTTCGATCGCAGTTGCTATAAACCAACAGTTGGGTTCTGAAGAAGGCGCTATAACCGTAGAAATGAAAATAAACTATTTACGGCCCGTCAATGGAGGAACACTTCGAGCTGAAGGTAGGGTCATCCAAAAAGGAAGAAATATTATTGTCGGACAAAGCGAAATTAAGGATGATGCTGACAATTTAGTAGCCTTTGGTACTGCAACCTTCATGATCACTAAAATTTAAATGTTAAATTTGTGTAGCTTTTGATTACTAACAGATAAACCCACTGTATTCAGTGGGTTTATCTATTTCATATCCTTTTAAACTGTAACTAATGCAAAAACGCATTTTTATCTTTTTAATATTAAAATTTTTTACAACCTGGAAACCTGCATTATATTGATATTAATGCTGAAATGCCTCCATGCAATTTAGCATTAACTAATGCATTTCGGCATTACTCCAATACTGCTATACCTAGCCGTTGTAGCTTCCTAACAACAGTTGATTGATTTACACCTAATAACTTCCCTAATTCATATGTATTCCGTGTATGTTTTAAAGCCATATAGAAGATCTGCCGTTCCACCTCACAGCCGGCTTCCTTGAGAGGCAAAATTGAATTGACTTGGATAACTGACGTATCATCCAGTTGCTCTTGAACTAACTGATTTATGGTTACAACGCTCTCGGGGCAGGTTACGATTAATTGTTCGACCGTATTTTGGATTTGACGGACATTCCCTGGCCATTTTCCACTCAGAAACCATTGGAGGACTTCCGGGGCAAAGTCTTTATCAAGACCGTACTTATAACATACTTTGTCACGAAAACTATGAACCAACGGCAAAATATCCTCAGGTCGTTCCCGAAGGGATGGAATACTAAGAGGAACCACGTGAAGTCTAAAAAACAGATCTTCTCGAAATAATCCCTCCTTAACCATCTCAGAAATATCCCTGTGCGTCGCAGAGATTAAACGAATATCTATTTTTCGGACCTTTGTACCCCCGACACGCACAAATTCACGTTCTTGAATAACGCGCAACAATTTGCTTTGTAGGATTAAGGGAAGATCACCAATTTCATCAAGCAACAAAGTGCCTTGATTCGCTAATTCAAACAGGCCCGATTTTCCCTCTTTTCGAGATCCTGTAAACGCTCCACCTTCATACCCGAAGAGTTCGGACTCTAACAAATTCTCGGGAATTGCGGCACAGTTAACTTGAATAAACGGCCCTGAAGAACGTTTGCTGTTTTCATGAATGAATTTCGCGATAACTTCTTTACCTACCCCAGATTCCCCTTTGATAAAAACGGACGAATCTACAGATGCGACACGTTTGGCTAAATCAAGTACCGACAACATTTTGGGAGAATGAGCTATGATATCTCCTCCTTTACGCAGAGAGTCCAATTCTTGACGGTACTTGTGCGATAGCTCTTTAGTCGTTTTCAGTTCATCACGCAACTCATGAAGCAGGCTTAAATCCCGCAAATTGAAAATCACCCGTCGCAAGGAACCATCTCCCTTAAAAACGGGATTTCCTGTGATGAGAAGATGGCGAGCACTTACCTCCTTCGTAACTGCTTTCCGCCCACGAAGAATACTTTTCCAAAGCGAGGGTCTCTGCAGTTGCAACACATCATCCACAAACTGTTGAAGGATATCTTGTTCCTCTAGGCGACAAAGCATACAAGCAGCCGCATTCGTGCGCAGGACACGACCGAGTTCATTTGTTACCAATATCCCGTCAAAAGATGAATTAATTACGGTGTTCAATTCAGCGTTGAGCTCATTTAAAACTTTCAACTCATGTAAAGCACTCTCGATTTCTGAGATATCCTGGAAAACCCCAACTGCGCCTACAACTTCTCCATCTTCGATGATCGGCGTGCGATTGCTTATATAGGCCCTATCAAAAGCCTCAATTCGAAAATCAAATTGTGGTAATCCTGTCTTAATGACGTCAAGGAGTCCTGTAGGAATGATCATATCTCCTAAATAACCTCCAAGGGCTTCATGCTGTTTGCGCCATGTAAATTTTTCCGCAGCTTTATTAAAGGCCGTGATCTTACCAAATTCATCTATAGCAACAATCCCACTGGTTACAGAATTGGCTACAGCATCAAAGGTCTTGACCCCAAGTTCTTTTTCTCGGAAAATCGCCATACCCACGTCTACGCGTGTGACCATTCCAACGAGAAGCTCTTGATCAAAGACAGGTAAAACTTCTACCTCCAATTCCCATACTTTTTGAACGTTATCACCCAAGTTGACGATTGGAAAAACTGCTTGCATTATGTCCACAGCAGTTTTTACGGGATTATATATTATTTGGGGATTAGTGAGTTGCCGTCGTTCAATGACACCAAGTACTTTTTCTTGTGATTTAACCAGTAATCCCTCAGCATTCAAGTCAGATAGTTTAGTTAGTACATCTACAACTGCCTGCTCTGGTTGAATACAAATTGGAGCAATCATAATTTCTTCAACCTTCATATCACTTACACCTCCAAGCTCCGGATAGTGATATTAATATATTTTATATATTTCGAGCAACATTTATAGAATCCTCTTAATTTGCTAAAAATTACATAATTAATGTGAATATTTAATTTTTTAATTATTAATTTCAATATTTTAAATATTTGGCACAACATTTGCATTATGGATTTATTAGTTAATTTAATTCCTATACTCCACAAGGTTGGTAAGGGATTACAGACGAAAGGAAGGTGGCGTCTTTATTATCAATGGATAACATAAACGTAATTTATGAGAGGAGGAATTTAGACCACGGATGCTCAACCAATTCTTGAAAAAACTTTCAAGTAAGTTCTCTATGTTATAAAACTCTTATTTTGTATTAACACTGGTATTGGTATATGGCCAAGATTTTGACCAGTACTAGTTAAATAGCTAGTTAATTTAGGCATGCAGTCTACTTCTATTCTTGCACAGATGGCTGGTGCTTTTCAGATTCGATCAGTAGCCGGGGTGGTGCTGGTGGTGGCCATATTCTGGGCCATTGCTACAAGAAAAAAGGAGGATGGTATTTTGTACGCCAATGAATATAGAAATAAATTACGTACCCCAGAAGAAGCGGTTAAAGTCGTTAAATCCGGTGATTGGGTTTTTATGAGCCATTTTGCAATGTTCCCGCAGGCTTTAGATGAAGCCTTATCCAAGCGGGTTGGTGAGGTACACGATGTTATGGTTAGAAGTGTGTGCGCTACAGTATCCCCAAAAATATGCGCCGCTGATCCAGAGAAAAAGAGTTTCACATATATGAGTGGCTATTTAAGTGGGCATGAAAGAAAACTGGGCGAGAAAGGCCTTTGCTATTATATTCCGGGCAATTATAGCGCCAGTCCTACAAACATACGCAATGGAAATATGTATCCGCCTGACGTCGCCATGATTCAAACGACTCCCCCGGATAACAATGGATACTTCAACTTTGGTACCTCAGTATCCTATGCGCGTGCTACCTGCGAAAAAGCCAAAACAATTATCCTAGAGGTAAATGATCAAGTTCCTTGGGTGTTGGGTGGTGAGCAGGAAAGTATACACATTTCTGAAGTAGACTATATTGTGGAAAAAAGTTATCCTTTGCCTCAGCTACCACCAACTAATACAGAGACTGAAGCCGAAAGGGCCATTGCCTCAATATTGATTGAAGAAATCGAGGATGGAAGTTGTTTGCAATTTGGTATTGGGGGCATGCCCAATACTATCGCCAAGATGATAGCTGACAGCGATCTGAAAAATTTAGGCATTCATTCAGAAATGGCTACCACCTCATACATCGATCTGATATTGAAGGGCAAAGTTAATGGATCAATGAAGAACATTGACAGGTATAAGACTGTCTTCACGTTCGCAATGGGTACACAACAGCTCTATGATTTCCTCGACAGAAATCCCTCTTTTGCCAGCTACCCGGTAGATATAACCAATAATCCAAACCGGATTGCCTTAAATGACAAACAAATTGCTATAAATAATACGGTTGAAATCGATCTGCTAGGACAGATAAGCTCAGAATCATCGGGAACTAGACAAATATCTGGTACGGGTGGGCAAGTGGATTTTACTATGGGAGCCTCCCAGTCTAAAGGAGGAAAACCCTTTATATGTATGAGTTCAACTACCATGCATGGTGGGAAGTTAACATCCAGAATCGTGCCTAGTATAAAGACTTTCTCCGCCGTTACTTGCCCTCGAACAATCGCCCCAACGATTGTTACAGAATATGGTAAGGCTCAGTTAACTGGTAAATCTACTTTTAAACGAGCTGAAATGCTGATCGAGTTAGCCCATCCGGATTTCCGCGAGGATTTGATTAAAGCTGCTCAAGCCCAGAACATTTGGACCAGAACCAACAAAATTTCTTAGTGCAGACTGTTATTTGACACATGATTATTAGTAATTAACAATGGCATTAAGATTGACTTTAAAATTAAAGTAATGGTTGGCCAACTAAAAAGTGCCAGCAGAAGTTAAACATTCTTAACTCTCCAACTTCAAAATCTGATTAGACTTGGGCCTATTTTGAAGTTGGAGAGTTATTTGATTAGGGGTATATAAATAATAAGATGTTTGAACTTTTAAAAACAAAGTCCCTCCCCTTTGTGTGGGAGGGACTTTGCCTTTAAATGCATTATACTCGATATCCCGAGTAATAAGAAGTTTATAAGTTTTCGGTTGCCTCCAATACCTATTCTTATATATTTCTGCATATTTACTGATTTTCTACATCAATAACTTATCAAGTCCCCAGAACACGCTCATTCCAAAGATAATCCCCAAAAAAAGATTGGGTACAAATCGAGCAAAAATAAAGGTTAAGACTCCAGCCCATAGATAGGGGTTATGTATTAGAACAATCGTTCCTCCCGGTGTCACCAACTCAGGAACAACTAAGGCAGCCAATAAGGCTATTGGAACCAATTCTATAAAATCCCGGGCAAAGCCCTGGACATTTCTTCCTTTAAAAAGAAGGAAAGGTAGAACACGCGAACCATAAGTGACTAAAGTCATTAATAAAATCGTCTCTAGAAATTGGAGTGACACAGTTCTCCCCCCTCCA
Source organism: Desulfosporosinus metallidurans (assembly GCF_001936615.1). Classification (GTDB taxonomy): domain Bacteria; phylum Bacillota; class Desulfitobacteriia; order Desulfitobacteriales; family Desulfitobacteriaceae; genus Desulfosporosinus; species Desulfosporosinus metallidurans. The sequence goes on from NZ_MLBF01000026.1 coordinate 23,122, forward strand.
CTTTTTCAGTTTACAGCTCAATGGTGCCTTCTTGCAGTTGTTCTGGTGAAGGGTTTCTTTTACGCCACCATGCCCCAATTCCTGCGGCGAGAGCCACACTTAAAATAAGATAGATCTTTCCCGGAAGAACCATTTTGAAAACAATAGCCAATATTGAGGCTAGAACATAGGTCATAAAATTCTTCTTCGAGAGCGACGTTGTCGTCAAAATAATGAATAAGGCTAAGAGGGCAAATTGAAAGCCGGAGAATTGGATTGGCAACCATTTTCCGATCACCCCTCCAAGGAGCGTAAATATAACCCAAGATGCAAAGGCGCCTGAGTTAATTCCAAGCATGACCCGGCGGCGGTCTTCTTCGTTCGCTACATCTTGCAAAACCCTCGTATTGAGCACAAACGTTTCATCTGTGAGCCCCTGGGCCAACCCCAATGACCAAGGAAGCGTTCTGTCGGGGAAAAAAGGAACGGAAGATAAACTCATAAGGAAATGGCGAATATTAATAATCAGGGTGGTCAAGCCAATCATCCAAACGGTTGCCCCCTGATGAATCATTTCGATCGCAATAAACTGTGACGCACCCGCAAAAACAAAGAAAGACATCAGCCCAGCTTGCCAAACGCTAAGGCCATATTGGGAAGCTAAAATTCCGAATGTTATTGCTACTGGCGCATAACCAATTCCAATTGTCAGCGATTGACGTAGTCCAAAAATAAGCCCCTTCTTTACTCCAAGTGATGAACTTCGGTTCATTGAGCTACCTTCTTGATTACGCTCAGAAAATCCGGATACGATACATCCGCTGCCTCCATGTTTTCCACACTAACCCCTTCCTTAGATACAAGTCCAGCGATAGCCCATGCCATAGCCAAGCGATGATCTCCTAGGCTACTCGCTTGTCCACCACGCAAGGAAGTCTGACCTTGTATACGCAATCCATCGGGCAGTTCTTCAACCTTAGCCCCCAAGGCGTTTAATCCCACAGCTACAGTACGGATACGGTCAGTTTCCTTAACTCGCAGTTCTGCGGCATCCCGAATGACGGTTTCCCCTTCAGCAAAGCTTGCAGCTACTGCCAAAATGGGGATTTCATCAATCAGGCGCGGAATCAGAGTCCCTCCAATTTCGATTCCCTTAAGTTGTGCAGGACGAACACGTAACGTGGCCCTAGGTTCACCACAGATTTCCGATACATTGAGTAACTCGATATCCGCCCCCATTGCTTTTAGGGCGTCTAAGATCCCTGTTCGGGTCGGATTCACGCCGACATTCGGCAGGATCATCTCTCCACGTCCCACCAAACTTCCTAAGACAAGGAAAAAGGCAGCCGATGAAATATCGCCTGGGACAGAAACTTTTTGTCCTGTTAGACACCCGCCCCCGTGAACTTTAACCACTGTCTCCTCGCTTTGGACCTCAACTCCGAACCCCCTAAGCATACGTTCGGTATGATCCCTAGAAAGAGCTGGTTCCTCGACTCTCGTTTCTCCGCTCGCTCTTAACCCCGCTAGAATAATGGCTGATTTAACTTGAGCCGAGGCCACAGTTGTGCGAAATACTTGCCCCTGTAGATGACCACCACTCATCGTTAGGGGTGCAAAATCTCCTCCTTTACGCCCCATGATCTGGGCACCCATCTGCTTGAGTGGGTCTGTGACCCGCCGCATCGGACGCGAGCGCAGGGAAGCATCACCAGTCAGTGTGACAGCAAAAGGGCTACCGGCCAACGCGCCAAGCATCAACCGCGAAGTCGTCCCCGAATTACCAGCATCAAGTACGTCTGAAGGTTCCTGCCAGGCTTCCATTCCCTCACCACGAATCCAAACCTCTGTCCCCTGTCTCTCCCAATGGACTCCAAGCTGTTTTAAACACCGAAGCGTGCTTAAACAGTCCTGACCTAATAAGAAATTTGAAACATGAGTTTCTCCGTGGGCCATACCGCCCAAGAGCGCTGCCCTATGGGAAATGGATTTATCGCCCGGAACTTGGATTTCTCCTTCCACGCTGGAGACTGGGTTTATAAACACACCTCGCATTGGTATTAGCCCCCTTAGTCCTAAACTTTTAACTACTTAATATTGATGCATCCCGAACTTCATGAGCTTTGCGAAATGCTTCAGCAATAGACTCTCCGTCTCCTTGCAGTATACACTCTCGCAATTCCCTAATTTTCTCTTCCCAAAGGGTAAGCCCTCCCAGTATTGCATCAGCATTTTTCACCATGATTTCCTTCCACATTTCTGGAGAACTATCGGCAATACGCGTTAACTCTCGAAAACTCCTCCCTGCTAACTCCAAGGCGGACACCCCCTCTTTACCAGCATCCTGCGTTGCTAAAGTTAAGGATACTGCTAACAAATGGGGGATATGACTGACCATTGCCACATCTACATCATGATCCATAGGGTCTCGAAACACGACTTTGGCTCCAAACCCTTCGACTAGTTTCACGAGGGCTTGGACAACATCGCGTGGACAATCAGCTGTTGGGGTTAAGACGTAGGGATATCCGCGAAACAACTCGGAATCAGCAACTTCAAACCCAGACTGTTCCGAACCTGTCATAGGGTGCCCCCCCACAAAATGAAAGTCACGGGTACCTTTTTGATCGACTGTCCCTGACTTTTTACAAATCTCACTCTTTAGGCTTCCCACATCGGTGACGACCGCTCCCTTAGGAATCTTACCGACCAATTGATCTAGACCCTTCGTCAATTCCTGCAAGGGAAGTGCTAAGACAACCAAATCAACCTCTAGAAACTTCGGCATAGCTGTCCACCCTGTCTTAATCCACCCCCGACGCACGGCTTCATCGATACTAGCCTTTTCCGGATCAACCGCAAACACTTCCCATCCAGCAAGATGTAAAGCACCTGCCCAAGACCCGCCGATCAGCCCCAAACCAAGGATGCAAGCCTTCGGAACACGAAGGCCTGACCATCCAGGTGTCAAATTCTCCACTCACTCACTCCCCCAATTTACGATCTAGGGCGAGAGTAAGCCTAGCCAAATCAGCCATCATACCTTGGAATGTCTCTGGTGTTAAGGACTGTTTTCCATCTGAAACGGCCTTTTCGGGATGTGGATGAACTTCGACTATTAAACCGTCTGCTCCGGCAGCCAGTGCCGCTTTCGCCATGGGGTGAACCAGCTGCCAGCGTCCAGTTCCATGACTGGGGTCAACAATGACTGGAAGGTGAGAAAGAGCATGCAGAGCAGGGACCATACTTAAATCAAGCGTGTTCCGCGTATAACTTTCAAAGGTCCGAATGCCCCGTTCACAGAACATCACCTGGTAATTTCCCCCATCCATGATATACTCTGCCGCCATCATCCATTCTTCTAAAGTTGCCGATGGCCCTCTTTTGAGAAGGACAGGTTTCCCACACTTGGCCACTGCTTTGAGAAGAATAAAGTTCTGCATATTTCGGGCACCAATTTGGAGAACATCCGAATAATCAGCTACTAATGAAACATCTTGGGCATCAATAACTTCTGTGATGACCAATAGTCCTGTTTCTGCACGGGCTTCGGCCAAATAACGCAATCCCTCTTCTTCTAATCCTTGGAAGGAATAGGGGGACGTGCGCGGTTTAAAGGCACCACCCCGCAGAAAGGTTGCCCCAGCCTCGCGTACAGCGTGAGCCGTTTCCAAGATCTGCGCTCTGCTTTCGACAGCACAAGGGCCCGCCATAACATGGACATTGCTGCCCCCGATTTCATGTTCACCAATACGGATAATACTATCCGCAGGGTGAAACTCACGGCTGACTAATTTATACGGTGCCATTATAGGCACGACTTTTTCTACCCAAGGCAATGCTTCCAAATCGAGCGCTTCAATTCGCATGCGGTCTCCTATGGCCCCCATGATCGTTTTCTCGACCCCTTCGGAAAGATGAACTTTGAGTCCCTCTTCTGTTAACCGTGTGGAAACCTCCTCAACCTGTTCTACCGTCGCACCCTTTTTCAAAACAATAATCATTTTACCCGACCCCTTTCTACCATTCTACATTATTTCGTACCAGTTTCTAAACTATTCTTGCACCTTAATCTCCCGCGACTTCTACGCAAGTTAGGGACGGTTCTTGACTTGCATTCTTGACTTGCATTACACATCGGGCTACTCGATTAAGAAAAAAGGTATAAAAAAGCACCCTGAATAGAGGGTGCCCTGACTCCTAATCGCTCCCATCCTACTCTTTTCCTTTTAGCGAGTCCTTCAATGTGAAACACCCACTGTAACACACAGTCACCATTCTACATAAGCTTTGCCAAACAAAGCTTGCTAATCCATCACGAGATTAAAGGTTAAATTTAAACCATCTTACCACAGGAAGGGCTGTTCTCACAACCCCTATAACACAATTAAATCTCTCGACCCACTGCTTTGGCCACAGGCCCTACCTTTTCCATAAGTTCCGCAAAATGTTCAAAGTTTAACGATTGATCCCCATCACTCAAGGCCTGATCCGGCTGAGGATGAACTTCAATCATTAAGCCGTCTGCACCTGCTGCAATTCCCGCTAGAGCGACTGGATTGACCAGTGACCATCTTCCAGTACCATGACTGGGGTCTAAAACAACGGGAAGATTGGTGAGTTCTTTTAAGGCAGGGATTGCCGAAATATCCACTGTGTTTCGGGTATACGTCTCATAAGTCCTAATTCCCCGTTCACATAAGACGACCTGATCATTGCCTTCGCTCATGATATACTCCGCAGCATAAATCCATTCTTCTAGCGTTGCAGAGAGACCTCGTTTTAATAGAACCGGGTGCTTTGTCTTTCCGACTTCAGTTAACAGCGTGTAATTCTGCATATTGCGTGATCCAATTTGAAACATGTCTGCAACTTCCGCAATTCGTTCAATGTCGCGAGCATCCATAACTTCCGTAACGACGGGAAGGCCAGTCAGTGCCTTGACCTGGGATAAAATCTCCAAGCCGCTTTCCCCTTTTCCACGAAAAGAATAAGGGGAGCTCCTTGGCTTATAAGCCCCACCTCTGAGTAGTGTCGCTCCTAGACGCTTAACTTCTAGAGCCGTACTCAATAATTGCTCATAACTTTCGATGGCACACGGACCAGCAACAACGACCAATTGAGGGCCGCCGATGATAACATCTCCCACTCGAACCGTCGTGGTTTCTTGTTGTTGATCTTTTCGTCGAGCGATTAGATTCACCGCGTTCCCCTCTTCCTCATTTTCCGCTTAATCTATTAAATCGTCTACTTTAACTATCTCCATCTACAAGATCTTTACGCAGTGATACGGCATTGCGTAAAAAAACGTGCCGTATTTCCCTTTGGGAACGTTCAGTGTTAACGTGTAACAGCACACGAATACAGCGTGGGAGTGCACCGGGAACTGGGATTTCTGTCGCACAAAGCAACGGTACCAACTGCCACCCTATCTCACGGGCACTAGACGCAGGGAAATCCGCATTTAAATCCGACGTCACGGTGAAGATGGCACTGACCAGGTCTTCTGTACACAGCTGATTTTCATCGAGGATCATTTTTAAAAGTTCCATAGTCGCTTCACGAATCTCCGCGGCATCATTGCGCTCGACCGTTGTCGCACCTCTAATACCTCGCACCATGTGTTAACCCCCTTTTATTCTTTGGGAGCGACGCGATGTCCCAGTCCTACAGCCACCTCGTCCAAATGTAAGAGCCCGATTCCAAAAAAGATCGCAACACTGAGATGATCATCCTGACGTGCAATTCCAATCTTGCCACCAATATTCAGACCCATGGCCTTATTCATAATTTGACTTAAGGCCTCGCGAGTAGCACCGGCTACTGCCCCTTCATCCCCATGTGTCTCGTGAATAGCACCTTCGCGCTTAGCGGCTACAATAGCGCGTTCGATAATCTTGCGAACCGAGCTGACATATTCTCCACCATAATCGACAGCAGCAGTTTTAACCCCCAACCGCAAGTAAGACTCTTTTAAATGGGTCTCTTCTTCTCTGCTCTCTGTCATAGCCATCTTTAAGGCAGCGAGCGCAATTTTCTTACTTTGTGTCATTAGAGTGTTCTTCCTTTCCCTCTAGTTTCACTTGTGCTTCTGACAGGTGCAAAGGAATACTGGTATAAAAAGACACCTCTCAGGTGTCTTTGCTTCATCGTAAACCGTCCCACCATTCTTCCTTTATATAATTCACTTATTGTGGTCTGTCCTACCGTACTACCCTCCTTTTTAAAAAACACCAAACTATTGCCACTAAATACTATAGTTGAGAGCAATTATAGTACTCCAAGGCATGATTTGCAACACTACGGGTTCACCGTTGGCTTCACCGTGATAGTCTGAATATTTCCCTGTAAAACGACGATCTGATTTTGACGGGGCTCAAGTAATTGAACATCTTTCTTCAAAACTTGCACCCGTACGATCTGCGACACGCCCGTCCCATCGAGTTGAATTTGACCAGCTTGAACCGCTATTTTTTGTTCCCCTTTTGCTAACGAGGCTATCACTTTACCATTTTGGAGCACACGAATCGGAGCAGCAGGTATCGCTTTTAACGTCACCTGCCAAGTCTTAACCGTTTCGGCAAGTGTTGGATTAGTAAGCGTGGGTAATTCTAAGGGAGGAGCTTCCACCTTTGAAGCCACCGCCATGTAAAATTGCAGCGGATCCCTCACCGCGCTTAACTGCATTAATACGAGTAATACTGAGGCTAGAACCATGATTCGGATAATCCGGCGTTCTCCCCGCTGAACTGTAGTCCACATCCATTCTAATACACTTCTTCTGCGCACGTACACCACCTCGAAAAGAGTTTATGCAGAAGGTGTATTAATCAGACCACCGAAAGAGAGCCATCGCATGCAGCACATCCTGCTCGGTAACCCATGGCAAACGCAGCTTGGAGGTTATACCCGCCTGTAATGCCATCGACATCCACAACCTCGCCAGCCCAATAGAGGCCCTCAACACGTTTTGAAGCCATTGTTTTTGGATTGATTTCCTTAACGTCAACTCCCCCAGCCGTTACAATCGCCGCTTCTATAGGAAGAGTTTCCGTAATCGTAAGGGGTAACGCTTGCAACAATCCCACTAAGCGTTTTCGTTCTTCGCGGCTAATTTGATGCACTACCCCCTCTGGGTCAATCCCGCATAAACGGATCATAACTGGGATCAAGCTTTGGGGTAAGAGGTCATCCAGCACATTTTTGAATTGCTTATTGCTATACTTCTGAAAATCGCGTTGGACCCTAGCATCTAACTGTTCTGAGGAAAGGGCTGGTTTCAAATTAATGCGCAACTCAACTTTTTCCCCTCCCCGAAGCCCATCTCCGGCCTGACGGCTTAGCGTTAAAATGATGGGCCCAGACACCCCAAAATGCGTAAACAACATTTCACCAAACTCAGCGGCTTGCTTCTTACCGCTGATCCACAAAGAAACCTCTACATTTCGCAGGGCCAGCCCCTGCAGCTCCTTCACCCACTCTTCGGACGTTTTCAGTGGAATCAATGCAGGCCGTGGGGTGATCACTCGGTGACCCAGTTTGCGAGCAAACCGGAACCCATCTCCGTTCGATCCTGTTGCAGGGTAAGAGGAGCCTCCAGTACAAACGATAACCACAGGAGCCAAATACCGTTTTTGGCCAGGTCCTCGAACCCCTACAACATGCCCTTCCTTAACAATAATTTCTTCCACTGCTATACCAGTTCGTACCTCTACTCCCTTGTCTGACAGAAAGGTCAAGAGGGCTTCAACGACTTTTTCAGCGTCATCGGAGACCGGGAAAACCCGTCCACCCCGTTCAACTTTCGTCTCTACCCCGAAACGGGCAAGAAACTCCCGTAAAGCCACGTTGTCGAAACCTCGCAAAATGCTGTGTAAGAAGCGGCCGTTTCCAGGATAGTGACTTATAAAATCCGAGACATTTTCCTCATTGGTTATGTTACAGCGTCCTTTGCCTGAAATGGCAATTTTCCGTCCCAGGCGTTCCTTCTTTTCTAGCAAGAGCACCTTCAATCCGCCTGCAGCTGCTTGTCCGGCGGCCATCATCCCGGCAGCTCCGCCACCAACTACTATCACCTGATACTCGTTCATTAGTTTATTCCTTTCTTTTGTGACCCTGAAACCCGAAATGCGATAATTGGGGGTAATTTACAGCTCAAAGATAAATTTATCCTACCACATTACACGTTAAAAGTGAATGAATGTCACTTTGCCCATAAAACTCTTCTGTGCTAAGATTGATAATAGAAACCCTAAGACTTTGTCAATCAACAAATAATAAGAATAAAATTAGGAGGAATCGTTCATGAGTCTCGACCAACGCACCACTGTTATAACCCAAATCTCTGCAGCCGCAGCCTGTAATGCCCTAGCTGCGCTTCGTCTCGCCGTCACAGAAGCCTTATCTATGGGCATAAGCCCAGAAGAAATCCAAGAAGTTCTCGCCTTAGCCAAGGATATTCAGCAGCAGCCCATTTCTCATGTCACTCATTTAATAGATCAACTATTACGCGAAACCAAGAAAACGACGCACAAACACAGTGCCCACTGCGATTGCGGTGGTCACCATGCCTAAGACTGGAAAATCGTAAGATGATGCTAGCCTTTTATCAGGCGATTCAATCCTTTCACAATCCAAGCATGGACGCTTTTTTCATCCTGCTTAGCTTCTTAGGAAGCGAACCAACTTACATTCTCTTAATTGCGGTTCTTTTTTGGAATGTAGACAAACGATTTGGTTTTAGACTGGCTGTTTTATTCCTGATATCCATGGCTTTTAACGGCTTTCTCAAAGGTTTTTTTCACACCCAGCGCCCGATCGGCCAACCAGGTATCCGCTCTATTTATCTTTCATCTGCAACTGGGAATTCCTTCCCAAGTGGCCATAGTCAAGGAGCAGCTACTTTTTACTCCTATCTATGGCTGCGTTGGCGCAGGCAAAAGCGATGGCTAGGTATTGGATTTCTCATGATTGTAGGGATTGGTTTTTCAAGATTATATTTGGGGGTACATTGGCCAGGAGACATTCTGGGCGGGTTTCTTTTCGGTGCCATTATGGTCCTAGGGTTTCAACGGCTTGATGAAACCTTGTTTAAACTCCCATTTTCGCTATCCACCAAACTCCTCCTCTCCATCGCCCTCCCTCTGTTATTATTACTTGTTTATCACACTCGTGAGGGGTGGCAAATGGTTGGCTTTGTCATCGGTTTTACCAGCGGATATTTTCTGGAGGATTCATTGTTGGACTATCGAGAGCGCACACGATTTGCCCCATCTCTCTATAAAACACTGGTTGGACTCACTCTGCTGGGACTTTGGGTCTGGCTTTGGCACCCGTTAACCCAACACTATCTTTGGGTTTATCTGCCGGTTCTCACGTTAGGAGGGCTATGGACATCCTTTGGTGCCCCCTATCTATTTCGCCGCTTAGGTTGGGAAGGCCCTCTACAGGAAAAAGGAGCTACCGCTACCCGGATCGCTGGTCGAACAGACCAAACATAACTCTGAGTTATCAAAAATTCGTTTACCACACCGGCTGCAATACTTCGGACTTCCCTCGTGAAGTAATATCTTGCCAGTCAGAAGACGATAGGACAACTGCTTAGTGCTAAATGACAAAGCCAAAGGTCGGCAAATTTCCACACAACGACCACAATGTACACATTTCTGAGGTTCAAGAATAAGACGCAGTGACATGATCTTTTCCTCTTTATCTGCATCTTCGATTACTGGGTTCATTTCTTCACGCTTCTGTAACGCCCCCTGTGGGCAAATCGCTGCACACACCCCGCAACTGGTACACGTATCAGCAACGGTTAGCGCACGGAACGGAATTTTCTCTTCCAAAGTTTTTTCCAAAACTCCAAGGAGCCACTGACGTGATCTTGACATGGGATACGTCTCATCGGCAGTCAGATTGGGTAGCCATTCCTCAATCTTTTTCATGCTTCTTTGCCGCCAACCCGTCATCTCCACACGTCGAACAACAGACTTAGACCCGTCTTCTGTCTCTGACACTACAGTTTCTTCCTCCGGTCGCACTTGTATGCGTACGCTTGCATGGTCTGGCCAGTCCAGATGCACTTGTTTAAACACCTGGACACTAGCAGCACAAGCTTGACGATCCTCGCACTCAGCACAAACTCCCGTCATAATCGTTACAGATTTTTCCCTAGCAAGGAGCATAAGGGTGATCCAGCCGTCCCTATCCAGAATCCCTAGACAAGGTATCTCAAAACCACGGGGAATGGCCTGTGGACAATTTAAAACGATTTCTTTAGCCCCCAGAAGATAATCATGGAGTTGATGCATCGTCTGATCTACAAAACCGTCACTCGGACACACGGCCATGCATGCTCCACATTCTGTGCAAAGTTTGGCGTCTAATTGGCGATATTCCGAAATCGCTTGGTGTGGACAACCCTCTATGCACAATCTACAAGCACGGGCAAACGGTTTTTTTGTGTTAAGACAATTTCCGTTGTGATAGACGATTTGGCATGTCATATTCTTAGCCTCACTATTTTTACTTATTGCCATGACTATTCGTTTTCTAACTACAAAACCCTTCCTTATTATTCAATGTTGGCAAGCATATATTTCGCCAGTTGGTTTTCTACCCCCACTAAGTGCGCTAACATGAGCTTCTGTGCACTCTCCGCATCATGATTTTTAATTGCCTCATAAATTAAAAGATGCTCTTTATATAATCTCTCTGGCGAGTTTGTATCTTCGTAGAGCTTACTTCGACTAGATTTTAAAGTCTTTTGCATGGTATCTGAAATAGTATTCATCAGGCGAAACAGAATCTTGTTATGTGTGGCCCTGGCAATGGCATAATGGAAGTGATGATCTGCTTCCTCCCCCAAGAGTTGCTTTTGGAGGTCCACTCGCATGATTTCTAAGGCTTCAAACATATCGCTCATCTCATCGTCTTCTGCTCTCTCTGCTGCTAACCCAGCAGCCTGAACCTCTAGAATCTTGCGAGCTTCATATAGTTCCAAGTCCGTATCTTTTTCTATAAAGAGCATCCAGGCAAGGGGAGCAACGACTGAATCAATGTTTACCTCTCTGATGTAGGTTCCTTCACCCGAACGTACTTCGATCAGCCCCATCATCTCCAGGGCACTGATTGCTTCGCGAATGGAGGCCCGACTCACCTGAAATCGCTCAACTAGTTCCCGTTCTGAAGGCAAACGGTCGCCTGGTTTCAACTGTCCTTCAGCAACAAGTTGACCTATCTGATCAACAATCTGTTCATAGATTTTTCGTGTTTTAATGGGTTTTAACATTAGCCTATGTCACTCCTTTTGAACCTCTGCTCAAGGAAGACCTCCGCAGGTTCTAGACCATGATAACTTTAAGCCTTTCGTTACCTCCATAGTGTAACATATCACATGACCAAAACCCAATTATATTTCTTTTTTAAAAAAACATGGAAACACTTACTGACAGAAGCGTTTCCATGTTGAATAGCCTTTCCTTTTAAGAACGTTTTAATTCTTTCTTACCTGCACGATAAGATTCTGCCAGAATCTGAATCGTGTGGACTACTTCTTCCTGTATCCCCACATTTTCCACGCCACTTTGCAGCTGCAAGCGGCAAGCTGGACAGCCTGTTGCTACAGTATCCGTATGAGTCTGAGCAATATCGGCTGTTTTACGGTCAGAAATCTGCACGGAGAGATCCGGGTGCACTAGGCTAAATGATCCGGCCATACCACAACAACGGCCCGGCTCTTTCATCTCAATCAATTCTACTCCGGGAATACTTTTCAGGATTTCGCGTGGTTCTTGATGGATCCCCTGTCCACGGTTTAAGTGGCAAGGATCATGATAGGTTACTTTACGCGAAACACGGCCCAAGCCTTCCTTTTTGAAGGGCACTTTATGAATTAAGAACTCCGAAATATCATAAGACTTCCCAGCCCATTTATCCGCCAAGCCTTTGAATTCGGGATCATTTTCTAGCAGCTCGCTAAAGACATGTTTCCAGGCAGTACCTCCGGAAGAGCAAGCCACAACCAAGGCGTCTGCCCCCTTCTTCTCAAAGGCTCGTAAGTTGCGTCTTGCCAAAGCACGCGCTGAGACAACATCCCCATTGACCGAGGCCGGAATACCACAGCAGCCCTGACCGTTCGGTATAACGACTTCGATATCGTTTTCCGTAAGCACCTCGACAACTGCTTTCCCGATATCCGTGTAAAAGTAATTGATCATACATCCCGTAAAGAAGGCCACTCTCATTTTGGGATTTTTGACACGAATGACTTCAGGATATTCGGAACGCAAAGGTTTTTTCGCTAACATAGGAAATACCTTTTCCGTCCCAATCCCAATATCAAAGCGCATCCGCGCCATACGATCGCTTTTATGCGGCAAGTGCTTTAAGGCAACACCTTGGAAAATGCTTCCTGTCTTCATCCCAAAATCGAACATTCGTTGCATTTTCAAGGCGGTGAAGGCAATCTTTTTAACCGGATGCAACCCTTTTTTACGCACAGCCTCTGCCCTAGCGGCAAGGATAATTTTATCAAACCGAACTCCGCACGGACAATTATTATTACATGCCATGCAAGTTGTGCATAGAGAAAAGCGATCGGCCATTCCCTCAGTCATTTCCATTTCTCCTGAGAGAATATATTCCGCTAAACTAATCTTTCCCCTTGCCACTCCAACCTCTTGGCGTGTTTCTTTATAAATGGGACATACGGCCTGACAGTTTCCGCATTTCATGCATTTATGGAGTTCTTCGGTAATCGAATCCAGTGAATCATATACGGACACGATTAGTCCCTCCTTACTATCTTCCCAGGGTTCAACACATAGTTTGGATCCAGGGCTTCTTTAATACGCCGCAATGCCGTTACACCGGCTTCTCCAAATTCCATATCAAGATATTTCATTTTAGCCATACCAATCCCATGTTCACCCGAAAGGGTTCCCCCTAGTGAAATAGCCACTTGGAAAATTTCATCGACAGCCAAGTGGACCCGTTTCATTTCTTCCAGATCTCGTTCATCCGTCAAAATCGTGGGGTGTAAGTTTCCGTCTCCGGCATGTCCAAACGTTGCAATTTGAAGATTATATTTTTCGGCAATTTTACGAATCGCTTTAAGCATATCAGGAATTTTGCTACGTGGAACGGTCGCATCTTCCAGTACAGTCGTCGGTCTCTTTTGAGCGAGAGCGGGAAGAGCACTGCGGCGAGCCAGCCACAGGAGATCGCGTTCTTTATCATCTTTAGCAATATTGACCTGAACGGCCCCTTCTTCTTTCAAAATCCGTTCAACCAAAACAGCTTCCCTTGCGACAACTTCTTTATACCCATCGACTTCACACAAGAGGACTGCTTCGGCATCGAGCGGAAGTCCCGCATGCACAAAGTGCTCTACAGTCTGAATGGTATCGTTATCCATAATCTCCAGGGTCGCTGGAATTACTTTATTACGAATAATGGCCGCGATGGCCTTCCCCGCTTTATCAAGGTTATCAAAGACTGCCAAAATACTTTTCCGTGCCTCAGGAGCAGGTATTAGTTTGACAATTATTTCGGTAATAATCCCCAGGGTTCCTTCAGCGCCTGTGAAGAGGGCCACTAAATCATACCCTGTGACATTCTTAACTGTTTTTCCGCCCCACCGGATAACATCCCCATTGGCTAAGACCACTTTCAAACCCATGATATAATGTTTAGTTACACCGTATTTCAGACCACGCAATCCGCCCGAACACTCTGAAACCGAGCCACCCATAGTAGCAGTGGTGACCGTACCGGGATCTGGCGGATAAATCAAACCATGTTTACCAGCTTCGTCATTGAGCGCTTGAATAATGACACCTGGTTGAACTGTTGCCGTAAGATTGTCTTGGTCTACTTCCAAGATCTTATTTAGATTGAGCATTGAGAGAACGATACCCCCTTCAGTGGGAATGGTTCCCCCACTAAGGTTGGTCCCTGAACCACGAGGATAAATAGGTACATTGTGACGTATGGCTATTTTTACAATTTCTGACACTTGTTCGGTAGAAAGAGGCGAAACCACCACATCCGGCTTATGATGTTTCATCGCAGCGGTTGCGTCATAAGCATAAGTCAATAAGTCTTCTTGCTCTGTGAGGACATTTTCACGACCGAGCACTTGAACAAGTTCTTGCAACACTTCACGAGCTAACATCCTTATACCCCCTTAAAAAACATCTGGTCATTCATCTGACGGTCAGACCACCTAACCATATATTAATTCAATTTTATAGAAATTTCAATATCAAAACTCAATTCTCTTTCAATGAAAATGAAATAAAGTGGGAAGGGTTAAAATGCCACCGCTTCCCACTTTAATCTTACTTTTATACTACGATAAATTTTAGTGTATGAGTGAGGCAATTGTCGGCATTATACCAGCAATCGTCGGAATCATGCCTTGAAGCACATATGCTTGGAGATAAGTCATTATGCAAATGATTGTTAGAAGGAAGAGTGAATGCTTTAAGGTGAAACGGAAGAGGTCAGATTCTCTACCTACTAAACCAGTTGCAGCAGCCGCTACGGCAATGGATTGTGGAGAAATCATTTTGCCCACAACGCCACCTGAGCTGTTGGCAGCAACGGTCAGAACAGGATTTACACCAATTTGTTGAGCTGTTACTTGTTGTAGTTGAGCAAATAAAGCATTAGCAGAAGTGTCAGATCCCGTTAAGAAGACTCCGAGCCAACCAAGGACTGGGGCGAAGAATGGGAACGCATGTCCAGTTTGCGAGAACAAAAGACCAAGGGTGTAAGAAAGCCCTGAGTAGTTCGCAATGTAAGCGAAACCGAGCACTGAACCAATCGTGATAATAGGATAGACCAGTGTTTTTATCGTATTCCCAGCGACCTTACCCGCTCTTGCCGGGCTTATCTGGAGAATGAGCATAGTGATAAGGCTAGTAATCAAGATCGCAGTTCCAGCGGCTGCGAAGAAATCCCACTTGTAACTTGCCGCGTAAATCGCCGGTTTTTTAACAATCGGCATGGTTTTTAAAACTAAGCCGTCCAATGCAGGCCAATGAGGGATCATTACGAACCATTTAAGGCTTTTTCCAATCAGATCTTTAAAACTATTGGTACCCCAAATACCCACCATGATCGTGAGAATTGCAAAAGGAGACCAAGCCTTCATAATTTGACCCGTTGTATACTTTTTAAACTCTGCAACCTTTTCCCCTTTTTCACTCGGAAAACGCCAGATGTTTTTGGGTTTCCAGAATTTAAGCAAGATGACTGTGGAAACGAGGGAGAATAAAGATGCAATGATATCGGGGAGTAGAGGTCCGAGATAATTTGAAGACCACCACTGGGCAATGGCAAAGGTAAATCCTGAAACAGCGATAGCCGGCAGGACTTCTTTAGCCCCTTTCCAACCAGCCATAAGAATAATTAAATATAAGGGAACGAACACTGAAAGGAATGGAAGTTGACGTCCAACAGCCGCAGATATTATGTTTGCATTCATGCCAGTAACTGCACCTGCGGTAATAATCGGAACACCGATTCCCCCGAAAGCAACTGGGGCCGTGTTCGCAATTAGACAAAGTCCCGCAGCATAGAGGGGTTCAAAACCCAAGCCGATCAGGATTGCACCGGATATTGCAACTGGTGTTCCAAATCCTGCAGCTCCCTCCAGAAACGCTCCAAAGGAAAATGCGATAAGAAGTGCTTGAAGACGACGGTCACTGGACAAAGAGGCAATTGAACTTTTAATGATTTCGAACTGTCCAGCCTCAACTGTTAGGTTATACAGAAAAACGGCAGTTACAATGATCCAGGAGATTGGGAACAATCCATTAAGGATTCCCAGCGCACTCGCAGACAGTGCTGTCCCTAGCGGCATCTTGTAAACTATCATAACATCAATAATTGTCAATAAGAGCGTGGTACTTCCGGCAATATGTCCCTTCATGCGTTTAATGGCAAGCGCCCAAAATAAGTAAAAAATCGGAAGGGATACCGCCAACGCCGTGAGTCCAAGACTATTTCCTAAAGCGGCGTAGTTCTGTGTCCATGGCATAATTAGTTCCACCTTTCATTAAAACATGTGTAAAAGCATTTCCATTTCATTCAAACCTTATACGGAACTTACTCTTTACCCTTGGCGTCTTCCTCCCTCCACGTTACTCTCTGCTTTTATTGTGCAACCATTAGGCAGACTGATTGCTGAATGGTCAGACCACCTAAACACATATTAATCTAATCTTGTGAACATTTCAATATGTAAAGAGTTTTATAGAGAAAAAAACAATTTTCACAAAGTTTTTTCAGTTCCGTGTTATCCTTGTTCCCTACCCCCATAGTGAACCAGTTAGCGCGTATATTTCTGTTCGAGAAACTTTATCTCTTGTTGAAACGATTGGCTTATACGATAGAGCAATCGTTCCATGTCCAAGCGGTGAAGCGTGATATTTTCCGGACTAAGAAACTCAATTTTCCGAAATTCAGATTTTATCAACAACGGCAACAAATCGTCGAGATTTTCAATTCGAAGGGTCAATATAATGGGCGCATAAGCGACTTCATGAACACGCTTCCCGTCCCCTTCACTCACCACGTAGATATCTAGGCTCAAATCAACATCTTCAATAAGAATCCCTTGAAGCGGAACATTGCGCAATAAGGCGACCTGCTGTTCTCGCATCGTTTCTGCCATTTGTTCGTTACTCTTGCCTCCAAAGAAAAAGCGTCCACTCCGCGCTTCGCCCCGATAGTCCATGCGAATTCGCACGCGAACATGTTCGACAAGAAGTTCATTACCAATCTTAATTTTCATCATTATTCTCTCCGTTTCTCTATTGCAAGCACTTTATCTTTGAATTTCATCCTCGAAAATATTCTCCATGCGTTTGATTTTCTCCTGCAATCTTTGCTTTACGGTTGTGAATTGTGGACATACTAGAACACAAGATGCGTCTAAAGGAGGATAAATTAATGCTTAATACAGTCGTTGCCATTTTTAAAGGGCCGCAACAAACGAAAGAAGCAATTGAAGAGATCCAAGGGGAATCCCTAGCGAATAGCAGAATATCAGTCATAGTCCGTAGCGAATATATCCACCAGGGCGAGTTCAAAGAAGAAATTGCTAATGAATTAGCTTATTACCCCAGTGAGATTAACTTGGACAAATTTAATGCTTGGTTAGTTCAAGCTCCACCATTTACAGTACCCAACTTAGGCGAAGTTGTAGTCGCCGGCCCACTGGCCACTCAACTTATGCACCAACCACAGAGTCGGGGGCTTGTGGAAGTGCTCCTCAGCTATGGTCTTTCTGAAATCCGTGCTAGGCACTATGAACATGAGGTACGGACAGGGCATTGGTTAGTACTGATCCAAACTCATCATGAAAAAATTAATTCAGTAGCCAACGCTTTGCGTTCTTTTGGCGGAAGAGACATTGAAAAATGGAGAAAAGAAATTGATCATCCTATTTATCCTATTGGCTAAGCACCAGTAACTTCATAGGCCAACTGTAGAACGCAATTCCTTTACTTCTTGACGTGTAAGTGCTCTATAGGCGCCAGAACAGAGAGTCTTTTCCTGAGTTAACGTTCCAAAACGAATCCGTTCAAGTTTAACGACTGGATATCCAATGGCTGCAAACATTCGGCGGATTTGACGATTTCGACCTTCATGGATCGTCACCTCAAGGACTTCCAAGTGATCACCCTTAGAGTCAAGGTTAGTTCGCTTCAAAACACCGCTCACGCGCTCAACTTTAGCTGGAGCGGTGTTTCCATCTTCAAGAAGTACTCCCTGTCGTAAACGTTCAAGGGCATTAATTCCTACAGGACCTTGCACCCAGACCCTGTACGTCTTCTCAACTCCGTACGACGGATGCATTAAGCGATGAGCTAATTCTCCGTCGTTAGTAAGAACCAATACACCCGATGTATCATAATCCAGCCTACCAACGGGATAAACTCGAGTTGGAACATCTTTCATTAAATCAACCACAGTGGGACGCCCTTGGGGATCACTCGCACTAGTAATCACACTAACTGGTTTATTGAGCAAGTAGTATTGAAACTCTTCAAATCGTTCAACTGGCTTCCCATCAACTTCAATATGGTCTTTTATACCGACCTTTGTCCCTAAAGCAGAAATTGTATCTCCATTAACCGTAACTCGCCCCTCCAGAATGAGCTGTTCAGCATGTCGTCGTGAAGCGACTCCGGCCTGGGCGAGTACTTTTTGCAAACGTTCTCGGTTCTCTGCATTGAAAACTATGTTTTTACTTTCCATGAATCTCCGATCTCCTTCACTGTTGAAAACTATCCGTTTTTCTGGTGCAAACTTGCCATCTTAACACATAGTATACCATACCTGAAATAATCTAAGAACGAGCCACAAACACCACCCCAATCACGATAAACGACACCCCGATTGCCCGGTAAAGGGATATCTCTTCTTTAAAGTAAAAATATGAAAAAAACATAATCACGATATACCCAAGGCTTACTAGCGGGTAGGCGTAGCTGAGCTCAACTTTGCTTAATACCTTAACCCAAAGCACAAAACTCAAGCCGTACATTACCATTCCTAACATCACTGGTCCATTCTTCACAATAGCTATAAGGCTCTGGAGCAAATGAACGCTTGAAAAATCGAGTTCTAAACGCTGAGCCCCGATCTTAACGAATATTTGTCCCACTGCTCCAAGAAGCACGGATATCAGCGTTAATGCTAACATGTTTCACCCTCGCAATTTTATCAAAATACGTTCAATACTGCTCCAGATTCCTTCAATACCCAGTACCACATATAAGGTCAAGCTTAACACGGTTGGAAAAGCATAACGGCTTTGCCCTTCCGTGAGGAAATAAACCCCAGCAAACATATAGAAGGTAATGAGAAGGAATAGACATCCTTTATCACGGCTATGGCTTGATATATACCACGTTTTCTCTCTGTGCTGATAATTTTCCCGGGCAAAAAACAAACCGAAATGCATTATGGTATAGCTTAAAATGCTAGCGATGCCTCCGATAAACACCGACGCTCTTATGAGTTCTGTCGCCTTAAACCACTTGATTTGGAGGGAAGGGGATATGCCGCTTCCATAAAACGCTAAAAAAATATCTCCATAGTTTTTATCTCCATATTGGATAAACGTCCTCTTGACTCGCTTTAAACCTAAGCTAACAAATTCTCTCGGGTGGCCTACAATCCATGCCTTGGCGGCACGACTCAACATTTTATTTTTTTCAGTCGGGTTTGCCGACCGATAATCCGACCTGTTGACCACAGAGTTTTCAACGTTTTCTGCGGGCATCCAGCCACTAAGTTTGTTTTGTGAGTTATTGTTAATATAAAGGACAATTCCGCCATTATTTGAAACATAAGTAAACTCGCCAGTAAGCTTGTAGTTACGATAAAGCCACGGGGCTAGGACAACTCCAGCTAAGAGAATAACAACCACACCATTTTTGAAACTTTTCAAGAACTCTTTATGCCAAACGAGATCAGTAAGGATTATAGTCAGGGCAAAGAGCGGGAAATAGGGCTTTAACATGGTGTTTAATCCGGTGATAACCCCGATGGACACATATTTATACTTTATATCAGATAAATAGACATAAGTTCCAAGCAACAAGAGGGTTGTAAACAATATCTCTGAAGCAACATTGCTATTATAATAGATGTTCATTGGAAATAAGACAAAAAGTACAAAGATACGTTTACGCAATCTCTCGGCAATTCCTATCTTTCCCAAAATATGAAGCACGAGCACATTATTTAGCGTACTTAAAACCAAATTAAGCGCTTTCGCTACCCAAGTCGAAGCCCCCAGTAGCCAATAAAAAGGAGCTAAAAAGATCGGATACCCAACCGTAGTGTAGGTATCTCCCCATTGTCCCCCGTTGGCTATTTGAGTTGCTATTCTCTGATAATACTCAAAATCAGAAACAGGTTCTGTTCGTACTAAGAGAACCCATAGAACGCTTAGCACAAATCCCAGAATTAAAACTAAATAGTAAAAGGAACTCAGCTTTTTCAAGCGTAAGCCAGTTGATCCATCCTTTAGGCCACCAGAAAACACAGCACAACCTCATTCACTTTCTATGAAAAATTATTATCTCAAGTTTGATTGCCAATTTTTCTAACTTAAAATATAGAGGACCGACGTCAGCCACAACAAGACAGCGACAATAATGTGAGGATCTTTGGTCACCAATTTCGAGGGATCCCCCCCTTTACCAATCCGGATGAGGTATAGATATCGCCACAAGCCGTAAATCACAAAAGGAACCGTATAGATCAAGGTTGTCGTGTGATGCAATATGACGGTACTTGGATCTATTACATACAGGCTATAGGTCAATATAACTGCCCCGGCTGTAATTCCCAAAAGTTGATTTAATAGTTCCAAACTGTAATTCTTCAGGACCGGTCGATGAGCGCTAGCCCCCGTTAATAAATCATTGAGTTCTGCCCACCTTTTGCCAAAACCCATGAAAAGGGCGAGGGTTAAGCCGCTCAGCAGCAACCACTTCGAAGGTGCAATTCCTACGCCCCATGTTCCCATTAAAATTCTAAGCATAAAACCGAATGCGATTAATAAAACATCAAGCAACACGACTTGTTTCAATCCCTTAGAATAAGCAATATTTTGGGCCAAATAATAAAGCAGTATTCCTAGCGCAATACTGGAAACAGCCAAACCTAACAACATGCCTATTAAGAGAAAAAAGAGAAAGATAACTCCCGCTACCCTGGGCGTAACTGCTCCCGAAGCAAGAGGACGATGACATTTCTTCGGGTGCATCCGATCACGTTCCCGATCAAGAAAATCATTTAAGACATAAACTGCACTAGAAACAAAACAAAATGCAATTGCCGCAGTTATCGCCTTGAGCAACAGATCGACATGGCCCCAGTTTTGTGAGAAAAGCATCCCTACCATGACAAACGAGTTCTTAACCCATTGCTTTGGCCTGATTAATTGTCCTAACGCTTTAACAGTATTTTTTGTATTCTCCAGCGGCACACCCTTAATATTTCTAACTCTAACCCCGAATTCAGAGCTATCTAAATCTAGAGTACAATCGTTACTCTCTTCAGTGACGAGTGCTTCATCCTCACTATATGCAGGTAAAATAGTACAAAGCATACTAATGATGCCCCCTTTCGGCCTCACCATTAGTATGTACAAAGCACATATCAATAAAACGTCTTAGTGACAATCCATACAGAAGCGATTAAGCCTATAAAATCCGCTAATAGGCCCAGCTTAAGTGCGTAACGATATTTCTTGATTCCAACGGAACCAAAATACACCGTTAGCACGAAGAATGTAGTATCCGTACTTCCTTGAAGAGTTGATGCTAACCGACCAATATACGAGTCAGGACCATACTGATTGATAAGCTGTGTTGCCACCCCTAATGCTCCCGATCCACTAAGTGGGCGCATGATTGCTAGCGGGATAATCGCAGCAAAATCGGGATCCAAGCCTAAACACCCGAAAAGTGGTTGTAGCCAATGTGACACGATCTCGAGCGCTCCAGAGTCAACGAAAACCCGAATTGAAAGTAGCATTCCAATTAAAAATGGGAGAATCCGCACGCCAGTTTTAAACCCATCCTCTGCTCCAGCAACGAAGGATTCATAGACAGGAACTTTACGAAGGTAGGCCAACACCGGAATCAGTAACAGGAGTAGTGGAATCGCCCATCGAGAAATCTCGGCAATAACATTCATTTTTTCCTCCTATAACGAATCAGGAAATCTACGAAAATGGCAACTGTCATGGCACACCCTGTCGCAATGATTGTTGTTCCGATGATTTCCGTGGCATTCACTGAATTTGCCTTAAGCCGGACGCCTATAATCGTGGCAGGAATTAGCGTAATGCAAGAAGTATTGAGCGCTAAAAAAGTACACATTGCGGGACTTGCCACATCTGGCGTCGGGTTTTCCTTTTGTAGTTCTTCCATAGCTTTCAATCCGAAAGGGGTCGCGGCATTTCCCAAGCCTAATATATTAGCACTCATGTTCATAATAATGGCCCCAAGTGCTGGACTTTCTGGCTTCAGTGAAGGAAACAAGCGACCGATCACAGGACCAAAGATGCGGGCAATCCCTTTTACTAGACCAGCATCTTCAGCCAAACGCATGAGACCTAACCATAAGCTCATCACACCAATTAGTTCAATGGCAACCTCGACCCCAAGTTCTGCAGCTTTCATTGCAGAAACTGTTACATTTTCAATGTGCCCCGTAAGTGCAGCTACAATAATTCCAATCGCCAACATTAATAGCCAGATGAGATTAACCATTTCCCACCCCCTTGTCTCAATGAAATGTATGAAAAGGACAAACAAAAAAGAACGAAATCTCTCGTTCTTTTCGTTGACCTTATATGATCTTGACAAATCATATCTTGGATTTAGTCACGGGCGATAATAATGTCATCCGCCAATGGTTTTTTCTTCCTATTTATCATTCCAGTCAGTTTATCTAACAAATCAGGAACCGTATCCAGTAACCGATCAATGACCACATTCCCATCCACAGGAAGAAGACGAATAGTTCCATTACCTACGACCAAAAAACCGACAGGTTGTACTGATACTCCAGCACCAGCACCACCTCCAAAAGGAAGTGAGCCTCCGCCTCCTTGTCCAGTTCCGCTCCCTGCATTATCTTTATTATCTTCTGGTGGTGCAAACTCACTGCCGCCTGCTGCGAAACCGCAAGAAACCCTCGAAATTGGAATAATTACGGACCCATCAGGAGTTTCTACTGGATCTCCAACGATCGTGTTCACATCCACAATCTGTTGGATACTCTCCATAGCTGTTTTCATTAACGATTCAATAGGATGATTCCCCACGTGACTGCCCCCTTATACCCCGCTTAAATGTTCTCAATACATTTAATCCTACAAAAATAATATGGCCGATTCTTAAGTGGAATATGCATCGAATATCACATAAAAAGCCTTCTTTTTTATATTGAGGGACAACTATAAGGGCAGGACATGAGACCTCGACCTTCACCTGTTGATAAAGGCGGGAAAGTGCAAAACCAAACATAGTCCAAAAGGCTCCTGCCGCAAGTGCTGTATTGCTCGCATCTTTATATCCAATTTCTATGCGCCAGTTGATATCTTTACAATGAATTCCCCTGTAAAATCGACTCTTCACCCGATTAAAATATCTTATCAAAACGGGAATCTTCAACCAAAGACGGGACAACCAGCCTCTGCGTATATAGCGTACACGTGCTTTCTTCGTCGCATGGCGTGTTCCACCTCTCGCCTTTACAACCTCTTCCATTTCGATTTGGGGTCCTTTTTCCCACTCTAATTGAAGAGTTGGGATTTGATATTTAATATGCCATAACCCATGAAAGGCACGAAAATTGATATCAAGATGATCTTCCTCTTCGATACGCCGGTATCGAAAGTCTACTTCAGCTTTAACCGTTAAACTAAGCAGTGATAGAATAGCCACAGCGAGCAAGAATGCTAAAACTCGCAACCAAACCCCTCCGTACTCCATATCCGTCGTCATGGTGTCTGACTCTCCTAAATAGGTAAGATGCCCGATTTTGAGGAACTTTATGCAATTAACGACTAATGACTTCGTCATCTGCAGGGAACTCTGAATTATAATTCAATCGAATAACCGGAAGGTATTTCCTATCCAATTCTAGTATTTTAACCTAGAAGCTGCAGAAACTAAGCCGATGTCTAATTTTGTGTGATGGAGGTTTTGGTTATGAGAAAGGTTGACCCTGGTAATTTCAATTTTCTTCAGCCCGGTTGGTTTGTTCTCCATGTACTTGCAATATTTGGAACGATTATGCTTGGAATGGCCCTAGAACGAAGAACTTGATTTGCTACGTAGTCCAAGGATTCACCCTTGTCCCCGGGCCACCAAACTGGTGGCCTTACCAGTTAGCTCATCAAGTAATTCTACCCAAAAATTATCTGGCAATCAGGATTTCCTGCAATTTCTCCATGCCCTCAATCAACCTTGGTCCAGGTCTGCATATTGTGTGACAAGGAATAGGATAAACCCTCTTTTCACGAACCGCAGTTATCTGCTCCCAATCCTTTGTAATAATGTCATCCACCGTTCTCTGGCAAATAGGATTCTTGGCAACACAGCCACTGCATTTTGAGGGTACAGATTGTCCTTTTTCGATGCCGCAAAAAAATATAACTTCGGGATCAAATTCTTTGATTTGATCCCGAAGCACTCGAACATAGAAATCCTCAGACTGGAAATCCATCAATTGAGCACCCGCAATTCGAAGAGCATCATATTGAATTGATCGAGTTCCCTGTGTAACAATAGGATCTGTACTCATTAAGTAAAAAACCCTTCGAGTTCTTCCTTGGGACCTTCGGCGAAGATTCCGGACCCTCTCTCTCAAAGAATTAATGACTGGTTGAGCGGAAATTTCAGTTCCACAAATCCTTGCCAACTCACTCATCAGCACGAAAACGTCATCAACTCTTGAGGGCGTTGAAGCAAGGACTTTAATCTCAGTGTTTTCCAGTTCCGCGATAAGTTTTTTGTGCAATGCCTGATCGGCTAAGAGGAGATCCGGCTTGAGAGAAAGAATTTTCATTAGTTGCGGCTGTCCAAATGTACCCACTTTATCCTTAGCTTTCGCATCCTCAGGGAAATTGCAGTGTTCCGTTACTCCCACCACCTGTGTTTGTAAACCTAAAAAATATAGAATCTCTGTGTGTGAAGGAACAAGAGAAATAATTCGTTTCATATTTGTGCTCCCCTCCCATTTGAAAATTCCATCGTTCTCTGACCCCAACAGGCCCCTTGAAACTCCCCATACTTTGGAACTCACATAATAGAATTTTTATGAAGTAACATAGGCGATTATTTCTTCTATTTTATTCTTTCTTGTATAATCTGCTGGTTTGTTAAAAATTTCGAGCATACCTATTTCATCAGATGTTAATTTCTTTTTCCTTTTCACCTTCCATTTTATGGATGTCTTCAGTAATCTCATAAGCATTTTATCAAAAAAATTTAGTTTACGATAATCAAAGCCCCCCCGTAAATAAAAGAACCGTATAAATTTTTGCTGCTCGGAAGTAAAGTTCTTATTTTTCACTTCACTTACCACCTCTTCTCTTAAGGGCGACACCCCCGTAGCAAATACAACAACTTTTTTATCTTTTAATTTGTCAAGGTTTTGTGCTATAAACTTTACTCCGTTGATACCGACGGCATACAAACCGCCACCATATATCACAGTCTCATAGGCTGTCAGCATATTAGTAGTGACTTCTGAACCATCAAAAATATCAGCTGACAACTCCTCCGAAATCCATTCTGCATATTTCTTTGTGAATCCTGTTTTTGATTTGTATATTACCACAGTTTTCATCACTTTCACCTCGAAATATAGACTTTCTCGCATCATCTTCGTTTATAACCATAAAGTTTATAACCTGCTCACAATTAATCGGCGATGACTTGGATGTATATATCAGTGAGCTATCAGATGGGCTAGAAAAGCGATTTGTTGATTAACTCAGACCCTGCAATGCGTTTAAACTCTTTTTCAATAAGGTTCTCAGCTACAACTGGTCTGACGACGTTATTATCCGTCCAAAACGTCCTAAAAAACATCCCATGTGCTTTCCAAAGACGAGATTTTGTCCATTACTGATCATGTGCTTAACCTTAAGCACAAAACGATTCTCCTGACGACGTATTCTTCTGGACTGAGAATTAGCGAAACGCTCTATAATAAAAACCAAAAACTAAGTCTTAGTAAGAATTTACGTTAAGGCACGTCATTCCAATCCTTACTAAGATAATAGAAAAAGCCATTAATAATATTTATTAACGGCTTTTCTCTATTCGTTGCCAAACTTGGCGAAAACGCTTGAGCCCTAGTTTAACCTGCGAGATCATGTTTGAGGTGTAAAGCTAAGTTCCCAACTCTAGTGTACACGCCACTTCATCATCCACATTCAAACCCACTTCAAGGTTCGGCAAATCGTCTAATGACCGCAAACCAAAATGAAGAAGAAACTGTTCTGTCGTTGCATAAAGAATGGGCCGCCCCGGACCTTCCTTACGACCTACATCTTTCACTAATCCCTTCTCTACTAACGTGGCCAAGGCTCGCTCGGATTGGACCCCTCTGATGAAGTCTACTTCCCCTCGCGTAACCGGCTGTTTATAGGCAATAATCGAAAGCACTTCAAGGGCTGCATTGGAGAGGGCCTGAGCAGGTTGTTTATAAAGAATCTCAATATAGCGGGCTACTTCCGGCTTAGTCCCCAATTTATATCCACCATTGATTTCGAGGAGAGTTAAACCGCAAGAATCCACGGCATACCTGGTACGAAGCTCGTGAAGTAGCTCTTCAATTTTCGAACTATCCAATTCAAGAATCTCCCCGAGCAATTCAGCGGTGAGCGGATTCTTGGCAACAAATAAAAGGGCTTCCAAAGCAGCCGTTTCCGGTTCCCGAAACAGCATTCCATCTACTCCTCTTCCGTGAATTCCCAGGCTTTCTTCGTTGGAAATAACATAATATCGCTCAGCATTGCTGACTGTTCAGCCCGAACTTTTCCAGATTTCAAGAGTTCCAGCAAAGCCAGAAAAGAGACAACTACTTCCATGCGTGATCCGATCCGCATGAGTTGTCCAAAACGCATCCCATTCGGATGCAGAAGTACGCGACGCAAAACATCTGTGAGCATCACCTCAATCGCGATCTCGTCTGGCTCAACATGCTGGATTTCTTCCCCTTTTTCAGCTCGTTCGATCACCTGGCAAAAAGCTTGCCAAAGGTCATCGAACGATACTCCCATGAGTGGATCCTCGGGCTCGACATCCGCTAGTAAGCCCTCGACATCAACCTCACGATAATAGGAGCGTCCTGATGAAGTTTCCAACGCTTCTAAAACTTGCGCCGCTTGTTTATATGCGCGGTAAGCAATTAAGCGTTCAACCAGTTCTTGTCTTGGATCTTTTTCCTCATTCTGATCTTGTTCATTTTTCGGTGGTTTCGGCAAAAGATCTCTAGATTTAATATAAAGCAATTGGGCTGCGAGGACTAGAAATTCTGATGTAACTTCCATATCCAAAGACCCCATTTGCTGTACCGCTTCCACGAACTGGTCGGCAATCCGCGCGATCGGGATATCATAGATATCCACTTTTTCTTGTTGAATAAGGGTCAACAGTAAATCAAGTGGTCCCTGATAGGCAGGGAGTTCAACCTGCGGAGCAGTTTTCCCACTATTCCCCCATTCCATTTACAGCCCCATGACGCAGTGAACTTCTTTCATAGTCACCGAGGCAGTTTCCCGAGCACGTTCTGCCCCTTCTTCTAGAACCTTCTCCACGCGGCCTGGTTCCTCCCAATAAATGCGTCGTTCCCTAAACGGGTTTATAAGCTTCTCCAAGTTCTCCGCTAGATGCCGTTTACAAGCTACACAACCCACTTTTCCGCCGCGACAATTTTCTTCCACTTCCGCAACTTCAGGAGTGTATATCTGATGGAACTTATACACAACACAAACTTCAGGGTGCCCAAGGTCATCTTTACGTAGCCGGGCTGGGTCGGTAACCATTTGTTGAACCCTCGTCTTGATCTCCTCAGGAGAGGCCGTTAAGGAAATGGCATTGTGATAACTTTTACTCATCTTACGCCCATCCACCCCCGGCAAGAGAGGCACTTTGCCCACAAGATCTTTCGGTTCAGGGAATACCGTTCCGTAAAGATGATTAAAACGACGGGCAATTTCCCGACAAAGCTCAACATGCGGGATCTGATCTTCCCCGACCGGAACCACACTTGCTTTATAAAGTAAGATATCCGCTGCCATTAAGAGGGGATACCCTAAGAATCCGTACATGCCTAAGTCTTTCCCCTGTTGACTCAATTGTAGAATTTGATCTTTGTACGTAGGAACACGTTCCAGCCAAGACAAGGGCGTAAACATACCTAATAGCAATTGAAGCTCGGCGTGTTCTTTAACCGCTGATTGAATAAAAACAGCGCTTTTCTCGGGATCAATTCCCACACTAAGCCAATCTAAGGCGATGTCCCTCCGCAGACGAGGAAAATCCAAGTGGTCCTCATACCCCGTCGTCAACGCATGTAAATCCACGATGGAAAAATAGCACTCATAATCCCTCTGTAAGGCAACCCAGTTCTGGATTACACTCAAATGCCCAATATGCAATGCGCCAGTGGGGCGCATCCCACTAAAAATTCTTCCTTTCATAACTAACACTCCTTTTTTCATCTTAGACAGTGTTTACAAAATTGTTTCAACTCAACCACAATGGCCCGAGAAAAGGAGTTAAAACGAGGGTAATAATGGTCTGATAAGCATAAGCAATCCCATTCACCGCAGGAAATAATACCTTACTTAAAATATCCGTAAAGAGAAGAAGAACTAAAATGATCATCCCATACTGTTCAAAAGCTAATAGCCGATAAGCTAAGCGTTGGGGCAATATCCCTCCGAGAACGCCAAACCCATCAAGCGGGGGGATTGGCAAGAGGTTAAAAATTCCCAAGCCCAAATTCATGAGCACAATAGCTTTAAATATAAGCGCAATAACGCCACTCCATGCAGAACCATGGATCCAGTGCATCGTCAAATACCATAAAAATAGCGCCACAAATGCCGTGAGTAAATTCATAAGTGGACCAGCCAAAGAAACTAACATTCGCCCTCGCAGTTTGTTTCCTTTGAAATATTGGGGGTTGGTCATCACAGGCTTAGCCCAACCAAATTGGTATAAGAATGCCATCAGCGTTCCGAAGAGATCCAGATGCACAAAAGGATTCAACGTCAAGCGCCCCTGACTTCGAGGTGTCGGATCTCCCAAACGGTCTGCGACCCAAGCATGCGCAAATTCGTGAAAGGCAAAGCCAATCATCAAGGCAGGAATATTAGCTATTAAAGATGGTAAATTAAAACCAGACAAATGTTTTCCTCCTTCTAACGCGGGGTGTCAACCCAATGTCGAACTATCCCCTTCTCTTCTTCCAAAGTATGGATCCGGCCTTGCAGCCAAGCCCGACGCACTTGGTCTAGGATTTTTCCAATCTCCGGCCCCTGCTTAACACCCATCTGGATAAGTGTCTTTCCATTAAGAGACATGTTGATCTTTTGACTAGCCTCCAGATATTCCGTGAGTAACTTGCTAAATCGTTCATCTCGAGTTAAAACCATTACGACTTCCTTGGGAACTTTGTTTAGCAATGCGTCCATCTCATTCAAAGACAGTGGATTCGATAAAGACTCGCGTAAGGATACGAAGGTCATGGTTTCATCACGAAGAGATCTGTTAAGGATGACTCGATCAAGCACTTTTTCAATGACTGGCGAGTCCATGTCGGAAATAGAGATTAGCCAACGCGTGTTTAGCGACCAATCGGCACTATCCTGCTCATCCTCTAAATTAAAGTTCCAAGCATAATCATCACCAAACCACGCTTTAAACAAGCCGCTTCGGATTAAGGTCTGCCCCATAGCCAAATAGTTAATTTCTTTAAAGATATGCAAGATTTCTTCTGTAAACCGTTCAACACTAAGTTTAGCAAGAACACCTGACTCTATCGCAGTATATAACGCTTCAAGAGTTTCTTTGGCCAAACTAAAATGATATCGTTCTGCAAAACGTATCGCCCGAAGCATTCGGGTCGGGTCATCAATAAAACTAAGATTATGTAAAAAACGAATTTTCCCTTGCTGTAAATCCCGCTTCCCGCCATAATAATCCACAAGTTCTCCGAAATGCTCAGTATTCAGACAAATTGCCATGGAATTTATGGTAAAATCCCTACGAAACAAGTCATCACGCAGACAAGATTCCTCAACTTGAGGAAGTGCTCCGGGAAAGGAATAATATTCCCATCGCGTACTAGCCACGTCAAGATGACTCCCATCGGGGAATGTAATCTGAGCCGTTCCAAACTTTTCATGCTGAGTAAGCTTTCCATCAGGCATACGTTGTATCAAAGCCCTTGCAAATTGACCGCCGCTCCCTTCGACGACAAAATCCAAGTCTTGGGTTGGGAAAAACAGTAATAGATCCCTGACGAACCCCCCTACAAGATAAACGGCACACCCTTCTTCTTCCGCAGTATCTCGTACCGCTTTAAGGATAGTCTTTATTTCCTCAGGCAGGCGTTCTATCAAATCCAAAATATCCTGACGCATTGCGACACTACGCTCGCGCACAAGTTGCATTTCAATAGGAACCGAACCTCCGTGAACGAGACGCAAAACATCGGACCGGGAAACGATGCCAACTAGGTTTCCATCTTCAACCACCGGGAGACGCCCAATATCGTGCTGGACCATCAGCCGCTGAACTTCATCCAATGGTGCCTCTACATCCACTGTGGTTACTTTTGTCGTCATAAAAGCCTTTACTGGTGCGTGTTGCAAACCGTGTTTAATTGCTTTATCCACATCACGGCGGGAAATAATTCCCACCAAACACGTATCCTCAGTCACTGGTACCCCGGTGTGCCCGTAACGCAAGAGCATTTGCTCTACCTCACCCAGCTTCGTCTCTGGAGTTACGGTCTTAACCGGATAACTCATCATATCTCGAGCGAGGTGAGGCCGTTTAGCACGACTTTGAATCGCTGAGCGCAGTTGTTTTAAAATAACCGGCAGTTCGGCATCCTTAATCGTGGCAGAAGCAGCTCTCGCATGTCCTGCCCCACCAAATAATTGTACTAATCCGTTAACAGGTAAGCCTCTCCCTCTTGAACGACCCACGAGATACACCCTATTCTCCATTTTGACCAATAAAAACCAAGTATCAGCGCTCTCAAGTTCCCCGACTCTGTGAGCCAATAAGGCAAGCCCACCGACATAGTCCTTGGTCTCCGCATACGAAAGATACACTGATAACCCATCGAAGAGTTCTGTCTGACCTTGGTCAAGCAATTGTTGTAATAGATCTTTTTGTTCCTCTGCAAGAGGCCTACGTAAATATTCGGCAATAACCCCTAAATTCGCACCTTGCTCTAACAAATAAGCCACAGCGCGAACATCACGGACTGTGGTACTATCAAACAATAAACTCCCAGTATCGTCATAAATTCCAATAGCCATTAGCGTTGCTTCAAAACTACTTAACGGTAACCCAAACCCAGCCAATTTCTCAACGAGGAGCGTTGCGCACGCACCAACCGGTTCAATAACCATTTCCGGTTCGAGTTTTCCAGCATAAGGATGGTGATCGTAGATCTCTATCTCAATCCCTGGAATTTGAGCCACCCTTTCACCCAGCACACCCGCACGTTTAAGTGAATGGGTATCAACTAGGATAACTCGGGAAACTTCGTCCACGTTAATATCTTGAGCTTTGCGAAACCGAAGTTGATCCTTAGAAAGCGCCAAAAAGTTTTGAACATAGACATTAGGTTTCCCGTCAATCACTAATACGCTGTTCGGATAGAGTTTTTGAGCGGCCACCATCGACGCTAGAGCATCAAAATCGATTTGGCGATGGGCCAAAATAATATCCATAATTACATCCTCAAACCTTATTAAAAAATAACTTATTTTTAAATTATATCATCTTTGGCCTGTTTCCAGCAACAAATATGCTCACCATTCGTTCTGTACCTTTTCATCCGACACATTGCTATTCGACAGGAGAGGTTTGCACTCCTCTCCGTAAATCTTCCCTATTCAAGCTGAATGTAAACCCTAACTATTGAATACTGAGATTTGGTCGTTCTAATTGAACAGATCCTGCAGCTGTCGAAATCTCTAAATCGATTTTTGTCTTCGCTTGAGCAAAGTTCGAGCTGACCCAAGTCTTATCCTCTAGTAATAACCCTGAGCCCATGAAATTCGTACTTGTAGCCACTCCGTTTAATCGAATTTTCAGCCCTACATTTTCGGGAACGACCAACGTTAATTTAGAAGCGCCACTGTCAATTTTCCCTTGGGTGGAAACCCCCATGTCTCCAAATTGGAGTTCGAACTTACTAGCTCCAGTTCCAATTTTAAGATTATCCACCGGAAGACGGCTTAAATCAACTGTCCCGTCGATCGCACCGGCGGTAATATCGAAATCATAGTGTACCTTGGTTGATAAGTTTAGTTCTAAATCGTTCTGATTACTCATATTTGCATTTCTTCCCCATGTAGGGGAAGACAGTGTAACATTTAGAGTGTCTCCTGATAACCGGGTACTAACACCCGATCCGTTTGTCCCTTGCCCGGAACCCTGATTTTTTCCTTCATAGCTTCCCGTTATAAGTTGGCGTTCACTGTTCCCAGGATCAAGGGCCCGTATTTGAATCTGAGATCCCCCCAAATTCAGATTAACCTGTGCTTTCTTTACATTCGAAGGTAACGATACATTTATGGGCTTAGTTACGGTAGTCCCACTGTTAAACGGGATATTCATTTGCCTAGGTACAGGCGTATCTCCCACCACCAAGGAATATCCAACCATGCTCAGGAGAAAAACCAGCAAAACAGTACTAAACGGTATTCGACGGCTAAACAGCAACCCGATTCCCGCTAAAATAAGAATTAATGGCCATAGTTCAACGACGTTCAGCCAAAAATTCCATGACAATTTTCCATAGTTGAGCAGGAAGAAGACAACCCCCAATGCCATCAAAAGCAGCCCACGGCTTACAGAATCAAAAGTTCTTCTCATTTTCTACCCCCCCGCCAAATAATTGCAAGACCTATAAGAATAAGAAGAAGAGGCCACATTTTACTCATATCGAACCAGTGCGGGAGCAACCGTTCAAGCAGAAAGAGAACTCCTAATGTCACCAAAATTCCACCGGCAAATTTCGAGCGATTTTCATGATTCTCGTGTCTACCAATCCCCTTAGCCGCCACTTCTACATCTGAGACCATTTCCTGGACAACATTCCCTATATCACGCTTATGATGCTCCGTATGAACGCCCTGTTCCGCAGGATTTACGGGAACAATCACCCAGGCGGCCAAATAAGCCAAAAAGCCTACACCTCCGGCAAACGTCGCAACTAAAACAATGAGTCGAACCAAGGTTACATCAACACTAAAATAGTCGGCAAGTCCTCCGCAAACTCCTCCAATCATCTTTTCTTGTACCGAACGGTATAATCTGTCTGTCATGTTCGTTCCTCCTAATAAGTTCTGATATTTTTTTGTCTACACCTCTATTACGTTAGAAGGAGTCAAATTGTTTCAGGCAACGATAACTAAATTTTGTCCGCACCCAGTTCACAGTCACAGTCACATACATCGAACCATATCACAGTACTTTATTGCATAATAAAGTACTGTGATAAAAATAGGACATCAAGCCTTTAAAGCTTAATGTCCTATCAAAAAATGATCTGAAATTAGATACTATCATTAATTTCTTCAGTTGCTTGTTCAATCTCCTGAGAAGTCATACCGCTTTTACCCAGATTAAACTTGATTGCATCCGTCCAAAAAGCACATTTTGCACTTATTTTTTTGAACGTTTTAGCATTAACTTTACTCGTTTTAGCTCTAGCATCTGCATTTGACTGTACTATCGAACAAATATAAAGAGCTTTTACACGAGCCTCTTGATCAAGCTCATTAAAGGTCTGATTCAGTTCCGCAATTAAATTGCGATAGTACTCCGAAAACTCCTCAAAAGGAATCTCCGTTTCCATATGTAAGTATTCTTTCAACTTTTCAAGTAGCTTTTCCAATGTGCACCCTCCAAAAAATTCGCCTTCTAACAACCTTATATAGTATATAACCATTTAATTAAAATGACAAGAGCACACGACTAGTTTTGCACATTACTAGTTAAGCCACTTTTTCTTCCAAAAATATGCCATGACGATTAAAACAATAAGAGCAGATAATCCATAAAACACACTAAGACCATAAGTTGTATGAAGCAAGGGCATGACTTCAAAGTTCATTCCAAAAAAACCGGTCAACAGAGTAATCGGTAACAGTATGGTCGCTAAAAGCGTCAACAACTTCATAATATCATTGGCATGATTATCAATGGCTGCTTGATATGCTTCTCTTAGACTCTCAATCATTTCATGTGTTTGATGAACATGATCCATAGCGCGCCTCATGTCAAATATTAATTCCTCTTGGAGATCCCCGTACACTGCTTTTTCGATATTCTTGAAACGCTCAAAAATACTGCTATGGGCATTCAAAGATCGTTTCAAGCCCAAAATTCGGCGGTGCAAGGCAATAATTCGTTTTAATTGCCAGGAACGGGGGGCAGTCAGAATCTCCTCTTCCAGAATATCCATTTGGTCTTCAATGATATCCAAACGTTTCTGATGGTGACGCAACACTCTTAAACCTATGGCACAAGCCAGCTCTAGGGGATTTGACAGAATACCCTGTTGGGCCCATTCGTCCAAACGCTCTGATGACATACCGTTCCATTCTAACAAAACAAAGGCCTTGGGAGTTAGAAAGATGCGAACTGGACGTTCCTTCCCTTGCTCATCAATATCTCTAAAACAAACATAATGAACATTCGTCCTCAACCGATCAAAATGGGGACGAAAAATTATAGATCCTTCTTTGCTTCTCCCTCTCGACTCCTCAGTTTCTCGCTCACGCAGGTGTTGAATCCATTCCGAGAGATTATCTTCAGACAATAAGGATGGTACCTGATCCCATTCTTTAAAGTCCAGCACAAAGAATTTAAAACCTTCCTCTACTCCAAGATGTGGCTCTCCTTCCTGAATTTTTTCGATACAGTGTGAAGTAATACAAAACTCTTCCATCCACCAATCTCCTCCGCCCATGGTGCCGTTCTTATGGATATCCGACTTTATTACTATACCATAATAAAGACTGGATTCCTCGCATTTAAGCCCAATCGATGTTACACTTTTGATTGAATCTTGTAATTCCGCCGAAAGGAGAAACATAAATGATCCGAGCCGCAATTTTTGATTTAGACGAACTTATTATCGATCTAGAGATAATCCACAAAGACGCAGAACGTCAAATTTGCATAGATTATGGTTATTCCTTTGATGCCCTTTCTCAAGACCTCCGATTTAACTCCTCTGGGCTCAGAGAAAATGACATTTTGGAACGAATTCGGCAAGAACTAAACCTCTCTGTACCCATAGCCGAGCTCATCCTACGCAAGCAAGCCCTTTTTGCCGACTCGATGATTAACGAGGTCATTCAACCAATGCCCGGTGTCCCCGAAACGATCCGCTCCCTGCAATCGAACGGATACCGCCTGGCCCTGACTTCTTCGGGTTCCCGCCCAAGGGTTGAGATGGTCATAAAACGATTAGGCCTATTAGACGCCTTCGAAATAACGGTTTGTGGAGAAGATGTTCGAGTAGGCAAACCAGATCCCGAACCATACCGCCTAACTACTGAACGTCTAAGAATCCTCCCTAGCGAAGGCGTGGTTTTCGAAGACGCTGATGTAGGAGTCCAGTCCGCCAAAGCGGCAGGACTTTGGTGCATTGGAGTCCCTAATCCTGCCGCTGCAACGAAGCAATCCTTAAAACAAGCGGACTTAGTCCTCACAGATCTTACTCATTTTTCTCTCGACCTTTTTAAGCAGTTTCAATAATCCCCTAGCCCATAACTTTGCGCTTGCAAAAGCGAATCTTCTTTGATCGAGCAGTTACCAAACTTGACTCAAGTGCGCTTGCATACGCGGAGCGGTTGGCGAGATCAAGCAAGTGAGTGTTGTAACGCTAAGTTCTTTAACGCGAAGTTCCCTACTTGAAAAACACAGAAGTCGTCTTTCCCTCTTCAAAAAGCCTTTTCACAATAGCGCGTGACTTCAGTGGGTTAACTTTCCAATAACTGATACCGTTTTCGGTGAGAAAATCGCCTGGTAGAGTTTGGGCAGAAATCTCCGGCTTTTCATTACGCAGCAGAACATTCGTCAGAGACCATAGCTCATTTACTGAAAGGTTTGTTTCCACGGATTTGGACATTTGTGGGATAAGCCAAGGCAACTTAGGAACTGTCTTTAACTGCATGAATTCCTTCCCCATGGCTTTTAGAACGGCCTGTTGCCGTGACGTTCTTGATATGTCCGCAAAGGCATCATTGCGAAACCTTGCATATTGCAAAGCCTGAGCTCCATTTAAACGTTGTGTCCCTTTCTTTAGATTAATTACACCATCTGTCGCGTCTCCAGTAAGATAATACATATCTTTTTCAACCGTAAGAGTTATTCCCCCTAGGGTATCGATAATTGATTTGAACCCTGAAAAATTCGTAAGAACATAGCCATCAATAGTCTGTCCAATTAAACCTTCGATCAGAGCGGTAGTCGTTTTAAGTCCTTTACCTACTCGTGCAGCGGCATTAATTTTGTTCTGTCCATAACCAGGTATCGTTATTTGAGTGTCCCGGGGAATGGAAAGGAGGGCAATTTTACCGTTTCTAGTATTCACGCTGGTTACTAATAGTGAATCCGTATTGCCAAGCGATGTTTCTCCAATCCGGCGATCTACCCCGACCAAAAGAACGGTAAAACGGGTAGCCTTAAGATCAGGAACCGCGTTGGGAGGATCATTTGCGCTTCCAAAGATCAAGTCTGGTTCACTAGTGATCTGTTGCTGTGTTTTTTCTCCAAGTTGGTTTGGTTCACTTGGTACCTGGTCACTCGCACGGATGATAGGTTTCTCTTCATTCCCAACAACTTGACTCACAAGGACTGCGCCCAAAACCAAACTGACACCCAAAAAGAACCCAACCAGTATGGGTTTTTTATATCCCCTAATGACCCGGAAAATCGTGCTGCCATAATATTTATTTTTCTGCATCCGAGTCCACTCCATTTCTAACACTTTTTCTTTAGCATCAAACAATTCCCATTGAAATATTCCATCGTTTTGATAGAAAGCCTAAAATTATAAAGAAAAAA
>NZ_MLBF01000027.1 GCF_001936615.1 Desulfosporosinus metallidurans
TCGAACAAGGATGTGTACTTTATAACGTAGATCCCATCGTTATGAAATACCACTATGAAGTGGATTATATCCATAGTTATGCCCAAGACTCACCCTTTTTTGAAGGTTTAGCAAAAGGAGAACTCAAAGGAAGTAAATGCACAAAGTGTGGCGGTACGTTTGCGACCCCGAGGAGTCACTGCATGACCTGTGGAGCGGAGACAGAATGGATGCAGCTCCCCTTGACAGGGAAAGTGCATACCTATACAACGTGTTATTTTGGAGGGCAAGAGTTTCTGGCAGAAACCCCTTTCACCCTCATTATGGTCGAATGGCCAGGGGTTGACACCCTGTTTTTATCCCGTCTGATCGGAGTAGCTCCGGAAGATGTGAAAATTG
This sequence comes from Desulfosporosinus metallidurans, assembly GCF_001936615.1. Classification (GTDB taxonomy): domain Bacteria; phylum Bacillota; class Desulfitobacteriia; order Desulfitobacteriales; family Desulfitobacteriaceae; genus Desulfosporosinus; species Desulfosporosinus metallidurans. Next base: position 379 of record NZ_MLBF01000027.1, read on the forward strand.
GCATGGATATTAAGGCGAAGTTCAAACGATTGAGCCAGTTCAAACCCACTGACGTCTATTTTGTTCCTGCTTGATACATCTTCTCTTGCCCTTCTTCCCATGCGACTAGGTGGTTCACTCACTAAGTTAGAAGTACAAGTGGAGCAAACTGTGGAAATAAGTTTACGGGCAGACTGCGTTACTGCAGATTGATTAGGTTGTACAAGGAGTCTGCCTCTCTGCATTGCTGGTTTGGATGGAGTAGGGGGGGATAAAGAGATGAGCCAGTGTTTGGAAATGACGTTTCGGGCGATGATAAGCTCAATTAGTGATGGTATCTATATTACCGATTCGGAGGGGTACTGCACTGCTCATAATGAAGCTTTTCAACGTATTACAGGGATTCCTATAAATGTCGTGGGGCGGAACGTCAGAACGCTTATAGACGATAATTTTATATCGGAATCCGCGTCTCTTGAGGTTATTCGTAGCGGGCAGCGTGTGTCTAAGGTGACTCTATTTCCAAGTGGTTGCGAGGCATTAGTAACCGGTAACCCATCTTTTGACGAAGAGGGCAACTTGATTAACGTGGTTTGTGAAGTGCGTGACTTAAGCGAACTTAACACATTAAAAGATGAATTGAAACGTGCAAAGCAACTCAACAAGCAATACAGAGAAATTATAAGAAATTATAGTCCTACAGTGCCCAATGCCACCCAGAAAATAACGGTTCGCGACCCCAAAATGCAAAGTATTTTAGATGAACTGCCTAGGATCGGCGATTCTGACGCAACAGTATTGATCTACGGCGAGTCAGGGGTAGGAAAAGGGTTAATTGCCTCTCTGCTCCACGAGCACAGTAGTCGTAGTAATAAAGGGAAGTTTATAAAAGTGGACTGCAGTGCCATTCCCTCCTCATTAATTGAATCTGAATTGTTTGGTTATGAGGGAGGGGCATTTACAGGGGCAAGACGGGAGGGCAAATCGGGATTGTTGGATCAGGCCAATCATGGTACAGCCTTCTTGGACGAGATCGGTGAGTTACCCCTGTTTCTTCAGGTCAAACTGCTGAGTGTCTTACAGGACCATAAAATACTGCGCGTCGGAGGAACCGTGCCACTAGAGATGGACATTAGGTTCGTGTGTGCCACCAACAGAGATCTTGAGAAGATGGTGGATGAGGGGACGTTTCGAAAGGATCTTTATTACAGACTTAATGTGATACCGGTCGCTATTCCGCCTCTGAGGGAACGAAAAGAGGATATCTTTGGGTTGACCTTATCCTTCTTAGAAAGATTTTGTCAGAAATATCATCGCAGTCTGAGTTTTGTCCCAGAAGCCATGGACAGCTTATACGAATACTCTTGGCCTGGCAATGTACGTGAGCTGGAGAACGTCGTGGAACGATTAGTCGTCCTTAGTCAGACTGGTCTAATTGAGAAGGCAGATTTGCCAGAGAAGATTCGGCGCGCGAATCAGGCTGTGATTCTGTTAGATACCGACCCTGCACATCCTAAAGAGCGAAAAATTATTCCGCTGAAAGCGGCAGTGGCTGTTACAGAACGGTTATTAATCGAAGGAGCTCTCCAGCAATATAATCACCTCGGTCCTGCCGCACGGGCCCTCGGTATCGACATCTCCACCCTTTTGCGCAAATGCAAGAAATTAGGAATCTCGCGAGTTGCAGAGTCGGCGGAAATGCGGCTCAGTCTGAGGGAGGTTGAAATTGAGAAATGACTAAAGTAATAAGTCTAGAAGAAGCAATCAGTAAGATTGAGAATGGGATGACCATAATGGTCGGAGGGTTTATTGGATGTGGAGCACCCGGACAACTACTGGAAGGAATTTGCCAGAAAGAAACAAAAGAACTGACCCTCATCGCTAATGATACGGGTATTCTCGGAGATGCGATGTCCCAACTCATCGTACAACGATGCGTTGGGAAGTTGATTGCCACCCACATTGGCACGAACAAAGAAACGGGGAAGCAAATGTCGGCGGGCGAGCTTGATGTAAAGTTGGTGCCCCAAGGTACGTTAGTCGAGCAAATTCGGGCAGCAGGAGCGGGTTTAGGAGGAATTTTAACGCCAACTGGGATTGGTACAATTGTGGAAGACGGGAAGCAGAAGCTTGTTGTCAATGGTACGGAGTATCTTCTAGAACTCCCTGTGCGCGCTAATGTAGCTTTATTAAATGCCTATAAGGCGGATAAGGCCGGAAATCTCGTATATCGTCGAGCTGCTCGTAATTTTAATCCCTTAATGGCAATGGCTGCTGATATGGTTATCGCTCAAGTGGATTATATCGTTGAAGTCGGGGAAATCGACCCGGACGAAGTCATGACCCCAGGGATCTTTGTGGATTTTTTAGTTCAGAAACAGCCACGGGAGGTGACCAACATTGGATAAGGAAGCAAGGATAGAATGGCTAGTAAAACGAGTAGCTCAAGAATTTAAAACCGGAGATGTCGTCAATCTAGGAATCGGAATCCCAACTAAGGTAGCAAACGCCCTGCCCGAAGGGATAAAAATTATTCTACAGTCAGAAAACGGCTATATGGGTGTTGGTCCTATTCCGGAGGCAGGAAAAGAAGATCCTGATACAGTTAATGCCGGAGGGCAATATGCTACCATCTTACCGGGTGGAAGCAGCTTTGATAGTGCCATGTCTTTTGCCATCATCCGGGGCGGTCATGTGGATTCTACGGTGTTAGGAGCTCTTCAAGTAGATGAAGAGGGAAATTTAGCCAGCTGGATGATTCCGGGCAAGATGGTGCCTGGAATGGGGGGAGCAATGGACCTAGTAGTGGGTGCACGACGAGTTATTGTTGCCATGGAGCATACTGCTAAAAATGGTGGTGCAAAAGTCCTAAAGAAGTGTACTTTGCCTTTAACGGCAGCAAAACAAGTCAATCTTATTGTCACTGATATGGGAGTTATCGAAGTGACTCCCAAGGGTCTGGTTCTCAAAGAGATTGCACCGGGATTAACCTTCGAGGAAGTGCAAGCCTGTACAGAGGCAATTTTGATTACACCAGAAAAGGACATCCAAGCATTCGTAGAATGCACGTGTTAAGGGGTGGGGTGATTCAATAGAAGAGTAGGAAGGGAAGATATCTATGCGCGTAGATGAGTACCGCAACAAGTGTGTTTCTGCCGATGAAGCCGTAAAAGTGGTCCGCAGTGGAGACTGGGTTGAATTTTGCTGGGCGGCAAGTATGGCAAGCTTATTAGAGGAAGCTTTGGCTCGGCGAACAGAAGAACTCCATGATGTGAATATACGCGGAGCCGTGCTCCTCAAACCGTTGGCTATTTTGGATAGTGACCCAATGGGAGAACATTTTACCTGGAATAGTTGGCACCTCAGTGGGCGAGAACGAAAATTGGTTCAAAACGGTCAGGCGTATTACATTCCTATCAAATATTCAGAGGTACCTCGGTGGATCCGCGAGAATTTACAGACGGATGTCGTGGCCATACAGGTTGCACCAATGGACGAACATGGGTATTTTAGTTTTGGGGTCACTATTTCTCACTATGCGGCAGCGATTGAAAAGGCTCGTGTCGTCATCGTAGAGGTTAATGAAGATATGCCCAGTGTCCATGGTGGGTATGACCATATGGTCCATATTTCAAAGGTGGATTATATAGTAGAAGGAGGGCACCGTGGACTTCCTGAATTACCTTCGGCCCCCGCCACTGAAATTGATAAAAAAATTGCTGCCTATGTCCTACCTGAAATTGCGGATGGGGCCTGTATTCAATTGGGAATTGGTGGGATGCCGAACGCCTTAGGACAGATGATTGCTGAATCAAATCTAAAAAACTTGGGAATTCACACGGAAATGTTGGTCGATGGATTTGTAGATATGGTTGGGGCAGGAAAAGTTAACGGATCGTGCAAACAATTAGACCGGGGAAGAATCACCTTTTCCTTCGCGGCTGGGACACAGAAACTCTATAATTTCATGAAAAATAATCCAGTTTTAGCCGCATATCCTGTGGATTACACTAATCATCCCTGTAATGCCTCGCGAAACGACCAATTGATTTCCATCAACAGTTGTTTGGAGATCGACTTGACAGGTCAAGTTTGTTCTGAATCGGCTGGGACTAATATGATGAGTGGTTCAGGTGGTCAGCTTGATTTTGTAGAAGCAGCCTATAATTCTAAAGGAGGTAAAAGTTTTATTTGCTTACCTTCCACCTATAAAGATAAACCGGGGCAAGTTCAGTCCCGCATTAAAGGGCTTATGACACTGGGCTCAGTGATAACAGATACTCGGACAACCGTTCATTTTGTGGTTACAGAGTATGGAAAGGTCAATCTTAAAGGGTTGTCGACTTGGCAACGGGCTGAAGCTTTGATTTCAATTGCGCACCCTGACTTTAGAGAGAAATTGATCGCTGAGGCAAGAAAACTTAAGATTTGGCGTCGGAAGGCATAGATGTATAAATAGGTTGAGAGGGGAGTCTCTATAAATCATTAGAGCTCCTTCTTTTTGTATCTTATGGACAATGTTTGATTTACCCAGTAGAATTGAAGAGAATGATTAGTGCGTTTTGAAACTGTTTAAGATAAGGATGAATGAAATGGGCAAAAGCAAAAAAATTGACCTGCGGATTCCACCACGAAAGCCAGTCTGGAATATTTGGCAAGGGTTTTTTCTGATTGCCATTGTGACGTTAATCGAGTATCCTCTCGGTTGGTTGGAAACACCAAGAATTTTGGATTCGACGCGTGGAATTTTATCCTTTATCGGGGTCGGTCTTGGGGATGTGTTGCTTTATTTTATAGTGATCGCGTTATTTCTGCGCCTCATACACCGACCGTTTTCTGAACTTGGCTTTGTCAAACCACGCAAACGATTTGTTGTATTAGGGTTTGTCGTGGGAGTGCTTTTGTTTTTGGGAATCGGAATTTTGGGAAATGCTTTGACACATTTATTAGGAACTCCTCCTCCACAGAGTTTTGCAGAAGCGGTTAACGGGGCAAACTATTGGGAATTTAGTCTGCTCACAATTCTCGGTGGCATCGTGGCCCCAATTAAGGAAGAAATGCTTTTTCGGGGATTAATCTACCCACCGCTTCGTCGAGCTCTTGGCAAAGGTAAAGGAATGCTGTTGACAGGGCTGTTCTTTGCGACGTTGCATTTTGATCTAGTTCGGTTTCTACCTTTATTTATTGGTGGGGTCGTTCTCACTTGGTTGTACGAGCGCTCGTCAAGTATTTGGCCTTCGATCGTGGCCCATGGAACTTGGAATAGTTTAATGGCGGTTGCGTTATTGATTCAGCGTTTTTAATGGTTAAAGAAGGAGACAATATGAATAATAAGAAGTTAAACCACAATTATCGGAATACGAATACTCGGGAAGAAAATTCAAATTTAGAAGTAGAATGTCTCCGTCTCCTATCAGATGGTTCTGGGGTGGGGTATATGAACGGCATCGCCACATTCGTGCCGGGACTTCTGCCGGGAGAAACTGGAGAGGTTGAAGTTTTTGACGCCAAAAAGAAATATCAACGGGCTCGGCTACAGAAGATTATCAATCGTTCTCCTGACCGCATGGATGCTCCTTGTTCTGTTTTTGAAGGGTGTGGTGGCTGTCAGTTGCAGCACATGACTTACAAACAGACCCTTCAGTGGAAGCAACGCTGGGTGGAGGATGCACTCACTAGAATTGGGAAACTAAAGGTAGAGGTCAAACCGACGCTTGGAATGGAGTACCCTTGGCGCTATCGAAATAAAGCACGTCTCCACCGTGAACCAACTGGGGAATTAGGCTATTACAAGGAAAAATCAAAGTCTCTTGTTCACTTTCAAGATTGCCTCCTCTTAAGTGAGCGCATGAATCGGTGGATTCGACTGACTGAGGAGTTTTTAGCCGATGGGTATCCTGAAATACACACATTAACCTTTCGTGAGAACAGAAAGGGGGAAGGCCTCTTACTCTTAGAGGGACTTCCAGTTAAAGTTCTTTCTCCAGAAGAAAATTCGGATTATTTTAAGGCTCTTTCTCAGGAAGGGTTGCGTTCTGTATGGGGGATTGGCACAGGAAATGATTTAGGAGGAAATTTAGAATTGATATGGGGAGACGAATCGTTTAGTCAAACGATTCTCGACATGACCTTTGAGGTGTCTCCACTGTCGTTTCTGCAAGTCAATTCGTTGCAAACGGATGTCCTCTATGCCCAGGTTTTGGCAGTAGCTGCTCTGAACGGAGAAGAAACTGTATGGGATCTTTATTCGGGAATAGGGACGCTGGCCTTGGCGTTAGCTCGAAAGGCAAAGAAAGTTACAGGCATCGAGGAAAACCCGTTTGCGGTTGAAGATGCCATGCGGAATGCCGTGAACAACAACGCGATTGGTCATATCGAATTCCTGAAGGGGAAAGTCGAGTCGCGTATGATGAAGATAGAAGAACAACCGGATGTGGTGGTCTTAGATCCTCCACGAGCCGGATTGCATGCGGACGTTTTGAAGCGCTTACTGGAGCTGAATCCCAAGCGCATAATCTATGTGTCCTGTGACCCGGGAACCCTGGCACGGGATATTGGCGGGCTTACGGCTGGAGGATATGGGGTGGATAGTGTGCAATCGGTGGATATGTTCCCGTGGACGATGCACGTGGAGACAGTGGTACTGATGAACTTTAAAGAGAGAACATAAAAACCACAATATATAGTGTGTGCTTAAGATGTATGTCGCAATATATTGATATTTGCCAGGATAAAATGAAACACTGTTTTATCCACTTAAAAACGCTAATCCACTGATGAACTTTAAAATTATGGCTCTGGTTAAGAAAAATGTTGTACCTCTCATTCAAATACAAAGTTAAAGGATTTTAAAATCAGAGAACTAATGTGTATAAAATAATGTGGAATGAAAAAATGAATCATGGGAGGGAAAATTAAACAATGAGAAAAGAAATTTTAAATAAAAGTTGTTGTGGAAATACAATAGAATCTCGTTCTGAAATAGAAAAAACTAATTTGTGTCCTGTATGTGAAAAACAAGGTACTCTTGTAAAAAATATTACTGTAATGCATATGGTACTTGACGAGCTAATGGAGCAAGTTGGCGACAACGATTATTTTCTATGTATGAGTGAGGAATGTGATATTACGTACTACAATACAGAATCCAATATCAAATTTAATAAACAGCAAGTAAGGGTACCAATATGGTTTAAGAAAGACGCTAATCCTAAATATGCCTGTTACTGTAGTAAAGTAACGGAGGAACAAGTTATAAATGCTGTCGTGAAAGATGGTGCTACTAAAATGAAAGAGGTTCTAAAGGTTACTGGAGCAATGAGCAACTCACAATGTCAGAATAAAAATCCATTAGGCAAGTGCTGCCATCAAATAATTCAGGATGCAATAGATAAGGGATTATCCATGAAATAATTATAGCGGCTTGATATGTAGGTGCAATTGTTGTAAGGATTATTTTATAAAAAGACTAAGGCGAATGGGTAAATATCTTATAAACCTTTACTTAAGCATGATGTAGAAAAGTATTGAAACCTTTAGCGAAACAAAAAACTAAATAACAATTTAAAAACTAACGGTTACATTTTGAAAAAAGTGTAGCCGTTTTTTGTATTGTCAAAAAAATAAAAAAGGACAAAAATGTAATCCATTTAACTCGAGAAAAATGACTCAAGCTCCTGTAGCAGTGTAAAACCAATAAAATATGACAAGGAGGAAAACACATGCAAACTCTTAAATTTTTTAGTCCCTTGACTATAAATTCTTATCCGTCCCATGAGTATTACGAATGCAGTGCAGACGATATGCTTGAAAAACTCTCATCGGCAGAAGCATTGTATTACAAAGATGAAATTCTTGCGGCCATCGAAAAAGAAAAGCTTCCCAGCGAGGGTGACCGCGGCTTGATGGTCTATTTTGACGAGGATAAGGTGCTGGCCGAAAAGATTTACAGTCTCAATCCGACTGTTGAGGAATGGAACGGCGAGCTATGGGGTGTCATGGTGGCCGAGGTTAAAGGTGAACTGACTGAATCTGAAATTAAAGTACTCACCGATTACTTTACCGGACAGTATTCTGATGGTTACGGAGAGGGGTTTGAGCAGCGGCCTATTAAAGTCGAGGATGGTGAAATTTACGTCAGTTTCTGGAACAGTGAAAATTTCTTCATCAAACCTGAGCAGGAGCTGAAGCAAAATAGTGAGCCTGACCTCGGATGCAATACGCAAACGAGAGGAGGAATGTAAATGAGCAAGATATTTTCCATGGTGGAGCTGGAAACCAGCACTGGCATCAGTGACAGCGGACTGATGGGAGGCATACCTGACCGCGAGGACGTGGAAGGCTCCGACCTCTACCAAGAGCTTGTGGAGGACTGCGGCGGCTCCGAATATATCAATGTCACGGTTAACCCTTACATCTACGGTGACGGTGAAAGCGAAAATGCCGGTGCCGAGGATCTGGAATGGATCAAATCACATCCGGAATTTATTAGCAGTGATGAGGTTACATCATTGCAGGATGCCACCTTCACCATCCTATATCCCGATCAAGGACAGCACTTCATGTAGCGCCTTTTGTTTTAAGAACTGAAAGGCGCTTTTTTTATTTTATCGATAGGAGGAAAAGAAAGTGTCTGAGATACAAAAAGTAATGACCATAACCCTGATGCGGGCCGATTTTTACGACAGCCCCGCCTATACTGGCGCATACCTCCGGCTCCCAGCAAATCAAAACGAGATGCAGGACGCGATGGAACGTGCAAGAATTACCGCCAGTCAGCCATTTAAAATAGTAGAGTGTTACAACAATCAGGGGGAGTACATTGACTTCATTCCTGAAAATCCGTCGCTTGACGAGCTGAACTTTATTGCCTCCCGGCTGGAAGAAATGGAGGACTGGCAGAAAATTGCCTTTAAGGGTCTCGTCCAAATGGAGAAAACGCCACCCACCATGCAGACGCTCATCAACATCACCTATAATATGGACGATATCCAGTGTGTTCCCGTGAAGAACGATGCGGAGTTAGGTGAATTTTATCTCGACAACGGCTTCGTTGATGCGGTAAATGAGATTCCGGATGAATACATGGAGGGAATTCTGGAGTTTATCGATCTGGAAAAAGTCGGACGCATCCAGCGGAAAGCAGAGGGCGGTGTCTATATGGATAGCCACTATGTGGTCAAAGATTTTGAGAACTTGAAACAGGTATATGATGGTTCCCAACTGCCGGAGCAGTCAGCAGGAAACGATTATGTGTTTAATCTGCTTTTGGAAAACGGTGTAGAGGAATTGAAAAATAATGGGGGTCAATGTCTTGCCCTTCCTGCTTCACCGGAAGAAATCAGCGAGGCTCTCCGCTATTTAAAAGCGACCAGCCTTGACGACTGCATCATCGCAAGGAGCGAAAGTATCATTCCCCGGTTGGATAACAACTTTTCCTTCTCCGAGGACATTGAAAAAATCAGTATCCTTGCGGACAGAATCAAAGAACTGGAGAGTCAAGGCATGCTGTCAAAGTATAAGGCTGTCCTTGAATTCACAGACTGCACAGACATCGACCACACCCTTGACCTCACGCAAAACCTTAATTGCTTCGACTTTTATCCGGAGATGTCCTCGCCGGAGGACTTTGGAAAGCTGGCGCTGCTGAAAGCCTCCGGACTGAAGCCGGATGACATTGCCTTCAAGTACCTTGAATTCACTCATTACGGCTATACCATGATGGAAAAGGACGGCGTCAACAGTACCGCGTATGGCCTTGTCCGCCGCAATGAAAAAGAACTGGTGCTGGAATATTGCCGACCGTCTATCGGGCAGCAGATGATATAAAACAAAAATTTGAATCGGAATACACAAGGGCAATCACCCATGAGGCGCTATCTGAAAAGGCGGTGTCTTTTTTGTTGCCAGAAAGGAGCTGAAACATGAACTCAGATATAAAATCAGAAAGGAAAAAAGGCGGCAGTGATCCTGCGCCGCCAAGACAAATTTTTACCGTCCCTCTTCCCAAAGACACTGTCAGGTGCGAAGGCTGCCCCTATCCTCGTGTCGGCTTCATCTGCTGGGATCCGGATGGAACCTGTCTGCGAACCTATATGGACAGGATCAGCAGGCCAAGGAGGTGATGAGTATTGAACAGCATCATCAGCTGGGTGGGCGGCAAAAAAGCCCTGCGACAACTCATCTACATTAGGCTGCCCAAGGAGTTCGGACGATACATCGAGGTCTTTGGCGGCGGAGGCTGGGTGCTTTTCGGCAGGCCGCCCGATACCGTCATGGAGGTTTACAACGACTTTAACTCAAATCTTGCCAACCTATTCTTTTGCGTGAAAGAACGCACTCTTGCTTTTTTAAAAGAACTCGGTTTCCTCCCGATGAATTCCAGAGATGAGTTCGTCGTCATCAGAAAATTTATAGACAAGGGGGAGTTCAACCGCGACTACTTAAAAGAAGAACTGGAGTTAGCCCAGCACAATCTCTCCCCGATTGAATTTGAAGTGATCAAGGAGATTCTCCTTGAAAATGCTGAGGTTACTAATGTAAAGCGTGCCGCCTCCTTCTTCAAGTTGATTCGTTACAGCTACGGCAGCGGCTGCACTTCATATGGCTGTCAGCCTTTCGATGTTCGTAAATGCTTCTTCCTCATATGGGAGGCAAACCGCAGACTCGCTAACACGGTTATTGAGAATAAAGACTTCGAGGCGTTGATCCGTCAATACGACAGGGACAACGCCTTTTTTTATTGCGATCCGCCGTATTTTGAAACCGAGGATCACTATCAGGTGGAATTTAAAAAGGAGGATCATGTGCGTCTTCGGGATACGTTGACACAATGCAAAGGCAACTGGCTGGTGTCCTACAACGACTGTGAATATATCCGCAAGCTGTATGAGGGATACCATATCGAAGCCGTCACCCGCATCAACAATCTCGCGCAGCGGTATGACAGCGGCTGCGAGTATGCGGAAATCTTTATATCCAACTACGACACCGCGGAGCGTATGCGGGATATCCCGATGCAGATGGGGCTGTTTGATATCGACACAGACTGGATGAACAAGCCGGTTGATATGACTTCACAAACATGTACAGGAGGTGCTAATGATTAATATAAAAGTTTACAGTATGACTCAAACGCCGCTGTGGATATCTCCTATGACTTGTAATATACCTAACAACAATGAATATGTGGAGGAAGCTCTGCAGCGGATCAAAAGAAACCAACAGCTCATCGGCGTGAAAATTGCCGTGGAATACAGCTGCAGCAAAATAGGTCTCAGTGGGAAGCTGCAGCAGGGCGAAACCTTAGACGACCTGTATGTCCTATCCGAAAAGCTGTCGGTGTTATCAGCAGATGAACTGAAACGCTATGAGCTGGCGCTGGAGGACGGGACGGCACGGGATGTAAGAAGCCTGATTGCTTTCGCCGCCAGCATAAAAAATGCCATACCCAATATGAATAGCGCCCCAGCTATGGGGTGATAAGGAGGAACAGACTATGAAAATGATTGAAATCCAAAGCACTGTGGATCAGCAAGGGCAGCTTACCATCGCTGCACAGCTCCTGCGGGACATGGGACTTGTGTCCGGCGACACGGTGAAGCTGGCGTACATCAGCGACTCTACCGGCTCTATCTCCAACACCTTCAAGGAATTTATCCTTACCTCGAACGGCATTGCTGCGCTCGAAGATGACGAAGAAGATGAACTCACACTGCCCCATGAGCTGCTGGAGGCGGCACAAATACCCTTGGACAGTGACCTTGAAGTGGTCTGTGCTAAGGGTACTGTCGTCATCATGGAGGCAGACCTGTTGGATAGCCTTCCCGATGAGCTGCGGGAGCTGTTCGCTGACCTCGGTATCAATCCCGATACAGTTCGGGAGGTCATGAGAAACGGAGGGTTTGCACATGAGTAAGGAAAAGCCCATCTACAAGATACTGGACGGCAAAGGCCGCGTCCTGATTCCCAAGGAGCTGCGCACCGCCGCCGAAATGGACTACGGCGACATTGTCAGGCTGGGTATTCAAAAGGGCGTTGTCACCACAAAAAAGGTTGACATCATTGAGGTGGGTGACCAGTCGCCAGAGGCGGTAGAGGCTTTTATAAGAGCAGCCATTAAGGATATGCCAGAGGAAACGCAGATCGCCATCGCCGCCCATATTCTTGAACTTGTGGAGCGCAGAAAGGGGATCAGAAAATGACGGAAAGAATCACTTTCACTCATGAGGACTGCACCGAGATCGGCTATGCAATGCCCATCGTTGGCAAGGTCATTGTGCTGAAGCTGCCCTCGCTGCCGCAGGAATATCAGGATGCCAGCCATCAACTGTACTTTTGCAAGGGCGGCAACGGCAGCAATCCCAATCCCATCGGGCGCTCCATCTTCACGGTTTCGCTCGCGAATGGTGAAAGAGTCCGGTGGAACCGCAGTGATGTCCTCGGTATCCTGAAATCGGAACTGCTGCCCGACTCCGCCAAACTGCACCTTTCTCAAATTCGCCCAAGCGGTGCGCTTGACCTGCGGGAGCATGAACCAAAGTACAGCGGCTACAGCTTCCTGCCGGATGACAGGTATACCGCAGGCGTGTGGCTCTGTAATGAGAAAGAAGTTATGGACTACATTGAAATGCAAAAGGATTACCAGCATAGGGTGATGATTTGTGACCGCAATGACTTCTGCGTGTTCGAGATGATCAAAGGTGAGATTATCCATCCTTCGACGGAGGTCATCGAGGCGTTCCGAACAGAGCGACAGGACGGCGGCATGAATATGAATCTGTGAAGCATAATGGCAAAGATGGAATAGAGCCAAGGTCAGAACAACGGAATGACCTTGGCTCTTTAAATATCCATAAAAAAATTATGAAAGGAATGAAAAACCATGGAACAGAAAAGTAAAAAAATCTGTGCCGTCGTCCTTGTTCTGTTGTTGCTGCTTTGCGGCAGCATCTACGTAGGGAGGACGCTTATGTTTCCCGACTCAAATAGGGGGGAGGAAACCAAGCATCCAGCAGACAATACCTCCCTCAAAGATGACGATGCGGGTAAGGGCAATCTCACTATTCTGGATCAGGACGATTTGATAGACAGTAGACATGACAATGCCAGCAGCCCCAGCAACACCAGTCGTCCGGCTGATGCAGTAAAGGACGACAAACAGAATAAAGTAAAGAACGAAACAGAGAAAGCCTCTCCTAGCAACACAAGCGAAAATTCCAGCAGCAGCTCTAATAGCAATTCAGGTAGTAGTTCTGATAACAGCAGTCCTGGCAATAGTGGTTCTGGAAGCAGTTCGGATGGCAGCAATCCGGGCAATGACGGTTCTGGAAACAGTTCTGATAGCAACAATCCGGGTAATAGCAATTCGGATAACAGTTCTGGCAGCAGTCCGGGTAGTGAATCAGGCGGCGGTTCTATCAGCTACCCAAGGGCGCAGGTCGCTTTTGAGCTGCCAGCCACGGCGCACACCGACTCCGAAATCCATGTAGTTCCTACTCTGAAATACACCGGAAGCCTCACATGGTCACTTACCAAGGAAGCTGTAGACGGAGCGCAAACCGCCGTTGAACTTTCAAAAGCGATAGACGGCTCCCTCACTAATGAGGGCGGTACCATCACCTTTAAGGAAAGTGGCAGCTATACCCTGACCGCCACCGCTGTCAATTATGGCGGCAGAGAAACCATTTGCACCAAAAGCATCATAGTCTATCCCGTGGTCGATGTAAGTTTTGATTTACCTGAGTACACCCATACGGACAGAACGGTTACCATTGCAACCTACGCCAAGTTAGACGGTCTTAATATTGTATGGTCGGTAGCCAAGGACGGCGAAGTGGCTCAATTGGAAAGTATCATTGAGGGCAGCCTCGGAAGCGATGGCGGTACGGTTGCTTTTAAAACGAAAGGTAGCTATGCGATTACCGCCACCGTTACCGATGCCACTGGCAGGAGCTTCACCCACAGCGAGTCTGTTGCGATCTTTCCTGTTGCGGGTGTGGCCTTTGAGCTTCCGGCTACTGCGCACACCGACACCTCCATCGAACTTGTCACCTCCCTGACCGAGATGGATGGCTTAACTGCCGAGTGGAGTCTCACTAAAAACGGTGAAGCGGTTGCCATCAGCGATGCCATCGATGGAAGTTTGACGAATGCTGTAGGTAAAATTCGCTTTAAACAAAAAGGAGTGTATTTATTAACCGCCAAGGTTACAGACAAAAGCGGCAGAGCTTTTGAAACCAAAGCGACTACCACAGTTTACCCCGTTGGGGCCGCAGGTTTTTATTTGCCGGAAATCACCCATACGGATACGGCTGTCACTGTAGAGGCGACTTTCCAAAACATTGACACTGCCATTGCGGTATGGTCGCTGACCAAGGAAGATAAAGAGACAGCCATCGACGATTATATCGAGGGAACCCTGACCAACGACGGCGGTACCATCCGATTCAAGGAGAAGGGAAAATATGTGCTGAAAGCAGCCTTTACCGATGGAGCGGGTAGAACCTACAGCTATACATCGACGGTTACTGTTTATCCAGTTCCGAGCCTTACGTTTCAGATGCCTGCCACGGCACACACCGATACCAACCTTAAGATTGATACCACAACAACTGAGATGGACAGACTGACAGTGGAGTGGCTGGTGGACAATACCTATGGCTTCCAAGATTGGAGCACCTATGTAGACGGTAAACTGAAGAATGACGGCGGCACGATCCGCTTCAAGCATGCTGGAGTGTATGAGCTGGTGGCAAGGGTGACCGATGCCACAGGCCGTGTGTTCCTCTTCGAAACCGGTGACAAGATCGAGGTGCATCCTGTGCTGGATATTCGGTTTGAGTTGACGGAGTCAACCTACACCGACCGGACAATCGACCTCAGAACCACCGGAAACATCGGTGTCCTGCCTATCGAATGGAGCATTACAAAGAACAGCAAAACGGTACCATTTGAAACGAATGTGAATGGAACGCTCAACGCACAGGGAGGAAAAATCCGCTTCACCGAGGCTGGCGAATATACCCTGACCGCGTCTATGACCGATGCTCTTGGCAGAACCTTCTCCTATAGCGGTACGGTTACCGTTTATCCAATATCGGAAATACAGCTTGCTCTGCCGGAAGTCGCGTATGCGGGGGAAGCCGTTACAGCCACTGTCAGCGGAAGCAATCTCGAAAACCTTACTGTCGCATGGACGATTTCAACGGACGATGGCGATACCAATCCTTACACCGACTATGCAAACGGCAGTCTTTCCAATGAGGGCGGCAGTATTACCTTCAAAGCAAAAGGCAGCTATGTTATGACCGCCACCATGACGGATGTGCTTGGCAGAACCTTCTCCGAGAGTAAGGCAATTATCGTTTATCCGATACCGGAAATCCAATTGACGCTTCCACAGGTCTCCTATGCAGGAGAAGCTATTGCCGTGGCGGTGAGCGGTAATAATATCGACAATCTTTCCGCTACATGGACGATATCGGCTAACGATGGTATTGCAGCTATCTATACTGACTACGCCAGTGGCAGCCTTTCCAATGATGGTGGCAGTATCACCTTTAAAGCAAAAGGCAACTATATGCTGACTGTCACCATGACTGACACCCTTGGTAGAACCTTCTACGATAGCAGGGCAATCACCGTCTATTCGATACCGGAAATTCAGTTGACGATTCCGCAGGTTTCCTATGCGGGAGAAGCCGTTGCTGTGACAGTGAGCGGAAGTGACCTTGAAAATCTAACCACTACTTGGACGATATCGGCTAACGACAGTACTGCAGCTACCTATACCGACTATGCCGGTGGCAGCCTTTCCAATGAGAGAGGCAGTATCACCTTCGCAGAAAAAGGCAGCTATGTGCTAATCGTCACCATGACAGATGTGCTTGGCAGGACTTTTTCTGAAAGCAAAGCCATCACCATCTATTCCATACCTGACATGCAGATCAGCCTGCCGCAGCTTACTTACAGCGGCGAAGCCCTTCCTGTTACTATTGCGGGGAGTGAACTGAACGGCCTCAATATTATTTGGAGCATGTCAGTAGATGGCGGCACTACGGTGCCCTACACCCAATACGCGACCGGCACCCTCGGAAACAATGGTGGTGAGCTGCGTATCAGCACGGACAAGACCATCATTGTAAAACTCATCGCAACTGCAAAAGATGACAATGGCCGCAGCTTTACCTTTGTTTCCGGAACAGCTACTGTGAAACCCACTGTACAATGCTCTTTTACGATCCCGTCTTCCGTTCATGTTGGTACAAACTTTAATGTTTCCATGAAGAGCGTCTCCGGCTTGGAGGGCAAAAGCATTGTGTGGTCGCTGACCAAGGACGGCAGTGCGGCAAGTTATACCGGCAGCCTTAACAACAACGGCGGCAGCATCGCTGTCGGCGCTACCGGAACCTATACCCTGACAGCCAGCGTTACGGACGATGCGAGCAGAGTATTCACCCATTCCGAGAACGTAACCATCACCAACACCGCTCCCAATAAACCGACAGCAAGCGCAACGATGACAAGAACCGTCAAGGATCAGAAATTCCTTGTAAACTCCACGGTCTCATCCACTGATCCCGACGGAGATACCGTCATTTATGAATACAGCAGTCAGAGCGCAGACGGCTATTATGCAGCAGGCTCCCACACCGTCAAGGTAAGGGCAAAGGATGCATACGGCGCATATTCCGATTGGACGGATATCAACTTCACCATTACTAATTCAGCGCCAAGCACCCCGGTCATCACCAGAACGCCAAACGGCAACAGTGTCACACCCAACACGCTTGTAACTATTACCGCATCCTCTACTGATCCGGAAGGAGATGCCATCACCTATTTATGGGAAGGCAGGCCGTCTCAAACATCCGCCTATCCACTGGGCAAAAACACTGTACGTGTGAAAGCGGTGGACGCAGCAGGCGCGGAGTCCCCGTGGACGGCTATCGTATTCTTTGTCGCGGATAGCACCAATGGCGGCGGCATGACGCTGACCGGCCCTGAATCCGTTATCCTTGAACAAGGACTTGCGGGCGCGACCATCACCGAGTATACCTTCACCGTTCCACCGGTAAGCGGTCACAGCGGAAGCGACTACGGTCGGGTGCGCGGCTACAACGTGAAAAAAGGCGTATGGGATCAGCTTGACTACCAAACGACCACCAACGGCATCACCTTCAGCCGGACGCTGACCGCAGGCGTGTATTCACAGCTGGAGTTTTACTACTATACCAACCACAACTGCATGTACAACAAGAGCAATATCACCTATTCGGTCACGTACTATTTTGAATAGGCCCCATGGGGAACCCATTGAAAGGAGGAATCTGAATGAATGGCATCACGATTAAAAACGACCGCATCCTGTTCTACGGCAATACTGCAGGTTATGTGGAGGGAAGCAAGGCAATCGTTGATCCTATGTTTCAGTGCGAGGAATTAAAAGATTACCTTTCAGAGAAAAAGAAACTGGAAATTCAATGGACAAGCGGCGTGTTCGACAGAATGGCAAATGGCAAGACCGACATTGATGGAAGCTCTCCAATCCTGAAAAGTTGCCGCATTCACCAGCTTAAACCGGACGTGGATATCATGATGAAGTTTATAGGTTATGACGAACTGCTGGAACACTTCGGTGAGCCGAATCCGGATAACTACCAAGCGGTGTATGACGGGCAGTTGGAAACCAACAACCTCGATGCCATCTATGAGAAATTCAACCTGAACCATCCGCCCGATTATCAAGGTCATTCACTCTCCATGTCGGATGTTATCGAGCTGTATGACAGTAACGGTAGCAGCTTCTGCTATGTCGACCGGTTCGGCTTCAAGGAGATTGCATTCCAACCGCCCGAGCAGGAGCAGCAAAATGGCCAGACTATGAATCTGTAGCACTCCATGACAGCCAAGCGGCTGTTTTTTTGTACAAAAAAATCAATCACAGGAGGAAAAATTCATGAAGAAATCGGAAAACTCCCAAGCTGTTGCACCGGAAAACACGACGCAGTTCCCTATGAAAGTGGATGTGAAGATCGGCTCCATCCGACCGGAGGGTAGCGTGAGAGCCATCGCATCAGTGAACTTAAACGACTGCTTCGCCATCCGCAATGTCAAGGTGGTGGACAGTACCAAGGGGCTGTTTGTAGCCATGCCCAGCTATAAGGCGGGAAACGGCGAGTACAAGGACATCTGCTTCCCGGTGACAGCCACTTTCAGGCAGCAGCTGAACGACGCGGTCATTGATGCCTACCATCAAACGCTCACACAGAGCCAGAAAGCAGCAGCACCATCCCATTTTGAAGCACCTGAGCAGAACTCCGGTATGCAGATGAATGGGATGTAGAGTCCATCCCAGTTTTGTGTACTTCATGTTTCATGTACACGATATAGATTCACACGAATTAAAACCCCTTATAACACGGGAACCCCAACAAAAAAATTATATTTTGGAGGTAATTCAAGATGAAAAAACTTGCAACCAAACTAAAAGATCAAATCACGGGCAAGGCATTGATAGCAAAATCCATCATCAAATCCCAATCCGCCGAGGGCTTCGTGGACAGTGCCATCAAGATTCTAATTGCTGTTGTTATCGGCGCGCTGCTTCTCGCGGGGTTGTATGCCCTCTTCGGCAATACCATTCTGCCGACACTCACCCAGCGTATCAAAGAAATGTTCAATTATGCAGGTTAATCTGTCGTTCATGTTACAGGGCGGCATTTTTATTGTCCTGCTGCTGACGGCATCCGTTTTTGATGTCAAAAAAAGAATTATCCCAGACACCATCTGCTTGGTTGTTGCCCTAACAGGTTTTATCAGCTTTGAACCGATGAAGCTGTTCGGTGTACTTACGGCCCTGCCGCTTCTTCTCGCTGCCCTGATATGGGGTGGCATTGGCGGTGGTGATATTAAGCTGATGGCAGCGTCGGGTATCGTTCTCGGCTTTCGTGGAGGTATGGCGGCCATGATTATCGGACTGAGCGCCATGCTTCTTTTTTATACCATTTATGCAATAATCCAAAGACTGCGCGAGAGGGATCGACAAAAGGCGTTTCCTCTCGCACCTTTTCTATCAGTCGGCTGTATTGCCGCCTATTTTATGAATGGAGGAATCCCATTATGAGTTTTCTAAAAAACCGAACTGTTCTTGGCGTACTCTGCATCGTGCTGTCACTGTTTATCTCTTTTGCAGTCACGCCGCTTTTTAACTCAAGCCTATCCCAAAAGACGGACATTGTCCGCGTCACCAAGGACGTCAAGGCCGGAGATCAGATCACAAAAGACATGGTGCAGACCATGGAGGTTGGCAGTTACAACCTGCCAGCAAATGTCCTTAAAAATAAGGATAATGTTATTGGAAAATATTTCATGGCAGACATGAAAGCAGGCGACTATATCTTAAACACCAAACTCACCGATGTTCCTGCGGCTGAAAACGCTTATTTATACAACCTCAATGGTGAGAAACAGGCCATCTCTGTCACCATTAAAAACTTTAGTAACGGCTTATCAGGCAAACTGATCTCCGGCGATATCGTGTCGGTCATTGCCCCGGATTACAAAAAACAAGGTACAACTGTTATCCCTGCCGAACTGCAGTATGTAGAGGTCATCGGCGTCACTGCCAGCACCGGCTATGACACTAACACCAGTACGGCAGATCAATCAACAGACAAAGGGAAGCAGCTTCCATCTACCGTAACCCTCCTGGTATCGCCGGAGCAATCCAAAATTTTTGCCGAGCTGGAGGCGGACGGAAAGCTTCACCTGTCCCTTGTGTACCGGGGCAGCAAGGAAAACGCCGCCAAGTTTACCGAGGCGCAGGACAAGGTGCTTGCAAAGCTTTACCCGCCTGCCTCTTCCAGCCAGGGGGGTAAGTAAAATGTTTAACTTCAAAACAGGGAGTATCTTCTCCCAAAACACTGGTGATGAACCGCAGCATACAGAGCCGGAAAAGGACGTTCAGGTGCTGGCTGTATGGGGCAGCCCGGCATCGGGGAAAACAACAGTCAGTGTTAAACTGGCCAAATATTTGGCAGACAAAAAACGCAATGTGTTGCTGCTTCTGTGCGACATGACCGCGCCAATGCTGCCCTGCGTCTGCCCGCCCTCCGACCTTGAATGCGAGAAATCCCTTGGCAGTATTCTGGCGGCAACTCATGTGACGGACACCCTGATTAAGCAGACTGTATCACCCACAAGAAAATCAGCTACCTGACCTTAATCGGCATGCTCAAGGGGGAGAATGTGTTCACCTATCCGCCGTATAACGCGGAGCTGGCAACGGAGCTGATTGACCATCTGCGGGATGTTGCTCCCTATATCATCATCGACTGTGTAAGCACCATTGCAACGGACATCCTGTCTGCTGTTGCCTTGATGGAAGCAGACTCAGTGCTTCGTTTGGTCAATTGTGACCTGAAATCCATCAGCTACCTATCCTCCCAGCTTCCGCTCTTAAGGGACAACAAATGGGATGCGGACAAGCAATACAAGGTTGCAAGCAATGTAAAGACCAATGAAGCCAGTGAAAACATCGAACAGGTGATGGGCAACGTGACGTTTAAGATACCGCATTCCGATGAGCTGGAGAATCAGGTTCTCGCCGGGGATCTGTTTCGGGAGCTGGCGCTCAAGGACAGCCGGGGCTTCCGGAAAGAAATTGAGAGAATCAGCAAGGAGGTGTTCGGAATATGAAAAGCAAAAAACGCGGGCAGACAATCCGCGAAAATTCACAGGTTATGTGTGAAGAAGCACCTGCTGTGGAATCGCCGCAAGCTGTCCATCCGATGAACATAGTCAATAACCATAACCTGTTCTTTTCTCCTAATGACAGCTCCAAGGATTTTGGAACTGTTTTACATGAAGTGCAGGAGTATATCTCAAGCAAGTATTCCACCCTCATCATTGACGGCGGCAAGGACGAGGTCAAAACACAGGTGAAGCGATATATCAGTAAATACCTGATGGATTACCGCATCGCTGTAAACGGCATGACCGACCAGCAGCTCGTCGATGCCCTGTACACAGAAATGGCCGAATTTTCATTCCTTACTAAGTATATCTTCGGCACAGGCATTGAGGAAATTGATATAAATGCATGGAACGACATCGAAATCCAGTACAGTAATGGCAGCACAGTAAAGCTTGACGAACACTTTGACTCTCCTGAACACGCCATCAACGTCATCAGAAGAATGCTCCATGTGTCCGGCATGGTGCTGGACAATGCCAGCCCCGCCATCCTTGGACATCTATCCAAGAACATCCGCATCGCCGTGCTGAAATCTCCGTTGGTAGATGAGGATGTGGGTGTTTGCGCATCCATCCGTATCGTCAACCCCCAACACCTCACAAAAGATGATTTTGTGAATGGCGGCACGGCAACAGGTGAGATGCTCGACTTTTTGTCCGAGTGCCTGCGCTATGGCATCTCAGTATGTGTGGCTGGCGCAACTTCATCCGGCAAGACCACCGTGGCAGGCTGGCTGCTGACCACAATCCCTGATAATAAAAGAATTTTCACCATTGAAAACGGCTCCCGTGAACTGGCGCTGGTAAGGGAAAAAGACGGCAAGGTGGTCAGCAGCGTTATCCATACCCTGACCCGAAGCAGCGATAACGAGAAGCAGAACATCGATCAAGATATGCTCCTTGACATGGCGCTGCGCTTCAATCCGGAGATCATCTGTGTCGGTGAAATGCGCTCCGCAGAAGCCTACACCGCGCAGGAATCAGCGAGAACCGGACACACGGTACTGACCACCATCCACAGCAATAGCTGCGAAGCCACATGGCGCAGGATGGCAACCCTTTGTAAAAGGAAGTACGATATTTCCGATGACACCCTCATGTCCCTTGTGACCGAGGCGTTTCCAATTGTCGTGTTCACAAAACAGCTGGAGAACAAGCAGCGCAAAATGATGGAAATTATGGAATGTGAGATTTTGTCTGATGGCACTCGTGATTACCGCACCCTGTTCCGATTTCACATCACGGAAAACCGCATGGAGGGCGATAAATTCATCATCAGCGGGCAGTACCATCCAGTACAGGGCATTTCGCAAAGCCTGCAAAAGCGGTTCCTTGAAAACGGAATGCCGCAGGAGGTACTCAATAACATTTTGAAGGGAGGAATTAACTGATGACTGCTGTTCAATTAATCGCCTGCATCGGCCTGATTGCTGGTGCTTTTGCTTTGTTCGGAATCTCTCCAATAGCGTTTACAGACAGCCTGTTCAGTTTCCTGAGCAAGCGCCCGAAAAGCATTAAGGACGAGATCAACGAAGCAACAAAGCGTAAAAAACCATCCTTCCTGCGCCGTGAGATCATGGAAGCGCAGGACATCCTTGCACTGACAGGACGGAGCAGCCGCTTTTCGCTGGTCTGTGCGTGTTCGCTTCTGTTGTTCGCTGTCGGCGCAAGCATTGCCATCCTGATGCAGAATGTGTTTCTTGTGCCAGTGTTGGCGGTAGGACTCATGTTCTTGCCTTTTTGGTATATCAGGCTGACCGCCACCCACTACAAAAAGAACATTGCTGCCGAACTGGAAACGGCGCTGTCCATTATCACTACGGCATATCTCAGAAATGAAGATATACTGACTGCCGTGGAGGAAAACATCCTCTATTTAAACCCACCGGTTCGCAATGTGTTTGCCGAATTTCTGACACAGGCAAGACTCATCAATCCCGATGTGGACGCGACGCTGAAAACCATGAAGCCCAAGATCGAAAATGAGGTGTTTCAGGAATGGTGCGATGCCATCGCCGCCTGCCAGTATGACCGGAGCCTGAAAACCACACTGACTCCTATCGTCAGCAAGCTTTCCGACATGAGGATTGTCAACTCGGAGCTGGAATACCTTGTGTTCGAGCCGAGAAAAGAATTCATTATCATGGCTATCCTTGTCATCGGCAACATTCCCGTGATGTATTTCCTCAACAAGAGCTGGTACGACACGCTGATGCACACCACTGTAGGACAGCTGGTTCTCGCCATCTGCGCAGCGGCAATTTTTTTCTCTACGGCTTTTGTTATCAAGCTGACCAAGCCCATTGAGTACAGGAGGTAGCGAATATGATAACATTTTTATTTCTATTCGCAGTCTTGTTTGCAGCAGGGCTGTTTTTTATTTTGGCCGACATACTGAAGCTGCCGACCATTGGCGCAGCCAAGGCCATGCTCAATGCCGGTAAGCGGGACAAAAAAGCCTCTAAAACAGTGGAGGCATATCTCATGTCCGATGCTGTCAGGCTGTCAAGATTTATCCGCATAGATGAGTACCGCAAAAGCCGCATGACCAATGTTCTCAAGTCGGCGGGCATCAGCATGACACCGGAGGTCTATACCGCATATGCCATTGTCAAGGCGGGAGCGATTCTTCTTGGCGTGATCCCCTGCCTGTTATTGTTCCCGCTGCTCTCACCGGTGCTGGTGTTTCTCTCGGTGCTGGTCTATTTTAAGGAAACGAGAAAAGCGGATGAGCAGCTTAGAGCAAAGCGCGAACAGATCGAAAGAGAACTGCCAAGGTTCGTGGCTACCATCGAACAGGAGCTGAAAAGCAGCCGTGATGTGCTGTCAATTTTGGAACACTTTAAGAAAAACGCTGGTGCTGCCTTTGCTTCAGAGCTGGATATTGTGACAGCAGACATGCGCTCATCCAGTTATGAAGCAGCGCTTACCCGTTTTGAGGCGAGGCTCAATTCACCGCAACTTTCCGACATAGTGCGCGGACTGATCGGTGTCCTTCGCGGAGATGACGGTGCAATTTACTTTAAAATGTTGGCGCATGACTTCAAGGCACTGGAACTGCAGAGGCTTAAAGGCGAGGCGCAAAAGATTCCGCCGAAAATCCGGGTTTTCTCTTTCATCATGCTGATGTGCTTCCTTTTTACCTATCTTGTCATAATCAGCTATGAGATTATGAAGTCCCTCGGCAGTATGTTTTAGGAAAGGAGGCTTCACAGAATGAATGATTTGACCTTAAGGTTTCAAGAAAAAATTACGGATGATTATAATACGTACATTGATGAGCTGATGACTAAGGAAAAAGAAAAATTAATTAGTCAGGCAGAGGAAATCAGCGCAGTACACCAGATTTATGAAGCCTTGAAGACTGATGTTCACATGGAAAATCGTCAATTAGAATACCTGCTGAAATTTAAACAACCGCTGATGATGATCCATGACCAGTGTCTGCTTATGGAAAATGACCTATCATACGCATTAGAGACTCTGATTAATGATATATGTGATAGGAAGGATATTGAGCAAGACTATCCGATGATGGATGATCTAAGAGAGGCTGAACAGAACAAGGGGGTGCAGATGTGCTGAAAATACTGAAAACTAAGGGCGGCGAGGGATATATCGATGTGGCGGTGCTGGTGCTTTGCGCCATGTTGGTAATCGCCCTCGCCGTCAAAGTGTTCCCCGTGTATATCGCCAAAAATCAGCTGGACACCTTTGCAAGCGAGCTTTGCCGTGAGGCAGAGATTGCAGGCAGGGTCGGCAGCGAAACCACCCAAAGGGCGCAGGTGCTGAAAGAAAAAGCAGGGCTGAATCCTGTCATTACATGGTCAAAGACCGGTAAAATCCAGCTTGATGAGGAATTCACGGTGACAGTAACCATGCAAGCCGACATCGGTCTCTTCGGAGGCTTCGGCTCCTTTCCCATTACACTCAAGGCACAGCCACAGGCAAAAGCGAGGTGTATTGGAAGTGACAAAAATATATGGTATAATAAGGAATAAAAAAGGCTCGTCATTTCCCTTGATTGTGGCCATTGCCCTTGCACTTGTAATCATCGTGTGCGGCATATCCGAGTACATGCGGCTGATGATTATCGCGTCAGGTGTTCGGGACGCGGTGCAGTCCGCCATTATTTCGACAGTAAACGACAACTATGATGATGTCTATCACGGTGTTCGTGAAGGTTACTCCGGAGGCTATAAACCGAGCAGTTCCTCATGGAGCGCCAGCATAGACTACGGCGACATTTACGGACGACTTGATCAAACCCTCGGGCTGAGGCCTGAAAGCGGATATCATGTGAAGTATGCGGGCGAGGCTGTGGAGTTTAAGCTCTCCGGGCTGTCTGTGGACGTCACTAATGCACCGCTTGCACCCTCCGATCCCGGCAGCGTACAGAGTTTTCTCGCCGATGCGGTAGTCCAGTTGGAGGTTCCGGTGTCATTTGGCGGCAAATCCCTGCCGCCCATGCGCATAAAACTTAAGGTGCAGGCAAAATATATGCCTTTATTTTAACTGTATTACAATTTAAATAGACTTTCGAAAGCTCTTGTGGTAGGGTGTGGTATGTAAGAAACTGTCAAGAGCAAATATGAAAAGGAGGTCAACCTTTATGAAAAACCTATCCGACAAAAATAAGAGATGGCTGACCATCGCCGGACTCGGCGTTGTGTGCATAGCTCTCATTATAGCAATATCCTCACAATTCAAAACGAAAGCGCCGGTGGACGACGCGGTTGCTCCAGCGTCCACGGCTATAGGAGAGGTCAATCCAAGCCCTGTTGTCAGTAATCCGGCAGGAGAAAAAGATGTGGTCGTTCAGGCCAATGAGCCAACCACGACATCAACGGAAACGCCGGGCACTGCAGTCTCTACAGGTACAGAGCAGACCATTCAGCCAGACCCGGTGAAACCGGAGGCTCCAGCAAAGAAGCCAACGCCGCAGGGTGAGACCACCAATCCCAGCAAGGCTCCCACATACAAACCTGAGGATACTACAGTGAGCAAACCGCCAGAACCCAAGGGCGGGGAGAAAAAAGACGGCAAGGTTTATCTCCCCGGCTTCGGATGGGTAACCGAAACAGGTGGCTCGGGTACAACAGTGGGGAATCCAGGTGATGAGCTTACCGGCAATAAGGTGGGGAGTATGGATTAATCATCAACAATTGAATAAACCATTTCAAGAAGCACAGCAAAAATACTGTGCTTCTTGCTATTTAAGGAGGCATTATGAAACGAATACTTAGCATTTTTATTATGCTGGCCTTATCGCTGACCATACTGTTTCCACTCACTGCTTATGCTGTCGGTGAAGGCAACATTGATTCTGGAGGCGGGGGGATGGGCAGCGGCACCAACGAAAACTATTGGAATACAGGTGACGAAGGCGTACGGGTTACAGTGGTCAGAGCAAGCGATCATGCAGTGGTTACCACTCCTGTAGATTTCACAAATAAAAGTCCAGATAATATACAGGCACATTTTGGAAAAGTCAGCAAAATATCTTATACAAATGGTTTTTCTCTGACACCTAATGCACAAACATACACCTATGTAAACCCCTCTAAAGTTCTCCCGCGCATCATTAGCTCTGGCAGCGGAAATGCAAACATTGAAGCCATTAAAAGCTACTTCACAGATGAGCTAATAGTAAGATATATCTCATCTATTACAGGCTTTAATTACGACACACTCATCAACGGAGATTACAAAATCCTGCTGGAACCCATCGCTTACATGACCTTCCAAGGTGTGAGAATTGCTGTTACTGCAACTGAAGCTGCCCTATATGACCAGCAGCTGGGCGGCGGTTTGCGCAGCAAGATGGTGTCTCTTTCGCATAAGAACCTGCCACTGGCTATGTTTCTTGAAACGCCAGACCTTGGCTATCCCGCATGGTCTGGCTCCACAACCAGCAGCGCATCCAATGCTGATATTATTTCGTCTCTCGGTCTTGGCATCGTGCGGTTTTCTGAGGCAGAACCTCCGGTGGTCAGTTCCCATAGCTACACTTACCGGGTCAATACGGAGGTTATCACCTCGGTAACGGTCAGCGGCGGTCAGTCCGATCCCGACCATCCGGTGACGGTGCGTTTCACCATCGGAGGCAGAACTTATACGGTCGGCAATGTGTATTACCCTGATGGCGACAGCCAACTGGTGTGGGTGCGATGGACAACACCGTCCACCCCGCAGACTATGACAATTAATGTGTCTGTTACAGGCAGCGGCAGGGCAAGCCAAGGAACCATCACTGCCAACATTGTAGACCTGTCTGGAAACGATCCCCCTAATCCCGTTGCTGATGACCGCAATGATTCCTACTCCCGTCCAAGTGTTCCAAATAACCCGCAGAAAACATCTTCTTCATGGGGAATATGGAGCGCACGCTGGCATGCGTATTGGGTGTGGGTCTCCGACTGGAATTGGTACAGTGACGTAGATGAGGGTGGTCATTGGGAGGATGATGGCAGTTGGGAAGATCACGGTTGGTGGGACTTTGGCTGGAATTCTTACTCGGCGAGTCTCTCGGCGTCCATGAGTATCGTCCCTGACGCCAAAGCGCCGACCGCGTCAGGAAAAACTATGAAATCAGGATATGGTGTCAATCAAACCACCACCGCCAATGTCAGCACGAATCAATCTTCGGCGGTGACCGGAGCCCAGACTGCCGTGACCTACTTTCCCGAGTTCCGGTATCAAACTTATTGGCGTTTGCTGGAGCGAACAAGCAGCGGCTATAACGCCAAGTTTGAGTTTGCCAAGAACAAATACTCAACCTATAACCGGCGAACTCATTTCACACCGATCTGGATGTCGGACGGAAGTTATACCCCATACACCTATCTGATCGACTGCTGGACACCGAGCGGAATGCTCAGTATCAACCTTACCGACTCGGTGACCATCAGCGGCAACCTGTGGTCGGACTGGCATATTGCGCCGGTTAAACCCTAAAAAAATATCATCAGGAAAAGAACACGATCGTAAGGTAAGCATGAAGCCTTGCGGTCTTTTCTTTAACGATAAAAAATGAAAGGTGGTAAAATTTCATGAAAAAAAGGAAGAAACTCTTACTCATCCTCTGCATTACCATGCTGCTGGTTTCCATATTCGGCGTGACTGCTTATGCCGCGCCTTCAGGAGATGTGGCGGGAGCCATTGAGGGAACATGGACGGCAGCATCGCAGCAAATTAAAACCGTGGTTAACAAGGTTATATTCCCCGCAATTGACTTGATACTCGCGGTGTTTTTCTTTGCCAAATTGGGTACGACGTACTTCGACTATAGAAAACACGGGCAGTTTGAGTGGGCGGCTCCGGCCATCCTGTTTGCCTGCCTTGTGTTTACCTTGACGGCTCCAATCTATATCTGGAGCATCCTGGGGATGTGATAAATAAATTAAAACTAAGAAGAAAAAAGGTCAGATATTTAGACGAGAAGTTTAACAGTCTGACCTTTTTTGGAGGTGAATTACTTTGTTTATATGGGATTTTGTCGCGGACACTGTCCTCGGCCAGATCATGGACTGGATTTATGCCCAACTTGTCGGCTTCCTCGGCGAGTTTTTCGCCATGATGGGCAATATGGGAGCTGAACTGTTTGACATGAGCTGGGTGCAGGCCATCGTGCTGTTCTTCTCCTATCTCGCGTGGGCGCTTTACGGGACAGGACTGGTGGTTTCCGTTTTTGAATGCGGTATCGAATACCAAAGCGGCAGAGGCAGCATCAAAGACACCGCCTTAAACGCCATCAAAGGATTTATGGCTGTGAATCTATTTAATATTGTACCGGTGGAGCTATACAAACTGGCCATCTCTTTACAGGGCAGCTTCACGTCCGGCATCACCGGGATTATCGGTGCAAACGGAGGCATCAGCACCATGTCCGCTGCCGCATTGACCAACCTGGGCGGGCTTGGACTCAACCCTATTATGGGGATATTTATTGTCATCCTCATGGGCTATGCGATTATTAAAGTGTTTTTTGCAAATCTGAAACGCGGCGGCATCCTACTGATACAGATTGCAGTGGGCAGCCTATATATGTTCAGTGTCCCAAGAGGATATATAGACGGCTTTGTAAGTTGGTGTAAGCAGGTCATCGGGCTGTGCCTGACCGCGTTTTTACAGGCCACCATCCTCGTTGCTGGATTGATGGTGTTTAATAGCAACATGCTTCTCGGCCTTGGACTCATGCTGGCAAGTTCGGAAATTCCTCGAATTGCCGGTCAGTTTGGGCTGGACACCAGCACGAAAGGCAATCTCATGAGTACCATCTATGCGGCGCAGTCTGCTGTCAATATTACAAGAACAGTAGTACAGGCGGTGGCGAAGTGATAGACATGGAACTGGTGTATATCGCCAGTCCCTATGCCGGTGATATCGAATACAACATAAAAATGGCAAAGAAATACTGTCGTTACGCGATGGAATGCGGATACACTCCGGTTGCCGTCCACCTCCTCTATCCAACTTTTCTGAATGATTCCAATCCTGTTGAGAGAGCCATCGGCATTAAAATGGGACTTCACGTACTTGCCGCATGTGAAGAATTATGGGTGTGCGGCAACCGTGTATCTGAGGGCATGAAAATAGAAATTGCCGAAGCCAAAAGGCTCGGCATCAAAGTAAAATACATCAAATCAATCGAAAATCAAGGAGTGATGAATATGAAGCAATACGGTGTTTGGGCAAAACGCAGTGCCGCCTCTATCTGCGGAGCAGCGGAGGCTTGGCTCAAGTCAGACGGAAAGCCCATGACCTTTGATACCTATGAGGAAGCTGCCGAGAAAGCAAGCATGCTCATGAAAAACATCGGTACGGCGAATGTCTCTTACTTTCTCAAGGAGATGGAGCCGGAACTGGATGAAGCGACATCTTCCGGCATGAATATGAAGCTGTAAGGAGGGCTGAGTCATGTATATTTACCCCGATAATTTAAAGTCCAAAGCGGTACTGTGGCTGTGGCAGCTTCGGGACATTGGCATCATCGGCATCGGGTGTCTTATCTCTGTTTTTGCGCTGGCACAGCTCGGCCTCCTGCTGCCGATAGTGGCGACTGCCCTTTATGGCTTTCTCACCATCCGGTTTGAGGACACAAGCATCCTTGATTTTATCAAATATGCCTGCGCCTTTTTTCTAACCAAGCAGCAATTTTATGAATGGAGGTACACGGAACAATGAGCAGAAAAGAAAAAAAGACAGCTAAGCAAAAGCTGGCCACACGGCAGCTCATCGGTACCAAAGCCATCACCGACTACAGCCTTTTGACCTACGGTCATGGCGAGCTGGTGTATTTTATTATAAAGCCATCGAACATTTCCGTACTGTCCGAGGCCAGCATCTCGGCACGGATTTATGCACTCATGACTGTCCTCAAGGGTATGGCCGAGATCGAAATGTGCTGCCTCAATTCCCGCGAGAACTTCGAGGATAACAAGCGGTTCCTGCGACAGCGCACCGAACAGGAGGACATTCCGGCCATCCGCAAGTTGCTGGAAGAAGATCTGACCCACCTCGACCGCATACAGGTGCAGATGGCGACTGCAAGAGAATTTCTTATCATTATAAGGCTGCGGAATGAAAAACAGAGCGAAGTATTCCCGTATTTGAACCGCATTGAGAAAACCTTGCGGGAGCAGGGATTCTCGGTCAAGCGTGCCGGAAGCGAGGACATCAAGCGCATTCTCGCTGTGTATTTCGAGCAGAACGTGACCACCGAGAAGTTCGAGGACTTCGACGGAGAAAGATGGGTGATTTTAAATGAATAAGGATAGAAAGGAGCAAACAACGCAGAAGTCCGACGACGTCCGCATCCAAGAATTTCTTGATATGATTTCCCCGTCCGTGATTAAGTTTTTCACGGACTATTTTATTTGCGGTAACACATACCGCTGTGTTTGGGCACTCAGGGAATACCCCACAGCCACCGAGGAACAGGCTATCCTGCGTCACCTTGGTGAAAAAGACGGCATCACCCTGCGCATCTACACCCGCCATGTCACACCGGTCGAGGAAAAGAAAATCATATCTAACGCGGCGAACAAAAACCGCATGAAACGCAGTAACACCAATGATTTGCAGCAGACTGTCACCGCCGAGAGCAACCTGCAGGATGTGGCAAATATCGTAGCCAGCATGCACCGGAACAAGGAACCGCTGCTCCATGCCGCTGTGTATATTGAACTATCAGCACATGACCTTGACCAACTGAAGCTGCTGCAGACCGAAGTTTTGACCGAACTCATCCGATCGAAGCTTAATGTTGACCGCCTCATGCTGCGCCAACAGCAAGGCTTTATTTGTGTCATGCCCTCCGGATGGAATGTGTTCGGCGATCAGTTTGAGCGGGTGCTGCCAGCATCATCAGTCGCAAATTTATATCCGTTCAATTACAGTGGTAAAACCGATGCCAATGGCTTTTATTTAGGGAGGGATAAGTTCGGCAGCAATATCCTCGTGGATTTCAATAAACGTGCCGATGACAAGACCAACGCCAACATTCTAATCCTTGGCAACAGCGGTCAGGGGAAGTCCTATTTATTGAAACTCGTCCTCACAAATCTAAGGCAGTCCGGCATGCATGTGCTGGCTCTTGATCCCGAAATGGAGTACGAGGATTTGACCAATAACCTCGGCGGCTGCTTTATTGACCTTATGAGCGGCGAGTACATCATCAATGTTCTGGAGCCGAAAACATGGGATGAAAACGGCGATCCCAAGGATGCAGAAGCGCCTCAGGCGTTTCGCTGCTCATCGAAACTCAGCCAGCATATCAGCTTTCTCAAGGACTTTTTCAGAACCTACAAGGACTTCGACGACAGGCAGATCGATACCATCGAGATCATGCTCGGCAAGCTCTACGATAAATGGGGCATTACCGACCGCAGCAATTTTGACAGGCTCAAACCCACTGATTACCCCATCCTGTCCGACCTGTACGAGCTGATCGAGGCTGAGTATAAAGCCTTCGACGAGAGCAAGCGCCAGCTCTATACCGCAAAGCTGTTGCAGGAGATTCTCCTTGGACTCCACTCCATATGCAAGGGTGCGGAGTCTAAATTTTTTGACGGACACACCAACATTACAGGCAGCCATTTCATCACTTTTGGTGTGAAAGGACTGCTACAAGCCAGCAAAAATATCCGTAACGCTCTGCTGTTTAACGTGCTGTCCTTTATGAGCAATGAACTGCTGACCACCGGCAACACGGTTGCCAGCATTGATGAATTTTACCTTTTCCTAACCAACCTGACAGCAGTGGAGTATATCCGAAACTTCATGAAACGTGTGAGGAAGAAGGACTCTGCTGTCATCCTTGCATCTCAGAATCTGGAGGACTTCAATATCGACGGCATCCGGGAGTATACCAAGCCCCTGTTCTCCATCCCGACCCACCAGTTCCTGTTTAACGCAGGCAGCATTGATGCCAAATTCTATATTGACACCCTGCAGCTTGAACAGAGCGAATACAATCTCATCCGTTACCCGCAGCGCGGCGTGTGCCTGTACAAATGCGGCAATGAGCGGTACAACCTCATGGTTCAGGCTCCAGAGCATAAGGCGAAGCTGTTCGGAAAGGCAGGCGGTCGATGATGGAACAGCTCGAACAATACAGAGAAAAAAAGCAGCCGCTCCTAGACGACATGCTCCGGTTCATCACCTTTCAACCCAATCGTGAGCAGGACATCATGTCTATGATGCAAAACTATCTCAATGCCGAACCAACTGACCGTCCCAAAATTTTGGAAAGCCTGATGCAGTGTGTTCGCGATGAGGATTATCCTGATCCTCACCTTGGCTCCTACCCCTATACGGAAGCAGACGTAGTGGAATGCGGAAGAATTCTGGATAGCTACATCGACCGCCTGATTGCCTGCAGAGAAGCCGGAAGCACTGAGAAAATCCCTCGGTGCATGGAACAGGTCACAAAAGAGATCAACATCTCCTTCATGAAAAAACAGGGCAGCATCTTGTCGATACTTGGCGGCGGGAGGAACTGTGCGCCTTCATTGAGGGAGCTGCGAAAGCAGCCGGTCTGGAGCCTCCGGAGCAGCAGGGCGACATGACTTTTCAGTGGAGGATGTGGTAGCTGCAAAGGAGGTGCAGTCAATTGGATATAAAAGATCAACGCTTCGGCATTGAAATTGAGCTGACAGGACTGTCTCGCCAGCGAGCCGCGCAGGTTTTGTCGGATCATTTCGGCACGCGCCTGTGCCATGACGGCGGCAGTTACGATACCTATTCTGTTCTGGACAGTCAAAGCCGTAAGTGGAAAATTGTGAGCGATGCGAGTATTAATGAAGAATGCAAGCAAGGCAGAGCCGATTCCACCTATCGTGTTGAAATGGTTAGTCCCATCTGTAAATACGAGGATATCGAAACCATACAGGAGATTATACGCAGGCTCCGTGGGGCGGGCGCAATCGCTAACTCAAGCTGTGGCATTCACATTCATGTGGACGCTTCGCCCCACAACGCCAACACTCTGCGCAACATCACCAACATCATGGCGAGCAAGGAAGATCTGATCTACAAAGCGCTGCAGGTCAATGTGTCCCGTGAACACAGTTATTGCAAAAAGGTTGACGAACGTTTTCTGGAGGAACTCAACCGCAAGAAGCCGAGAACCCTGGATGACGTCAGCCGGATCTGGTACAACGGCGAGGACGGCAGATACCAGCATTATCACAACAGCCGGTATCATTGTTTGAACCTTCACAGCGTATTTTCCAAAGGTACGATTGAGTTCCGTTTGTTCAACAGCACCACCCATGCCGGGAAGATCAAGGCATATGTTCAGCTCTGCCTCGCCATCAGCCATCAGGCGCTCTCCCAACGCTGCGCCAGCCGCACCAAAACTCAAAGTACAAATGAGAAATATACCTTTCGCACATGGTTGTTGCGGCTTGGACTGATCGGCGATGAATTCAAAACGGCAAGGCTTCATCTGCTGGAGCATCTGGACGGCTGCATTGCATGGAAAGACCCCGCGCAGGCCGAACTACAAAAGGAACGGTTAAGGCAGAAAAAAGAAAAGGAACATGAGCAGGCAGCCGCCGCAACGCCGACTGAACAAAATCAAGAGGATACCGAACAGACCGAGGCCGAAGAAAGCCCCGGTTTTTCTATGTCCATGTAGGAGGACTGATCAAAAATGAAAAATAAAACCCTGTACATTGCCTACGGCAGCAATCTCAACCTGCCGCAGATGGCGTTCCGTTGCCCCACTGCCAAGGTGGTTGGCGCAAGCGAAATCAAGGACTATGAGCTGTTGTTCCGTGGCGGTCGCCAAGGATCGGTGGCAACGGTCGAACCTCTAAAAGGCAGCAATGTCTCCGTGTTGTTGTGGACGCTGAAAGAAAAAGATTTAGAGGCTCTCGACCGCTACGAGGGATACCCGTCCTTTTACCGCAAGGGAATCCTCGACGTAGAGCTGGGCGGCAAAAATGTCCCAGCTATGGTGTACATCATGAATGACGGACACCCCTTCGGTTCGCCTTCGGATTATTATCTGAGCACCATCTTGGAGGGCTACAAAAGCGCAGGATTTGACACCGAATATTTAGAACAGGCGGTGGAGAAATCCATCCGGCTAGCACAAGAGCAGCAGGAAATGGAGCCGGAGCAGAATACCCTGTTTGGCCTGAAATGGTGGTGATGGTATGGCTGATCCCGCAACGATTACCCTTGCGGTCAAAGCGGCTGTGGCTGCTGCTACCGACAAGCGGACATGGAAAGTCATAGGCGGCATCATCGCCGCCGCCCTTACGCCGCTGATTTTGGTTATTGTGATGATTGTGATCCTGCTCTCGGCTGCGGCTGAACACAACAACGCTGCTATTGATTTGTGCTTCAAAGGCGGTGCAATCTCTTCGCAGGTTCCCGCTGACTATGCGGACTATATCCGCGATATGCGTAACAACTTCTCGAAACTGAACACGGCAATGACAGATATATCCGCTGGGATGGAGGACGGCAGTCTTGACAGTACAAGAGTTAAGGCTGTTTTTTATTCCCTGTTTTTCGGCGCGGATAATTTGCGGATGAGCAGCTCTGACTACAGAGCCTTTGCCGACTGCTTCGTGCGGTATGAGAAACACACCCGTACTGTGGACAATGGCGACGGCACCACCTCGGAAGAAGAATACACGGTGGTCGTGCCACTGAAATCCCTGCCGGAAATTTACGCAAATCTCGAAAAAACTCTCGGCAGGACGATCACCAATGAGGAACAGGCCAACGCATCGGAAATTTATTACCGCATTAAATACGGCGGCAGCGTACCAACCTACGGCGATGATTTCAACAAATGGGCAAACGGATTGCCGTTATCCGACGCGCCCTTTATCGGCGTAGACGGTTTCTGTTCTCCACTCGGTGAAAACTGGCGCAGTATGGTGACGTCTGAATTCGGTTACAGGATTGACCCGTTTACCGGCAAGAGCGCAGGACATACCGGAATTGACCTGGGTGCTCCAAAAGGCACTCCGATCCATGCGGCACTGGACGGCACGGTGCAGTTTGTCAGGTACAAGACCACCGGCTACGGTTACCATCTGGCCATCGACCATGGCGGCGGTTTTGTCACTCTCTACGGCCACTGCTCCAAAATCCTCGTTACCGAGGGGCAGAAGGTCAAGGCCGGTGACATCATCGCCGAGGTCGGTTCTACAGGCCGCAGCACCGGGAACCACCTGCACTTTGAGGTGCGAATTAACGGCGAAATGAAAAATCCAAGAAGCTATCTGCCATAAAGGAGGGCAATAAACATGCTAAAAACCAAGGCAATCTTTGAAAGAAAAACCGATGATTTTGAGCCGAAGGATTGTATCATCGAAAAGACAGTCCGGCTGACAGCCGCAAAGTACGATGTGTTCTCAAAAAACATGCTGGCCGA
Organism: Desulfosporosinus metallidurans; assembly: GCF_001936615.1. Taxonomy (GTDB): domain Bacteria; phylum Bacillota; class Desulfitobacteriia; order Desulfitobacteriales; family Desulfitobacteriaceae; genus Desulfosporosinus; species Desulfosporosinus metallidurans. The sequence continues at coordinate 36,017 of NZ_MLBF01000027.1, forward strand.
CTATGACTTTATCAAGGACAACATCGACCTTATGCATTGCGACAGTCAAGGCGCATACCACTGCCTGCTGGTGGTCGGTGAGGATAGACCGGATGGTCTGCTTATCGAGTCAGAGGGGTATGGATACGGGCGCTACTCGGCATTTCTGCCCAACGCCGCCGACTTTTTGGAGGCGCATCCGGAGCAGGAACAGGCAAAGAAAGAACAGCAATCCGCTCCGGACTTCAAGCTCCAAGACCTGATGCGCATCCCTTTGGAGGACATTCACCTCGTCCACAGTGATGAGGACATCGAGCTGGCAACCATCGTGGAACTGAAATCCGATACGCTGACGGAGGCAGGCCGCAAGGAATGGGCTGACGTTCTGAACGCTGATGTGGTGCGTATCTTTGACGGAATCTACGGCGTACAGGTGGAGTGCAATGGTGTTGATCCGCAGCGCCTTTCTGACTTTTCGTTCATGCTGGCTGGTCAATGTTCTTCGCAGGATTATGAGAAATGGGTGGCGCAGGAGCCGCCGGAAGCGCCGGATATGCAGATGAAGCAACTGTAAACAAGCACCGTGCATCAAGGGAGGTGGTGAAATTGAGTAGAACAAAAAACAATGAAAGTTCCGAAGCGGAGCTGCAAAAATCCTTTGATCAATGGGATGCTTTATATGAATTTGGCGGTCATGATCCTTTCTGGCCGGACGGTGTGAACCTAAATCTTGTGCGAAACCACATTCTCTATTACAAAAAACAGATTGAAGAAAGCTGTGAGCCGGAGAACTATCCCGCCATTTATCATCGAGAAAGCCCTCCGGAAGTCTCGCAGGATTACATGGCCAGAGCAGATGAAATCAGAGAGAATGCCAAGCATTCTCTCGCACTTTATAAGCAGGATGAAAACTACTGTTTTTTGCTGACAAGGGTTGACCGCATTGATCCCAAGGAGGCAAAGCGGCTCTGCGTGAGAAACGTGATCAACTATACCAAGAGTTTGGAAGCTGCCATCGCTTCGGACGACCTTGTGACCATGCGGCGGCATGAAAATTCTGAAAGATACCTGCCGTCCTTCGAGCAGTGCGCCCAGCGTGTGCGGGAGCTGAAGCTACCTGAAAATGAGCAGCTCTCCCTGTTTTCGCTGCTGCTGGAGGACGAGGATGAGCCATGGGAGGAAGAAGAAAGCACCATGAGCATGAATTTTTAAGGAGGCAATGAGCCATGAGAGAAACTGAACTGAAGATACTGTTCCCAACGGAGAGGCTGGACGCGCTCCGTTTTTTTATCGGTAAAAAGGAGCTGACTGTTGAGCAGGAGCTAAAGGATTATCTTGATAAAACCTACGAGCGGATTGTCCCCGCCAATGTTCGGGAGTATGTGGAAAACCGGCTTGATCAAACACCGACACAGGAGGAAGCGTCCGAACAGGAGGCGCAGGAGTCTCAGCCGGAGCCACAGAGGGAGCGTCAGTCAAGGCAATCCCGCCGCCAACGTGAGCAGACGGCGGCTGAAGCTGCCCCTGCTCCAGAATCCCAGACGGAAGACGCAGCCCCTACCGAGGAAGAAAACCAAGGCATGAGTATGAGTATATAAGGAGGAAGCCATGGAGAAAACAATCAAAGTGTTAATGGTCGAACCGTTAAAAGAACCCTATCCTGCTATGATTAAAAACACCTTGGAGGGATTGCAAAACGTTGTTGGCGGTCTGATTGAGCCAATCTATATGGAGAACGACGTAGCCCTTGTCTGCAACGAGGAAGCGAAGCTCATAGGATTGGAGGGAAACCGTTCTCTTGAAAATGACATTATCGCCGGAACCTTCCTCGTGGTTGGCAGCAATGATGAGGGCGAGTTTATATCTCTGCCCGAAGATAAAATGCAGCAGTACAACGAAAGGTTTCAAAAGCCGGAGGTCTTCACTAAGGAACAAGTGGATGATACAATCGGCTTCACATTCATAAACTTTTAATTTTGAAGGGAGATATTTACCATGAAAAAAGCAATGATTCAAATTAAATTTGATGAAGAAAGGCTGAATGCCATCAAACAGTACATGAGCAAAAAAGATGCTTCCCTCGATACGGAGTTGGACGATGTCATGCAGAAGCTCTATGAAAAACACGTTCCTGCGCCCGTTCGTGAGTACATCGAAAACCGTGATTCTGAGGAACAGGAAAAACAAAAAAGACCGACTCGTCCCTCTACTTCCTCTGCTGCCAATAACAGTAGCAGTCCTGCATAAACAGCGGGCAAATAGTCACGGATTTGGCGGTTGTATCGCCCTGTGTGCCACTTTGACAAGCAGGGTGGCATCGTTACACCTGTGGGCAGCTTTCAGCCCCATGTTGGGGCTTTGTGAGAAACAAACCAAAACACAGATACAGGCGTTGGAAATCTCCCTCACTTTGCAGGGGGGGTGAACCATGGGGTCGAAAACGGTGCAGGTTAAAGAGGCGGGGTCGTAAACGCCCCTGCCTCGGCTCACATCAGCCCGTAATGCGGGCTGAAGAACGTTTCTCTCAGGGGTCGGATTTTGCCCATCAGGGTCAAGACAGGGGTTGCAAATCTCTACAAAGCGCATAGATATAAGCTTTTTACAGGCGTTGCAACAGGTGTTGCGGCTAAAAATACGCCGGATTGGAGGTCAAGAATATGGCAGAAGAAAATAAAAAGAAGTTTCCCCTTTGGATGCATCCCGAAACACAAAAGCAGGTCAAGGAGTGGTACAAAAAGGACAACTGCAGCAGTCAGAGCGAGTTTATCGAAAAGGCAATTCTATTCTACTGCGGCTATATTTCCGCAGAGAACAGCATGAAGTTTTTACCCACCGCCATCACTTCCGCAATGGCTGGTGTGGTGGAAAGCTCGGAGAACCGAATGGCTCGGCTGCTTTTTAAGTTGGCGGTGGAGATGTCTATGATGATGAACATCATCGCATCTAATGCAGAGATCAATGAAACCCTACTGCAAAGATTGCGCGGCAAATGCGTCAGTGATGTAAAAAAATCCATCGGCTCCGTAACCTTCGAAGATGTAGTAAAATTTCAAAATGGCGAGTAAGGGTGATGAGGAATGCCGAGGATTATATTCAAATGCCGCTACCTGAAAAACTCATCGGAGCATCTCTCAAACCTCGTGGAGTATGTTGCCACCCGCGAGGGCGTTGAAAAAATACCGGACAGTACACGTTTGCTTCCTGCCACAAAAAAACAGCAGAAGCTCATCGCTGACATCCTGCAAAAGTTTCCGGACACCGTCGATCTGTTTGAATATGAGGACTACCTGAAAGAGCAGACAAGAGAAAACGCTACGGAGCTTATCTTCATGGCAGTGGAACAGAACCTCGACCTGATTGGCAAGAAGAAAAACTACGTTGGATACATTGCCAAGCGACCAAGGGTGGAAAGCCTTGGTACGCATGGCCTGTTCACGGATGCAGGTGTGCCGGTGGTGCTGTCACAGGTTGCGGAAGAAGTCGCAAACCATCCCGGTAATGTGTGGACGAATGTGATTTCTTTGCGCCGCGAGGATGCAGCGCGGCTCGGTTATGATAACGCCAAGGCATGGCAGGATTTGATTCGTGGGCAGCGCAACATGATTGCGGAGCAGATGAAAATTGTGCCGGAGAATCTCAGGTGGTATGCAGCCTATCATAATGAGAGTCATCATCCGCACATCCACCTGATTGCATACTCCACTGATCCCACAGAAGCCTATGTCACCAAAGAGGCTATCAAAAATATGCGCAGCAGTCTTGCAGGGGAAATCTTCCGGCAGAATCTGCTGCAGATTTATTCTGAACAGACGGAGCGCCGCACTGCCCTGACAAAACAAAGTCAGGATACCATGCGGAATATCATCATGCAGATCAGCACCGGCATCTGTAAAAATAAAACCATCGAGGATCTGATTGTGCATTTGGTAGAGCGCCTCAAGTACACAACCGGCAAAAAGCAATACGGTTATTTAAAAGCGCCGCTCAAAGCAATGATCGATCAGATTGTGGATGAATTGGAAAAGGATGCGCGGGTGGCAGAATGCTATGCAAAATGGTATGAGTTGCGCAACGAGGTGTTAAAAACCTATGTCGACAAGCTATCGCCGCCTCTTCCTCTTTCTAACCAAAAAGAATTTAAACAGATCAAAAACATGGTGATTGCCGAAGCGTTAAACATTGGCAGTCACCATGTCACCATTGAGCAGGATGAGGATATGGAAGGATTGGCTGACGAAGCGGAATCCACCATGGACGTACCGGGCGATGTACGTTCGGCAGAGCAAGAAATACCGTCAGTTGATGATGAAATGACTGAAGCCGTCGAAGACATTTCCGGTACTGAACCGGAACCTATATGGGAGGAAGCATCAGAAGCCGATGAATTGGTAGAATTACACTATCATGTGGCATGGAGCGAACGCTACAAAGAGGCGCGTGTGTATCTTTACGGCAGTGATGATATGGAGCAGGACTTCACGGAGGCCATTCGCCTCTTCATGGAGGAAGCCGAAACCGGCAACGCCCTTGCCATGAATGACCTTGGACGGATGCATGCAGATGGTATCAGTGTAGAGATGGATGAAGCTGTAGCGCTGGACTGGTATGACAAAGCTCTCACTGCATTTTTAAAAGTGGAATCGGAAAAACCGAAACCATATACCCAATACCGCATCGGGAAAATGTATGCAGCGGGGCTTGGAACGCCGCAGGATTATGAGGAAGCGGCAGGCTGGTTTGACATGGCTGTTTCCAAGAATCACAAATACGCGCAGTACAGCCTGGGTGGACTTTACTATCAAGGTCATGGTGTCTCACAGGACTTTGTAATGGCTTTTGACCTGTACCGAAAATCAGCAAGGCAAAAAAATCCCTATGCATCCTATGAGCTGGCAAAAATGTTCCGCGATGCAGTCGGTACGGAAAAGGATATGGAGAAAGCCGATGAACACTTCAAGAAAGCGTTCACCGGCTTTTTAGATTTGGAAGGCCAAAGCAAGGACGACAAGCTCCAGTACCGTCTTGGTCAGATGCTTTATACTGGAATCGGTACAGAGCAGGACACCGCCGCCGCAATTGTTTATTTTGAAAAGGCTGCAAAGCTGGGGAATATCCATGCGCAGTATATGCTCGGCAAGATTTATCTGGATGCTAACAGCGGGCATGAAGATATGGAAAAAGCATTGGAATGGCTCACAAAAGCTACCAACAATGGCAACGCCCATGCGCAGTATGCACTCGGCAAGCTCTATCGTGACGGAAGTCATCTGAACAAGGATATTGCAAAGGCGGTGGCGCTGTTCACCCAATCGGCAGAACAGGAAAATCAGTATGCGGCCTATTCTCTTGGCAAGCTGTATCTTACAAGTGAGGACATCCCCAAGGATGTGTCCGCTGCTGTCAAATGGCTCATGCTTTCCGCTGACATCGGCAATCAGTTTGCGCAGTACGCGTTGGCGAAACTGTATCTTGCTGGTGAGGACATAGAAAAGAATATTCCGAAAGCGATGGAACTGCTGACCAAATCCGCACTGCAGAACAATCAGTTCGCAGAATACAAGCTTGGCAGGCTCTATCTTTCCGGTGAGGATGTACCAAAAGATATTGCGGCAGCCATTAAGTGGCTTACCGCCTCCGCTGAACAGGGGAATCAGTATGCGGCATATCAACTCGGCAAGCTCTACCTGTCCGGCGAGGATGTGCCAAAGGATATCGTGGCAGCTGTGAAATGGCTGACCGCATCCGCCGAGCAAGGCAACCAATATGCTCAGTACGCACTCGGCAAGCTGTATCTCATGGGACATGACCTTCCGCGAGATCGGGATGCCGCATTGAAATGGCTGATCGCATCATCGGCACAGGGAAACATCTACGCGAAGTTTTTGATCGACCATATAGACTCGTTTCGTGATCCAGCCGTCCTGCTGGTCGCAACACGGCTGATGCACCATCTCGGAAATATCTTCCGCGACGAGCATAACAGAGTTGGCAGCAGCCCGTACATGCAGGTTGACCGCAAACTGCGCAAAAAACTTATGCAGAAAAAATCGGCGCAGGGTCATGCCTATGACGATCATGCGCCGCAACAAAGCTATTAACAGGAGGCATCCACATGAAGAAATACTACCCATAGAAAAAAGAAAAGCTACCGGTCACGATGATACCGCAAAGGTTGAAGCCGCCCGTTCAAAGGGTGGCTTTTTTTCGCAGATCAGGTAAACGAAAGCGCTGACAAGGAGGGATATCATGGCAGAATACATTTACTTCACCGACGAGCAGAAACGCCGGGCTAATTCCGTCGACCTTGTGGACTTTTTGCAAAGACAGGGTGAACAGCTCATCCGCTCCGGCAGAGATCGACGGTTAAAAAGCGACCACAGCATCACCATTCGAGGTAACCAATGGTTTGACCATGGCACAGAGCAAGGTGGCCTTGCCATCGATTTCGTGCAGGAGTTTTATGGTTTGTCCTTTCCAGGCGCAGTCACCATGCTGCTCGGCGGTGAACAGGGCGTGGAATTTAAACAGACCGACAAAAGCGCACCAGCTCCGGAGCGAAAACCATTTGCTCTGCCGGAAGCCAACAGTGACATGCGACGTGTATTTGCTTATCTTATCAAGCAGCGGTTTCTCGACCGCGCCGTTTTGACTCATTTTTCCAGAGCAAAAATGCTCTACGAGGATAAGGAATACCACAATGCGGTGTTCGTTGGCTTCGATGAAAACGGTGTGGTAAAGCATGCTCATAAAAGAGGTACTTATTCTAATGGTGGTGGTTATCGAGGTAATGTGGAAAGCAGTGATCCAAGATACAGCTTTCATTATATCGGTACCAACGACAGACTGTATGTGTTCGAGGCTCCGATTGACTTACTCTCGTTTATCACGCTCTACCCAAAAAACTGGCAGCAGAACAGCTATGTTGCCTTGGACGGTGTGGCCGAACACGCCGTGCTCTACCAACTCTCCCGCAACAAGCGACTTCAAAGTGTGGCGCTGTGTTTGGATCATGACGAAGCGGGCATCGAAGCCACAGACCGTCTGACGGAAATCATCCATGAGCATGGATATATGGAAGTTTCCTGTCTGCAGCCCGAATACAAGGACTGGAATGAATGTCTGAAAGCAAGGAATGGCGTCACGCCGATCCCGTCACAGGAGCATCCCAAGCTGGAAGTCTTGCCAGAAGTATGCGGATCACTTCATGAGACATGCGAAGTTTTAAGATCTGCGCGCAATCCCTACGATGCACTGTTGGAGCATTACGAAAAGCTAAAACCATTAATCTCCGATGGAAAGTTGGTGCGTGGAAAAGAAACTGCCGTGACGGAGCATCTGCAATGCATGGCGGCATATTCTCTGCTTTCTGTTCAAAGGGAATACCGGCAGCTTGAACAGCCGGTAACGACAGAGCAGCTCATCGGAGAACTTCAGGAAAGCTACAAGCCTCATCAGGATCGGGGCAAACTGCGCTCCAAGGCAGACGACATCCAGCAGGACGTGGCAGCGGCTAACCGTCAGCTTAATACGGCGGGCATCCGCAGCCTTGATGATAAGCAAGACTTAATCAGTTCCTGTATGCACCTTGCACTGAACTGTGTCAGGACGCATATTTTTGTCACCCTTGAAGCACAGAAGCAAAGTGTGTGCAAAACTGTTCGGGAACAGATGGATTGCGAACAATCGGCGCAGCCGGTTCTCACCATGTAGGAAGCCAAAAATGCATCCATGGTTTACAGGTAAAGGCGGCAGAAACCTCTGCCGCCTTTACTCATCCATATACTCACTTTGCTTGATCAGACTGCTATAGAACTTAGTTTGCCTGCTGCGGTAATGCTCTTTTATCACGGCGGTATATTCGGCACGAAGCCAGCTATTGATTTTGGTAACCTGACTCTGCTTTAAATGGCAGAATTATTTATCTGTACGGAGCAACTGCCCGTCGATCATTTGATGGTTTTTTCATGACCTATACCAGCACCCCTCAATCCATATTCAAATTATAGTTTTAAACACAAACAATGTCAAACAACAAGGAGGTACCCCTATGCAAGCATCTCAAATTATCACTCTGATCGCCGTAGGTCTGACCATGTTTAGCGTGATCGGTTTTCTTTCCCTGCTAGCACATTACTATACCTTAAATGGAATCAAATCCAAAACGGTCGGTGACGGACAGCATGGTACGGCCCGGTTCGCTACCAAGGATGAGATAAAAAAGACATATACCCATGTACCCTATGAGGTGGAGCGATGGCGCAAATGCGAAAATTTGCCCAAGGCACAGGGAATTGTGGTCGGCTGCAAAACTGCAGGTAGTTCCATAACGGCTCTTGTCGATGAGGGTGATGTACATTGTCTGATGATCGGCGCTGCAGGTGTCGGCAAGACCGCCAACTTTCTCTATCCAAATCTCGAATATGCCTGCGCCAGCGGCATGAGCTTCCTGACGACCGACACCAAAGGCGACCTCTACAGAAATTATGGCAGCATCGCCAAGGACTACTATGGTTACAATGTGTCGGTCATTGATCTTCGTAATCCTACCCGTAGCGATGGCAACAACATGCTGCATCTGGTCAACAAATATATGGATGCCTATCTCGCTGATCCGGAGAAACTCTCTCTCAAAGCCAGAGCAGAAAAGTATGCCAAGATCACCGCCAAGACCATTGTAAATTCAGGCAGCATGGATGCTGGTAATTATGGGCAGAACGCTTTTTTCTACGATGCCGCCGAGGGTTTGCTTACTTCTGTCATCCTGCTGATCGCGGAATACTGTCCGCCTGAGAAAAGGCACATCATTTCCGTATTCAAGCTGATACAGGATCTGTTGGCCCCATCAGGAGTCAAAGGCAAAAACCAGTTCCAGCTGCTCATTGAGAAGCTGCCTCCAGAGCATAAGGCAAGATGGTTCGCGGGCGCGGCGCTCAATACTGCGGAACAGGCGATGCAGTCTGTTCTCTCCACCGCACTGTCAAGGCTGAATGCCTTTTTGGATTCGGAACTTGAGCAAGTTCTGTGTTTTGACACAGCCATTGACGCGGAAAAATTCTGTAATACCAAATCCGCCATCTTCCTCGTAATGCCGGAGGAAGATTCCACCAAGTATTTCCTTATCAGTTTAATCGTCCAACAACTCTATCGTGAGATACTTTCTGTTGCTGATGAAACAGGCGGTAAGCTGAAAAACCGCGTAATGTTTTTCCTTGATGAAATTGGCACCATACCAAAAATCGAATCCGCCGAAATGATGTTCTCTGCCTCCCGTTCTCGCCGCATGTCCATCGTTGCAATCATCCAGTCCTTTGCCCAACTCGAAAAGAACTACGGCAAGGAGGGTGCATCCATTATCATAGATAACTGTCAGGATACGCTGTTTGGCGGCTTTGCACCAAACAGTGAATCTGCAGAGATACTTTCAAAAGCGCTTGGAAGCAAGACTGTGATGTCCGGCTCCATCAGCAGGGGAAAAAATGATCCGTCGCAGAGCCTGCAGATGATCCAGCGGCCTCTCATGACAACGGATGAGCTAAAGACTCTGCCAAAAGGCAACTTCATTCTTGCCAAGACCGGGTTCTATCCGATGAGAACTATTCTAAAGCTGTTCTTAAAATGGGGCATTACGTTTAACAAGGTCTATGAGATTGAGGAAAAATCTGCCCGGAAGGTGGCCTACGCCGACCGCAGGGAGCTGGAACAGGAAATCATCAAACGGCATGTCGCCTGTGAGGAAGTGCCGGAAGGATCGGAAGTCCCCGCGCCACCGGCACAGGGCGGCATGCCTCATACACCGGTGGAAAAACTAGAATCCGCATCCAAGCCGAAAGCGCCTGTCCGTGTAGAGTAAGGAGCTGATGACATGGGCTATTTTACATCCCTCTATGCCTCGGAGCTGCCCCACAGGGCAGTTGCTGTGTATATGTACTTGCGTGATCGATCTGACAAGGATGGCAAATGTTACCCGGCGATTGGTACCATCGCCAAGGAGCTGAAGCTATCCCGCAGCACGGTCAAACGAGCCATTGCTGACCTCGAAAAAAGCGGCCACCTTTGCAAAGAGCAAAGGTGGCGTGATAACGGCGGCAAAAGCAGCTGTATGTATTATGTGCGGTGAAAGGAGTGGAGATGGGAATCTCTAAAAATCTATTTCTGCACCAAGGGGGAAATCTGTCCTGCCGCTGGACTATGGGAGGGGTCACTGTGAACCGTGCAGGTAACTTCTCACTTTAAAAATCTTTAACAGCAGAGAAAGAACAACAACCTATAACCTAAACCTTTATGGTAATTGGGGTTACCTTAGCCGTATCAGGGTTTATGTAGATGATCCCCCGCCTTTTTTTCCTGGCGTAGGCAACAATTTGTGAGGTAGGCTCTATACTTAGAATCGCTTCGTTGTCATACACTGCAATCAGGATGCTGGTATGGCTGATGAGATATAAGCCGTAGCGTTTATAGCAATCCTCGGAGTAATGGGTGCTGATTAAGATATTGTTGTTGCTTTTTACGAGGATGGTATAATACCGGTTGCGATGCTCTGGAGTCTATTTTTTTGCCTGTTCTTCGTGTGGCAGCACACAGATTAGATGTACTTCGGGATGTTCTTGTATTAGTCAGAGAACCATCTCGGCTGCCCACATAGAGGCTCCTACCTCGCAGCTTGTGCAAAAATCAGTGACTCCGTTTTCATAAAGAGCAAGGATCTGCAAAAGCATTTTCTGTTTGATGCTGATGCATAAAGAATCCTCCTCATCATAGCCAAACCGCAAAGGGTGGTATCCCACAAATGCACATGATGTAATGTCCATAAATTTCACCTCCCTAATTTAACTATAAAATCACAATGTGCATACAGGTCATTATAGTATAAGCCAAATGTGCATACAATACAAGTATATAGTTAAATTAAGGACGGTGAGTTAAAATGGAATTAAATTATAGCGATATTGGAACACGCATAAAAAATGAGCGAATCAGGCAAAACATGAGCCAGGAACGATTGGCAGAACTGACGGGACTGTCCAACACCCATACCAGCCACGTCGAAACAGGCAATACCAAGGTGAGTCTACCGACACTTGTTAAGATCGCAAACACTCTGTCGGTTTCGTTAGATGATTTGGTATGTGACAGCCTTATCAAGGCAAAGGATGTGTTTGAAAACGAGATCACACAGGAAGTCAAGGACTGTGATGAGTATGAAATCCGCGTTATAGCAGACACCATAAAAGCTTTAAAAGAAACCCTGAGAAAAAGAAAATAATCTACAAATCCAAAAAAGAGCTGATACACAATGATTTACGCGAATCATTATGGTCGGCTCTTTTTTTGTTGGTTTGCCTGCCTTGTTTTTGCAAATCAAAAAGTCGGGATTTACCAATCAACAGTATGGAGATTATGAGTCTTTTTTCATAATCCTCTTCAAAACTTGCCTCACACCGTATTTAGATTAGAGCTAAAACAGACATTACTTCTGTTTTAGTGGAGTGGTGGAATTAGGAGAATAAATTTCACTTTAGCGCAGTTCTTTGTAAACAAATATTTTTGACAGACCCTATTATTAAACATTTTGCACGGGAGAAGCTTGCTTGGAGTTAAAACTGTAATGGGGTTACAGTTCAGCCCCACATAAAGGTGGAATCACTCCCTAAATAAGCGTTTCATCCTGCGTATAAGGGATACCGAGATTTAAGGCCGTTTCCGCCTTAGCAAGCTCCCTACCAAGATAGGCGGCATGATCAAGACGGGAAAGCAACCCCCGCTTTATAACCGTATTTGTAATATCTTCGGCACTTACTCCTTTAATTACTTCGTTGATAACGCCTTCTTCTACATAGTGCTCGCAAATAATGCTTTTAGCGTCCCTATCTAAAAGAAGCAGGAAAAAGCCTTCGGGGTCGTGAGTCCATTCTCGGTTACTACGAGGCACCGCCTCAACCACTTTTGGCATTTGCACTTTCGGCGGAAGGATTGGAGCCACCCCTTTTGGTTTATCCATATATGCTTTAACAACTTCGGTAAGCCTTGAAGTATCCTGAGTACCAATTTCGTTTATCACGGTTATATGCTTACGGAACGCTTCTATTTCGCCAGCAGTAATATTTTTAAGTACCGGTCGAGGCCCTAACGCACCAATAATACGATTATCTAAATCCAGTCCGTTATCTTTAAGAGACAAAATGGCCTGACCTGCCCGGTGTCCGCGAGAATCCTTTCCGCAGAGGATAAGGTACCCGATATTCGGATTTGCTGTTAAATTCCTTATCACGCGTTCAATGCCTAAGTTTTCAGTATAGAGTGTGCCAATAATGGCTGCATACTCTAATAAGCCCACTTCCTTTAGTTCATTCGGAAGGTCTATGTCTGCCAATGTACAGATAGCTATCGAAGCTTCAGGATTCCCTACGATATAATCGCCTTCAATGATAGGCCATTTTCTTATTGTCTTAGGCTGCGGGGTGAGCGGCTTGCACGCACCCCCACAGCCGCAGGAGTTTGTTTCTATTGTTTCAGCATTAGGTACCTTGGATGTACCGTCACCCTTAAGGCTGGCACTAAATCGGTTATATGGACTTATGGGAAGACATTCTTCGCATCCATAGCAAGCGTGACGTTCCTTGTTTCCTGCTGATAACCAATGCTTCATATCCTCCTGCGCTGCCTTAGAATCTTGTGTATCTATTTTTTCAAGATCTCCTTTTACCCCTTCAATTACGTCTAGGAAACATTCACATGCGGTACATTTTTTTAACTGCCTTACATTATCTAATTCTTGATGAATCTCTTTAATCATTTCATTAAAATCTTCCATTTACATAACCTCCTTTCATAAGCTAAGGATAAAGCAGGTAAACATAACTAAATATCAAATATACCTAACCGCTTTTTTTCTTTAGATCTATAAATTGCCTTTTACTCTTCATCGCAGCATGTCTTTGGCTTTGTAAGGCATGTGCCCCCACAAGCGCAAGGAGTTGGAACTAATCTGACTTTTAATGGTGTCTTTTCGCTACGTACTTCTTTACTAAATTCTTCATATGGTTTAAGGGGTGGACAAATTTTACATTCAAGACATGAATACTTGCCTTTATACCCCTCATCTAACCATTGCTTAATATCTCTAAATATCGGCTCCCCTTTATCAACGCCCATATCGGTAAGGTCTCCCTGTACTGCCTCTAACACATTTAAAAAGCACTCACAGTTTTTACACTTTTCTATTTGTTGAACCTCATTAAGTTCTTTATGAATCTTATTAATCACCTTGTTGTATGCTTCCATTTTATCTCGCTCCTTTACTAAATTTTGATTTTAGCTTTGCTTTACCTTTAATAGACGCACTCCGTTTGCTATGATTACAAGAGCGCTTGCCTCATTGATTATTAGTCCTGTAGTTAGCGGCATCCAGCCGAACAGTGCAGTAAGGACTAAGAATGCTACTAATGCTAATGAGAATGCAATGTTTTGTTTTATTACAGAAACTGTCTTTCTACTAATTTTAACCATGTATACAAGCTGGTCGAGGTCATCTGCCATTAATGCGATATCGGCTGTTTCTAATGCTACATCGGTACCCGCAACTCCCATAGATACACCTACATCTGCCTGAGCAAGTGCTGGTGCGTCATTTACTCCATCGCCTACCATGGCAACAGTACTATGACCTTGTTGCAAAGCTTTAATCGCACTAATCTTATCCTCTGGCAGAAGTTCTGCTCTTACTTCATCAACACCTAGTCTATGGCCTATAGCCTCTCCTGTAACCTTATTGTCGCCGGTAAGCATAACAATCTTTCTTATACCGAGTTCTTTTAACTTAGAAATTGCCTTTCTTGCATTTCCCTTAGGCTGGTCAGATACCGCAATCATACCAAGAATCTGCTTTGAATTACCTACTAAAATTACAGTTTTACCTTCGTCTTGCAGACTTTCAATTTGTTTTATATGACTCTCTACCGAAACACCAATTTCCTTAAATAGACGAGGATTGCCAATATAGTATTGTTCTCCATCTATCATTCCTTTAGCTCCGCGGCCTGTAATTGACATAAACTCGTCAATCGTTTCAAGCTCCAATTCTTTTTCCGATATTAATTTAAGGATTGCATCAGCCAAAGGATGCTCAGAACGTACTTCCAAAGTTCCAGCTATCTTTAAAAGCTTTTCATCAGAAATACTTACTAAAGCTACTACATCAGTTACAGTAGGCTTTCCTGTAGTTAAAGTACCAGTCTTATCAAAAGCAACTACTTGAACCTTCCCAGCGGTTTCCATGTGAATACCGCCCTTAACTAAAACTCCATTCTTTGCAGCATTACCAACCCCTGCTACAATGGCAATTGGTACTGAAAGAACCAGAGAGCATGAACATGAAACAACCAATACCACTAAAGCTCTATATAACCATGCATCAAAAGGCTGCCCGAAGAACACCGGTGGTACTATAGCCATTATTATTGCAAGTACAAACATAAATGGTGTATAAATTGCGCCAAATCTCTCGCTGAAATTTTGTGCGTTACCTTTCTTCATCTGTGCATTCTCTACAAGTTCTACAATTTTTGAAAGAGTTGAATTCTCTGCAAGCTTTGTCACTTTTATTTCAAGTGCCCCTCTGCCATTTAAGGTTGATGCATATACTTCATCACCTGCATGCTTCTCAACAGGAATTGACTCACCTGTAATAGAAGACTGGTCAATAGCTGATGTTCCGGAAACTACAACTCCATCGACTGAGACTTTTTCACCGGGTTTTACTAAAACTATTTCATCAATATTGACCTGTTCTATAGGGACACGTAGTTCCTTGCCATTTCGAAGAACTGTTGCTTCCTGTGGGGCTAATGAGATCAATGCTTGAATAGAGCCACGTGCCTTATCTACTGCATAAGACTCAAGCACTTCCCCTAGTGAAAATATAACTACAAGCAGAGAAGCTTCTTCCCAAAGTCCTAAATAAATTGCACCAATTGCACCAACAACCAGTAAAGTATTAATTGTTAAGCGGCCATGCTTGAGAGACGACAAGCCTTTTTTTGCTGGGAAAATGCCACCAATTATAACTGCTACACCATAAAGCACCTTTGCCCAAGTTTCAGGTAATCCTATGTGCGTCCATTCAGCAATTAAAGTTAAAACTGTAATCACTGCAGATATTGCAAGTAAAACATTTTTAGTCTCCTTCCACCATGGAGTTATTGAAGTACCTGTCTTTGCATTCTTTGCATTTTCTGAAGGAGCTGCCTTTGCATTCTCTACGTTCTCTGTTTTCACTGATGTTACTGGATGACCAATCTTACTTAAAACATTGCTAATCTGCTCTAATGATGTCTCGTTGCTATTATAAACAACCTTCAACTTTTGAGCATTGAAATTAACTTCTGCACTTTGTACACCTGACATAGATGAAACTGCCTTTTTAACATCCTTAGCAGAATCAGGACAACACAATTCACTAACTTTTAATGTGATGGTTACGATTGGTGAACTGCTGGTTTTATTAGATTCCCTGTTTTCACTTAATACTGTTGCGGTATGCCCAATCTTACTTAAAACCTTACTAATCTGTTCTATCGATGCCTCGTTGTTGTTATGAACAACCTTCAATTTTTGGGCACCGAAATTAACTTCTGCACTTTGTACGCCTGGTATAGATGAAACTGCCTTTTGTACATCCTTAGCACAATCCGGGCAATCCAATCCACTAACTTTTAACGTGCTGGTTAATATAGGCGAATTGTTAATTGCTTTACTCATAATATCCCTCCTAGAATATTTATTGATTTTATGGTTTTATATATCAACTTTTTTTGATATGCCGGGTAAAAAATTTTAAATCAGCTATTAGGTTTGTTGCTTTGCCATTTCTATAACCCCTCATATATCAATTTTTTTTGATATTGAATGCAAAAAAATTAACTCATAAGTTTTTCAATTTTCTCCAAAATATTTTTATCTATTAAACTATAGTGTCTCCAGTTTGCGATTACTTCTCTATTAATTAATCCAGCATCAAGTAATATTTTGAGGTGATATGAAACCTTCGATTGGCTTAAATCCAATAACTCTTGAAACTCGCAGGTACAAATATCCTCATGCTGTTTTAAAAGATAAAGAATTTGGAGCCGGATAGGGTCGCTTAAAGCATTGGCGACACTTGACATCTTATTTAATTTATCAGAACCTAAAAGGTCAACATCTTTTTTAAATATTCTTGGCTGTTCTGAAATACATTTGCATTCTGCCATTTTCTTTCCTCCTAACCTATATCAACTTTTTTTGATATTGCCTAAAATTATTCTATATCTATTGATTTCTTTTGTCAATATCATTAATTATACAATTTTTCGTTTTTCCGTATTGACGACAAATTGTGATAGTGATAATATAATGATTAAGCAATTGTTTAATCGTTTATATGAGAAGGAGGTTCAACACGATGTTAAAGAAGGAATTAATTTTAGAAGGTTTAGATTGCGCCAATTGTGCAGCTAAAATTGAGCAAGAAGTTAATGAACTAAATGGAGTCAAAGCATATATGAATTTCATGAACAAGACATTAACTTTAGAAACTGAATCAGAAACTGAATACGTGAGTGTACTTGAACAAGTTAAGTCTATCGTACGTAAGCATGAACCTGATGTTGCAGTAAAAGAAAAATTAGTTAACAAAGGAGTAAAGAAAGTATTAATACTTGAAGGTCTTGACTGTGCTAATTGTGCAGCTAAGATTGAAACACAGACCAAAAGCCTCGAGGGAGTCAACAATGCAACAGTTGACTTTGTTTCCAAGAAACTGACAATAGAAGCTTCTGATAAGAAGGAATTTAATAGAATTCTTGGAGAGGTTACAGCTATAGTAAAAAGGATTGAGCCTGATGTTAAGGTAATCGATGCAGATAAAAATAAGGATAATAAAAGGATAGTAATGCTTGACGGCCTCGGCTGTGCAAATTGTGCCGCAAAAATAGAAACAGAAGTAAACAACTTAGAAGGAGTCAAGTATGCTTCAGTGGATTTTGTTTCAAAGAAGCTTACTCTGGCAACTGATGCTAATGTTAGCTTCCCTGAATTAAGTGAAAAGATTGAAGGTATAGTAAAAAAGATAGAGCCTGATGTCAAGGTTACTTTTGAGGAAAATAATTTCAAGACTAAAACAAAAGAAAATGATAGTGATGAAGATGAAGAAGGAGACAATCGCAAAAAGCAAATAACTAAACTTGTAATTGGCGGCGCATTATTTGCAGTAGGCATGATTTTTAAATTCCCGAATTGGTTGGAACTTACTATATTTTTAATAAGTTATATCATAGTTGGCGGAGATGTTGTTTTACGAGCAATAAAAGGTATTGCTCGAGGCCAGGTGTTTAGTGAGCACTTCCTTATGAGTGTTGCTACAATTGGAGCTTTCTTCGTTGGATCGTATCCGGAAGGCGTAGCCGTTATGTTGTTCTATCTGGTGGGTGAACTGTTCCAGGATATGGCTGTAGATCATTCTAGAAAATCAATAAGTTCATTAATGGATATAAGACCTGACTACGCAAATCTAAAAGTAGGAGATGAACTTAAAAAAGTATCCCCTGATGATGTAAGTATTGGTGATATTATCGTTGTAAAACCGGGAGAAAAAGTTCCACTGGATGGCAAGGTAATAGAAGGAACATCAATGGTTGATACATCTGCATTAACAGGTGAATCAGTTCCACGAGAATTGGAGCCAGGAAAAGATGCTTTAAGCGGATTTATTAATAAAAATGGTGTCCTAACGGTCGAAGTAACAAAAGATTACAGCGAATCAACGGTGACTAAGATCCTGGATTTGGTTCAAAATGCCAGCAGTAGAAAAGCTCCGACTGAAAACTTTATAACAAAATTTGCAAGATACTATACTCCAGTGGTAGTATTTGGAGCCTTAGCGCTTGCAATTATTCCACCATTGGTAATTCAAGGGGCAACCTTCTCTGAATGGATCTATAGAGCTTTGGTATTCTTAGTGGTATCTTGCCCATGTGCATTAGTGATTTCAATACCTTTGGGATTCTTCGGAGGCATAGGAGGAGCTTCAAAGAGGGGTATATTGGTAAAAGGCAGCAACTACCTTGAAGCTTTAAACAGTGTTGAAACGGTTATTTTTGATAAGACAGGTACATTAACCAAAGGTGTTTTCAAAGTTACAGAAACAAATTCTCAAAATGGTTATACAGATGAGGAACTAATAGAATATGCAGCTTATGCAGAAAGCTATTCAAACCACCCGATTGCACTTTCGATCATAAGTGCCTACAACGCTGAAATAGATAAGAACCGAATTGAAAACTACCAGGAAATTGCGGGGCATGGTATCAAGGTTAATGTCAACGGCAGAGAAGTTCTTGCTGGCAATACCAGATTAATGGTCAGCGAAAATATTAAATTTAATGAAGTTGAGACTTTAGGAACTGTAGTACACGTGGCAATAGATAAGAAATATGCAGGTAATATCGTGATTTCGGATGAGGTGAAAGAAGACTCGGCACATGCAATTAGAGAGCTTAAATTGCTCGGTGTCAAGAAAACAGTAATGCTTACTGGAGATTTAAAGACTGTAGGCGACAAAATTGGAAAGCAGTTAGGTTTGGATGAAGTTTATTCAGAATTACTGCCTGCTGACAAGGTTGACAAACTCGAATGGCTGGATAGTCAAAAATCCCCGAAAGGAAAGCTTGTATTTGTTGGCGACGGTATCAACGATGCACCGGTTCTTGCAAGAGCTGATATCGGAATGGCCATGGGTGGACTGGGTTCCGATGCAGCGATTGAAGCTGCAGATATCGTTATTATGACCGATGAGCCATCCAAGATAGCATCTGCAATAAAAATAGCAAAAAGAACAAGGAGCATCGTATATCAAAATATTGTTTTTGCCTTAGGTGTTAAAGCGATTTTCCTTGTATTAGGCGCATTAGGAATAGCTTCAATGTGGGAAGCAGTCTTTGGAGACATGGGGGTTGCGATACTTGCAATTCTTAACGCAATGAGAGTAATGAATACGAAAAATTTATAAATCTACTTGCACGATTCACCCTTGGTTTGTTTCTTCAAAGATTTAATCAAACCAAGGGAGGACGGTTTGATGTATTGTCAGTATAATAAGGAAGTGATATTATAATAATTAAGTTATTGCTTAATTGTTTATATGAAAGGAGAAACTATGGCTATCGATAAGAAGGAAAATGCATTATGTAATATTACCATTATCCATGAGGATATATTAGAAAAAGTAAAAAAAGAAATGACTGATGATGATATTTTGTTTAATATGGCTGCGGTATTTAAGGTGCTAAGTGATCCTACACGTTTAAAAATTATAAATGCTCTTATGCTTTCGGAAATGTGTGTGTGTGATATTTCAGCTCTATTGGGCATGTCTCAACCTGCTATTTCTCATCATCTAAAATCATTACGACAAACTCGTTTGATCAAATATAGACGTGACGGTAAAATTGCTTATTATTCATTGGATGATGAACATATCAAAATAATGTTTGACCAATGTGTAACTCATGTTAAAGAATAAGAATAATAGATGGAGTAAAATGTACGATAAGGCGTAAATGCAGAAATTGCGTTATAACGATTGAAATAATGTTAGTATTGGGTGCAATGGCAATTGATATGATGTGGTAGAGCTGTTTTCGCCTATGTCGACGATTTGTGAGTGCTATACCGTATGCAATAAGAACATTGAGTCAAAAGAGTTATAGGGGAATGTGATTAGTCAGATACCGACAGCCTGTAAAGCTCGATATCTCATGCTGGAGATTAAGGCTTTGATTGAAATCTTTTTAATAGCATAAATATTTGAGCTAACAAATTATAAAATAGGACCCGTGATAATTGTCGAGCAAATTATAGTGAGCGAGTTGAGGCTTATTTCAAGAAAGAAGCCATTTAGGAAACGCTGGAACAGTAATTTTCATGATAATTTTAACTGAAATAAAAAGACAAACTGTTTGAGCCGCAGTAAAAAGATTGCAACCTCAAACAGTTTTTGTTCTTAATAATTGAATAGTGTTAAGGGCAAACCTGTCTAAAGACAGGGACGCAAAGCCATAGGATCTAAGGTGCTTAAGCAGCACTATGATAGCCTGGTTGCCGCATCGACTGTGTGTCCTAAACCTGCCCATTTTTGTGGCAGGATTTTTTTGTCTTTATTTGTACACAGATAGGCATTTGAGTAATAACACATTTCGATAAAATATGACAGCTTTTTATTCTATTGTGAGGTGCTGCAAATGGAAGATGATATTCTCTTAAAAAGTTTAAAACAACTTATGTAAAGAGGTATAGAAGCTACATCTATATTGAGATGGGCTTTTTTGACACGCACACTTACCTTCCACCTTCAAATTTACAATACAATAAATTTTACATAACACAGAAACCCGCAAATTGCATGCCGCAGTTTGCGGGTTTTCATTTGACAAAAAACCTATTATTTCGACCTTTTTTATATAAGCAGAATTCATTAATTTGTTTGCAGTCTGCTAAAAAGATATTGAGATCAGTAGGGTGCCGCTCTCCTCCGCTTGTTCTTCATTTTTCAGATTAAAAAAATCTTGAAATGGAGGACAAGCTCATGGAAAAGCAAGATAGTAAATATAAACTGGTTGTCAACAAAGAATGGATACCCGTTGGGGAGGAAGTCTATAAGGCATATTATCAGCACAAAGAGCGCGAAGCATATTTGGACAAGCTCTCCGACAGACATACCCTATCTTTTGAGGAATGTGAAGAAAAAGGCATTCAAGTCGAATACATATTGTCCCGCACACAAGAATCCTTGGAGGACACAATCATTAAGCAGGACATGCTTGTAAGGTTGAATTCGGCTATGGAAAAGCTGTCTGAACAAGAACGGCTGCTAATCTACGCGCTATTTTTCAAGGGAATCAGCGAACGTCAATTATCGGCAGAAACAGGTATCCCGCAAAAGACAATCAACGACAGGAAGCATAATATTCTTCTGAAATTAAAAAAAATTATAGAAAAGTAAAAATAATTCCGCTCAACCCCTCACTTTTTTCCTTAAGAAGTGAGGGGATATTTTTATCCACCTCACTGCTCTTTGAAAACTTCATACCCAGCAACTTAAATACGTTAGCTGTTCAGCCGTGATGAGCGAAAGCGACATTGGCAAACACGCGGGGACTGCCTGCGGATCGGTAAGAGTGATCCGTCAAAACGATGGCATCGAAGGTGACGAGCGAGAATGTTTGACCATGAAACAGTCCGTGGTGGACTGTTTCGCCAAGACCTGAACAGTGGACAATGATACTCCTGCATAGTCGAGGTTGAGTCCCAGAGTGCAGCCCGGAGGTTCTCGGGGAGGTGAGATTCCTGTGATATCTGCTGACTACAGATAGTTTAAGTTGTTGCCCCGCTGCTTGGGACGTAGTGTCAAATTAAGCACAATCTAAAATGAAGAACAAGCGTAAAGCTTTGATATCAGAAACTATGCGGCAGAGCTATTAAAGTTCTGCCGCATCCTTGTGATATTAAA
>NZ_MLBF01000028.1 GCF_001936615.1 Desulfosporosinus metallidurans
TATTATCATCCGACATAGTGGATAAGAGTTTATGAACCAAAATAATGTCATATGGAGAGTTTCCATTCATGTCTATTTCCCCTTCCTAAACATAGACGAAAACCGTATAGAAAAATATGCCTCGATACAATCCTTACAGATGCAGGAAATCTTTTGTAATCCGAAGTCCGTGTACTTTAGGTCCTTAATTGCAGCTTGTACATCCTTGTCGTCTACATCTTTACCAATTACAAGCTCAGAATCACAAAGTGGACAATGTAATTTCCAAACCCAATCTGACATTATTTATTACCTCGCTATCCTCTTGGTCAACGGGTATGCGCTTGCTTTTGTCACTCACATAAGGAAGTGACTCAAGAAAAACTAAGGTGTTCAATCCTCAATCTCCATCCCTTCAGTTAACATTTTAACGTATCTCTCATCAGTTTCGTCTTGACTCAACTTCTTTCGGCCCTTAACTACTCCTGATAAAAATTCGTTTCGCGCATTAATAATCTCGGTCAGAAACTTATCGAATTCTCTTTCCGTGGACGGGAATTGAACGTTACGAACGATGTTATCCGTGTTGTAGAGCTTACACGCAAAGAGCTGCTTGACCTTAGCGGATGGTAGATATAGCCTCTTAAGTAGCTTTTCCCCCGAATAGTCATACACATTGTAGATGAAAGATCCACCGGCCTTACGGCAATCCACTAAGATGTTCGTTAGGTTTCTTACCCTGCTGTCTAAGTTCCGTATGCTTGGAGTCGTCAAAAACATAGTGTGGTGCAATTTGCGGAAGTAAAAGAAAAACTGTGTCATATAGATATTACTACCCTTACTGAAAAGCCTTGAATCAAGATTTACATGTGCTTCATCCATGATCCCAATCGAATTAGGGGACCTAGCTACGTTGTAGAAATCTTTATAGTTATCTAACCCTTTTGATCCTTTTAGACCATAGTTAGAATATAGATCAACTGGTACTCCCGCCGCTTTAGCTTTTGACTGGAAGTAATGAGCTAGGACACTTGCACCGAATGTTTTACCGTCCCCCAAGTTACCCTGGAAGACCCATAGATACATTACTTGGATCCTCCTTTGAGGGCATTATTCATCATGCGCTTGTCGATGAATTGACCCGTAAAGTAAGCATTTATGACCTCAATGAACGTGCTGGGGAACGTCAAATTTTTGGCCATGTTCGTAATAGTTGAGATGATGGGCTCATAAGCTTTGTTTCCCCTTTTGGCTTGCATATACCGTAAATAAGCAATTCCCTGCAGCTGGTAAGGGCTTAATGGTGTACCATGCTTCTCCATAAAATTAAGGACCGATACAAGTTCACCCGACGAATTTGCGAATAGATCTCCAGACATAATATCTTGCAGGGATTTCCCTCCAGTTTCATTATCAGCCATAGTTTCTGATCTCCTCCATTAGTGATGTAAAACGATAATGGTAACAACTAAGATAGCAGCCATCACAAAAAACGGCAGGTTCAGCTTGCTTTGTGTTCCGAAGTTAAACATATTTTTGAGAGCAACATTCTGTTCTAGCTCCGCGATTCGCTCACTTTCAGCTAAGTAATTCCCTTCCCAGCCATACACAAAAGCCCGACCACCTCCCGGATAATAACGTACTTCAGCATCTGCTCGAGGGAGTTTTAAGGATCCGGCACTTACCGATTCCTCATCGATCTCTGATACCCCTATGACTTGAATCTCCGAATGGGAAATTAAGATTACATCATCGTTTGATTTTGACTTCCTCAAGCCCGGTATCATCATCCTCTGGTGCTCCTTCCACGATTTAAAAAGCGATTATAGAAATAGAGACAAGGTAATATTACGCTTGCTACACCGGTAGTAATTCCAGCCGCAGCCTGGAAAAAGAATTGAAATGCCATTAGTTTCACCTCATGTAAGTTCATTTCCTTAATTATCCTTCCATTACACGCGGCGTACAATGAACAAAAACTGCACTCTTTTTGGATTAGAAATAAAAGCTTATAGAAGCGTTTAAACGGCCATCGACAAAGGAGATATCGGATCAACCCTCATTAATTAACAGAAGGCGGAGATTGTCTCTCCGCCTTCTGTTAATTACTAAGAGCAAATTAACGCTAATCATAAGAAAATTCAATTGTCTTTCCTCTCTTTTTAAACCTAGCATTTCGACTTTTATCAAAAACAAGATTTGTTCTTTGAGGTCTTCCATCTACAGTTCTTTCCGTTTTAGAGTCATAGGAAATATATACCTTGTCCTTAATTTGATGAACTTCTCCATTCATAGCTTCGGACAATAACCTAGTTATTCGCTCTTTTCTTTTTGTAGGAGCCTTAGCGCCTACCATATACGATGCTAATTCCTTTTTAATTGATTTTCTCTTTGAACTAGCTCGTGTCATAGAGGTCTTTGCGGAATTACCCTTTCCCCTGCCTTTTCCTCTACCTTTTTTAGGATTATAATTTGGAAATATCTTCTTTAAGCCCTTTTCCATTAGCATTCGAGCACCCATTATGCCAAAAACGATTGCGTATATCGGGCCCAATAGTTTTAAAACGGTAAACATCTGATTTAACACATCGGCTGAATTTGTATGAAACATTTCTCTCACCTCCTTTAGGTCAAATAATCCTACTATTTGACTACCACCACTTAACGCCTGATTTAAAGGCTAGGTACATATCGAACGTTTTTCTGACAACCAAGACTACTAAAAGTAAAAAGGCACTTGAAACAATTGAACCTACTAGCATTGTCCAGCCTGAACCCATCATGGCTAATGGTCCTAAGAAGTAGTCTAGATTGAGGCCTCTCCCGGCCACTAATGATATTTGACCTAAGTAATTGAGAGCATTTTGCAACATAGTTGTGATTGGACCTAATATAGTATCTACGATAGCATGCATGCTTAATTCCCTCCTTGACCGCCTGCGATCTTGATAACGGCATAAGCTGTGGCCATCCACACAAACGTAGCCATTATATACGCAATAGTGTTAAATCCCGTTTGATTTAGGACTCCTGTCACAGCGTTAAATCCTTGTGAGTAGGCACTAGGTAAGGCGTAATAGGACGTACTTCCTGAGTAACCCATTAATCCACTAAAAGTATTAAATACACCGCCTACAATGGCTGTCACAACTCCTAATAGACCTAGCACAACCTGAACTATCAAGACAATAATATTAAAAATACTTGTAATGAGATACCAAATCCCACCCAGGAATAAAATAATAGGCCCGAATAGGGCCATTAAGAAAGCTTTTATACCATTAAATAAGCCTGTAATAATTCCACCAAACCAATGTGCAATTGAAATAATACCGTTAAGCAACCACTGAAATATTGATTGAAAAAATTCATACATAGGATTTTATCCCTCCATGATTTTATCTATTTCGGAGAAATGGGGGGTTCCATGGTATAAGGTTGGCTAGGAGAGATCGGTGTTTGTGGTGTAAGAGGCGTCGATTTTTGCATTACAGACTGAGTAAGAGGTGCGTCCATCGTCACAGGAGATGTTGATAATGGTGCTTGAGATGCTATCGGAGTTTGTGGTGTTATGGGTTTAGATTGCTGCACAGATGAAAGCGGTAAAGGTGTATCCATTTTTACTGGGGAAGTAGTTAATGGTGATTGAGGCAGTAATGGTGTTTGAGAGGTTGCTGGCGTTTGCGGATTAATAGGAGTGGATAAAGTTAATGGATTATTACTTACAGTAGGAGTATCATGCGCCATGGCAATTGGATCGGGAATTGTTGGAAGTACGTTTGGGCTTGCAATATAAGTAGGTAATTGAGGAGCAGGGGTCGTATAAGTGTATGGCTGATTATTAGGCTCTCCCGGTATACTAGGCACAGTAGGATCAAACGTGGGTACCGATCCAAGGCTACTGGTGCTAAGAGGACTAGCTGGTGTTGGAGTCGTTATATAGCTTGTAAGATTTCCTAAACTAGTCGATATTTGGCCTAATTGAGTCCCCATGTTCGTTAAGGCCGTTTGTATCGCTGTTTGATTATTAGTTGCTGTTGTTAATTGAGTGCTTAAATTTGATAATTCTGAAGCAAGTGTGCCCTGGTTCGTTATGATAGTAGCCAACTGGCTACTTAACGCATTAATTGCGTTTACAACGTCTCAAAGGGTGCATGTGGTCGTCGGTGGAGGTGTCGGTGGCGAGGGAGGTACATAATTACTCGTGTCTGGATCCGGGAAAATTGCAGTATTCCCATTTGAATTGGTTGCACTATTTACCCACATGTATCGATAACCAGTATTTGAACTTGAATATATAACTAATTCGCATGTAGTGTATGGTGCTCCAACAGTAGAAATAGGAATTGTTACATTACTTCCAGATAAGGAAGAATCTAATGTATTAGTAATATTTTGAGTGTAGGCCCCACTGGAACCCATCCAATATATCGCAACTTGATCTCCCGTTTGTATTAACCAAGAAACAGCAATCGAGGTAAATGTAGCAGTATTATCCGTGGTGTCGGCATATATATTGACACTCAAATTTTGATAGGACGCTTTACTTGTTATAAGTGCCAAAGGTGTCGATGACGTCGTTGTATAGGCAAATACGGAATGTGCATTAAACATAGTTAAGATTAGTAGCAATATAGCAACTAAATTAAAGCGTTTCATCACCAGCCTCACGCTCCCCTAATTATCGTCTTAATGAAAATTTAAGCGTATTACTTAGCAAGAGTGCCACCATCACCGCAAATAAAATTTCAATGTACATTTGCAAATCGGGTATATAGGCGAATATTTTGCTTTCTAATCTTGTCACGGTCACAGCCTGGGCCAATGGTTCCGTTCTAACGGTTATATTCGTGCTTTGACTCTGCTCCCCATCCGGCATCACCGTCGCCACGGATATTTGATAAGTCGTATCAGCGTTCAGGTTTCGAAAAATATAAGATGGTTGATATGATTGACCTATCAGTTGACCATTAAGGGATAGATTATAGCTTGATGCACCGGGTACAGGTTGCCAAGCTAACCATACTGTGTCTGCAGATTTATTGTAAATCTGGACTCCCAAGGGTGCTGGGACAGTGCTAATTTTAAATGAAACTGGCTGAGATTGTGGACCTTCCCTGTTGTCATTTGTGGCTGAGATAGCTACGGTATGACTTCCAATAGTTAAAATATTTAGCGTTGCTGCTTGCATGCCTGTTTGTGGATTAACTGTTGTACTCACCTGCCCATCAAGGTAAATTGTGTATTGAGCGATATTATAATTTGCGGTCAAAGGCTGCCATTGGAGCTTGGCCGTCGTGCTTGTCGTGGTCAAAGTAGGAGCTGAAGGTGCTGTTGGGATCGGGGATAACGTTGTGAAATTGACGGTCGTTGATAGTGGGGAATCCCCCCCACTATTATTTGCTATTACATAGAGCGTATATGGAGTATGAGGTGTGAGTCCTGTCATAGATGCTTTAGGACTATTGGATCCTGAATAAACCTGTCCGTTTAGATAAACTGTATATTGAAGAGCAGACGTCACCGCAGGCCAAGAAACTTGTGCCGTGGTGTCGGTTATTGCCGTAACCGTAACATTGACTGGTGCTGTAGGCGGAAGAGGCGGAACAATATTCACATCAGTTACCGTCGCATACGCAGGCAGATTCCCTATCAGAACAAATATTGACATTACTATCGCGCAAAATAATTTTTTCAAGAATTCCACCTCTTCCCCTAACTTTTCAGGAAAAATGCCTTCGCCGCTGCTAGAAGCATTGGACTACCCTTCAATACCAAGGCCAATGCGATCAAACCACCTACTGGTGCTATGACGACACCAGTGTTTGATAAGAGATCTCCTGTCATTTGTGCGGCACCGACATTTTGTAATGCTGAAATCTTTACTGATATGATATTTGAGGGATATTGTTGACCATTATAATTTTGGATGACTTGGATCTGATAAGTACCGGGCTTTTCGGTTAGAGTGTAAGGACTCGCTGTAGCTTGAGTAACTAATATATTGTTTACCATAATATCAAAACTGCTTCCAATCCCTGTCCAAGTTAGATTGATCTTGCTATTATCAATAATAGCTTTAAGAACTGGAGTGGGAACTGTTGTAGTCACGGATAGTGGCTGTGATGCGGTACTTTCTCCCCATTGGTTGACGGCGGTAACGGTCACGGAGTGGGTTGAACCATCAGCTAAATTGCTAATATCAAAAGATGGATTGTACACTAGCGGCTGTGATACATTTCCCGCTAGCGTGCCATCAAGATAGACGTTATAGCTGGTAGCATCGGACTGTTTTAGCCAATAAAGGGTAAAAGATGTTTGGGTAATATTATCGGCACTTAGACCATTGGGGGCTATAGGAGGTATTCCAAGTGTTGTTGCGTTGACTTTATTTGACAGTGGACTTTGACCGACACCATTAACTGCGGCAATCTGAAAACTGTAAGCGGTGCTTGGGTTTAAGTTTGTTATATGATAAGTGGTACCCGTTGTAGTTGATATTTGATTACCATCTTGAAAGAGAACATAGCTTGTTGCTCCACTGGTAGTTGACCAAGATAAGTCAAGGGAATTTTTTGTAATATTTGAGGCTTGTAATTCAATTGGTGGCGAGGGAGGTAATATTTTTATAGTTCCAGTGTAAATATTATCAGCAATATGCACCGTGTATGTATCACCCGAACTAACAGCAACACCGGAATTAACATAATTATTTGGTGTAATCGTAAAAGATTTATAAGCTATAACTGTCGCACCATTGAGAGTTAATCCAAAACCCGTTGGACTGCCACCATACGTCCATGCAAACCGGAAACCAGTTGGACTAGACGAATCGTACATAACACCACACATAGCAGAACCGAAAACACTTTGTGTATAAAGCATAGTTCCATCAGTAGATGCAATTGCTAGCGTAAAATCTGATAAAAGAAAAGTAATTGCTAAGACTACCGCCAAAGCTATTCTTTTAGTCAACTTTATCTTATTGGATACTAAATCTTTAATGTGGCGTCCTCCACCACCCTTGCTTTCCATAAGTCACCACCCCATATGCCGTAATTGGTATCCATGTCAAAAAGAATGCTCCTGAAGTTGCGAGATATTTCCAAGCCTTTCTAAGTCTTACTTTTTCAGCCACCAACGGGAGTATATAAAAAACCGGCGTTGTGATTAGCAATGTCAAAAGATAACAAAATCCACCCGAAGCAAATGAATATACAAACGAGGCAAGAATGATGAGTTGCATTGGTAGCCACATAATAGCATCGAATGCTCGAAACGCTTGCCCATAATTTCCTTTAAACGATTCCTTTAAAACATAAGCTGCTAACTTGGGTAGATACTTAATTCCAACTTGAGTTTGCCCCCGAATCCACCGGAGCCTTTGCTTCATGGAATCCATCAGTCTAGCAGGCTTTTGATCGTAAATGACAGCTCCATCAGCCAAAGTAACTTTCTCACCATTAAGTAATAGCTTGCAAGTGAATTCAACATCATCCACGATCGTTGTAACATTCCATCCGATCTTTTTTAATACTTCAGTGCTGATACACACCCCAGTGCCGGCCAACCAAGCCGACATGCCTAATGCCGTGCGAATCATTTGCATCCTGAACATGTACCAGTAAATATACGCATTGTTCATAGACACCCATGAATCATTCGGATTCTTTGTCTCTTCGTATGCTTGCAGAACTTTATGTCCAGCTTGCAAGTGATGATTTAGGACTGAAAAAAAATTAGGATCAATATGATTGTCTGCGTCCAGGATAACTACAGCATCAAAGTTATCTAAATCTATCTGTTTAAAAGCCCATTCAAGGGCAAATTGTTTTCCAGGTTGTAAGGGATTATGTCTTTCTATAACCTTAGCCCCTGCATTACGAGCGCATTGGACTGTTTTATCAGTGCAGTTGTCAGCCACGACATGGATTGTGAATTTATCCGATGGGTAGTGAGCTGCAAAAATTGACTTCACCGAATCTCGAATTACGTTTTGTTCATTGTGTGCGGGAATGAATACCGCGAAACGGCTCTCACCGGCACCTAAAGGCGTGCCTATTTTATCCCGTTTTATGCTTAAGCTGGCTAGTAAAAAGACCATGTGATAGAGATAATATATTACTATTACGAACGCAATTATTTTCATATCGTACCTCGTTTCCTGTAACATAACTAAAGCGGCCTAATTAGGCCGCTTAGCTTAGTTTCCGGGCTCCGGCGGCCCGGGAGGCACCGGTTAATTTTGATTAGCGACTAAACGCGCTTTTGGCTGCCCGAATGACCATTGGCACAGCCATGATCCCCAAGCCAACCGCGAGGATAGGCCAGATGGCATTGAATACGCTACCTATTTGGGTAAGTACGTCACCAGGAACAATTGCTAAACTCATTTGAGATCTCCTCCTTCTTAAAATTAGTAGCTAAATAGTGTTGAGATTTGAGTATCCTTAAACCTAGCGGCTGAACGCGCTCTTAGCTGCCCGGATAACCATTGGGACAGCCATGATTCCCAAGCCAACTGCCAAAATGGGCCAAATAGAATTGAAAACACTGCCAATGTATCCAAGAACGTCTGACGGAACAATAGATAGACTCATTTTTAACACTTCCTTTCACTAAAATATTATTAGCCTTCTTGCCATTTACGGAAAATTGCTATTATGCCACCCATCAGAAGTCCAACTAACAAAATTGCAAAAGCAGGAGCTATGATAGGCCATAAACTAGTCATAGTGGATCCAAACGCTTTGTAAAAAAGAGTGATATCGTAGTTTAGCGTTAAAGACATGTCCTCACCTACCTATTCTGGTAAGTTTTAAGAATGTTTATAATCCCACCAAAGACAAACAAGGCGAGAAGTGCGCCGATGAACGGCCAAAGCAGTGGGGTTAAGCTTCCGAAGATATTCGCGAATTGTTGGTAGACAGAGGACATGTCTACGGTAAAACTCATTCTTTCATCACCTACCAAACTTCAGAATCGCTACAAAGAAACCCAATCCCAATGAAACAAAACCCACAACACTTACTAAAAATGGATTTGATAGAAACCAGAAAACACAGTAGTTAAAGTTGTAATCCATTTGATCACCTATTTCCACCAGGATATAAATTTTGTAATGAAAAGGGCTGATATCACTGGTGTAAGAATCATAAAACCATAGATTGCTACTAGACTGTGACTATCCATCACCGGCCACATCAGATATATCCCTCCCGATCCGCGACATCGTAAATAACTTTGATTCCCACCAATACCGCGATAACGGTTAAGATACCTGCTATGATCATGTCGCCATAGCTTAGGCTCTGGATCACTTCAAAGAAACCATGGGGCGTTTGTATTTGGTAATTCATGTTAATCACCTTACTTCATTATAGATTTGAATTCTCTGCTCGCGCAATGAACAAAAACTGTACTAAAAGTGAAGCGCCTAATGTGTATTAGGCGCTAACTTACTAAAATAACTGAATCTAGACTCTATTTTCATACGGGTTGTCCGTTTCGTTCTATCTCCCTACATTCATAGCAAATCATCCTGCCTTCCGAAGGATAAACTGGCCCATTTTCCAAGCAGCACTTTTCGCATTTTCCATATTCCCAATAAAAGTCCTCATATCCGCTTTTTAATAAGTCGTCGCATTCCATTTTCCCGTTGACTTCCGTAAGGACAGGTTTCTGGTCTATTTTGCAGATATGTCCCTCAACATCGATAAACTCACAATCAATTTCATCACATGTGAAAGCGATCTTTCTTGCTTCTCGCCAAGTCATTGCCCCGATGAATACGCCGGTATCAGCATCTTTCTCAGTAAAGAAATATACTTTGTTCACTTTTTATCCTCCTATACCCTCTCCCACTTCTCTTGATAAAAGAATCCCTTTGGAAATTCTAAGACCCTCATGTAATCGAAAAGCTTTTCAAGGGGCAATGGAACGTGACCATTTTTCCATAGGCCTAGATCTCTTTGGGATACACCAAGAGCATAGGCTAATGTTTCTTGGGACATTGCTCGGGCTTTGCGTGCTTCTACTAGCCTTTCGTTTACGATATAGTCCACATTGACAATTTTGATGTGTAAGTTTAAAGCTGGTTAAGAGGCTCATGATCATGCATATCTCCTTCCGGAGCCACCCATATTCCCTCTGCAGCCATAGTCCAAACCCCTTCCGCACTAGCCATGAAAGCGTAAAGGGCTTGTTCTGCCATAACCTGACCAGCATCTGGGGGAACCATGTTGCCGATCTGCTCCCGCCACACGGCATCCGAATTGCCTGAGAATTGAAGAGGCTTGCCATTCACCATAAGTGGAAGTCCTTGAATGGCTGCCAATTCCAGCGTAGTTAATGGTCTGTGCCAAGTACCATCAAGAGATATAATAATCGGTGGTGGATCTAATGTTTCGTTATCTTTTGGTATTCTAGGATCTGCAATAGCTGCTGACCCTGCATGGATATCACCGGCCCCGATGACTGTCTTTGCTGGTTCATTCCATGAAGTAACCCCCATGGTACCAGAACGAGGAGAACAGCTCATTCGTGGATCCTCTATAGACATTGCGCCGTTGTTAGGTCGATAGGCCCCGGTTACAGTGTTGGCTTCATCGCCCCATTTGTTCACCTTGTAAACAATGTGATGAGTGTTATCCTTGAATCCAGTGCGCGGATCCGATATTGCAGAAGCTCCTGACCCAAATCTGGTACCCGTGACGGTTTTAGCTGGTTCATCCCATTCAACCACTTGATAGACACAAGCATGACGGCCTTCCCTGGGCTTTAAACGTGGATCTGCAATTGCTGCCGCATTACTCCCTTTGACACTTGCCTTACCGATTACCGTTGCAGCTGGTCCTTCCCAATCAAGTACTCCAAAAGGTCCGCTACCGCGTGGAACATACTCCAGACGGTATTGTTCGGGAGCAATTTCCTCCAAGTCTCTCCAGTCTCCACCAGCGGGTATAAGCGCTAAGCGCACCCACGTTTTCCACTGGAGACGTGGCAGACGGTGCAGCGGACCTGATGCCAGATCATCTGGAAGAGGAACTTTGGCTAAAATTTCTCCAATACTTTTAATTCTTTGTTTCGGTGGTTGATACAGGAAAGTGCTGATTTTTCGGGGATTCCTAGCCACTAAAAGGTAACGCTTCCGGTGCTGAGCAAGCCCGGCAATCTCTCCTAGGTCATGCGATCGACCATTGACAACATAACCATAAGACTCCAACATCCTAGTGATGGTATGCAAGAGTTTCTTGCCCCTAGTCAGAATGCGGGGAA
The DNA here is from genome assembly GCF_001936615.1 of Desulfosporosinus metallidurans. GTDB lineage: Bacteria > Bacillota > Desulfitobacteriia > Desulfitobacteriales > Desulfitobacteriaceae > Desulfosporosinus > Desulfosporosinus metallidurans. The sequence continues at coordinate 11,257 of NZ_MLBF01000028.1, forward strand.
CATTCTCCAAGAAGAAAAATGCAGGAAGATCATCCTTAAAAGCTTCCAACGTTAGAAAGATGCCACGCACAACCAACCGATTTAAGGCTTGATAACGCTCTGTCTCAGAGGTTTTTTGTGAAAGTAAAGCTGAAAACCCTTTACAGGGGGGAGAGAGGAATACCAGGTCCGGGTACTCCCCATTGGTTGTCTTAATTAAGTCTTCTGGATTAGCTTCATGCCAGTTTGACAAGGGTTCATGACCATGAAAAGCAACATAGTCCCTTTTATCGAATAGATCCATACAAACTGCCTTTGATCCGGTAAGGTATTCGTAATTTTCGCAGGCTCTCGGGTCAACGTCGATGCCGGCCAGAGTTTTAAAACTCCCTTGCATACCCCGCCAATTAACTTTTGCTCTTTGGAAACCCAATGTTGCCCCACCACTGCCTGAAAACAATTGTAAGACTTTCCACTGGCATTGTTGAACCTCGAATGATTTAGTTATCACAACCATCTCCTCGTTCTATCTAAGAAACTTTCTGGCTCTGAAAGTACCAGCACATTAAAATCCTCTTCCGAAACTTGAAAAGATTACGTTCGCTATACCCCATTTCTTCAGCAATTTGCGGAATAGTTTTGCACTCAAAATATCTCTTGTGTGCAAACGTTCTGAAACGAGGGTCGAGTTTTTCTAAAAATTGGTCAACGGCCTCACGACTTTGATCTGATAAAAAGGGATAAAACTCAAGTTCCATCGGCTCACGCAGTTCTGACATTTTGTTTCCTCCCCTTCACCCCATTCCATACGTTACTGAGTAAGGCTCTTACTAAGATCTTGCGCCATCATTTCCTTGAATTCTTGATACCTTTTTTTTAGTCCAGAACTCATTTCCTCTGTTTTAAGCAAGTAAAATGAGAGTTTACCGATCTTTACTCTTCGATGATCGAAGCCGTCCCTCGCTGCATGGTGCATGACTAATTCTCCGGGTACTGGTTCCATGCCCATGACTTGAGAGGCTTTAATAAGCGTCATGTACTGACGGTTAGCAACATATTTTTGCATCCACTTCATAAGTCTTATGGGGGTGTACTTACTAGGATTGTAGTAATAGCACCTGAAGGGGGAGACATGATAATTCACTATAGGCCGACAAAGTTCCACTGCCCGATCTACTGCTGACATTTTAGGCCCTCCTTTCACTTGCATGGCGGTTACGATAATCATCTCCCAAGCAAGGTATTAAATCGCAAATTTCGCGTAACCTGGACATGATTCTTTGACCTATTTTATCTTCCAAGCTGTCCGGTGTGCAGTTTGTAGTGCTAAAAATTGGACGCATATTACGGTACCTAAAATCAACAATGGTAAAAAGTTTTTCCGTTGCCCAGTCATCATCACCTTTATGACGCTCGGCCCCGAGGTCGTCAAGGATAAGGACGTCGCATTGTTTAACCGCATTGATTATTTCCTCCTCACTTTCGGTTGATTTTGAACTGTACGATGCCATGATTCTTGCCAATAGCTCTGGCACATTTACGAAAATACACGACTTCGATTCTTTGAGACTGTTGAACACGGCTGCCGCAAGATGGCTTTTCCCTGTCCCGACCGGCCCGATCAAGAGCACTCCATCAGCTCGTTCTTCCTCAGTCGTAGCATTCATAGCTGTCTGAGTAAAACGCTTGGATTCCCTTAGCGCCACCGAAGTTTGGGGAGTAGCTAGAAAGTTAATAAACGTCTTGCTCGCAAAACGATTGCCTAGTGTTGAGTAAGAGAAATAGCGTTCATACCTTCGCATGCGTTCGAAGTTTTTAGCCCTTTCAACTGCGTCGATATTTTTTTGCAACTCGCATTGACATCGACGTTGAACATATCTTGGCCCACCAAGATTTGGGGGAAATTCCACCAAAAGTGGTTCTACAACTGCTCCACATTCAGGGCAGGTATAAACTAAGTCATGTTGATACTGCGTAGCCTGCTTTAGCCCAGGCACTAGGGTCATATGCGGCTGAATCGTTGATTCTAGGCCTAGCAGCTCTGATATCTTTTGCACTTTCCTTACCCCCTTTGAATTTATTTGCTGATTTTTTCTTGCCCTCAGTGAACTCTTTATCCCTAAGGCTAATATGGCTGAGATCAACAACTCCGTGATCGATCCAATCAAGCATAATGCCTTTAAGATAACTCATCTTGCGTTGATCATTGTCAATGCAACGCTTAAGGCCAGCAATGACAATAGCATCTGGATCAGGACTTGCCTTGTTCTCGAATTCTTGGCAAAAATCAAGGATTGAACTAGTCTCGCTTGGGGACAATAAACGACCGAAGTTTACCTCAGCAAAGGTTATAGCCTTGGATCCTAGGGCTTGGACTGGGTTTTTAGGCTCCTCCGGGTTAAGATCCAAGAGTTCATTTTTTGATTGCTCGCGCGCCTGCGCGTTATCATCATCATCCGTATACTCTTTAGGTTCTGGTTCTGGTTCTGGTTCTGGTTTAGGTTCTGGTTTAGGTTGGAAGACATTTGTAAGAACTTCATAAGACTTTTGTAAGTCATTACTAAGAACTTTATAAGAACTATCTAAGTCAATAGTAAGTACATCGCAAGAAGAATGTAAGATAGAGCTAACCATGTCTTTGTTTATGGCATATTTACCAGCGTTTGGGTTAGATTTGGCAGGAATCCAAGTAATCCAATCAGGCAATGGAACTGTAGGAAGACTTGGATTCTTTAACGTTTGATGTTTGTGAAAATTTGTTAGGTAAAGACATTTCTTCCCCTGTGAGGTGTAGCTAATCAATTTCTTTTCAGCAATGAGCTCATCTTTCCACACTGATAATTGCTCAATCGTCAAATCTGAATCTTGAGGAGAAGGGAATATAAGCAATTTAAACGAAAATGAGCTATCTTCAAGGCAAGCAGAATCATCCGCTATCTGTATAAGACCTGCGTAGAAAAATCGTTTGTCACGAGGCCACTGAAGGAGATCACCGTCATTAAAAAAGCTAGCTTTGAGTTGACGATTGTGTAATCTCATGAATCCTTAACACCTGCCTTAGTATAATTAGAATTCGTTAATATACCTGAAATAAAAGTATACTGTGCCACAAGAATTACATTTGACTTCAAACTCCACTCCGCCATTCTTTGAGTAATAATCGACGACTGTGTAATCCAGTTTAAGACATTCAGGACATTGATTGACGTTGCTCACGTCTTTCACCCCCTACATGGACTCCATCCGCAGGAAGGGCAGTATACACAACCGCCCTCCGGCACTACCAAATTTCCACATTCCGGGCAGTTCATAGTCTTTACCTCTTCATAGACTTGTCCCAAGGCCTAGGCCACGGGCTTGACGATTCAGATTCTTCAACTGCATTTACGATTAAAAACAATGAGACAAACAAACCGATTACTAACAATACTCCTATCATGCTATCCTCCTAACTGACGTTGGCTGCAAACTTTCCTGTGGGTCCCAGTACCCAAAGTGATCTAACCAAGCATCTATAAATGCTCCCATTGATGAAAATCCTTCTGCCTTGATTTCTGCTAACGTGATATCCCCTAAACATTTCCTAGGCTGAAAAACGGACTTGATTTCCATCACTCCCTAACCGGCAAGATCACTGCATCAATCCCTAGTGCCTTAATCCTTATCGCTTCTAGCTTGCCTCCGTGGATGATTATAATTTCCTCATCATCCGGTATCGCGTCGAGAACATCGTTCACATAGGATTTATTCAACCTAACAGCGTAATTGAGCCTGACATGAGTCTCGCTCTTATCTATTCCATCCAGGGGAATATCTTTGAATGGCATTGTGGACTTTAATCCTTTGATCTCATACCCTTTGGCATTATCAAGCACTTCCTGGGCTTGCCCGTCCGACAATGGAGATACATGATCCGCAGGTCTTACATAAAGCTTGTGCTCTACATCGTCCCAAACAATATGTTTACCGACGAATTCTTCAAGACAATCAGCCTCGATCTTTGCTAGCCGGTAAGTATCACTCGCCATCAAATAGTCTTTGCCACAATATACACAAAATAATTTATCGTTTTCATGCTCTACCTTTGTAGCGAACTTCCACGCAAGCTTTAAGCGATCCATAAACTCTGGAGATGGGACAATTGATATTTCCTCTTTTGTGATACTGGCAATAAACTTACGCTTTTGTTCCTTTGCTCGATCTTCCTTTTTCTCAGGCGTGATCGGTACGAAATTATCAACCCAATCATCGGAGTGAAAGCATCCTAAACATTCGTCTTCGTCCTCGTAGTGTTCGCATTCTTCGCAATCAGTAAAACTCATTTAACTTCCCCCCATTCAAAATGGCATAAATTAACGTTTTAGAATTCTTCCTTTTGCAGAAACTAAATTTAGATTTAATGTAAAGGAGATTAAAACATGGCAACCTTAGGTAAAGGCAACAATATAAAATTCGTACCGCAAGGAAATACTCCCAAACCAGGAATAATAACACCAAAGTCAGAAGTAATAGCGGAAAAGACAGATGTCTTAACTAACGAAAGTTCAACTCCTAGTCATAGTTGATTATTAAACATCTCGCAGGACGGCCTTGGCTGTCCTGTTTTCACTTTAACCAAAGGGGGTACCACGGCTCTCCTTCCTTTCTTCGCCGCTTCGACTTAGGCAAATAACTCAGTTTGCGTATACTCCAAAACCACGTTTTCCCAACCAATGCCTATATAATCCAGAACTTCACCCCAACCAAACACACGGCCATTATTATCCTTCGCGCATTTATACATCCAGAACTCCCACTCTTTAGGGTTATCTTCCCTTAGTCGGTCGAATCTGTGAGGCCGTTTCTCGATGTGAATTCCGAAGCCACACATACTGCATCCCGTTCTCTGTGCCCTTGTTGTCCTTAGTTCGCCATTCGAATCTCTAACTATTTCGCCGTATACTTTAGGCACTGGGACGTTCAAGTCAACTGCAAGCTGTAAAATATCCTGTCGGTTAAATATCGCGAATGGGCAACTTCTTATGGTCGACTTTCCATAGTAATTACAACCATTTTTCATGAGGCCCTTTTCTCGTTGTCCACCTTCAGAAGCCATTAATCCGAGATAAGGAATCATGTTATTTGCCTTCTGCCAGTCCTGTACAGGCTTTTCTTTCATCCATTTGCAACAATCGGCAGATACCTTGAAAGGTGCAATCCCGCATGATTTCTGAGCAGTCCACCTTATGTCGGGTCTGTGTTCGGAATAATTTCCACCAAAAATTCTTATCCACTTGTCCTGAAGCTTAAGTTTTTCGCTATGCTGAAACTTACCTTGCTCCCCCATATCTCCGGTCATAATTGCATGGATGAAAATTTGCTTTGGGTTGTTTGATATTTGCAAGTTAGCAATTTTGGCGGCCTTCTCTTTACTGATTACAGGGAAACCGAATTCCCCTAAGACTTGGACTTTGCTTTTGTATGGTTTAACGAAAACCATACCCGGAATTTGCTTGTGGATCTCCTGATTACTTTTATCCTCAATGCTTGAAACTGAAACAGGTGTAGCGTCAATTCCTAGTGACTTGAGGAAGTAGAATAGGGTAATACTATCAAGTCCACCGACACTAACACATGTGTCGTGGCCATGCTCTATTGACCAGTCTTCGAATTCGCGGGCTATTCGTGTGGCGTGAACTACCTTTGCCTCATATGGAAGGCTTTGCTTTTGCATAAACTCCCATGGGGTCATGGCACAGCGTCCCAACCAAGAACTAATCCGCAACGATACTCCAATTCAGAGTATTTTCTGATCGCTTCATCTAGGGTAAATATCTTACTATCCAACCCAACTAAAGGATTTGTTTCACGACGATCGGCATCGCAAACAATATCAATGTTAATATCTAAGTTGATCTCTAAATTCATCATAATTACCCCTCTCTTACCTCATAAATCTGTATTCAATAGCCTTTAAAGCAACTTTTGAGTTACCACCACCCAAATAATCCAGATCTGATAGCTTAAACTCATGTGTTTCATTGAAAAGATGCGCTGCCAAGTTGACCATGATCTTTTCACCGTGGGACCAGGAGGAAACAGCGCGCTTTATGGCGAAAAAATCAATGGTGGATTCATCCAAGTTGACGTATTGACGTAGTAAAGGACGGAACTTAGGTTCTCGATCAGCCATTGAGCCGAGGATATACAAGGCGCCATGCCAGTAAATATCGTCTTTGGCCCATTTGGGCAAGGTGCTCACTGATTTCTTAGGTGCTAAAACTGCCATTGAAACAACCTCCTTGACTACAAATTAAAGGACTGATGCCGTGAATATTGACTCATGGGGTATGGCGACACAACTCTTAGAAATTATCCTTGTGCTGTCTTTATTTTTAGGAGGTATTGCCGCATTAGGTGCTATATGGCGTATATTTTTAGCCGATAATTCTAGGAAAAAGCGACCTCAAGACACTAAAGAATCTCAAAAAACTCACGAGAAGAAAATTCAGAAACTAGACAAGGTTTACGGCACCTACAGCATTGCCAAAGTAGATAAAATGAAAGGCCATGAGTTTGAGTTATTCGTAGAAAAGCTTTTTAGAGTTTTAGAGAAAGATAAGATCCTTAAAACTGAGTTCACACCTGCGACCGGTGATCAGGGTTGTGATCTTATCATTCACTATCGTGACGGCCATCGACTGGGTATCCAGTGCAAACGCTACGCTAGTACGGTAAATAATAAAGCAGTGCAGAACATCGTTGCCTCAAAGGCCATGTATGGTTTGACTCTGATGATGGTTTTCACGAATAACTATTACACTCCTGGTGCCAAAGAAGCTGCCAGATCAAACCGGGTGGAACTGGTGGATCGGGATCAGCTAATCAAGATGATGAATCGTTACAATGAAACCCTAAGAACCTTGCACGCCAAATCCTAAACCGATCATAATACTTGTTGCTTGGATGAAATCCACAAACATACAGAAGCACTTGTTTTGACCTGAAATTTCGTTTAAAATGAGAAGTGAAATAAGTAAGTATTTGTTTCAGTTCGCTCACGTCGGTTGCAGCCGATGTGGGCTTTTTCATTTTTAAGCTTAATCATCTTAAAACTCCTGATCTACTCTCGAAGGAATTCCCTTGATGATACCCTGATTTATATGCTGAACTAACACCTGCTCGAATTGAGCTCCCCCTACTACTACTCTTTTTTAGTCCTAGTTTTCCGATGGCATCCTCAACAATTTTGTCTCTGACAAGTACAAGACCCCAATTGTTTTGCTTTACTTGCTGTTTAAATTTAGCTTCAAGACCCCGAATAAACCCCTGTAACCAGCTATTCTTGATTTGCGTTGTTGAGAAACCAGAGCCTTTGTTTTCTTTAACATATTGAGAAGAATAATAAGTCATGGCCTTTAGAGCATAAGAGATAGTTTCTTTTGCAATCTCAACATCTTCCTTAAGTCCAATTAGACATAAATGACTATTATTACGATAAGTGAAACGTCTTACGAAAAATTTACAACGAAAGTTATTCGAAATGATTCTTATCAAATCTTTTTCCCACCACATCTGACGCTTTTTATCAGATACAGTAACTTCTACAGCCTCCTTTTTAATTTCATTTCCTTCAGTAAGATTGACATCATCCATGCACAAATTGTTCTCGACCATAATCCTTTGAGCTATCAGCATAGCCGTTTCGGCTTCCTCAACCGATGGATTATTGTTGGCCTTAGCTAGAACCTTCCGGAGCTTCTCAAGAATTTTTTCATTTGATGCCAAGAATTATCCCTCCTAAATTTACAGTCTTACAGGCTTACCTTTAAGTAATTCATCCTGAATTCGTCGATTATGGGTTAAAGCATAATAAGCGTAGGATAGTTCTGTCTGCGGATTAATGGTTTCAGTTTCAAACGGCTTTGGGGCCATTCTATACATCCCCCAGTAACCTGACTTATTGACGATAACTCCAAGCTTGACGCCGTGAATCTCAATATTAAAATTGTGTCTCATTTTGGTTCAACTCCATTGAAAATTACTTTTTAGGAAGATAAAAACCTATCTCATGCTTCCTTGATAAGGACATAAGCTTATTGGTTCTTTAGTCTCATGGTTAAAACTTATATTTCGTGGTAAAATATGGTTACTCCTTGGAGGCCTTTAAAACCTTAGTATCCTTGGATGCGCCATGACCACCTGTGAGAATAGCTTTAGCCAAGATACGTGCGTAAAGAGTTTTAAGATGTGATTGCTCCTCTTGTTTGAGTTGACCCCAATTACTCGTGATAGTGACAATTGCCGCCATGGTTATCACCTCGGGCTGATTTTTCAAGGTTCTTAATTAATTCAGGTTGAGTTTCTGGTAGCACGTACTCAAATTATTTGACCATTGGTTTCTATCCACTTCCGGAATAGATCACGTGAAATCCGGATCTTTTTTCCAAACCAGACACAAGGGAAGCCGTCCTGCTTAGCAAGTTTATATATCTGTACTCTGCCAATCCTTGCAATAGCAGCAGCTTCTTCAGAAGAAATTACCTCTGGCAATCTATCCCAGCTGACTGGTTCTTTCATCTTTATCCAACCTTTCTATTTAATTAGAATTTAACATAATCATATGGAAACTAAAATGAACATAAACTGCACAAAAACTGAACATCATGATTTTCACAAAGGGAAATTAATGACTAGGGCTACTTGTAGTTAACCTGAGAAGATCTCAGTTATTGAGTGATTTCTAGTCATGTCTTTTTTCGATGTTTTTTATGTTTAAATACACAACCTCTTTTCTGGTATCGTTTTAAACTTGTTAGGCAGATATATTCGCCTCGTTACTGGCGGGATCTTTGCATCCCGTAAGGTTTAGTGTCGAGGTAACATTTTTCGGACACATATCGTTTCCCGATGATTCAAAAAAAATGTCTTCGACCAGAACCCCATAAAAATCAGCAATTTTCTTGGCTAAATATAGGGATGGAGTTCTTTCCCCCCTCTCTACCATACCAAGCATTTGAGGTGTAATGCCGATTTTATTTGCTATTTTGGGTCTAGGAAGATTGTTTCTTAGCTTTATTAATTTTTCTCTCTTGTTCAAGTTCTTCCCTCCTTTCTATCTCGGAAACATATTGTGTCCTAATGCTTTAATTATACGGACACGTATTGTTTCTGTCAATACAGTTTAGAAACTTTTCGTGTCTTTTGTGGTAGCGAAACAGAACGTGTCTTATAATATAACTATACCTAGGAGGGATATATGTGGAAACATACTTTTTGCCTCAGCGTTTAAAAAATCTCCGTGAAATCAAGGACCTTACCCAATATGACCTAGCTAAAGCACTGGGATTTTCGCGCGGACAAATAGCTAACTATGAACAAGGAACGAGAAGGCCTGACCCCCCTACCCTCCAGCGTCTTGCAGATTATTTCGGTGTCAGTGTAGACTATCTACTTGGTAATACGGATAAAACCCAGCCCAACTTGTCTTCGCCATTAGAACAACAATGGCCGGAAGGCACAAAAGTCCTTTTACGTGCTCATAACAAACTTACACCGGAAAAAAAGCGCAAAATGCTAAGACTTATAGAAACTTATATCAACGAAGAAGAGGATGACGAAGACTAAACTCATTATATTTTTCACTTTGTCTAATCTCTTTTAGATAATGCATTAAGGGGTTGGTAAAGGAGAATTTAGAATTTTAGGGATTAATACTGAATAATGATCATCCTTAGATGCAAATGTAAAAATCAATATACAAATATTTGCAAAACTCATTTTAAAATTTTTAATTTTAAAATGAGTTATTCTAAAGAAAAGAGATTTAATACAGAAGAAGATGAATAGTAATTTCAAAGTTAGAAGTAGCTATGTACATGATACAGCTAATAAGTTTCTAAATAATATCGCTTTTACCCAACCACCAATACCTGTTCTCTCGCTAATTAAACAATATGCAAAACTAAAATGGCATGCAGATGCTTGTGAGGGGTTTATATACTACGATCCATTTCGGCGTAAAAAGAAATACATTGTAAGCATTGATAAAGAAATGATTAAGGGGCGTACAAATTGGACAATAGCCCATGAATTGGGGCATATTATTCTTAATCACTTTATAGAATTTGATATTGATAACTTAAACGACGAGGAACATGATATCCTTGACAGGGAAGCAGAAATTTTTGCGCGTGAATTACTTATGCCAAGAGAATGGGTGAAATCAAATTGCGAACATCCACTTACGATAAGTATACTTGCTAAGTTAAAAAATCTGTTTGATGTATCTTGGCAAGCAATAACCTATCGTCTCGATGAATTAAATATTTATTCTAAGGATTATGTTTTATCATTACATGAAGCTAGGAAAATCGAAAAGGAAACTTAAACACTGTATATGGTCAGCGATCCGGAAGTAGTTAATGGTGATTTGAACCTTTGTACATATGATAAAAAAAGTGTGATGGAGATGGGGTCAATAAAGATTGTGGAAGTTGATGAGAATTTCAGATTTTTAACTTGTCCTTTCTGCGAAAATACTGTTTTCTCGCATGATGCAAGATTTTGTAAGCGCTGTGGTTCCGAATTATTTAATTTTTGCACAAATGCTCCTGATAGTGATTCTGAATGGTGTGGGCGTCCAAATGTTCCAGATGCATTTTACTGTGAATTTTGTGGATCAATTACAAGAATTGGTCAAGCAGCAAACAATAATTTTTCAAAAGAAGTAGCTATAACGATTAACAATGACGATAATGAACCATTTTAAATTATTGAAGCTTAATCCTCTTTGCTCTCTTCTTGAACAATAGATTGTTCATTTAATGAAATCGTTTTAAGAGTTTTAATTAATGTTTCGTCTTTTCCTGTATTTTTAAGATAGGAGCTTATTAAAACATTTGCATATCTACGGCATAGGCAATCCTTTTGTGCCCTGGTGAGATGATCCCAGTTACTTTCAATCGTGATAATTACTTTTGCCATTAGTCTCACCCCCACAACAATCCTATGCGTGGGGGCCTATTTATTGGGCCTATCCTAGACTAGGAGTGAATTAATTTTGATTGTAGCTATTTACGTTCGCGTTTCTACCGACCAACAAGCCGAAAAAGGATATAGTCTCGATACCCAACTTTCTGAGTGCCGAAAGAAAGCCCATGAGCTTCCCAACGCTTTGAGCGTGGAAGAGTTTATAGAGGATGGCTATTCAGGTGCTTACTTGGAGCGTCCCGCCTTAGATAGAATGCGCAATGTATTAAGAGAAAAACGTTTTGGTGCTGTAATCGTTTATGATCCAGACCGGCTAGCTCGTAACCTTACTCATCAGCTATTAATAACGGATGAAATAGAAAGTAGTGGTGCACAACTCCACTTTGTAAATTTTGAATGGCAAAATACCCCGGAAGGAAAACTATTTTACAGCATCCAAGGTGCTGTAAGTGCTTACGAACGCGAAAAAATCAGGGAAAGAATGCAACGGGGGAAACGTGGTAAGGCCTTGTCAGGCAAGGTCATAGCTAATAATCGACCTTATGGATATAGCTGGGATGCGGAAAACTCTATTTATACGATCAACTCTAAGGAAGCTGAAATGATTCGTCAGATCTTCTCGTGGGTAGTTGATGATCATATGGGTATAAGGGCTATTGCAACACGCCTAGCCAAGTTGCAGTATCCCACTAGAACCGAAAAAAACAGTTGGAGCATGGGAACGGTACATGACATCATCCGTCGTGAAACGTATGCCGGTATACATTGGGTAAATAAAGAATATAAAACTAAGATAGGCCAAAATAAGTTTAAAAGGGGTACCAGGAAGCCTTCAGAATGGATCGCAGTTCCCGTACCTGCAATTATACCCCGTGAGACTTGGGAAGCCGCACAGAGGCAATTACAAATCAATAAACGCATTACAAAACAACCTTTTGACTATCAATACTTATGCCGCAATCTAATTGTCTGTCCCCTCTGTGGCCAACATATGCGATCTGTGCTGAGCGGCGGAAGACGCAAACCATATTACGTGTGTAAAACAGGTAGATCAATCAGTGGTAAGTTTAACTTAGTATCTACAGAAAAATGTCCCGCTCGACAGATACCAGCCAAAGATCTGGACGAAAGTGTGTGGGTATATATATCTGGCATCCTTAAAAACCCTGAAATAATGTCTGATGAATTAAGTAAATCAAATAAACAAGAAGATAATAATTCTCTTCAAGAAGCTATTTTACGTCTTAACGCTAAAGAAGAAAGGCTACATCAAGAACGAGACAAAGTAACACTACTCTTCAGACAAGATCTCATTGACCTAAGCATGGTAGAAAAACAACTTACCGAGATAAAAAATTCCCTTGCAAATATAAAAACTCAAAGAAAGATCCTTGAAAAGGATTTAGAGGATAGTTTCTCTCCAATAAGACCTGATAACCTTATGGCCAAATTTAAGGACCTTGTACTCTTGGCCGACACGGAAGACCCAAATTTAAGACGTCACGTTATTTTGAGTGTGGTAAAAAAAATCGAAGCCCAAAGAATAGACCAACGTAACGTTGGTCTAAGCCTGGGCGCCGAAATCAAGACAAATATCACCTTTGGTTAAATGAGCTGAATTGTATGATATAGGCTAATGTTAGTCAATTATATTCCCTCGTGATATAATTAGCATGTACAACTCTACAGGGCAGGGTGGGCGGCCAAATCTCCCGAAAGGGGGTGAGGCTTATGAGTGTGTATCAAACAATATCACTAATGATTGCATTTGCGACATTAGTCGTTTTGATACTTAAGACAAAGCAAAAGTAGCCCACCTGTCAAGCGAAGGCTACCTTTGCTTTTCCCCTAATTAGTCGCCCATTTCTGCGGCTGAGTTGTACAGCCAGGATGTTAGCGCATCCTGGTTTTATTTTATGCAAGTTCTTCTGAATTAATTATATATCCCTTTAACATATTGAGCAAGTGCGCTAATAGCATCTATCATACATCTTTCTGTATGAGCAACTGTCATGCCTCATGTCATCTACTTGCACTCTGATCTTGTAAAAAGCCGCAGAACATCAAATAATCTTGCTGCCAATCAAAAGCACTTTCGGCTTGAACGTCTTGACATCATCATCGCCATGAATATTGCGTTCTTGGTAAATGCCGCGATGGTTATCGTTTCCGCTTCAGTGTTTTACTCGGAAGGCTTGCCGATTGATACGATCGAAGAAGCTCACCGTTCTTTGACTCCCCTTCTCGGATCCTTATCAAGCGGAGCTTTCGGTTTGGCACTTCTAGCATCTGGCCTGTCTTCCTCAGCCGTTGGGGCAATGGCGGGAGAATGCATGATGAAAGGATTTATTGGCCTTGATATTTCGCCCAATGTCCGCCGTATCATTACTGTCATTCCTGCCCTAGTCCTTTTAGCCCTTGGTTTTAACCCTATGACAATCCTTATTATGAGCCAGGTGGTCCTGAGTTTTGCCCTTCCGTCTGCAGTTATTCCCTTACTCTTGATCACTAAACGCCAAGATATTATGGGAGAAATGGTTAATCGGAGAGTAACAAACTGGATTGGGGTAATCGTAGTTAGTATCATTATTACGTTAAACGCTGTTTTGCTCTATATGACGTTTAATACCTAAACGAGCATTCTTGTTCTATCCTCTTAACTTCATCAACCAAAGCGAAGCGAAAAGCACCTCTTCGAGCCTAAGAGGTGCTTTTCGCAGGATTTCTTTATTTTTTGAGATCTGCAACATATTGTGATACAGCTTGTATTTCCGTGTCACTCAGTGTACCTGCATAAGCCGGCATTGTTCCTTTACCTTTCTTAATCACATCAGCCACTTGGGCTTGAGTCCTCTTTTCAGAAGTTAAAACTGGGCCGGAAGCACCTGCACCGGCTGCACCATGACAACCTGCACAATTTTTGTCATAAACATCTTTTCCACTACCAACCGTTGTCGTAGTCGAGGAAGGGGTAAGGGTCTGACATTTCTTAATTACAAAATTCGGGATATCTCAATTTAGAATAATTTCATTGTCTTAGCCGTTTCAGTTAATTCGGCTCGGAAATCCGGATGAGCAATGGCAATTAGGGCTTGGGCCCGTTGTTTTGCGGATTTGCCCCGTAGCTGGGCTACGCCATATTCTGTAACAACGTAGTTCACATCATTTTTTGAAGTTGTAACGGCGGAACCCGGTGTAAGAGTTGGAGTGATCCGTGAGATCTTTCCATCTTTCGCCGTGGAAGGAAGAACGATAAAGGATTTACCACCTTTGGAACGATTAGCTGCCCGCACGAAGTCAGCTTGACCGCCCGTTCCACTGTATATGGTACTGCCCATACTCTCTGAACAGCACTGACCCAAGAAATCAACTTGCACAGAGGCATTAATTGTGACTAAATTATCATTCTGCGCGGCAAGGAATGGATCATTCGTAAAGTCAACAGGATGCATCTCCAACTGTGGGTTACGGTTCATAAACTCATAGAGTCGCTTAGATCCAAGGGCAAATGTCGCTACGACCTTTCCTGGTAAGTAATTCTTCTTAAGGTTATTGACTGCACCGCTTTCAATTAGGGTCAAAATCCCATCCCCGACCATTTCCGTATGAATCCCAAGATCATGTTTATGAGTGAGTTGTACCACAACAGCATCTGGAATTCCGCCGAATCCGATTTGAATCGTAGATCCATCATCAATAAGGTCTGCCACATATTTTCCGATCGCTTCCTGAACCGGGCCGATTTTTGGGAGCGCAACTTCCGTCAATGGGGTGTTATCTTCCACAAGAGCTGAAACCTGAGAGATATGAACCAGGTTGTTTCCATTGGCAAAAGGAACGTTTTGGTTCACTTCTAAAACAACATTGCGGGCTTTTTCAATCGCAGCTAACGTATAATCCGTTCCTAAGCTAATAGAGAAATACCCATGTTCGTCCATTGGGGAGGAAAGACTAAAGACAACGTCAACTGGAAGAAGACCATCTCGAATCATTCTTGGCATTTCGCCAAAATAACTGGGGATGTAATCAATCCATCCTTGCTGGGCGCCTGCACGTGTAGGGCCGCCTAAGAAATACGATAGATGGCGGACGTGATCAACTGTTTCAGGGTCAATATAGTCAAACTTTCTGAGGGGAAGTATCTGGCATATTTTGACATCATTTAATTCTCTGCGATGCTCTGACAAAGTTGTCAAAAGTGCTGGCGGTTCGCCAGCCCCAGTCGGCACACTGAGAAAATCCCCGTTCTTCACTAGTTTAATTGCCTCTTCTGGAGTTATAAGCTTTTCCCGGTATAGTTCATTAACCTTTGACATTTTCTCTCACCCCACGTCTTCTGATTTTCTCTCTAGTCTCAAAAACAATTCTTATGCGAACACCCAAATACATCATACCTAGATAGCTCAGGATCGTCAATACTATTATTGTATTATTCTAATATATCTGAATATTTTCACTTAATTTTACACCTTTCACCCTTCATCGTTTCTTGCTTAGGCTTAAAATCTCCTCACATAAATATCTGCAGCACTGTTGGTAATCCCTCGGACATGTATTGATATCAAGATATAGTTGTGTTATGCTAAAGAAAAAATATTGTCATTTTAGGTGCCCTTTGGGGAGAATAGGGAAGTTCGGTTTAAACCGACGCGGACCCACCACTGTATTCGATGAGCTTCGTAAATCACTGGCACTATGCTGGGAAGGTTACGGATTAAGCGATGATTCGATAGCCAGGAGACCTGCCTAAAATGTTAACGTCTTCCTACAAACTAGGGAGCGGCGGTGATGACGGTAAAGTCCCGACCACAGAGAAATTTGTGGTCGGGACTCTATTATTTTCCAACGATTAAAAAGTGACAATGAGAGGGGAAAAAACCATGGCAGATTTAACAGAGGACCAATTATATGCCCGACTTCAAGAACTCATAGGGAGGATTTCAGACCTTGACGAGGAAGCGATGACAACGATCCAGGGACGTTTAGATTCGCTCACAAAACCCCAAGGAAGCCTTGGTCAACTAGAAACTTTGGCTAAGCAGCTCGGTGGCATCCAACGGACCTCCAGCCCGAAAATTCTTAAGAAAGCGGTCCTCTTAATGGCAGGAGATCATGGAGTCGTTGAAGAAGGGGTAAGTGCCTTTCCACAAGAAGTAACCCCTCAAATGGCGTATAATATCATGAGTGGGGGCGCGGCCATCAATGTTCTGACTCGCCAAGCGAAGGCCGATGTTTTTTTAACCGATGTCGGTATTGCTTTCCCCTTAGAGGGAGATATTATCCACAAACGTGTTGCCAACGGGACAAAGAATATGGCCAAAGGCCCAGCCATGACACGGCAAGAAGCCCTGCAAGCTCTCCTAGTGGGCGCAGAGGTTGCCGCTGAAAAAATCCAAGCGGGATATAACCTTTTTGCCACCGGAGAACTCGGTATCGGCAATACCACACCCAGCTCAGCTATCGTCGCCCTCCTTACCAATTCCTCCGTTGAAGATGTCGTTGGACGCGGAACCGGAATCGATGATGCCGGCTTAATTCGGAAACGCAGCGCCATTGAAAAAGCCATTGAAGTTAATCAGCCCGACGCAACCGATGCCCTAGATGTCCTTACCAAAGTTGGGGGCTTAGAAATTGCGGCTATTGCAGGTTCTATCCTTCAAGCTGCTGCCAGCCATGTTCCCTTTGTGATTGACGGGTTTATCTCCACTGCTGGCGCACTTATTGCTGCGAAACTCGCCCCAAAGAGCACCGCTTATATGATTCCTTCCCATGGTTCTGTAGAAATAGGCCACTGCAAGGCCTTAGCAGGACTGGGTCTTGATCCGGTGCTTAACCTCAATATGAGGCTTGGGGAAGGAACAGGAGCAGCGATAACCTTTTACATTGTAGAAGCAGCTCTGCATATCCTCGAAGAAATGGCGACCTTTGCCGATGCAGGAGTTAGCGAAAAGTCAAACTAACCCTGGAACTTCAAACAACAAACATTGGGAGTCGGTGAATACTATGTCTCAATTTACACTCATCACAGGGGGTGCGCGAAGTGGCAAAAGCCACTTCGCCGAACTCCTGGCCGCTTCGGCAAAGAGCCCCGTTATTTACATTGCTACTGCCCAAATCTGGGATGATGAAATGGCCCTGCGCGTTAAAAAGCATCAGCAGCAACGTCCGTCCACTTGGCGGCTCATCGAAGAACCTCAGGCTATCCGAGATACTTTGTTTCAACTTAAAGATGAAAACGGGGTAATTCTCCTAGATTGTGTCACCCTTTGGCTTTCGAATCTTCTCCTAAAAGGACAAACCAAACCCGCTGCACCCTCCGAACATACTCCTGAAGAATCCTCATTAGACCCTCAAGAAACTTCGGAACAATTCACTGACCTAGAACCTCAGATTGTAGCTACGGTTAAGGAAGTTGCTCAACTAGCTCAAGAGATTAAACCTCAAGTCATTTTTGTCACCAATGAACTAGGCCAAGGGATTGTGCCGGAATACCCCTTAGCTCGAGCATATCGGGATTTAGTTGGGAGATGCAATCGAGTCCTGGCTCAGAGTGCAAATGATGTCTATTTAGTAGTGGCAGGTTTCCCAATCGAGATTAAACATGCTGGGGAAAAACTCCTTGCTTCCCTGCGCGAGGAGTGATTTATGTGCGCGGTTTTCTTATTGCCCTAACTTTCTTTACCCGCATCCCTCTGCCAGGACCTAAAGACGTTACTGCGGAAGAATTTACTCGCAGTTATCGGTTTTATCCTTTGGTCGGACTGGTCATAGGCCTGCTTCTCTGGCTTATGGCGAAACTCTTAATTCCCTTCTATCCTCCTTTAGTTCTAGGCGCTCTCTTGTTGGTCGGCGAGTTAATGCTCACGGGCGGAATCCATCTCGACGGGTTCATGGATAGCATGGATGGTTTACTTTCCGCCCGAAGTCCCGAAAGAATCTTGGAAATCATGAAGGACAGCCGAGTCGGAGCTCACGCCTCAATGGCCCTCGTAGGCTTATTACTGCTAAAATTCACGTTGCTTGCCAGCTTAACGTCCCCTCGGGTTTCCCTCCTCCTTGTAGTGCCCATGATCTCTCGCTGGGTATTCCAAATAGGAGTTATCGGATTTCCCTATGCCCGCGCCCAGGGCCTTGGCAAAGGATTTCATGAAGCCACCCACTGGGTTCCTTTCCTTCTTACTGGGGGAGTCGTTGGTGGGATTTCTTTTCTCCTCGTCGGCTTAGCCGGAATCGTTGCTTTTGCGCTCTCTGTTCTCTTTATAACCCTGCTAGCTTCCAGAATTTCTTCTCTTTTAGGGGGATTAACTGGAGACCTGTACGGAGCCATGATCGAACTTTCGGAAGTTATATGCTTATTGGTAGCTTTCCCTTTTCTCAAATAAGACAAAGACTTACTGACGTCTTGAATGTAACAGACGCCTCTGCATTACTGCAGAGGCGTTTCTTAACTCCGATCTAAATTAAATTTTACATTTTTATCGACAGTTTACTATCCACTAAACTATTCCCTAACTTAGATGGCAAGGGCACTTTAGGTTCCACTAGAATCTTGTTGGGCAAATTCTCCAAGGCAACGGAAAGCATAAGCTTAATTCGATTTAATTGATTGACTTCGCTGGCACCTGGATCATAGTCGATGGGAGCGATGTTTGCTGAAGGATAAGATCGCCTGAGTTCACGGAACATACCTTTGCCAGTAATATGATTGGGCAAGCAAGCGAAGGGCTGTAAACAGACGATGTTATTCACTCCGCTACGAATGAGCTCGACCATCTCTCCAGTTAGGAACCACCCCTCTCCCGATTGGTTGGCCAATGAGAGATGTTGTTGGGCATATTTGGCGATCTCTGCGATGGGTTTAGGAGCTTCGAAGCGCTTACTGGCTGTCAAGGCCTTCTTCATTTCTTTGCGATAGGATTCAATTCTATTAATGGAGAGCTTACCGGCCACCATGCCCCAAAAACTACCGGATAGTTTTTCATACTTAATGCTATTATCAAAAGCACTATAGAGAAGAAAGTCAGCTAAATCCGGAACGACCGCTTCAGCTCCTTCAGACTCCAATAGTTCCACAATATTGTTATTGGCTGTAGGGTGGAATTTAACAAGGATTTCGCCGACGACTCCAACCTTTGGTTTGACCAGATCCTCATGTAGTTCCAAAGTATCAAAGTCCTTAACAATTTGGCGAAGATTTTCGTTGTAGTCCTTTTTAGTTCCATTTTTCAATGATTCTTGGCAGTGCTGAACCCAATACTCATATAAGCGATTGGCGGAACCCGGTACCTTCTCGTAGGGACGCACTCGATAGAGAACCCTCATCAGGAGATCCCCGTAGATTAACCCTCTCATCAACTTGTTAAAAATAGGAATTGTGAGTTTAAAGCCTGGATTACTCTCTAAACCAGATGAAGTTCCTGTATTTAAGCCAATCACCGGGATCTGTTCCATATTGGCATCTCGCAAGGCCTTTCTGATAAACGCGATGTAGTTGGTCGCTCGACACCCTCCGCCTGTTTGAGAAATGATAACTGAAGTGTTACTTAAATCATACATCCCGGATTTCAAGGCTCTCATCAACTGCCCAACAACGATGATGGCCGGATAACAGGCGTCATTATGCACATACCTTAAGCCTTCATCAATGGCCGATTTGTCAACTGAAGGCAAAACTTCAATATTATACCCATCACCCACAAAGGCTGTCTTGAAAAACTGGAAATGAATCGGGGACATCTGGGGTACTAAAATCGTGTGTGTTTTCTTCATCTCTTTAGTAAATAACACTTTTTGTGGCTTATCATAGAGTTTTTTAGGGGAGAAATTTCTCTTATCTCGCTCGTTGATGGCCGCAATTAGGGAACGAAGACGGATTCTGGCGGCCCCTAGATTGTTGATCTCATCGATTTTTAAAACCGTATAAATTTTGCCAAAGGACTCTAGGATTTCTTTGATTTGATCCGTGGTGACGGCATCAAGACCACACCCGAACGAATTTAGTTGAATTAACTCTAGATCGTTCTGCTCCGCAACATAGCTAGCCGCAGTATACTCTCTGGAGTGATACACCCATTGATTGACGACCCGCAAAGGTCCCTCAATTTTGCCAAGATGCTGGATAGAATCTTCGGATAAAATTGCGAACCCATAAGACCCTATCATTTCAGGTATACCGTGGTTAATTTCGGGATCGATATGATAAGGTCTGCCCACAAGTACAATTCCCTTAATCCCGTTTTTTCGAATATAGCGCAGGGTTTCTTCTCCTTTAAGTCTTACGTCATCCTTATACCTATCCTGTTCAGCATAAGCCTTAGTGAGGGCACTGGCTATCTCTTGCTTGGGGATTCCTTCAGGTGCTAACTCTTCAGCCAAGCGTTTTAGCATTCTACTCGGCATATCCAGCGGCAAGAAAGGGTGATAAAACGTAACATCTGATTCACGGAGAATATCCATGTTTGCATTGATGGTTTCGGGGTAAGAGGTGACGATGGGACAGTTATAATGGTTGTCTGCTAACGGATCTTCCGCTGGGGCGTAAGGAATGCAAGGATAAAATATCTTATTAACCCCTTTTTTAACTAAATTAGCAATATGTCCATGGACAAGTTTGGCGGGGTAACAGGCTGAATCGGAAGGGATCGTATCCATTCCCAGCTCATAGAGTTGCTTTGAGGATCGACCAGATAGGATGACTTGGTAACCCAGTTCCGTAAAAAAGGTAAACCAAAAGGGGTAATCTTCATAGATATTTAAGACCCGGGGAATTCCCATAGTCCCTCTCCTAGCCTGTTCTTTGGTTAAAGGCTTGTAGTTAAAGACTCTTTGATACTTATATTCATAGAGGTTAGGAATTACACGTTTAATAACGTCTTTCCCCGCCCCTCTTTCGCAACGGTTTCCAGAAATATAGTCACTTCCGCCTGAGAATTGTTTGACACTAACTAAGCAATTATTCCCACATAATCCACACCGTTTCGTCGATGTTTCTGTCTTGAAGTCAAGTAACTCTTCCCCTTTTACGAGGGCGGATTGATGCCCAATTTCATATCGATCTTGAGCAATCAAAGCGGCGCCAAAAGCCCCCATGATGCCTGCTATATCAGGACGAACCACTTCTTGGCCAGTTATTTTCTCGAAGGCTCGGAGGACCGCATCGTTATGAAATGTTCCTCCCTGCACGACGATTTTTTGGCCGAGTTCCTCAGCACTTCTCAGACGAATTACTTTATAGAGAGCATTCTTAATGACTGAAATAGCAATACCTGCTGAAATATCGCTAATCTCCGCCCCTTCTTTTTGCGCTTGTTTTACTTTAGAGTTCATGAAAACGGTACAACGAGTGCCAAGATCGACGGGATGTCTCGACCCCTGGCTCAACTTAGCAAATTCTTTGACGTCGAGGTTGAGAGAATTAGCAAAGGTTTCCACAAAGGATCCACACCCGGAAGAACATGCTTCATTCAAGGTTATTGATTCAATGACTCCATCCCGGATCACTAAGCTCTTCATGTCCTGTCCACCGATATCTAAAACAAAATCAACACCTGGTCGGAAAAAATTAGCGGCCGTGTAATGGGCTACGGTTTCAATTTCTCCTATATCCACTCTCAGGCCAGCTTTTATGAGATGCTCTCCATATCCGGTAACGGCCGAGTTGACAATTCTAGTCTCTTGATTCAGTTTTCCATACAAGTTCTTTAAAGCTTCAATTGTAGATTCTAAAGGGTTGCCCATATTGCTGCCGTAGTGTGAATACAACAAGCTTCCCTCTTCATCGACCAACGCAATCTTAGTGGTCGTCGACCCGGCATCAATTCCGAGGTAAGCATTTCCTGAATAGTTGTCTAGTTCCACTCGCCTAACTTGATGCAAAGCATGCCTGGCTTTAAACTCTTGATATTCCTCATCATTGGCAAATAAAACTTCTGATTTTCCACCCTCAGTATCATTGATCTCGTAAATCATGGGGGTTCTTTCGTAGAGACACTCTAGGGTAAAAGGCACCTTATCGCGTGAGGACAACGCGGCTCCGATCGCCACAAAAAATTGCGAATCCTCAGGAAAGATCACATTGTTGTTTTCCAGATCTAAGGTTTGAATAAAGCGTTTTCTCAACTCGGACATAAAATGCAACGGTCCACCTAAAAACGCCACATTTCCACTAATAGGATGCCCCTGGGCAAGGCCACTAATCGTTTGATTAACGACCGCCTGTAACACAGAGACAGCAATGTCTTCCTTGGCGGCCCCTTCATTTAACAAGGGTTGCACATCTGTTTTGGCAAATACGCCACACCTTGAAGCAATTGGATAAATCGTCCGATAATTTTTGGCAAGTTCATTGAGGCCTGGGGCATCGGTCTGCAACAAGGTCGCCATCTGATCAATAAATGCCCCCGTGCCCCCGGCACACGTTCCATTCATTCGTTGCTCAATGGATTCCCCGAAATAGGTAATCTTAGCATCTTCTCCACCAAGTTCAATGGCAGCATCTGTCCTTGGAATTACGATTTTAATAGCGTTGGTGCACGCAATGACTTCTTGAATAAAAGGAACCTCTAACTTTTGTGAAATATTGTATCCTCCAGATCCTGTCACCATTAAGGTCAATAAGTGTCCTTGCATAATGGTTTTAGCATCTTCAAGCATCATAACCACTGTATTTCTGATATTTGAAAAATGTCTTAAATATTTTTTATACACTATATTTTTATTGTCATCTAAAACGACAACCTTCACCGTTGTAGAACCAACATCCAATCCAATATTAAAAATTGTACTCATTATCTTCCTCCACTATGTACAACATTAGAAAACCCGTACTTTCTCCAAAATTACATTGAACAGGTTATTCCTTTTGCGAAGATTCTAATATAATTCGAAATACAAACCTGAATATCGGTTTCAAATGTCAGTTTATTCATCATTAAAAACGTAAAGAACAGGCCAAAATTCGTAGCTAAGAAACTTATGGCCAACGAATCCGGATTTTCCTGGATGACCCCTCGTTCTCTCATTTTTTCAAAGTAGCGGCTCAATAGTTTTTTTAACTCATTGGGAAATTTAAATAATGTAGCATCAAACTCAGGGTTTAATTCCTCATTCTTAAAGTACATCAAAATAATATTTTGATTTTTAAACAATATGTCATGGTACGAGGAACATATTTTATTTAAATCGCTTTCTAAATCCCATTCCAACCCCTCAAACAAGGCTTTAAATTTAGGAGAAAAAACAAATTTATCAAACGCTTTTTCGAATAGATTATGTTTGCTTTCAAAATGTCTGAAGAGTGTCATTTCACTTACGCCCGCTTCTTTGGCGATTTCCTTCGTAGTGACAGCGTTATACCCTTTTTGTGAGAAGAGAATAATGGATGCATTTAATATCTTATCTTCCGTATTAACACTACACATAGCTCGTCTCGTCTCCCATTACCAGCATGCAAACAACACTGCATGTTAGTTGATACTAACATTATTCTACCATTATCAGAGAAATTTAACAATCCATAAACAAGGAGCTTACACCATATTTAGTAAAATAAAATAGGAGCTGTTTGCGAAAAATCGAAAACAGCTCCTATTCCGGTAAGTATTAGTGGCTCTGCGCGACTTTTAATTTACTAACTAAGGTCTCGCTGAGTTTATCGGGCACTTCTTCATATTGATTGAATTCCATGCTAAATGTCCCTCTCCCTTGCGTGAGAGAACGCAAATCTATAGCATAGCGCATCATTTCCGCTTGTGGGACATGGGCCCGGATCACCTGGTATCGCTCGGTGGCCACTAAACCTAAAATTTTTCCTCGTTTGGCATTAAGGTCACCAATTACATCTCCCATAAAAACTTCTGGTACATGTACTTCTACCTCGACGATGGGTTCAAGCAAGATGGGTTTTGCCAGCTCTACTCCTTTGCGGAAGGCAATAATGGCGGCAAGTTTAAAAGCCATTTCTGAGGAGTCAACGGCATGATAAGAACCATCACAGAGCGTGACCTTAATATCCGTCACAGGGTAACCAACCATTGCTCCTTCTGTCATGGCCTCGCGAATTCCTTTTTCCACGGCCGGAATGTATTGTTTGGGGACGGATCCACCAAAGATATCCTCGGCAAACTCAAATTCCTTCCCATCTGAGGGTTCAAGGTTTATCCAGACATGACCATATTGACCATGTCCACCGGTTTGTTTCTTATGTTTTCCTTCCACTTTGACCGCTTTGCGAATTGTCTCACGATAAGGTACGCGCGGAACCTTCATGGCCACAGCGACACCGAATTTACGACTCAGCTTCTCCTGAAGAATTTCCAACTGCATCTCCCCTAGACCTGTCAAGAGCAATTCTTTAGTTTCTGTATTTTTACTAATCCTAAGCGTTGGATCTTCTTCTGCCAAACGTGCTAGGGTACTACCTAGCTTATCCTCATCCCCTTTACTCTTCGGTTCAATGGTCACGGATAAATAAGGCACTGGAAAATCGATCCCCGGAAGCTTTACGGGGTGCTCCTTCCCACATAACATATCCCCTGTTTTTACGTCTTGCAATTTGGCGACAACTGCAATATCTCCTGCTGGAACCAACGAGACGGGTTCTTGTGATTTTCCACGCAGATAAAAGGGCTGCCCCATTTTTTCCTCTAAATCGCGAGTTGAATTATACACCAAGGATTCGGCCGTAAACTTTCCTCCATAAACGCGGAAGAAAGACATTTTACCCACATAAGGATCTGCTAAGGTTTTAAACACTAAAGCTGCTTTTTCGGCCATAACGTCTGGCCTTGGGACAAAATCGGCAACGAAATTCAGGATATTGGCAATCCCTATATTTTTATACGCGGAACCGCAAAGCACTGGGACCACCAAATTTTGCTTCAAAGCTTTCCTCAAGGCAATTTGAAAATCCCCCTTATTCAAGCCTTCCCCTTCAAGGTATTTCGTTAAAATGTCATCATCCGCTTCGGCGACTGCTTCAGCTAATTGATCTCTTAAGCGGCCGATCTCTTCCTTATACTCTGGTGGGACCCCTTTAAGTAAATAATTTCCGCTTCCATGAGCGTCAAACTCATACGCTTTATTCTCAATAATATCGATAAGTCCATTAAAACTTGCTTCTTGACCGATTGGAATTTGCAAAGGAACAAACCGAGTTTGGGGATAAGTACTTTTTAGTTGTTCCAATACCTTGTCAAAATTAGCATTTTGGCGATCCAATTTATTAATAAAGATCACTCTAGGTAACTTCTGTTCCTCCATGACATCCCAAGTAATTTCCGCCTGAACTTCTAGACCTGTCACACCACATAAAACCAAAATCCCACATTCGGCGACTCTCAAGGCACTTTTGACTTCCCCATAGAAATCCGAATATCCAGGAGTATCGAGAACATTAACCTTGACCCCTTGCCACTCAATCGGAATAAGACTCGTACTAATCGACACTTGATGTTTCACTTCTTCTGGCAGATAATCCGAGACAGTGTTTCCCTCAGCAATTTTGCCAACACGCTTGATCACACCTGAATTAAAAAGAAAAGATTCCGTTAAGGATGTCTTTCCCCCTCCACCATGCCCCACCAAACAGACGTTGCGAAGATGTTCTGCGTCATAGGTCTTCAATACGATTTCCTCCCTGATATGTTATTAAGAAAAAGGACACGTGCCTTTAACTTGCAACAGTATTACCGGAGTTCTTTATGTCTGAAGATTCCTCTTGTATTATTTTATCGAGGAGAGTGGGTCAAGTATTCTCTATCCTCATAATTAATTTCTCGTTTCGTAGGCCCCCCATTAATTTCTCGATTTCCTCATTAACTTCTCTTTTCGTAGGTCCCCCATACTCGTGTTTGTTTGTCGGCAAGCATACGTTGCCCCATCGCCCAGACATCTTGAACCTCTAAGGCTTGGTCTAGCGCCACTAGGTCCGCGTCAAAGCCGACACGAATCATCCCTTTATTCTTAAAGCCAAGCACATTAGCCACATTGGACGTTATCGTACGCAAGGCAACTTCTAATGGAAGTCCGTAATGTAGGACAGATTCTTTAACATCACGCCACAAAACCTCAACAGAACCGACACCCATGCCAATCAGCACCCCCGCTTCATTATATTGAGGCATACTTCCATTCCCGTCTGAAGTCACGGTAACGTGATCGTTGAGCATTTTACGCTGGTTCAACATGTGCAAAACCGCTGGGACCTGAAGTTCAACAGGGAAATCGTCACACCCCGCTGTAAGATCAATGTGCCCCCCCGCTTGTAGGAACTGGATGCCTTGTTCCAGTAAGGAATACGTGCGGTTGATATGCGTGGGAACAAACTGCGTAATCGGAATCTCAGTTTGGTCAAGAATTGTCCATATTGGTTGCAGGCCTCGCTTTCCCTCCCCAAGATGGAGATGGACCACTCCGGCCTTATTCCCCAGCATCCCACCCACTCGGGCTTCTGCAGCTAAATGTTCAAGTTCAGCGATTTGTGGTTGTGCGGACCGATGATCCGATATGGCAATTTCCCCTGCCCCGATGACCTTGTCGATTAACACAAGGTCTTCTTGTAGTGTGGGAAACAGGGTTCGCGTTGGAACTTGATAAGCACCGCTATATACAAACGTGGTTATCCCTTCATCTTCGAGTGCTTGTGCTTTCACGAGAAGTTCAGACATCGACCTCGATACGGAATCTGTCCCTAAACAGCCGACGACCGTGGTCGTTCCTCCCCGAGTTAGCTGGGAAAGTTGAATTTCAGGAGTACGTGAGGCTGGGCCTGCTTCTCCTCCACCCCCACAAAGATGAACATGGGCATCAATAAACCCTGGCACTATTGTTTTTCCTTGAAGGTCAACCACTTCCCCATCCACATAATCAGGTATTATCAAATTTCTGCCGATCGCAGCAATACTCTTACCCACGATCAGGACGTCGGTATCTTTTATTGCCTCAGGATTATAAATTTTTGCATTCTTAAGAAGTTGCCACATCGTGATACCCCCTCTTTGGAGGTAGAATACCCCTACTTCTAGTGTAATATTCCAAAACAGAAAAGCATTTCTTATTTTACCCGAGCATAAGGTTATATAGAAAACCTGTCTTGTGCCAACCTTTATACTTTGCTCAGGAGGATTACATGCCGAAAAGGACCTTTGTCTATGGGGCAACCATACTTTTGGGAGCAAACTTATTGAACCGCCTGTTGGGCTTTGCTTACCAATACTTAATTATGAACCATATTGGCGGGGAAGCCTATGGTCTATTCAATATGGTTTTCCCAATCTACATGCTGGCCTTGGTCTTCACGACAGCCGGTATCCCACTCGCCATTGCCAAAATGGTCTCCGAAGAAGTGTCCCTTGGACGCACTTTACAAGCACAATCCATTTTCCGCGTGGCCCTTTGGCTTCTCAGCCTTTCCGGAGCCATCGTATCCATCGGACTTTATTTTCTTACCCCATACTTAGTACATCGAATTTTTCCAGATCCTAGGGTCCTGAACATTTTTCTCATTTGCACTCCGGCCATTTTTATTGTCTCTATTTCCTCAGTGTTTCGCGGCTACTTTCAAGGTTTACAAAACATGGTCCCAACAGCTGTTAGCCAGATTTTCGAACAAATTGTCCGAGTCACGGTCGGTTATACCGTAGCATTACGGCTCTTTGATGACGGGGTTGAATGGGCTGCAGTAGGTTTAGCCTTCGGTATGTTAATGGGAGAAGTGGTTGGTTTATTGGCTATTGTCTTCCAATATCAGAGGGTAAAGGCTAAGGTTAAATCAAAGGGGGAGGGTCCTAAACCAACTTATTCGGCTCGGCACATCTTGCGTAAATTATGGTACCTAGCTTCTCCTGTAACAGCCGGAAGGCTGCTTTCCACTGGGTTATCTGCCTTAGATGCCATGCTCATCCCTTTGCGCCTACAAGTGGCCGGATACGCAGCCCGAGAAGCAACAACCTTATTTGGGCAACTAGGGGGTGCCGCTTTTACCTTACTCACGTTTCCGAGTGTATTTACCTTTGCCTTAGCAACTTCGCTCGTTCCGGCCATTTCGGAAGCGGCTGCCCAATGCCAATTTAATGTCGTCCGAGCCCGTAGCGCCGAAGCCATCCGTTTAACAATTTTGATCGGAATTCCCTGCCTTATTATCTTGTTTTATTTTTCCTTGCCGCTAACCTCTTTTTTTAAAAGTACGGAGATATCTCCTATTTTGCGCGTGTTAGCCTTAGGGGGGATATTTTCATATATACAACAAACCACAACGGGAATCCTGCAAGGACTAGGAAAAGTTCATCTTCCGGTCCTCCATTCCATCATTGCGGCTATTATTCGTATTCCAATCTTAATCTACCTAACCGGCCTTCCCCAATGGGGTCTCCGGGGAACAGCGTGGGCTTTTATCCTTGGATTTTTCATCACGGCAGCTCTAAATCTTATGGCTATTGTACGCTATACAGGAATGCCCTTAGACCTACAGCGATTCGTCCTCCAACCCGTCAGTGGGGCGGCCGGTATGTTACTTGTTTTTCATTTTCTAGACCCTATCTTAGGAGGGCATGTTGCAGGGTATGTCAGCGAATTTTCGCTCGGCATAGCACTTTACAGTGTGATCTTGTTTATTAATGGAGGGGTTACCTTTACAGACTTAAGACGACTTCCTTGGATTGGAAAATATCTACCACACTAGGTCTTATCGCCACCAGCGGCGGATCTGGTCCCCCCATTGCCAATAAGTTAAAAGAAGAGTCACAAACCCAAAGAGCAAAAGCAATAATTTATAAACGAAGTAAACCTTAATGACCGTAAAAAGGGTTATTATGACACCTAAAATAGCAGGTATTGCCAAAAACCTAAATACCGTACTTGATTTTTCTTTGTTTCTCGCACCAGGATAAGAAAAAATAATGATAAAGAGCAGGAAATAAACTATAAATGTTCCGATAATCATACTCAAACTTCCTCCATTAGCAAAAAGACATAGTCTAGCCAAAATTTGATCCCTATAAACTGGCGAATTTTCGAGAATACTACAACTGTCCCAAATATTAAGTGAGAGGAGATGCATTCATATGAGTCGCAGTAGCAATCGCAATAGTGGCATTCTGCCTCAATCTGTTTTGGAGCAATTCAAATGGGAAGTAGCCGATGAATTAGGTTTAAGCGCTAAAATCAAGGAGCAAGGCTGGGAGAATATGACCTCTCGAGAATGTGGTCATGTAGGAGGACGAATCGGTGGAAGCATGGTAAAAACCATGATTCGTAGGGCGAAGGAATCCTTAAATACCACGCCTATGTAAATCTAAGTCTAAAATAAAGGAGTACAGAAAATCTGTACTCCTTTATTTTACCCAAAAGAAAGTATAATTTTCGTTTCTATACCAGCCAGAAAGTATAACTTTTGGGTGGCATAAGGGCAACTAGGCGACCGCCTTCGCTAAAGCTTGGCGCTAGCCAAGTTTTCTTTATCTGTCGAAAAGAGTTTGCCACGCCTCGAGAGCCTTAAAATCGGTTAAATCACTATGCATTGGGGTGAGCGAAATAAAATCCTCCTGAATTGCTCTTAAATCCGTGTCCTCTTCTAGGGTTTGGGTTAAATTCCCAGCCTGCCAATAATAGGTTCTGCCATGAGGATCAACTCGTCGCTCAAAAACGTTCTCATAAATTGCCTTCCCCAATTTGGTCACTTTGAGACCACGCCACTCACACGCAGGCTTCCCTGGGATATTAATATTCACTAATCCTTCATGATGATGTTGAACAATGAAGTCTAATTGGTCTGCGAGATACGTAGCTGCTGGTTCAAAATCCCTAAAATCAAAGCTTGTTAAAGAGATTGCTAAAGAAGGAATTCCTAGCAATACTCCCTCCATGGCGGCCGAAACAGTCCCCGAATAATAAACATCTGTGCCTAAGTTTGAGCCTTGATTAATACCCGAAATAAGAAGATCAGGCTTGGCAATAAATCCCCCTTGGATGGCTATTTTTACACAATCAGATGGAGTGCCACTAACGGCATACCCCTCTAGCTTTCCATCAACATTGTGTTCTGTGAGAAACAAAGGTTGAAACAAGGTAATGGAGTGCCCTGTGGCCGAGCGCTGACCTTCAGGGGCAAATATACTAATCTCATGCTTGTTCTGGGATCTAAGGGTGCGATATAAGGTTTGGATACCAGGTGCATTATAGCCATCATCATTGGTCAGTAAAATATGCATGCTATTACCTCAATCACTCTACTTCGTAGACGGAAATTACCATCTTATCCTCTTTTTTTGTCAAGCCAAACATGAGCCGATGTTCCTTTAGATTTTTATTAAGAAAGTCAACAACCTTATAAAGTTCACCGTTCACACCGACCCGTTGTGTCGCAATCAGTTCTATTTTTCCTTGGCGATCGGTCGATTTCATTTGTTGATCATCCATGACTATGGCTACCTCTTTCTTAGAGTCTGTGTCCTTGAATCATCGAAAACGCTTCTGATCTCGTAATAGGATTGGTTTTGAAGATTCCCCGTACTGCAGAGGTTAAGGTTTGTGAACCTGCTTTCTTTACCCCTCGCATAGTCATACACATATGTTCTGCTTCAATAACGACTAGGACACCTAGCGGAGAAAGTTCGTCCATAATAGCATTCGCAACTTGGGATGTCAGACGCTCCTGAAGCTGAGGTCTGCGCGCAAACCCTTCAACGACACGGGCGAATTTCGACAACCCAGTTATCTTCCCTTTTCTCGGAATATAGGCAACGTGTGCCTTACCATAAAACGGAACCAAATGGTGTTCGCACATTGAGTAGACAGGAATATCCTTCACGATCACCATCTCTTCATGTTGTTCTTCAGTGAATTGAACTTTTAAATGCCGACTAGGGTCTTCATGTAACCCAGCAAAAACTTCTGCATACATCCTGGCCACACGTTTCGGTGTGTCTCTTAACCCTTCGCGGCTAGGGTCTTCCCCAATAGCCTCTAAAATCATGAATACAGCTTGCTCAATTTTTTCTAGATCCATCCCCATAATCTTTTCTCCTTTTCTCTCTTCAATCCTCATTAACACAATCTAAAGTTGTCCCATAAAAACGTGGGTTTGAGGAATGACTCGTACATTGTTAAGTTTCTTAAGAAAAAGGCTTTGCCACTCCAAAAGCTGACAAGGGTTAGGAGCATTAATGCCGCGCGTTTTGGTAACCGGTTGAAGGATCGTTAGAATCGATGGGTTGACCCCAGCAATTAAATCGCGGGCATTTTCAAGGTCTATCTGAGGGGTATCCTCATTAACGACAATCTTAACAAAAACTTCTTTGGGCAGGCTATTTCTCAGAAAGGACTCATGCACATTCCAAAAAGACTGACCAGCAAACGGCAACTTAATATCCATGCTGATGATATCGATCATGGGTAAAACTTCAAGGAGCTGGTTCGGTAAAGTCCCATTCGTCTCAAGATAAATCTTCAAACGCTTCTCTCTTATCTGGGGAAACAAAACCTGTAGTTCTTTGACCCAAAGCAGGGGTTCTCCCCCCGTGACACTCAGAGAGTGATGAATCGAAAAGTCAAAGGTTTCTAGTAGTTCTAGTAATTTAGCCAAGGATACGGGATTGTCCATCTCCTCAAAAACCCGTGAGCCTGGTTCCGTTTCCAGTCGAAACTTTTGTAGCACCTTAGTCTCAGTATCACAATAGGGACAGGAGATATTGCACTTTGGTAAACGAAGAAATATCTGACGAGCTCCGACATAAGGACCTTCCCCTTGTATCGACGAGAAGATTTCAGTAACCGGAAGATTTAGCATTATTGCACCCCTCGAACTTTACAACGCGCGAGGCGCATGGATCGGACCTCATCACAATAATGTTGGGCAACACTCTCCCCAAACGACAAAGGATCCTTAACCTGTAGATTAGCAAGGCCAATCGTAGGAATCGGCGTATTTACATTCAAAACATTCAGTCCACAATGAATGAGGGAAGATACCGGGGAAAGAGTGGCAATACTCACAGAAAGTTTCTTATCCCCTTCATAGAGATCATCCCCACTCCGGCTCAGGGTTGTAACCCCGAGCTTTTCGAGTTCTTCCTTGATCATCGCTATAAGTAACCGTTGGCGAATAATTGTCTTTTCTAAATCCATTTCGAAATGTTCAACAATAAAATGCAGCATGTCCTCGCTAAAGATCCAGTCCTTGGCTAAAACATCCTCCATATCGACCATCTCGTTTTGTTCGACACGGCACGAGCCACGAAATACGATGATGCTATCACCCTTAAGGCCAAAATTCTTATAAGCAAACAAAGATTGAAGCTGACTACCATCATAGTTCAGAGGTTTGTGCTGCACAGAGTATTTAATGATCATTCCCTCTTTTCTTAAACGGCTTCTTTTCTTAAACGGTAAGGACCATCCTCATACGTCTCCAAACAGTTGACTGACAAGTCCCTGAGCCTTATTGTTCATCAAAGCACGTTTTAATCGTTGACAGCTCTCACACTGCCCACAAATTCTATCCTTACTCTCATAACAGCTCCAGATATGCTCGAACGGAACATTCAAGCGCAATCCTTCTCTGACAATCTCCGCTTTTGTTAAATTTGACGTGGGACTGACGACGCTCACCTTTTCTTGAGTTGAATAGCTAAAAGATCGGTTCATTGCATCTATAAATTCTAAGGAATTGTCGGGAAACGTCGCAGCCTCTTCTCGGTTAAAACCCGTGATTATATCCGAAGGTTCCCCCATATTTTCAGCAAAGACGGCAGCGATATTCATAAATAGACCATTGCGATTAGGAACCCATACTTGACTTGCACTCTGCGTCGTTACTCCTTGAAGATCAAGCTCCTCTATTCCGATATTAGGCAGATCCTCCGAGCGATTTACAAGAGCAGAATGGGTCTGTTCCTGTAAAAAAGGCAAGGGTACAACTCGGTGTGGGATGTCATAATATTCCGCTATTTTTTGAGCTGACGAAATTTCTTTTTCGTTGGCCCTCTGTCCATAATCAAAGGTAAGGGCCAACTTAAGACTATTCTTTTCTAAGTAGAGCGCTAAGGCAACAGTTGAGTCTAAACCACCTGAAAGTAAGACGATCCCAGCCATTGATCAATCCTCCTTGAAAATGGTCCACGTATCTGGCGATTCGTAGATCTTAACCCATGCCAAACGCTTATCCCCTAAGACCAAATCGTTCTGTAATTCCCTAAACATGAATTGTGCAAGGTGCTCAGCTGTAGGGTTCACCCCTTGTGGCCCAAAGGAAGGTAAGTCATTTAACAAACTATGGTCCAGCAATGTTAATGATTTTCGCATGGCCTTCTTTACTTCACTGAAATCGATTAACATCCCCAAATCATCTAATTCTCTACCCTCGATACAAACTACTACATTCCAACGGTGACCATGCAAGTTTGCACACTTACCATCATAATTACGGATAAAATGAGCTGCATCAAAATGCATTTGAACACATACCTGAAACATTTTATACTCCTTATTTGACATTTTACAATCCATTTTACCATTATTATTTACAAAAGAAAATGAAATATCAACAAATCTGAAATTCATCTTCAGTTTTGGTAAAATAAAGCGAGGGAAAATCCCTCGCTTTACAATGATCTCCATCACGCAAGCTTCAGTGCCTTATTAAAACAGTCAATCGCCGTATCGTATTGATCCATTTGATCATAAATAGTTCCTAGCAAGGCCCAACCCGCGGAATGATTCGGATCGATTTTAAAGAGTTGGTTTAGTGATTCAATGCTTTCCTGCCAATTTCCTTTACGAGTAAGGCAAACACTCAAATTATAGAGAATAAGCGGGTGATTAGGTGCCAACTCTAAAGCTTCACGATAATACTCCGTTGCTTTTCTCGTCCGTCCCTGATGAACTAAAGTAAACGCAAAATTATTAAGCAAAATTGGATCCTTGGGATATATTTTTTTGGCACGTTCCAACAAATTCAAAGCATCTTGAGATCGACCTTGATTTTGATAAACAGCAGAGAGATTGCTTAATGAATCATAATGATCCGGTTCATATTTAAGCGTGAATTTATAGTACTGTATTCCTTTCTTTATCTGATTTGTCTGGATGTAACAGTACGCTAAGCGAGCGGCCAAATCGGGGGTTCCTCCATAGCGAAGCGCTCTATCAAAACTTATACAGGCGTCTGGCAACTGTTCTAACTGCAAATGCATCTCAGCCTTCATTTCCCAATATAGGGATTCTCGTGGTTTAAGTTGGCAACATCCTTGAAAACACCTTAAGGCTTCCATATACTCTTCATGATAAGCATAAATAGTCCCCAGACGGAAATTTGTTTCTGCTTTTTGGGGGGACGCACGAAATGAATTATCTAGGGCTTTAATCCCCTCGCGCCAATCTCCAAGCTCTAAGTGACAATCCGCGAGTAAGTCCCAATAACAGGCCTTCTGTGGCTTTTCGTGGATGGCTCGCTCAATTATTTGCTTAGCCTGTGGTATGAGCGCTTGTCCAAGATAACACTGGGCGAGCAGATAGGATATTTCCGCCGAATCTTCATGATGGTCACGATCCAAACGTTCTAAATAATCTCTTGCTTCCTGAAAAGCCTGGACTTCGATCAAATGTCTTACCTCTGTAAAACGTGCCTTAGTCGAATCCTGATTTAACAAATCCACCCAATCCTGAATAGCTACATCCGTCTTACCTGACCAATGATGCCATTTGCCTTGTAGAGAATTCCATAAATATGAACTCTTAAGAGATGGCCTTTTTTGTTTGACATTCGAGGCCAAAGGTACACCCATATACTTCGCCCCTTTTTTACTTATTTTACCATATACATCTTCTCCTTCCGGCCCCTTATTCCTTTACTTGATACCTAAAATCGTACGCCAAATGCCTATCAATTGCGCGGTAATTCGTAAAGAAGTGTTGCTATATCTGCTCCCCTCGTCAGATTTCTGAGATAGCCATCTCTGGTTCTTTATTTTCTTTCAAAATATGAGGAAGTTTCTTTGCATCCTACGGCGATAGTATTCTTTTGGGGTTAGCGCCTTCGGCGATAGTGTCCACCGGACACTATCGTCACTGGAGACTATCGTGTTCGCACACGCTACCTTGCTATACTCAAGGAAATTGAAAAAAGAAGCGCATTTTACCGCGCCTCTTCACACTTACGACAATATCCATAAAATTTCAAATCATGATCCATCACTTTAAACTGATTTCGCTTCGTAATCACCGCTTCAAGTGACTCTAATAGATCGTCATCAAATTCCGAAACATTCCCACAACCCAAACAGATGAGGTGATGGTGGTGGTGATGTTCGTCTTTTCTGCTAAATTCGTATCTCGTTCGGCCATCCCCGAAATCATTCTTGATTAGAACTCCAATTTCCGCCAAGATGTCAAGGGTCCGGTAAACTGTAGCTAAGCCAATTTCCGGGTTTTGGTGTTTTACCAGCATATACAATTCTTCAGCACTTAAATGACGATCTTCTTGTTCCAGAAACATTCGCAATATCGTCTGACGCTGGGGGGTTAGCTTATAGGAGTGATCACGTAGCAATATGCAAATAGTTTCAAATGTTTTCACGTCCTCCGCTCCTAACTCTCCTCCATATGTTTCCTATTATATGCTAAAGACAATCCTTTGCAAAGAGTATTTGTAGTCTTTTTGCGATTTTGTTTGAGAAACTCCATACAACTAAAGAAAACTTGGCTGGCGCCAAGCCTTAGCGAAGGTGGCCGCCTAGTTGCACTATATGCGCTGGCCAAGGATGGCGAGAAGGGACCCACCCGAAAGTTATACTTTCTGTTTGGTGGAAAGAAAAGGAAGCTTTTGCTTCCTTTTCTTTATATCGTGACGTTAAACCACTACCATCCCCTATAAGGATAAGGATACGGGGGATACGAGGGATATGGGGGATACTGATAAGATGGAACATAACGTGGTGCCGTTAACGTTCCCAAACCAAAACCCAGGGCAAAGGGTATTATGCCGAAAAACATAAGAGCAACTCCTTCCTGAATGAGATTAGATTCCCAATTCATTATATGGAAAGCATTACCTTTTGGGTATAAAAAAGGTCGTCCATCATAAAAGGACGACCCTATAGAGCTATTACCTTAGTGATATCCTTGTCTCAAGACAAACGATCCCGCAGTACATCCACGATTTCATCCGCGCTTCGACCTGCTGCATTGATAATAGGCATTTTGACAGGCCATTCAGGTGCTAGAATATCTGTGCCATTTCCTTTAACGACGACAGCCCGAACATTCTGTAAGGATTCCCCTTCTAAAGGCGTCGTTTTAAATCCTGCATTATGAAGAGCCTGTGTAACATTTCCCAGTCCATCTTCAACAGCTATGATTTTATACATTTTTTCTCACCCTCCTTAACTACTACCGTTATTTTCTACTCAATAGTTTCAACCTATACAGGATCAATTTTCCTTTAAAATTGGAAGTCTTCTTTAAACCGGATCTGATAATCTGCAGATATAAGCGCGTGTTGTACTTGTATCCGTGGAGACGGATCCGCAAATATCCCTTCTAGAGAGCACGTCATAATACCCGGAGTTTCCACAGATATTTGAATCATAGTTTTCTGGGGAGGGGTTCTCTGTAATAGGATTGAATAGTTCCCAGAGGGTTGCAGCACACCTTTTAGTTGCAGTTTTCTGGGCAGTTTCGACATTGGTAAAAAATCATCCGTTTTTACTTCAAAAGGATGAGCACTGTCTAATTTAAGACGAATCAAATAGGGTTCACTTGTATAGTTAAGTTTCAAAGAAATATCTAGAGTTCTTTCTAAATTTCCTTTTTTCTCCAACACGAATGTCTCCACGCTGATGGGTGGTTTTTCATTGAGTATGGGGACGTATAAGCTCTTACCCTCTTGACCGCTCAGGTCGTTCACCAGTTGGCGCGGCAGGCGTTCATCAGAGAAAACATGCACCACTCCGTCACTACTTCCTGACCACTCTTCTCGAACTGTGACAGACTGTGGGTAATCTGTTGTGTAAGCGGGGACTAACCCTAAGGATAAAACAAGTAATCCTGTAACTAGCAACGCAGGTTTTCGCAAGCGATACAACAGTTTTCTGGAAAATTGAGCTTTGCTGATCGCCACATGTAATCCAGCTAAGAAGAAGGGAATCAGTAGCAAGCTATAAATACCAAGGAAAACCAAGAAATAGTTATGGATTGCTTCGTAATAGCTCACCCACTGTTGTGAATTTAAGAGTTCAAAGTGTAGGCGATAAATGAAATAGGGGCCGATCAAGACTAGGATAATACTCGGGAAGAAAAACTGCAAATCTAGGCATAGAAGCCAAACAACAAAGGGAAAAGCAAGGTCAATTCGCGTTAGGGCCATTACTAAACTCACTCCTAAAAGCAGCATCACGCCTGTAAACCAATAGAGCTGGGGATCACGCGCTAAAGGAAGCTTATAAACCCAACTCGCAATGAAAATGAATGTCCCTAGGGCAATTCCAATTCGCGCCATGAGAAAGAGGGAAGGATAAGCGAAATAGATTGTCTGAACTTGTTTAACCCCCTGCCAGATCATTTCTCCTATTCCACTTAAGCCCATTACAATCAAACTCAGCATGAGCGTAACCCCAAGAATCACGAAAACCTTTTTCCAGTTTAATCGTTGCTTCTCCGTATTTTTTCTCATAAACTTAATTATAATCAAACCCGTTAAGAGAAACGTTAAGAAGGTAAAAATTCGAATTCCAACACTAGGGAGAATAAATACATTCTTCTCTATTTGAAACGGCAAATATAACTCATCCCAGACATAGGGTCCCAGTTTTTCCATCCGTACTGTCTTTAGCAAACTTAGGGAATAATCCCCAACGTTCTGCATCTCTTCCAGAGTAACGCGCTCTAGGCGATCTTCTGGTCGATGAAAATAACCCGCAGGTCGCCCTGAGATACCGAGACCAAAAGCCGGAATTCCCTTATCCAAGAAGGAGCTGAAGTCACTTGCTCCACCTTGCGAACTTTCACGAGTCATTAAGATAAAATCCCGACTAAGATGGAAGGGGATCTGACGTTCCTTCGCGATTGAAGTAACTTGCCTAATCAACTCTGGAGGGGCAGACTTTTTACCTGCCACATCTATTTCTAATGGAGTTCCTACCATGTCGACATTGAACATCCAGCGGACGGCAGATAAATCTGCTTGAGTGGTGTAATATTGCGAACCGACCAGCCCATACTCTTCAGCCCCGAAGAAAATAAGCTGATAGGTTTCTTCATGAGGTTCCTGACTTAGAATTCGAGCAAGTTCCAGTAACACCCCTACACCGGAAGCATTGTCCACTGCCCCAGGAGCGTTCAGATTCGCCGAATCGTAATGAGCTCCTATCACAATAGTGTCTGGTCGTTTTCCCGGTAATTCAGCAATGATGTTTTGACTATTTATCAGTTCCACCTGTTGTTCCCTTTGCATGACGGAAACTTCCCGAACGACCACTTTACTGAAGGGCTGTTGTCGGACCTTCCAGCCATTTTGATTTAACACATAACTAATATATTGTGCAGCCTTTAATTCCGACTTACTTCCCGCCGGACGAGGCCCAACTTTTTGCACAAGATACTTGACATGATCATACGCTTTCGAAGCCGAAAACCCCATTGTCGATTGGCTGGGAAGAGGCGTACTCTTTGTTTTTGAATAAACTAGCCATGGAATTGCCATAAGACTTAAAATTGTCATGAGCACGATCATACTAGTCTTCGATAATTTCATAACTCCATGCCCTTTCAAAGTGTTTTATAGTCACTTTCCCCATTATTATGAGAAACTTCTTAGGGTTATGCCTCTCAAGCCTTTTAACCTTTTGGACATATATGGTATACTATAGACAATATTTATAAACTTGGGAGAAAGTATGTACATGCCAAAACTCAAATTTTTTGTTTCTATCCTTGTTCTTTCGTTGTTCAGTATCGTCGCTTTAACTGGATGTTCACTTAAACTACCAAGCCTTTTCCCCAAAGTAGTCCCAGTTTCCAATCTGCCCGTTGAGGCCATTATTGTTGACGACGCCATTTATAACCGCACCTTAGCTCTCCTTGAGTCCGCACAAACGTCTATCTACGTTGAGCAAGCAGAATTTGATGACCCACGCCTCATTCAACTTCTCCTCACTAAAGCTAATTCAGGAGTGGATGTCCGCATCCTCTTGGACCAATGGCAAAAAGCAAATCGGGCCACATTAGATCAATTGAAAAGCCAAAACAACCCCAATATATCAATTCAGTTTTACCCCGCCCAAAAAGGACAAATTAACCATACTAAACTCCTAATTATTGACCAAAAACGGGCTTTAATAAATGGCCCTACCTGGACCAGTAGTGGATTTCAGGCCCATGATCTTGCCATCGAGCTATCCGGAAAATCCGCTTGGAAATCAGCCGCCTTATTCTCAAAGGATTGGGAATTTACCACAACATTTCCCTTGCCGGTGGCCAAGACATCCTCTCT
Source organism: Desulfosporosinus metallidurans (assembly GCF_001936615.1). GTDB lineage: Bacteria > Bacillota > Desulfitobacteriia > Desulfitobacteriales > Desulfitobacteriaceae > Desulfosporosinus > Desulfosporosinus metallidurans. The sequence goes on from NZ_MLBF01000028.1 coordinate 50,687, forward strand.
ACCGGAGGATAATATTGTTTTGGCGGTCAATGCCAATGTCAAACAACAGGTTTCTGATCTGATATCAGCAGGTACAAAATCTATTTGGATAGAAAACCCCGAAATTACTGATCCTGATTTAATTCTGGCCTTGACTAATGCCGCTGAGAAAGGACGGGACGTTCGTATTATTGGGGATCGAGCTGTGTACAGTAAAACTCCGGTCACCTTAGAAAAGTTAAAGGCCAAAGGGGTTCAAATCCGGTATTATCCGAGCTCACCGCCACTAGGTATGCACATAGCTATTTTTGATAATACCTCATTTCTCTTAAGCAGTTCAGGATGGACACACTACTCATTTGTCGCAAACCACGAATTTTCCATTACCGTTCCCTCTCCTGCCGCCTCCGTTAAATTCGGCGAGTTGTTTAAGCAAGATTGGAACAAAAGCACGGAATAAGCAAAGATCTCTCTACATGTAGTTTAAAATAACAAACAGAGAAAGGTAAAGGGACAGGTTTAAACCTGTCCCTTTACCTTTCTCTTTCAATGTTAATAGCAAATTTATTTGTCTTCTAATTCCTCTAAATGATGACAATCCCCAACGAGCGTTGGTATCCATCGTTGGCCATCAACCTCAAATATATTCAAGGCCGTATTATGTTGCCACGGTGATTTAGCCCACTCGTGAACCTCATAGCCCAGCGCTTTCGTCACGAGTAGTTTTAGTGTCAATCCATGAGTCACAAGACAAACCGTCTCCCCAGAATGGTTCTTTATAATGCTCTGCAAAAAGTTCCAGGCCCTTTCCAAAACCATTTCCATGTTTTCCCCGCCCGGTGCAGTGACTAAGTGCGGTTCTACGTCCCAGACTTTAAATACATCTGGATTGGCAACTCGTAGCTCTTGCCATATGCGTCCTTCCCACTCTCCAAAGGAAAACTCACGCAGCGCAATATCTATGCGTAATTTATCAAGTCCGAGTTCGCTGCGAATCTCTTCAGCAGTACCCATTGCTCGAGGGGAATCACTGGAATAAATATGCGTAATTCCCTCGTTCTTTAACCTAGAAGCTAAAGAGCGGGCTTGTAATATCCCCTTTTCAGTAAGCGGAGAGTCTAAACTTCCTTGAACCCGCCCTTCAATGTTCCACAAGGTCTGGCCATGACGTGTTAGAATGATCCGTGTCATCTTTACCCCCCTTATAAAGAAAACTTGGCTAGCGCCAAGCCTTAGCGAAGGCGGTCGCCTTAGTTGCACTTATGCCACCCAAAACTTATACTTTCTGATTGGTATAAAGAAAACTTGGCTAGCGCCAAGCCTTAGCGAAGGCGGTCGCCTTAGTTGCACTTATGCCACCCGAAACTTATACTTTCTGATTGGTAAAATAAATAAGGGTAGGGAATTCTCCCTACCCTTCCCCAACTTGCCGTAAGACTCCAGGTTTCTGACCCTGCTCTCGCAGGTGGGCACCTAGTCCAAGCTTTCCAACTTCCCTTATTCAGGAAGAAAAGGGCTTGTTGTACTAACTTGACATTTAGTTCCCTTGTCACTAATAGGATCAAAACCAAGATAATCTAACGCACAACCCAGGATGTATTTTTATTATAGCACCACTTTCGAAAAAAATCTCTACAAATGTTTGGAAATTATCGTTTCCGCAGCTTATCCTCGATTTCCGCTAGACGATCTTGAAGCAAGGCAATCGCCATTTCTTGATTACGTACACGCCGCCGAAGATGGTCAACCAACTGAGAAAGTTCACTAACGTCCTCATTCACAGAATCAAAAGTTCCTCTAGGTGGAGCCTTTTCCTCGGCACTCAAGTTCTCTGATCCGTTGGATGCGGTATCTGCAGATAGTTCCTCCGCGTTTTGAGAAACCAAAAGGTATCGAAAACGAGCGTATCTCGAGTTGCGTCCCGGTTCAACTTCAATCACGCCGTCTTCAGCTAAAGCCTTAATGGCACGTTTTAAGGTTACACTAGCTGCGCCTGTCTCCCGTTGAATATCTGAATATGCCAATTCGAAATCCTTACCTTGGTACATATTAGAAATTTTCTCAAAAAATTCGACAAATTTCCTATGGGTTTTTTCCTTTAATCTCAACACAAGTCCATCCTTCCACGAAGTTATTAAATTACCTAAATTTTTATCTATATTATATCAAATTTAATAGAAAAAGCTAGCGTAAATAGTATTCTAAATTGAACTTTAATTATACTATATAGAGTTTAACTTACTTATCTCCATAAAGTTTTTGAATAACACCTTCAGAAAGACCAAAAGTATGTTCTTCCGTTGGAAAAACGCTTGATTTAACCTCGTTATTAAATTCCTTCATTGCTCGAACCGCGTCTTGCCCTAATTGGGCATATTGTTTTACAAATTTAGGTCTAAACCGTTCGAAAAGCCCTAATATATCGTGGTACACAAGAACTTGCCCGTCACAATCCTGTCCCGCCCCGATTCCAATCGTAGGAATTTTCAGTTCTGTCGTGATTTGCGCCGCAACCTGTCTAGGGATCGCCTCAAGGACAAGTAAAAACGCCCCAGCCTGTTCTATTGCGTGTCCATCTTTGGCGATCTGCTTAGCACTTTCCAGATCCCGTCCTTGAACTTTAAATCCCCCAAGTTGATTTGCAGTTTGGGGAGTCAGCCCGATATGTCCAACAACTGGTATTCCTGCGCGCGTAAGAGCTTGAACAATAGGAGCAATTTCACTTCCACCTTCAAGTTTTACAGCATCTGCTCCCCCTTCTTTGATCAGCCGACCAGCATTCATGATACCAAGCTCAAGTGTGGCATAACTCATAAACGGCATATCAGCGACCACAAATGTTTGTGGTGCTCCTCTACGAGCCGCTTTAGTGTGATGAAGCATTTCTTCCATCGTTACCGGAACTGTAGAATCATACCCCAAGACAACCATACCTAAAGAATCACCAACCAGAATCGTATCCACCCCAGCCGCTTCAACCCACTGGGCAGAAGGATAATCATAGGCCGTTAACATGCTAATCTTCTCACCGGCTTGTTTCATCTTCTCAAAATCAGGTATCATCTTTTTCATCTAAAATTCCCCCTTATAGTTTAGTACGAAATCACTGTTCTCATAGAATCAAGAATTTCACCCAACATGCGCGTTCTCCCGTGCATCAAGCGTATAGCAATGCCACGTGTGCGTACAGGCAAAGACACTTCTTCCCAGTCATATTTTGCTAAATTAAAGCATAGGTAATCAATTAAAGGAGGGATGACCCATGTCAAAATCCTTTCAACTTACCTTAATTCTTAAAGGAATTCTTTTAGCCACCATCTTAGCTTTGTTAATGTCTCTAGTCTTTGGCGTTCTGCTTTCCTACACATCACTTCCTGAATCCGATCTGTCGATCAATATTATCTTTGCCACCAGCATCTTCGTCGGAGCGTTTATCACCGCTCACCAAGCAGGCACAAGAGGATTGTACTATGGATTGGCTGTAGGCCTTGGCTTTACCCTTTTGGTACTTATCCTATCAGCTATTTTCTGGTCAGATACTCCATCTTGGCTAAGAATGGGGGAAAAATCCATTATAGCCCTAGTTTCTGGTGGAGTGGGCGGAATCATCGGAGTTCTATTTCCTCATTCTTAACCCCATCCCAGAAAAACTTCCTTGAGAAGAGAGGGAAATCTCACAGTGAGATTCCCCTCTCTTCTTTATTCCTTTTTGTAATTTTCTATTTTTAATCAAAAAATCCTGCAATTAAAGAATTAATATTTCTTAAAGATAACCAAAAGACTTTCCAAATACCCACGTCAGTACTACAATATTCTCATAGCTAGAGAGGGGGATTGTATTATGTGTGTTGAAAAAACACCTTGGGAACAAGTTATTGATTTTCACGGTCATACCTGCCCAGAAATTTCAGTCGGTTTTCGAGTGGCCCAGATTGCCATGCGTGAATTGGGTATTCGTCCTACTCCAAGTTCCGAACTAACCGTTACTGCCAATACCCACTCCTGTGCCCTTGACGCCTTTCAGATCTTAAACCGTGCAACCTACGGTCGTGGAAATTTACTTGTCAACGAAACGAAGGAACATGTTTATCACTTTCAATATACGGGTACATCCGAGGGAATTCTTATTTCCATCCGGCCAGAACTATTGGAACACCTTGCCGAGGCTCATATCCACACCAGTGCGCGCGAAAAGCAAAATAAGTATCTAGAAGCCATTCAATTTATCCTTGGAACCGAAGAAACCCAATTTTGTGCCCTTCAAAAAGTCTGAGCATTCCTTAAATGATGGATCCTAAACAAACCTCCATACACCCTAGGGACTATGAAAGCATGAGAACTCTTTCCTTAGAATTCTCATGCTTTCTTTTACTTAGTCATCTTTACATAGGAACTTCGTGTTTCCGTTCTCTCCATATTCTCCATAATAGGAGGACTAAAGCAATTCCAACCGCCACAATACTACTCCATTGCGCCGCTGTCCAATGGAATAAAAATCTTGGACTATCCCCTCGCAAACTCTCCAAAAAGAAACGAGATAGGTTGTAAAAGACCATATATAACAAAAAGATCGTACCCGAGGGCCATTTTCTCAATTTTAAGATCACGAGCAAAGCAAAGATTATCACATCCACTTGCCCTTCCCACACTTCTGCAGGCCAGAGCGGTTGGTTCCCAAACGTGTCACGAGCGATTGTACCCACTGGATAGAGAATCCCGAAATCTCCTCCGGTTGGTCCGCCAAAGGCGTCGCCATTCATAAGATTAGCATCCCTGCCAATGGCCTGAGCCAACATAAGCCCCGGCGCCGCCAAATCAGCAATTTCCCAAAAGGGTATCTTCTTATACCAAACATACAACCCGCCGACTAGTAATGCCCCGACGACTCCCCCTTGAATCGAAAGCCCCCCATGCCAGATGGCAATAATTTCGCCTGGATTCTTGCTATAGTATGCCCAATCGAAAAAAAACACCTGCCAGATGCGAGCCCCCAATATCCCAGAAAGAAGCAAGAGTGGCCCAAGATCCATCATAATCTCCATATAGTCCTGTCGGCCTTCTGCTCTGGCAAAATATAGCGTAACCCCTAATCCTAGAACAAAAGCCAACGCGAAAAGTGTCCCATAAGCTCGAAGGGGGAAATTCCCAATAAAAAACCAATACTGATGCATTTTTTCCTCCTTGTATTCTAAATACTGTCTCAATATAGTGATTCATTATGTAAATCTTCGACTGTTTCTCCATTATAGCTTGAAATAGCATCTGTCTCAAGTTTTCTACCTAACTGACAAGCTTCCACCTTCACGAGCCTATACTCCAAACCCGATAAGCCACAAAAATAGCAAACAGATCCGAAGATGTACATCGGATCTGTTTGTTATTATTATAGGCTATTTAGTTTGGCATAAAAAGAGTCGTATTGATTAAGATTAGGGATCACAGCCTCACGCTCCGCTTTTCCAGTTGGCGTCTGAACCGTTTGGAAATAACTTGAATGTTTCTTTTTGCCTGTTAGCAGATCGGAATAAAAGGTAACTATTAACGTAGCAACAGCAATTAAGACCATCAACCATTGAAACAACATTACTCTACACCTCCATTACCATTTTATGGCCTCAAGCGAGATTGTCAAGGGTGAAAATTTTCCTAAAGAAAAGAAAAGCTCATTTAAACAATTAAACAAAAGCCACCGTTACACGATCACCCGGATGTAAAATCGATGTGAATTCAGCGGGTTGACCATTGACATTCAATTTTAAGGAGGACCCTGCGGGCGTCTCCTCAGGAAATTTAACATAGGGCAATAATTCCGAAAGGATCGGCATTTGCTTAAATCCAGTAACTCTTAAATCCATACCCTCCGTAAGAGGGTCGTCATCCGACACAGGCCGTCCTCGAAACGTGATAATGGTTTCTTGGGGAGGGTATTGGAGTTCTGACCCATTGACGCTGAAAAGGAGAGGCTTAGGCTGCAGCTTCAACTCACCAACCGTGATCTGCTTTGTACGAACCTCAATTGAATCTCCATCGTGGATGAGGCAGTTTCCATCTACCCCACAGCCATTAACCAAAATCTCATACGTTAAGTCTAGGGAACGTGTTTCCCCATTGATTCGAATTTCTAGCTCTTTTTTATCCTG
>NZ_MLBF01000029.1 GCF_001936615.1 Desulfosporosinus metallidurans
CTTCTTCCATCTTAACGGGCATTGATACCTTCTTTTCACTCATGGTTTAGAACCCCCTCTCGAGAATACTACAGGTAATGTAAGTCCCCGTCCCAGCATGGCTGTGAATCAAACCTCGTTTGGCGTTTTTGATTTGCAGAGTATCATCCCCGCCGAAATGTTCTCCGATGGTCCCCTGCAACTGCCAGAGGGCAAAGACGGATTGCATCAAGCCCGTTGCTCCCACCGGATGACCACAGGCTAATAGTCCGCCTGAAGGATTCACCGGCATCTTTCCGTTGACATTGGCTGCTCCCGATTCTACGAATTTTCCACCGTCTCCATATTTGCACAAACCTAAATCTTCATAGGTTTGAATTTCCGAAGAGGTAAAAGCGTCATGAAGCTCCACGAAATCAAGCTGCTCCAGCGGGTTTTCGATCCCAGCCATTTTATAAGCTTCTTTCGCTGCAACTCGGCCACCCCTGAAGGAATGGACCCCTGGGTATTTCAGGTCTTTATAATCCTCTGCACGTTCGTGGTTAAGAAGGATGACTTCACGCGAGGGCCGATCCGACAAACGCATAGCATCTGTTCCCGTGCCCACGCCGCTGATCAGAATGGGTTTATCCGTTAACTTAAAAGCCATTTCTTCTGAAGCTAAGATGGCCGTAGCCGCCCCATCCGACATGACACATATATCTAACCGTTTCAAGGGATCGGCTACCATTTCGGAGTTGAGGACATCTTCGATCGTTAGTTCCGCTGGGAACTGGGCATAGGGATTATGCAGTGCGTTGCCATGATTCTTAACTGAGACCGCCGCAAGTTGCCGCTCCGTGGTACCGAATTCATGCATATGCCGTTTGACCATCATTGCGTAATAGCCCGTGTAAAACCCACCGACGGGGTAATCAAAGTTGACATCTGACGCTAGGGCGATAAACTCATTTCCCTTCCAGGTATTCACATGGGACATGGTTTCAAAGCCAACCGCGGCACAGACGTTCATCCGTCCACTGGCAATAGCCTCCCAGGCTGTTTGAAAGCACATTCCTCCCGTAGCTCCTCCAGACTCGACTCGTTTGGAAGGCTTTGGGGTAAGTCCCAAATAATCTTGGACCATAATCCCTGCCATCAATTGACGGGTAAAGTGATCCGAAAAATAAGCGACGACTGAGCCGTCAATCTGTTCTAGGTTCAAGTTTGGTATATCGTCCATAGCCTGATCAAACGACTCTTTGGCCATATAACGGAAGTCCTTTTTTGGTGTGGACTTGGCGAATTTTGTGATGCCGCCGGACACCATATACACTGGTCTCATAGTTCTCCTCCTCATACCTATTGGATTTGTGAGTTCAATTAAGCCTTTGCTTTATTTAGTTTTCAACCACCATCTAAAACAGGTTCATCAGGCCCTTGCTCTTGAAGAAGCTGAGTTTACCTTCGAGATGTCAAAGATGACATGAAATAACACCAGAATAAAAATATGGCACCCCCTTCCTGCTTCTAAGGGTTATATAGAGCAAGAGTTGTGCCACATTAATGAATATTCTGAAATGTTGTCTGAGCCTACAAGTATCAGGTCGGAGACTAATTGCTATCGCATTTCGGCTGAGGACCTAGGCAATTTAGCCCAGGCAAAGTTACCTATTCAGCGCATTTCTGCCGACGCTGCAGCCCGCGTAATCCCCAGCTTTTTGCATTTGCGCAGAAGGGTTGAGATGTCGATACTGAGAGCTTGAGCGGCCGAACCAAGGTTAATATTTTGCTGGAGAGCGCGCTCAATCGATTGCCGTTCAGTTGCTGCCACCGCCGCTTTCAGCGGGATTATTTTCCGTTCTTTACGACGTATAAGATCGATTTCCGGCAGAACAACAGCCTGATTTGCCCGCCGGATCTTCTCAGGCAAATCTGCTTTCTCAATTAAACCGGTCTGACTAAGTACGACTAATCGTTCCACGACATTTTCCAGTTCTCGCACATTGCCAGGCCAAGAGTATTCGTATAGGCTGTCCATCGCTTCCGGGACAAAACTCAGACTACGATGATACTTTTGACAAAACTTATCCAAAAAAGACAACGTAAGCATAAAAATATCCTCTTTTCGTTCCCGCAGAGGCGGAATAACGACAGGTATCACATTAAGCCTGTAAAAGAGATCCTTACGAAAAGTCCCCTCATCCACCATCTTCTCTAGGTCTCGGTTGGTTGCACACACGAACCGAATGTCCATCGATAGAGGCGTGTTTCCTCCGACGCGCAGTATTTTATGGTCCTGTAAAACACTCAGCAGTTTTACCTGGAGAAACAGGGGTAACTCGCCGATCTCGTCCAAGAAGGCTGTACCGTGGTTGGCTTTATCCAACAACCCTGCCTTGCCCTCTCGTCTTGCCCCTGTGAATGCCCCCCCCTCATAGCCGAATAATTCAGATTCGATCAATGATGAAGGAATGGCACTGCAGTCCACCTTTATGAACTTTCCTTTAATACTACGGTTACTATGCTCGTGAAGCAGTGAGGCAATTAAGCCTTTTCCAACCCCAGACTCACCATGAATTAGCACTGTTGCGTCAGAATCCCCGATCCTGGGCAGCTCATCCAAGATGCTTCGCATTTTGGGGTCGCGAGTGGTTATTTTCTGGGAGGAATTGACTGAAGTAGGATCATAGTTTTTTAGGATCTCTCGGTATTGCTTGTTAAGCTGGTTAGAATATTTTAATTCATCCTTCAAGGTACTCAGCTCGCTTAAGTCACGCACCTCGCACACCACGTTGATCAAATTGCCCTCTTCATCGAAAGACGGATTACCGGTTACCAAGGCCTCGCAACCACTAGGATAAGAAATTACTTTAGACACACGCTGTCCACTGCGTATAACTTCAAGAGTTGCGGAATCCGATATCAAGTTATCGTCTATGAGCGTTTTTACGTGCCGCCCCACGACATCTATAGGGATACCCGTGATACGCAGGAAAGCGTCATTATGAGCAATACAGTATCCTTGGGAATTGCATATATAGATGCCATCGCTAATTGAGTTTATCATAACCCGAAACGTTATCCCCATATTTCCGCTCATCTCTTTATACCCCCTACTCCATCAAACCTGCAGTGCCAAAATCGTTTTATTTGAATCTGAACTCTTAAATTTTGATGGTATTGACTCACTTTGCTTCACTTCATAATTCTATATATGTTCATACTATCTTATTATTTACTTAATTGGAAGAATATTCTGATCTTTTTGGCCATTATGCTCTTCCTCCAAGCAAAGTCTTGCTGAACACCCTTTTTTTCCGTCAATATATCCACGAAATAACTTATTAAATGATTATAGGCATAAGAAAAGCCCATACCATTTTATAGTACAGGCATAATATCTAAAATCAAACAACTTTTGATTGAAATCAGTTAACTAGGGATGATCCTTGATTTAAGCCATAGCTTCAATAATGGCAGTCGCCATCTCCTGGGTTCCAGCCTCCCCGCCTAAATCCGGAGTAATATAATCCCTTTGCCTCAAAACATGTTCGATCCCTTTTTCAACTCTCTTGGCTTCTTCCACAAAGCCGAGATATTTAAGCATTTCCACACCAGAAAGAATCATGGCAAGTGGATTAGCTAGATTCTTGCCTGCTATCTGAGGTGCACTACCATGAACAGCCTCAAAAACCGCTCCTATTTCCCCGATATTCGCCCCCGGAGCTACACCAAGCCCGCCAACTAATCCGGCGACGAGATCTGAAACAATATCCCCATAAAGATTAGGTAGGACTAAAACATCAAACTGCTCGGGTATTTGCACTAGATTCATACACATGGCATCGACAATCTTGTCATCACACTCGATCTCCGGGTAATCCCGAGCCACAGATCTCACACTTTCAAGAAAAAGACCATCACTTAATTTCATGATATTAGCTTTATGGACAATCGTCACTCGTTTACGCTCTTCCCTACGGGCTAATTCAAAGGCATATCGCCCGATGCGCTCTGTCGCTTCACGGGTGATAATTTTGATACTTTCGGCGGCATTCCGGCCAACCATGTGCTCTATCCCTGCGTAGAGATCCTCAGTATTTTCCCGAACAACTACAATATCAACATCAAGGTACCGAGAAGGAACATTCGGCAAGTTTCTCAAGTGACGTACATTGGCATATAGTTGTAATTGTTGTCGCAGGGCAACATTAACACTGCGAAAGCCTTTCCCCACAGGAGTTGTGATGGGTCCTTTTAGAGCTACCTTGTTGCGTCGAATGGTTTCAAGAACATACTCCGGCAAGGGAGTGCCATACTCGGCAATACACGCTTCTCCTGCTTCTACGACTTCCCAATCAATCGGAGCGCGACTAGCGGTGATCACATTCTGTGCAGCGGTACTGACTTCTGGGCCAATCCCGTCTCCCGGGATCAAGGTTACTTTAATAGGCATTAACTGTACTCCCCTTCGTTAACAAAAAGACGGCTCTTGCCGCCTTTTTAGTTACTTAACTATTTCTCCACTAACTAACCCCGCTGCTTCAACATGTCGCCATAAATGTAAACGAGTTCCTTGTCAAAGAGCGAGCGCTTCATGTCCACGGCTAACGCTCTGACCCGTGCCAACATTTCTTCAGCATCTTCATCCGACATTTCTTTACCATACTCAAGTAGAAATTTAGCCTTAATAGATGCTGTTCCTGAGTGTTTTCCAATCACAATTTGCCGTTCGAGTCCTACATCTTCTGGGCTAAATGCTTCATACGTTTTAGGATTTTTTAATGCTCCATCAGCATGGATCCCAGATTCATGCGCAAACATATTACTTCCAACAATTGATTTCCAAGGGGGTAGCATCCGACCCGAAGCCCGGGCGACATATTCAGAAACTTCTACAAAGCGTTCCGTCGCAAAGCTTAAATCTGTATCTAATAAGTGTTTTAAGGCCATTACGACTTCCTCTAAAGCTGCATTACCGGCCCGTTCACCCAATCCATTCACGGTTACCCCTACATGTGTCGCTCCGGCCTTCACTCCCGCTAGAGCATTAGCTGTTGCCATGCCAAAATCATCATGAGTATGCATTTCGACATCTATTCCCGCTTTTTCAATCAGAGTTTTAATACGATCATACGTTGTGAAGGGGTCCAAAATCCCCACGGTATCACAATAACGTATCCGACTGGCGCCCGCTATTTTAGCTTCTTTGGCAAATTGCACGAGAAAATCCATATCGGATCGAGAAGCATCTTCCGCATTAACCGAAATATACATTCCTTCTCGTTTTGCAAAGGTCGTTGCCTTAATCATCCGTTCTAGAACATCATCACGAGTGGTCATGAGTTTATGCTCAATATGAATATCTGAGGTGGAAATAGAAATTGCCACCGCATCCACACCACAAGCCAAGGATGATTCAATATCCGATATTACCGCGCGATTCCAGCCCATAATACTCGCTTTTAAACCTAATTTAACAATATCGCTAATGGCTTGCTTTTCATCTCCGCCCATGACCGGAACCCCAGCTTCAATCTGTTGGACGCCAAGTTCATCGAGCAAACGAGCGATGCGCAATTTTTCTTGATTGGAAAAGACAACACCGGCCGTTTGTTCCCCATCACGCAACGTAGTATCTACAATCGTTAAATGTCTCAATCAGACACACCCCTCTTCTTTCAAAAAATTACTCTACAATATGAAGTAACATTTACTATCTATAGTAGCACAATCCTCCTCAGGTTTGAAGGATGTCCGTTTGCTTATACTGTATACTTCTAATAGTTCAGTATAATTATGCATTACTTTTACTGCGTCACAGACTTCGCGATCTAACCGAACATAACCAAGTTACTATATCCACTTCTTCTAGCTGGCACTCTGGATGGGTGCTGGAATAACTATAAAATGGCCTAACCTTCGGCAGAATTAACCCAAAGGTTAGGCCATCTTTACGCTTCTCAATGTATTACGTTAATTTCTGTTTTAACAACTGATTGACGAGACCCGGATTAGCCTGTCCCTTGGTGGCTTTCATGATCTGGCCAACAAGAAACCCGATCGCTCGATCTTTTCCTGCTCGGTAGTCCTCCACGGATTGTGGATTAGCGGCAATCACGCCGTCAATAATCCCCAGCAATGCTCCTTCATCACTAATCTGAGCAAGCCCTTTTTCCTTCACAATAGTGCCTGCATCCTTACCCGTGCTATACATTTCTTCCAGCACGCCTTTAGCGATCTTGCCGCTGAGAGTACCTTTGTCCATGAGTCCAAGGAGGTCTGCCAATTGTTTGGCCGAAATTGGAGAATCGGCCACACTACATTGATTTGTGTTAAGCAGGCGCGTGACATCTCCCATAACCCAATTTGCCAACGTCTTGGCATCTCCGTAGTAAGACAAGGCTTCATCAAAGAAGTTCGCCATGGCTTTACCTTGCGTGATGACGGCAGCATCATAGGCCGAGAGCCCCAACCCCTGCAACCGAGCTCGGCGGGCGATCGGAAGCTCGGGGAGAGTTTTACGGATTTTTTCCACCCATTCACGATCAATAACTAGGGAAGCCAGGTCGGGTTCTGGAAAATACCGATAATCATGCGCTTCCTCTTTGGAGCGTAGGGTTAAGGTCATCCCCCTACCCTCATCCCAAGTACGTGTTTCCTGAACCACGGCTTCTCCCGCATCTAAAACTCGGGCTTGGCGAGCCACTTCATACTCCATGCACCGCCGGACGGAGCTAAAGGAATTTAGATTTTTCGTCTCAGTTCGAGTTCCCAAGGTCGTCGCTCCGATCGGCCGAAGTGAAACATTGACATCAAAGCGTACTGAACCTTGTTCCAACCGACAATCTGATACTTCCGTATAGTCCAGAATCTGAACTAATTGTTCGAGATAAGCAAGGACTTCCGGAATCGAGCGCAGATCAGGTTCTGAAACGATCTCCAAAAGCGGCACCCCAGCTCGGTTATAGTCTACTGAAGACTCTATCGAGGTTGAGATGGTATCTCCGCTATGCACGAGCTTACCGGCATCTTCTTCCATATGCGCCCGAGTGATCCCGATCCACTTCTTCTCCCCGTCGACTTCAATCTCCAACCCGCCCTTGCCACAGATCGGCAAATCAAATTGGGATGTCTGATAATTCTTCGACAAATCTGGGTAAAAGTAGTTTTTACGATCGAATTTCGAAAACTCCGCGATTTCACAGTTCAACGCTAGACCCGCTTTAATCGCGTAGTTGACCACTTCGCGGTTAACAACTGGGAGCGCACCGGGCATTCCAAGGCACACAGGGCAAACATGCGTGTTTTGTTCTCCCCCAAACTCGGTTGTACAACCACAGAAAATCTTCGTCTTGGTTTGGAGTTCAACATGAACCTCTAGACCACAGACCATTTCGTATTTATCAGCGACTACCACGCGCAAGCACCTCCCCGGAAAGATTCGGTTTTAACGTGTGATAATTTGTAGTTTGCTCAAAGGTATAAGCTGCTCGATACAACGTCCCTTCATCAAACGCTTTGCCCATTAGCTGCATACCAATCGGCAAACCCTTGACAAATCCTGCTGGAATGGAAATGGCGGGAATACCTGCTAGGTTAATTGGAACAGTCGTAATATCCGATAAATACATCGCTAAAGGATTCGCTGATTTTTCTCCAAACTTAAAGGCCGGAGTCGGAGCCGTCGGGGAGAGCAAAATATCAAACTTTTCAAACGCTTGATCAAAATCCTGTTTAATCAAAGTTCGGACCTTCTGAGCTTTCAAATAATAAGCATCATAGTACCCTGAACTTAGAGCATAAGTTCCGAGCATAATCCTTCGTTTCACTTCCGGCCCAAATCCTTCAGCTCGGGTAGTTTTAAACATACCCAATACATCAGCCGCTTCCGCCCGATAGCCATAGCGCACGCCATCATAACGAGCCAGATTGGAGCTTGCTTCGGCCGTGGCAATCAGATAATACGCAGGTATGGCGTACTCCGTATGAGGTAATGAGCATTCAGCCACTTCTGCGCCAAGATCAATAAGGGTTCGAATCCCTGACTGAATCCCTTTCGCAACGTCTGGATCTATGCCTTCACCATAATATTCACGGGGAATCCCGATCTTCAAGCCTTTGATGTCATTGACGAGGAACTTTGTATAATCCGGTTTTTCGTAGGGAACAGACGTTGAATCCCTGGGATCATATCCGGCTATGGCATTCATCACCAAGGCATTGTCACGTACGGTTTTAGTCAACGGACCAATCTGATCGAGTGAGGACGCATACGCAATGAGACCATACCGTGAGACTGCTCCGTAGGTTGGTTTCATTCCGACCACACCACAGAACGCAGCCGGTTGGCGGATGGAACCCCCTGTATCTGACCCCAAGGCAAAAGCAGCCTCGTCCGCCGCAACAGCTACTGCAGCTCCCCCAGATGATCCTCCAGGAACATACTCCATATCCCAGGGATTCCGTGTCTTTGCAAAATAAGAATTCTCAGTTGACGAACCCATGGCAAACTCATCCATATTTAGCTTACCGAGTAGAATCGTTCCGGCAGCCCGCAAGCGGTCTGTTACGGTGGCATTATAGGGAGGAATAAAATTTTCCAACATCTTTGAAGCGCAGCTTGTGCGAACGCCCTCCGTGCACATGTTATCTTTCATGGCCATTGGAATTCCCTCTAATGAACTGAGAACTTCGCCCTGAGCAATCTTGCTATCAACCTCTGCTGCTTGGGCTAACGCCTGATCTTCTAAAACCGTCAAATACGCTTGTAAGTCTGGATCAACATTATGAATGCGATCTATGTAGGCATTCGTCAACTCAGTGGAGCTGACATCTTTATGAACGAGAAGCTCGTGTAGTTCGCTGATTGATTTTTCTATATCCCTTGTTGCCATTTCTGCAACCTCCTTTCTAGGCTAGACTATTTTAGGTACCCTAAAGAAACCCTCTTCCCCATCTGGGGCATTTCTTAAAGCTTTTTCATGATTAATCGAGGGTCTCACTTGATCCTGGCGCAATACATTGTGCAAAGGAACAGCATGAGCCGTAGGCACCACATTATCCGTGTCTAAGCGCTCTAACATGGCCGCATAATCTAAAATGGAGTTAAGTTGTTCTGTATATTCTTGAGTTTCCTGTTCAGTCAACTCTAGGCGTGCCAATGCTGCTACGTATTCAACGTCTTCACGTGAAATTGTCAACTTATTCACCTTCCTTTGGGTAGTTTGTTGCTTTACCTTCTATCATAGCAAATATGGGAGATCGGGGCAATAGATGCAAGTCCACGCGTAAAAATGCTCAACCGCCAAGTATCCTGACTGTTGAGCATTACACATGATTAGAGGAAGCACGAGAACCGTCCCTCTGCTTCCTTAAAGCAACTGTTCAAATTCCTCTTCGGTCAAAATCGGTATTCCCAGACCTTGTGCTTTCACGAGCTTTGATCCGGCTTTCTCTCCCGCAACGACGAAAGCCGTTTTTTTACTGACGCTGCTGGCCGCTTTGCCCCCGCACTCTTCGATGAGCGTTTCAATCTCCCGCCGCTCCCAGTGCTCTAAAGACCCAGTGACAACAATGCTTTTCCCAGCAAAAATTTGAGGCTTAGACGATTCTGCAGCTGTCATGTTCACGCCAGCTTCACGCAATTTAGCCAGAAAACGCGCCGTACTTTCCAGACCAAAAAACTGCATCAGACTTGCCGCCATGGTCGGTCCGACGTCCGGAATCGCTTGCAGTTCTTCCAACGTCGCCATTAACAGTTGATCCATCGAGCCAAATGTCTGGGCTAAGACCTTCCCTGCCTTTTCCCCGACGTGATGGATACCCAAGGAAAAGATTAACGGAGCCAACCCACGTTCTTTGCTCTCTTGGATCGCTTTAAGTAGATTCTCCGCGGATTTTTTCCCCATCCGCTCTATAGGAGTAAGCTCTTCAAACGTTAAAGAGTATAAATCCGCAGCATCCTTAATCAACCCGGCATCAAGGAGTTGTTGAATGACAGCAGGACCTAACCCGTCGATGGCCATGGCATCTCGCGAGACAAAGTGTATAATCCCCTCTCGTTGTCGTGCTGGACAGGTGATACTCTGACAGCGATACGCAACTTCCCCTTCTTCCTGATTAACTGGACTCTGACATTCCGGGCAAAGGTTAGGCATTTCAAAAACCTTTTCCTCTCCGGTGCGTTTCTCAGGCAGCACTCGGACAACCTCCGGAATCACATCCCCAGCCTTATGTAAGAGCACATGATCTCCGATGTGGATATCCTTTTCCCGGATGTTATCCAGATTATGTAGTGTCGCACGGCTCACAGTGGAACCTGCCACTAACACAGGTTGTAGGACGGCAGTAGGCGTCAAGACACCTGTACGTCCCACCCGAATGATGATGTCCTCGACGACTGTTTCAACCTGTTCCGCTGGAAATTTATAAGAAATCGCCCAACGAGGACTCTTCGCTGTAAAACCTAATTCCTCTTGAAGAGCGAACTCATTCACTTTAATTACCAGACCGTCAATATCATACGAAAAACGGTGACGCTCTGAAGCCATTCCTTCACAATAAGCGATGATTTCTTCAATATCACTAAAAACCTTATACTCAGGATTTACGACAAATCCCTGCTGTTTCAAATATGTGAGAACCTCTGTTTGATTATGTAGGCCCAGTTCTTTTGCTGCCAACACTTGGTAGGCGAAATATTCCAACTTCCGTTCGGCCGTGATGCGGGAGTTCAATTGACGCAAAGAACCAGCCGCTGCATTACGAGGATTGGCAAACGTAGGCATCCCATCTTCTTCCCTTTCTCGATTCAAACGAGCAAACGAGGCTTTGGGCATATACCCTTCTCCCCGGACACTTAACTTCGGAACCGTATGGTTTAAGCGCAAAGGAATAGAGCCCACCGTTTTGACATTAGCGGTGATATCTTCTCCTACAGAACCATCTCCCCGAGTTGCCCCACGTACCATAAGTCCCTCTTCATAGGTTAAGGCGACCGTCAAGCCGTCGATTTTGAGTTCGACGACATAATCAACCGAGGCGGCCACCTGGCGTACGCGTCGGTCAAACTCTCGTAAATCACCTGGGGAAAACGCATTATCCAAACTAAGGAGAGGTTCCAAATGCCGTACTTTAGTGTACTCTTTGGCCACCTCTCCCCCAACCCGTTGAGTCGGAGAATCCGGAGTAACCCAGCTTGGATGCTTGGCTTCCAAGTCCAGAAGCTCACGCATGAAAGCATCGTATTCCGCATCCGTGATGCGTGGCTGGTCAAGTACATAATACTGCTTATTAGCGTCTTCTAGTTCCTTACGAAGCGTTGCTATGCGCTCGAATTCATCCTGCACTGAAATCCCTCCGTTCCCCGTCTTTTCCCTGGCTCATGAGCCTTATCAAATTTAATCATCAATACTATGATTCCCATGATACTACTTATTAAATCGTTTGTTCATTACTAGGTACGAAATTAACCTTGGAAATATGTCGTCATTTGTGGTACGACTTGCTTTTTACGGGAAAGAACGCCCGGCAGATCAACGCTTCCATTGACAATTTCTTTGCCAAAGGCCTTAGCTACTTCTTCTGGGTTATCCCCTTTTACGATCAGCTCTGTGGTGTCTGTTAAAATGTCCGTTATCATCAAGCAGAGATAACGCATATCTTGAGCAACTCGATGTGCCTCAATTGCTGCTGTTAAGTTTGCCCGAACGTCTTCAAATCCATCCATACCCATCAAACTTACTTGTCCAACACCGATTTTGTGAGGACCCATGGTGAAGGCCTTAAGATCTTCTTCAATCATGCTTTGTGGGGTACGCTCTGCAATGTTGGAAGATGCTTTGAACATGTCGATACCGAAGGTTTTCGGCTCAACTCCAGCAATAGCGGCGAGTTCAGCAGCGATCGTCTTATCCAACTCAGTGCAAGTTGGAGATTTAAAGATGACAGTATCGGAGAGAATAGCTGCGAGTAAAATTCCCGCGATTGGTTTTTCAGGAACTAAGCCGGCTTCCTTGTATGCTTGCGCCACGATGGTACATGTAGAACCAACAGGCTCAATACGAACATATAGGGGTTCTGCAGTTTGAAATCCACCCACTTTGTGATGGTCAACAATTTGCACGAGTTGAGCTTGATCTGCGCCAGCAACCGCTTGTCCATACTCATTGTGGTCGACGAGAATCAATTTTTGTTTAGCCTCTACAGACGCCAATACCTCAGGAATAGCAACTCCATAATAATTGAGCACATATTCAGTCTCTTTATTGAGCTTCCCTGCTGAGCATGGAACAACATTGGCAGTCCCCGTAAGTTCTTTTAAACGAGCCAATGCAATCGCTGAGCAAACTGAATCTGTATCTGGGCTTTTGTGACCAACAACATAAATTTTATCTGACATAATTACACCTAAACCTTTCTTTTCCTAAATTTCAAAATGCACCATGGATAAAAAATGTCACAGTTTCGTTAACTTGGCATACTCCGCAATTAATTTCTTGATTCCACCGTCAAAAACAATTGTCAGTTCCGCTTGATTTCCCTCTCCCTTAATGGAGACAATAATCCCTCGACCAAACGTCGCGTGTTCCACTTTTTCTCCTATATGATGCGCCTCACCCCCTTTAATGACCAGAGTACTCCCAAAATCTTTTTCCCACGACCCTGAACCCAACGGAATCGTGCGGTCAGAAGACGCGTTCCGTTGTCGGGCTGGCTTGAGTGAAGTATTTGGCCGACGTTTTGGTGGATCAAGAGGGTCAATCTCCGTCATTAACTCTGACGGAATTTCCTCTAAAAAGCGCGAGGGTTGATTATACTGCGTCTTACCATAAAGCATTCGCATTTCTGCATTACACAGGTAGAGTTTCTCCCTCGCCCGAGTGATAGCAACATAACAAAGTCGGCGTTCTTCCTCTAAAACGGTCGGCTCCATGAGTGAACGGCTACTGGGAAAAATCCCATCTTCCATCCCAACCACAAAAACGACCGGGAATTCTAAACCCTTCGCACTATGCATCGTCATCAAAGCCACGGCTTCCTCCGCTTGGTCTAATTCATCAATATCGGCAACCAAAGAAACCTGTTCTAAGAATCCGCTCAAGCCCGGAACAAACTCTTCCTCTTCAGACCCATCGTTTAAGGCATTTTGCGCGGCTTGAGCTGCTTTAGCATCATACTCAGCGGTTACGGATAGGAACTCCAACAGGTTTTCCAGACGCGTCTCCGCTTCCGGTGTGTTTTCCGCCCCAAGGATCGCTTTGTACCCCGTCTTGTTCAGAATCTCTTCCACCAGGTCTGAAACACTTGCCTCTCGTGCAAAGTTTACCAAGCCATGCATCGTTTGGGCAAAGCCTATTAACGGTTTCTTAGCTCGTGTCGACAATTCAGGAATATACTCAGCCTCCAGAATGGCGTCTAGTACAGGCATTCCTTGTTCATCGGCATATTCTAAAATCTTTTGCAGGGTGCTGTCCCCTAGGCCGCGTTTCGGCACATTAAGCACACGGGCAAAACTCACTTGATCCGCTGGATTATACAAGACTCTTAAATAGGCTAGGATGTCTTTGATTTCCAAGCGCTGGTAGAACTTCAATCCTGAGAAAACACGATACGGCGTAGCAGCCTTCATAAGACGCTCCTCAAGAGCCCGCGACTGAGCATTCGTCCGATAAAGAATGGCAAAATCATTAAAGGGGCGTCCTTCCAGCTCGTGCAACCGTTGAATTCGTTCGACGACATAGCCAGCCTCATCTCGCTCATCAGACCCTACATAACACACGACAGACTGTCCCTCCGAGTTTTCAGTCCAGAGCGACTTCTCTTTACGTGATTCGTTATTCCTGACCACTGCATTAGCCGCATTGAGGATCTTTTGTGTCGAACGATAATTTTGTTCGAGTTTGATGACTTTCGCTTCCGGATAATCCCGCTCAAAATCAAGAATATTTTGGATATCAGCCCCGCGCCATCCATAGACCGATTGATCATCATCGCCAACCACGCAGAGATTCCGATATTCACTTGCTAAAAGTTTAATCAGCATATACTGCGCATGGTTCGTATCTTGGTACTCATCCACCATAATATAGCGGAATTTATCCTGATAATATCGATAGACATGGTCGCTTTGCTGAAAGAGCTGAACCGTGAGCATGATAATATCATCAAAATCAAGAGCATTATTGCTCTTGAGTCGTTTCTGGTAAGAACGATAAATATCCACAATCTTTTGTTCAAAATAACTAGAAGCCTTATAGGAAAATTCTTCAGGATCTTGAAGTTTGTTTTTGGCATCACTAATGACGGCCGCCACACTGCGCACTGGGAATTTCTTTTCATCATAATTGTATTCTTTTAAACACGCTTTGAGTAACGACTGTTGATCCCCAGTATCATAAATGACGAAATTCTTAGTATACCCTGGTAAATTATCAATTTCACGTCTCAGAATACGGACACATGCCGAGTGAAAAGTAGTGACCCAGAGTCCATACCCCTCACTGCCCAGCAAGGTGGCCACTCGCTCCCGCATCTCTTTCGCCGCTTTATTCGTAAAGGTAATCGCTAATATCTCACTGGGTTCTATTCCCTGAGCAATTAAATGGGCAATTCTATAGGTGAGAACCCGTGTCTTTCCAGATCCTGCACCGGCAAGAATTAGAAGCGGCCCTTCTTTATGCTCAGCAGCCTCCCGCTGTACTGGATTCAAATCGTCCAACCGATACATTAAACCACTCCACCTCACTTCTTGTACATATTATAACATACACTACGCCCTACTGTTGCTCGATTTGCAAGCGCCCCCCTTAGCTTCGAGGGGTCACAATAATGATTAACTATACCTAATAGCGACGGTTACTATAGTGTAACCCCTATTATACGGTCATTTTACCGATTTCTTCAACAATAACTCAAGCTGCATTGGAAAGAAACCTATTTATTCCTGTCTTCAGGAGAAAAAGCGGGGAGATATACCCAAAAGGGGATGAATTCAGCCGAAGTTGGATCAAATATAGCAAGATCACTCTCAGAAATATTATCGAAGTAATATAAATAAGGTTAATGGAGACATTCCCTTCTCCATTAACCTTATTTGTTTGTTTCAGCCGTTCATCCAGACCTCATATGACTATAACTAAGTCTGATACCATGCAAAATTTAAGTTTAACTTAGTTGTCCCCCTTAAAATCCAGTCCTTTAATAAATTCTTGCTGAAATTCATTCCTATTAGAAAGTTCAATGTGCTCCGCCATCTTAGCTAGAATGTCTGCCCTTGCTCTCTCTTCCATCGACAGTAAGGCCATTTTCGCCCCATCTCCGGCGGCGTTGCCAATCGTGTGAATCCGTTCCAGCGGTAGAGCCGGTAATAAACCAATAACAACGGCACTTTCCTTCTTAATATAATTGCCAAAGGCCCCTGCTAAGAGTACCCTGTCAATCTCCTGGGGAACGATTCCCATTTCCTGTACGAGAATCATAATCCCTGCCATGATGGCTCCTTTAGCCAGTTGCATCTCCCGGATATCCTTTTGCGAGAGTACAATGTCCTCGCCTGTCGCCGAATTTTCAGCCCATACCAGCACAAACTCGTTTGCCCGCTCGGTTTTTCGCACTCTATCGCGCACCAGGGGAGGTAGCTTTTCTAATTGATTCGGTTCAAAAGCGTACCGACCAGAAGGACTAATAACTCCGACCTTGAACATTTCTGCGATTGCATCGATGAGACCCGAGCCACAAATCCCCCGTGCCTTGCCCCCTCCGATGACCTCCAATTCGACGTCCGTGGTTATACGCACTCCTTCAATAGCACCTTCTGCAGCCCGCATGCCATATTTGATCTCAGCACCCTCAAAGGCCGGCCCAGCTGCTGTCGAACAAGTGAGAAGGCGATCCTTGCCCGTCAAAATCATCTCGCCGTTCGTTCCAATATCAACAATGAGACTAACCCCTGGTAAGCGATCCGCTTCCGTTGCTAACATGACCCCAACCGTGTCTGAACCGACATAACCCGCCACATTGGGAAGCACTACTACCATTCCAATTCCGAGAATATTCAGTCCCAACTCTCTAGCCTCAACTCCAACTGCTTGTCGAAAAACCGGAATGAACGGCGCTGGAGCCAAATAAGTAGGATCAATTCCCAAAAATAAGTGAGCCATTGTCGTGTTACCTACTACCACAGCTTGATAGATTTCCTCAGTCCTTATCCCTCTTTCTTGGCACAATTGAGAGATAATTCCATTGAGGCCACCGATCACTTTCTCTTGCAACTCTCTCAATTTATCAGAACCGCTCGACGCATGAGTGATCCGAGAAATTACGTCAGCACCAAAGGCCTGCTGAGGATTTGTCACCGCACCACTAGTGACGACCGTACCTTTATTCAGGTCCATAAGATAGACAACCACAGTCGTCGTTCCGATATCGATGGCCACACCAAAACAACGCCCCACTGTATCGCCGGGTTCCACTGCCAACAGTCTGTTCCCATCCAAGACCGCCGTTAGCTGAAATTCTCCCTGTCGTAACACCTTTGGTAACGTTGCCGCCACAGAGCGGCTAAAGCCAATAGCCTGCGGAGCTGGTAAAGAGGAAACCAACCGATCCCAATCTGGAGTCTGATCCTCTACCGTTGGTCGAGTTAGTGTTACGAAATACTTTCGTACACTGGGAGCTAAAGCCGTATGAACCACCCCAGCAAAATCAGTCTTCCGTTGATGAACATCCTTCTGTTCCTGAAGTCTAATTGTCATGTCTTGAGTCAAGGTGTGTTGACAAGTCAAAACCCAGCCAGCCTCTAATTCGGAAGCATTCAGAAACTTCTTTTCAGTTGGTGAAGTCAAGTATGGAATTTCTGTCATAACTTGTGCTTTACATTTACCACAGGTTCCTTTGCCACCACAAGTACTTTCAACTTGCACTCCAGCCGATATAGCGGCTTGCAAGATAGTAGTCCCAACCTCAAGCTGGACAACCTTATTGGAGGGTAAAAAGGTAATATCAACCATCTCTGTCACTCCTTTACTTTGAAACTAGTTTGTAAAGCCCTTAACGTTGACTGACCGAAGTAGCCTCTCCAAAGCCGAGGTGTATGGGTACGCCCGCCGGAACTTTTAGGAAGTCCTCGTCCCACTCCTCTTGCAATGCCTTGGTGATTAATCTTAAAGTGCCAGGCACAATAGCTTGCTCAAGGTTTAAATTCAAAGCTAAGTCGGCGGTTCTTTTCATGACAGGCGTCAAATCATAACTCCCAGTGTCAATGAAATTGAGCGTAGAGTAATGCGCGAACATGGCTTTAAAAATACGCAGGGCTCTAGCCTCACCATATTTTTTAAGACACTGTTCGTACTCCCAATAAATATTGCTCTCGTAGCGAAGCCAGCCATCCGTCAAATAAAAGGCAGGAACCTCGCGGCTGAGATCACGACGAATCTGATTCCCCCCCAAAAGCAAGGATATACAGTCTTCCACCTTGGGCACCACCAACTGAGCCTGGAGTGTCACGAGACCTTCAATGCTATTACCACAGTATCCATACAGGAGAAGGATGTTCTCTACCCCACTACTAACTTTGTCAATCTCCTGTTGAATTCTTTCCTTAAGCTTTGCAGGGAAATTATGCAGGCCGGATTCCACCCAAACGATGGGGAGCGGGTCAGACAAAGTCCTGGAGACCACATTGATTTCATCTTCTATAGTACGACAGGCTATGGCAACAGTTTTCATGTGAGCAACCCCTTCCACTCGTTCAGTTGCTGATAAATGTTAAAGTATCATTGGACAATCATGAGTAAGCACTTATTATTCGCAAGAGACTTTCTGAACAAACGATTTTTTGGAGATCAGACTCCAAAGCCCTAAACTTGCCAAGGCAAGAACCATATACATTAGCCCCATGACCCTAATTCGGTTTGCCCAATTCAAGGAAATTATGATCATCCCTATGCTACCAAAGACAGTAAATGTGCAAGACATGAGGGACACAGCAGCTCCCGTGTCTCCCTTCTGCTGCTCTAGCATCAGATTAGCACTTGGGGGACGAGTTATACTACCGGCCAGTGTGGCGGGCAATAAAGACAGGGCGAAAATCCAGGGACTGTGATTTCCAATAGTACTGATCAGAAGCCCGCTTATACAGGAGATAACATAGCTGGCACTTATGATCGAATTTGCCTTAAAATATTGGGATAGTTTCATATAAAGCATCGGACCTATCACCATAAAAAACGCATTGGCCGCAAAAAAATAACTGTATACCTGTTCACTTAAACCAAATTGACTCACATAAATATAGGATGATGATGAAATATACGACATCATCGGAATCCCCATTAATGAAAATGTAAACAATAGGGTGACAAATCCCGGGTTTTTAGCCACGATTCCTAATCGCCCAATCGATTGGATAATAGTCCCTTCATAACGTTCATCAATAGTTTCTTCCATGGCGATACCCGCTATTGTAATCAAAAGACCGACAACCGTTAACACCATGAATACCCCTCGCCATGAGGTAAATCTTAGTATCAAGGCGCCTACTACTGGAGCAACGATCGGAGAAATCATAGCCATTGATGAAACCAGTGCCAAAACCGATACTCGTTTGCGACCGAAATAGCTGTCCTTCACCACCGCTTGGGCCACAGATGTAGCTGCGCCACTAGCAATGGCCTGTATAACACGAAAAATGATAAGTTGGTAGACGTTACCCGAAAAGGCACACAGGGGCACTTGCTACCGTGTAAAGTACAAGTCCTATCACCAAGATGCGTTTGCGCCCATATTTATCACTAAGAGGCCCCCAAACAAGAGTACCAGCAGCGTAAAAAAGAAAGAACAATATTAAGGTAAGATTTATTAAACTTGGAGCGGCCTTAAAATTCTCAGCCATCCGGGGTAATGCGGGAAGATATAGATCAGTTGATAAAGGGATAAAAGCACTTAGAAAGGCTATTAAGACGATGAGTCCTTTTTCTCCTAAGTATCTTTGGGGTTTTCGAATTCCATCTCTTAAATTAGTTTTGGTTGTCATTGTTTCTATAAGACTCCATTCTATAGCCTTTGCCCCCGAAAGTGCTAATGTTAAACGTATTGATTAGGAGGCACCTACACTTAAGGCGCCTCCTAATTTTTTAGACGGATTGTGCAGAGGTTTTCCCAACCTGTGCCCGTGCTTTAGATCCAAGTTCAGGTAGGAATAAGGACACAACGCCTAGCAATAAGAAGAATAAGCTGCTTAGGCCGAATAACATGCTGAAGTTCGAGCCAGCCAACGGGGTGATAATAAAGGCAGGGATGATGAAAGCACCGAGTAGTTGAAGGGTAGCGATCATTCCACCAGCAGTACCAGCATAGGCGGGGCCTATTTCCGGCAGTAGCATTGGGAAGGTCATTAACAACGGTGAACTGATTCCCATGAAGATTCCTAGAACGAAGAGGGTCACCCACATGACCGCCCCAGTCGGTACAATCCAAGCCGCATACATGGTGAGAGCTCCCAGAATGCATATAGGGGCCAAGAAAGGCTTGATTCTACCAACACGGTCTGACATGGCTGGGCCAACAATGGCGCCTAGCATGGTCCCAATCGTCACGATCGAAGCCATCAATCCGGCAGTGACTGGGTCCACCCCACGTACAGCGTTCAGGGCATTGGGGAGAAATCCGCTGAAGGCCATATTAGCGCCCATGAAAAACATCATTCCCAAACCGACGAGCCAAACGTTTTTGCTCTGGGCAACAACACCAATGTATTTCGTCACAGGCATCACCGGCATTTCAGGTGCACCTTTGGGCTTGGCCTTAATCAAGGCCATCCAGGCAATCCAGACGATGAGCATGAAAACACCTGCTGCAATGTAGGCACTTTTAATGGTTGGAAACATCGCGGACGTTGCTAAAGCGACTGTTATGCCAGTGGCAGCGGACGAGAAGTAGAGACCCATAGCTGTCCCCATCTTCTCCATGGGGAACCACGCTCCTAACAGCTTTGCAGCATTAGCATTGAGCAAGGCTGAGCTGAGCCCAGCTAAAACCATCATGATAAAGAGTGTCGTGAAGTCAGTGGCAACATAGCGGAAGTACACTCCCACTACAGAAAAGGCAAATCCCACTGTGACAACGGTTTTCACGCCGAACCGATCTGCCAGTGAACCTGCTACGAGACTAAGGAGCACTGCAGGCAACATGGGCGCGGACATGATCAGCGCAAACTGAGACGATGTGAGATGTAAATCAGGGATAATCTTAAAGGCCAGAGCTGCAACTTGAAATTGAGCAAGGCAGCCGATAAACGTTGCCAACCACATGACCAGAAGAATCACCCAACGATACGACGAAGGCTTTGAATTATCTTGCGCGATATTCATGATTATAGTCTCTCCCCTCTTTTATAGCAAGCTATAATTACTCAAGAGTAGAGGCTCGAGAGGCCTGAAAGGCCTCTCTAAACCATTCGTTAGATCTAAGCGATTTCCAGCCGCCAACTAGAGAGTCCTCTTACGCAACGCTAAAAATCTCATCCGCGATCTTAACTCCATCAGTAGCTGCCTGAGCACTGTAATCCGCACCCACATAGTCCTTGACAACATCGTCGATATAGTTACCGCCTATCAAAACCTTAGTATCCAAGCCAGCCGCTCGAATGGCTTCAATTGTTTCTTTCATGGATTCCTGGCAGCCAGTAAGGAGAACACTCATACCCACAAGAGGTGCCTTTGATTCCTGAATGGCCTCAATAAACTTTTCTTTCGGGACATCCACTCCTAGGTCTATGACATTATAGCCCGACCCTTTAAGAAGCATAACGACGATGTTCTTCCCTAAATCATGGATATCTCCCTTCACTGTGCCCATGACAATATTTCCTTTGTATTCAGCATTACTTCCGCTCAAGAGTGGTTCTAAAACCACCATGGAATCTTGCATAATTTCCCCACACATAATCAGTTCGCCTAAGAAATATTCACCTGATTCAAATCGACCACCAGCCTCTGCCATACCTTGTTGCAACGAATTTACAATTTCTAAGGGAGTTACTCCGTTGTCTAAGCGCTCCTTGACCAACTCCGCCACTTGCTGTTCTTCTAATTCCGCAATTGCCTTAGATAAAGAATCTGTTAGCATAATTATTCCACTCCTTCTGAATTAACTTCAAACGTCTCAGTCTCGGTTTGCTAGCGCTGCGCCCAAAACCAAATAAAATTATAAGCAAAGTCATCTAACTTTTCCCATTCTTTTTTAACAATTTCCTCATTCCCCGGAAAATTTTCAAATTCCTCCAGTTTGACTTCCCACGGCACACAAACACCAGGATTAGGATTTAAAAGTTTTTCTTTTTCAGACATTGATTTTCCCTCCTATCCTTCTAATAAGCACCGAATTCTCGGCCTGCCTCGATCATGGCAATAACATTCTCCTGTTTTGCATCCCCCATGACGACTCCACCAGAATCCAAGATAAACCCACCATCACCGGCCAATTCATCAATGGATCTCTTAACCTGCTCTCTGACCTTTTCCGGTGTACCGTAAGTTAACAGTGTCGTCGGCACACCACCTTGAAGACAGAACCTACCACCCAGAATTTCTTTAGCCTTTTTAGGATCAGTGGTATCAATTTGAAAGATAATACTTTTATCAGGTAATTCAGCAATTTTCTCAAGATACGGAGTCCAGTCTCCTTCAGCATAAAATAACATTCGTTTCCCTTTAGCCCACAGACCTTCGATCGTCGCTTTTAATGAGGGCCAGTAGAAGGTATCCCATTGATGAGGATTGAGGAAAGGATAGGCTCCGCGGTGAAGGGGGGCAAAACAAGGGAAGCGCGTATCTGCTCCGGCCCCAGCCACACCACAATTGATATTATGAGGGGTAATGGCGTCACAAGCGGCTAAAACTTTCTCCGGTCGTCGACGAAGATCCAAGAGAACCCCTTTCATTCCCCGCAGAGCATCACCTAAAGTATCAAACGGTGCTTTGGTAAACCCTGTTCCTTGCCCAACTATCCCATGATCCACGGTCCATTTTCCCCATGCCGCTCCCATCATACCACCAGAGATGGCAAAGGCTGCTGCCCCTTTGATCAGGGCCACAGTTGCTCTATACGATCCAGGATTGGCCAATTCACTGCTGATATTGGGTAAATAGTGATTAACGAGCCACTCGGTCGGGCTGGCAATGAACTCGTCGTAGTCGTCCGCTTTCATATATTCTTGTTCATTGAATTGAAACGTTGAGTTTTCGTCCACCCCAATACCTGGGAACTTATATAGTTTTGACCCCATCGCATCAAACATCGGCGGCCACCATAATGAAGGACCACCCTTGAAAAGATCGAAATCCAAACCCGGTAACATTTCACTTACAATACTGTTACTTTTATCGAGATCATAATAGATCTCTTGGAGAGTAGTACCTGTATACTTAACTACCCATTCCCCGATTCCGAAAGCAACGGGAACCATATCCGGTTTTCCACAATCCATGGCAGTAGTGTAGCGTTCTAATCTCTTCTGATAAAGCATTTCCTTTTCATTCATACTTGCTTTCCCCTTCCTACCTTCTCAAATATCAAATTTTAAACACTGAGCTAAAAAATAAAACTCTTAGTCTTCTAACGCATCGCTGCGATAGGCTTTTAAAAACTTCTTGCCAAAGCGATCCTTGCCCATCAGGAAATCATTCGTGATGACTGAGGTCATAATTTTTCGATCTAGAGGATCAAGAATTGCAGCGTCCATCTCAAACGCCATGCAAATAGTCAAAAAGTGACGATTTACGATTTTCCGTTTAGGAGAATTAAAGGATATATTGCTTAATCCTGAGACTGTCTTGACATTAAATAGGCGCTTGATATCCGTAAGGCACTTGAAAAACATCGTTGCATTGGTGTGGCTGACAGCCTGCGGAAGGACCAGTGGGTCTATATATAGACGGGTTAAATCATAATTGTTCTTCGTTAATATCTCGACAAGTCGTTCAGAAAGTACAATTCTTTCTTCAGCCGTTTTCGGAATGCCATTGTCATCCAAAGTTAGACCAATTACCGAGCATTGGTATTCAAGCACCAGTGGCAGTACTTCTTCAATACGATTTCTTTCCAACGATATGGAGTTAACTAAAACCCTACTCTTATCCCCTTTAACCGTTTCTAAGCCTTTTTTAATGGCCACAGCCGAAGTGCTGTCAATGCATAATGGAACATCGGTTACCTCTTGAACTGTTTGCACAAGCCACTCCATGTTAGGCACTTCGTCCCCTTGTGCTGTATTCAGATCTAAGTAGTCGGCACCAGCAGCCGCTTGTCTGAGCGCCAGATCCTGAATAGCAGCGGTGTCTTTGTCATTAATGAACTGGCGAACACTAGGTATCGAGCTATTAAGCTTTTCGCCTATAATCAACATCTTTTGTACCCTCCTTGAGCCAAAATTTTGGTTTATGCAATCAATCCAAACTTGTTATACCTCGCCCGCCATCACCTCCCTTTCTGAAGATGCTTATATTGTTCATTCAACGGCATTGAACAATATAAGCCCTACATACGAAACTGTATTTTTACCATTGTAATAGGGTATTCCGCTGCTTTTCTCAAGGGCCATCACGTCAATTCCACTCGCTTCTACAGAAGACAAAGCTTTTTCAGGAAACCTGCAAGGCTCATTGTCAAGAAATGTACACCTTGAACAAAAAGTGCAGGGACCTACATTTAATGGCAAGATTTCCAAGGAACCATATATCGAACTTGTCCAGAATAGTTCTAAAGATCTCCGTATGCTTATGACCTGACGCCATCATACCTTTCCAGTCAAAGGAACTTTTTAGCTCATGCACAGTCTGAATTAGTAAACCCTGTTTAAATCCCAACACTTTTTCTTTCAATTCAGCGATTTGCCCCACCGCTGGTGGGCACATCCAGTTTTTATTATAAGTACCGCATGCATTTTGTTCACATTGGGTTCTGAAATCCTCATTGAATTTTATATCTGCAACTGTTGCTATTGCTGCATGGGTTACACCTAAGGCCAATGCATCCCTAACTAGATCGTCTATATCTACGTTCATTTCATAAGCCTCCATAGAAGTTGATCAGCTTGTGATTTATTTTATATGTATAGATGTATATACAAATCTTGAAGTAAAAAAATTAAATTCCTTTACATTCTTATTTGCAAATTTTAAAATTGACTCTTATATGAATGTATAGACAATTTAATTTATCTAAATATTATCACTACTTATCCGCGCAGTCAATAGCGTACTACAATTATATTCTGGGACGCTAAGAGGGTTCAGTCTCACCTCTCTGAGACTGAACCCCCTGCTACTTCTAAAATATCGCGATAGATTTTCAATGCTTCCGTCACATCGTTAGCATAAAAATCGGCACCCGTGAATTCTTTGACCTCCTGATTGACTGGATACCCGCCCACCACAACTTTGACCTTATCTCTCAAACCGGCATCAATTAGAAGATCAACGACTTTCTTGATTGAGCCGACGCAGAAGGAGAGTAAAACACTAATCCCTAAGATCGGGGCATTCGTTTCGTTCACAGCCTGCACAAATCTCTCTGGCGTCACATCGACACCCAAGTCATGAACTTGAAAACCTGATGAACGCAACAGATAAATTATAATATTTTTGCCGAGATCGTGAATGTCTCCTTCAATCGTACCCATAACGATGGGTGGTGGTACAAAGCCATTATTCGATCCATTAACCGGTATATGCGGTTCTAGAATTCGCATAACCTCTTTTAGAATCTCTTCTGACATAATAAGGTCTGACAGAAAGTAATCACTGTCACTGTATTTTACACCAACGATTTCCACACCCCGCCGACAACTTTCGATGATATCCATAGAGGTGCTACCCGCTAGAATTCTTTCTTCTACCAGCCTTAGGGTTTTTTCTTCGTCAAGGTCTGCCATCGCTATTTGTAGTTCGTCTTCCAACTTAAGAACCCCCAATTAGCTTAATCTTTTTTATACCAACCATCATAACTGGTCAACTTATACCGATCCCCTCTGTACACAGCTTTGCTCCACCCCACTGGCCTAAGTTCCGTATCAAATATTGTCTGCTCAATGAGGAAAACAGGGGCTTGAGGAGCGATCCCGAGAATCAATGCTTCTTCTTCGGTGCATGCTGCAACCTGTAAAACCTTTTTAGAACTCACAGGCACGTATTCCGTGTGAGCTGCTATCAGACCGGGCAAACTTGGGTCTTTTAGTTCTGATTCAAGGATCGGTTTACTCTTACTATAGATTGTATATTTCACTTCGTAGGAAAGTCGCTCACTTTCAGCAGATAGCACCGTTCGAAAAAATAAGAATCTCTTGTGTTCTTCAGTGATTTGAAACTTAGCTCTCAAGTTCTCGTCAGCTCTAATAATCTTAGCTTCTAGTAAAGTTGTCTTATAATTTAGTCCTCTCTTTTTGATTTCTTCATTAAAATCGTTGAGTTCAAAGACAATATTATCCAATTTTGGGGTTGCGACAAAAGTACCTCTGCCCTGCTGTGCATAAACCATCCCTGCTGACACCAGTTCGGAAATAGCTCTTCGTACTGTCATTCGGCTGATTTCATAGCGCGTCGCAATATCATTCTCCGTCGGTAAGGATTCCCCTGGTTTTAGATCTCCCCGCCGTATTTGTTCTTCGAACGACTTAAATAGCTGATAGTAGATGGGAATAACTGAACTCTTATCAATGGGCATTTCTTCATGAATCACCAAAAACACCTATTCCTAATTATAATTGTCTATACATTCAAACTATTGCTCATTCTAGCATGCCAAAATTAGGGTGTCAACTCGAACAGTTTCTAAGTGAATAGTTTCTTGAATCCCCAATGCTCATAAATAGCCTGCATCGGGACACCATAATCATTGTGCAATAAACTAAGACAGATGTACCTAAATAGTACATCTGTCTTGAAAGTCATGTAACGCGAACAGCTCTTAAAATTCACAAGTGTTAGCTGTTCTCGGAAAGGAGATTACATCCCGGATATTTGACATCCCCGTCAAATACATGATAACGCGCTCAAAACCAAGCCCATACCCGGCATGTTTCACGCCGCCATACTTCCGCAGGTCAAGATACCAGCCGTAATCCTCTGCGTTAAGCCCAAATTCCTCCATACGACTTTGCAATACCTCAAGTCGTTCTTCCCGTTGGCTCCCCCCGATAATCTCTCCAACTCCGGGAACGAGTAGATCCATGGCGGCCACTGTCTTGT
This sequence comes from Desulfosporosinus metallidurans, assembly GCF_001936615.1. GTDB lineage: Bacteria > Bacillota > Desulfitobacteriia > Desulfitobacteriales > Desulfitobacteriaceae > Desulfosporosinus > Desulfosporosinus metallidurans. Next base: position 26,208 of record NZ_MLBF01000029.1, read on the forward strand.
TATCTTCATTGAGACGCATATAGAACGCCTTAATATCCTTGGGATAATCGGATACGAAGACCGGTTTTTTGAAGATCTTTTCTGTCAGGTAGCGTTCATGCTCGGTTTGAAGATCTATACCCCAATGAACCGGATACTCAAAATTGGCATTTTCTTTCTCCAGCAGTCCTACAGCTTCAGTATACGTAATATGTCCAAATTCGGAACTCAAGATATTTTCCAAGCGATTAAACAAGGTCTTATCGACGAAGTTGTTAAAGAATGCCATTTCCTCGGGTGCATTATCCAAAGCATACTGAATAATAAATTTCATCATCTCTTCAGCTAAGTTCATGTTGTCGTGAAGATCGGCAAAGGCAATCTCCGGTTCGATCATCCAAAACTCGGCGGCATGTCTCGCCGTATTCGAATTTTCCGCTCGGAACGTGGGACCAAACGTATATACGTTGCGGAAAGCCATGCAATATGTTTCAACATTAAGCTGGCCGCTCACTGTCAGGCTTGTTTCTCGGCCAAAGAAGTCTTTTGAAAAATCAAGGTTGCCCGCTTCATCCTTGGGAGGCTTCGCCATATCAAGGGCCGTCACTCTAAACATTTCTCCTGCGCCTTCAGCATCACTACCGGTTATAATCGGGGTATGAACATAGACATACCCTTTTTCCTGAAAGAACTTGTGAATCGCATAAGCTACTACAGAACGCACTCGAAAAACCGCTGCAAACGTATTCGTTCTGGGACGCAAATGCGCAATCGTTCTCAAATACTCAAACGTATGCCGTTTCTTTTGGAGAGGGTAGTCTACTGCCGAGAGCGCTAGTACCTCGATGCTTTCCGCTTTCAATTCAAACGGCTGTTTCGCTCCAGGTGAAGGGACAAGCGTTCCTTGGATACGCAGGGCGGAACTAATCGTAAGCTTCCCAATCTCTGCGAAGTTTGCCAAGCTCTCTTCAAACACCACTTGAAGGTTCTCAAAAAAACTCCCATCATTAATTTCAATAAAACCAAACGCCTTTGACGAACGCACTGTGCGAACCCAGCCGGAAAGTTCCACTTTCTGATTGAGAAACCGATCCGTTTCTCTATAAATATCCTTAATGGTTACCAATTGCATAGTTTTCCTCCTCAAAACCCATTAAAGGTCTAAGAGTCTCTTAATTTACTCAATGAAGTAAATTTCCTTCATAATTATATCCGATTAGAATCCCAACTTCAAATCACAAATCGCGTACTCTGGTCCTTCAGTTCCTCCATCAATACTATCAACTGTCTCGCACTATCGCGAATTGTACTGATCGTTGCGCTCATTTCTTCCGTCGAGGCGGCAATTTCCTCTGCGGCTGCCGCATCTTCTTGGCACATGGCCGCAACCTCATAAACTGACCTAGTGACAGCCTCCTCCATCTGGACAACCTGACGGACTTCTTCCTCCATCTCCGCCAGCAGTTGAGCGACGGATTGAGTTCCCTGGGAGATCTCTGTAAATTGGTTCAGTGCCCGATCCCCAATTCCTGATTGTTCCTCGATCAAATCGACTGCTTCTTCTGCCGCACGGGCTGAATTCTCGACATTAAGAGTCACTTCGTCGATCAAGCTCGCAATCTGGGAAGCACTTTGCTTAGATCCTTCAGCCAGTTTACGAACTTCTTCGGCTACTACAGCAAACCCACGCCCGGCTTCCCCTGCGCGAGCCGCCTCGATCGCTGCATTAAGGGCAAGAAGATTTGTTTGTTCGGAAATCCCAGTAATGATCTGAGTAATCCCGCGGATTTGTCCCGTCTGCTCTTTAAGAAGATAACTTCCGGTCTGGATTTCCTCCGCTTTAGCCGCAAAGATTTGCATCTTCTGCGCTAAATCCCTCATGATTTCTTCCCCGCGCAGTGTACGTGTCGTGACATCAGCGGTACTGACCATAACACGCTCCATATGTCCAGCCAAAGTTTGGACGCTTTGATTAATCCCCTTACTTTGTACACCTATCTCACTTGTACTTTCTGCAATTTTTTGAGATCCATTGGCTACCTGACTGACACTCGCAGCCACTTGGTCTGCTCCATTCGATGTCTGATCTGTCGCAACTGAAATTTCCCTCGTCGAATCCTCGACCTGCCTAACCGCTTGATTGATCGAGACGCATATTTCCTTTGTATTATGAAGCATCTTTTTCATAGCGAGAGCCAGGGTTTCTAACTCTCCATACCAACTCGTTTTAATTGTTATGTTCAAATTGCCTGTGGCTAGGACCTCAGCATTTTCTGTTAATTGAATCAGCGGTCGGGTAAAGGTTAAGGAAACAAAATAGCCTGAAACAACACCAAAGACAAGAACCAGTAACCCAACCATGAAAACCCAAATTCTCAAGGTGTTTAGCTCTTGTACTACTCCTTGTCGAGAGAGCACGGCCTTGATATACCCTTTTACTTCCCCTTGATAGTTTTTAAAAGGAATGAGCAAAACATTAGACTGGCCATCCCCGCTCGTCGTAAATTGAGTTTGTCCATTGACAAGAGATTTCACCAAGCTTTCCGCTACTGGAAAATTATCGTTGCCAGTACCAACCAGCAGCCCCCCATTTTCCTTAACATTTTTGACCATAGAAGTAGAGGGATCAAGAAGATAGATGAAGTAATCTCCAGGGTTCTTCTTCTGCAAAGCAGCTAAAAAGTCTTTGCCAAAATCCATTCCGTATTCTGCACTACCAACCCACTGATCTTGATACTTAACGGGTACCACTACTCGGAAGCCGTATCCTTCGACACCCTCCTCCAGTCCTTCCACTGTCTTATGCTCTTTGTTGGCCGTCACGACCGTAGGCCGAATTTTAGAAAGGTCATCCCCAAATTTGTTGGGCGAATGCGCTCGATAGAACGAAATGGCAGGCGCAAGATGAAACTGAAGTTGGCTAAAGCCATCTTTCTTGATTACTTCGAAAACAGGCTGAACTAAACGAGCGAGTGTAGCCCGGTCTCGTTCTGCTAAAGCCTTAGTCACATCCGGGTTCATGGTCATCGTTAGCACCGAAGACTTTGCACGCTCTAAGCGATTAACGAATTCATCTTGGATTCCCTGATCCACAAGTTTTTCCGTTTGAAGCTCACTCGTTTTGAGGAGCTTCTGGGCATTCCAAAGGCTTGCTCCGGATAAAGCTGCCACCACAACAATAATCACCAAACCTGCCATAAGGGTAATACGGGTTTTAATTGACATAGAACGTTTAATCTGCTCAGACATTTTAAATTCTCCCCCAGCTCTCAATTATATTAAAATTTGTGACTATTTTCTCACATTATTTACTAAATAAAAAGTTCACTAATTAGGCTGGATTAAGGCTATGTAATGTTAAAATTGTCGATGTCCTTGCGTGAAACTATTAGCAGGACAAAGTAGCCTCGAAGAGAAACAAATCTCTTCGAGGCTAATATTCAGTCATTCCGCAAACGTCTAAACTTTAATACCACCCCTAAGAAACGAATTTGAAGCGTTCTTATCGGACGTTTTGACACTTTTTTATCATAACTAGTTTACATCCCATGTAACAAAATAAATGTCAGGTATCTGACACAGCGTATGGCGACTTCTACTTCTACTTCTACTTCTACTTCTTCTTTTTCTTTGACTTGGGGCCAGCCGAAGGTGCTCTCATTGCGATCGCTCCATGAGGGCACATTTTTAAACACACCCCACAAGAAACGCATTTTTCAGGGTCAACAACAGCCACACCTCGCCTTAATATACCGAGTTTTTCTTGGCTTATCGCTTTTTCAGGACAAGACCTTCGCGCCGGGCACATGGGTGAGCTGTCACATTTTTCAGGGTCAATATATGCTTTATTCATGGTTTCGCTCCTTACCGCTTTCATAATAAAATCCGGAAATGGCTTTTCATACCATACGGGGGTATTGTACTATGAGAGAATACCATTAATTCGTTGGAATTACAATAGAAAAGACAAGTGGCGCCTTTAGGATATATCCCCCAAAGCCGCCGCTACTTAATATGAGTAATGCACATCAAAAGACTAAAAAGACCTCAGCTAATGGAATAAAAAACTCCGGAAATAATTGAACTGGAACGTCATCAGGAGCTTTATAGATCGTGGGCGTTCCATAAGTTCCTTCTTTCAAGGAAAAGACCAGAATCGTTTGATCATTGGGATGAACCAGCCAATACTCTGAAACCCCGACACTTTCATAAAGACGTAGTTTAACGCCAAAATCTTTTTTCGTTTGTGGAGGGGGAAAGTATTTCAATGATCAGGTCAGGCGCTCCTTTACAGCCACGCTCATCGATTTTGGTTCGGTCACAAATAACGGATAGGTCGGGCTGAACAACTGACAAAACACCCTCATCTTTGTCATCTCCTTGCGGAAGTCGAACGTCAACGGGTGAAAGATAGGCTTTGCATGGCTTACAAAATAAGTATTGAGAGAATAAACGATGCAATTCTCCCAAGATCTCTTGATGCCGAGTTGAAGGTGCTGGGGTCATATCATAGGGTACCCCGCCAATAAGTTCCCAACGCTCTTCTTCAGGCCAAGATAAGTAATCAGCATAAGTGTACAAGTATCCTGTTTTCATCGTCCGTCATCGCACTGCACTGTATTTTTGAAGCAAAGCATGAGTATTCGTCTTACCGTCATACTTGGTATTCAGCCCGAGCAAACACGCGCTTACAATAATCATAGTGATACCGCCTTCTCTCTGGTTAACATACCCCCAAATTTTTAACATTCCGATTCGTTCACCTACAACATTTCGTCAACATCAATACCTGCCATTTTAATCAAATACATGGCATTGCGCGTGGTTGAAATCCCCCGCCGAAGCTTATAGTCAAAATGAATTTCATCATTTGTATAGTATTCGCGGAAATGATAGTTGCGGATTTTCCGGTCACTTTCGCGTTCCAAGTCTCCCAATTCCAAATCATGAGTTGATACCATACCAATGGCCCCGGCCTTGCTTAATTGTCGAATCAGAACCTTAGCCCCAGCATGTCGATCTTGCGAATTAGTCCCTTTGAAAATCTCATCTAATAGGAAGAAAATTTTTCTTTCTGTCTTCGCTGAGCTTACGATCTGTTTAATGCGCAGTAATTCTGCATAAAACGAAGAGATACTTTCCCCTAGATTATCGCTCACCCGCATACAGGTATAAATCTGAAACATCGAACAGCTAAACTGCTGGGCAAACACGGGGGCTCCAGCATAGGCCAAAACAAGATTGATGCCCACTGTCCGCAGCAAGGTGCTCTTGCCAGACATGTTTGAACCCGTAATTAACAAAATCCCGGAGTTCTTCTCCATGGTTAAATCATTACAAACCGCTCCTCTTACGAGCGGATGCCCCATATTAACCGCGGTAATTACCGAATTTCCCGAGGTTATCTCTGGTACTCCCCATTCCGGGTGATCCATTGCAATAATCGCCAGACTGTTTAGTGTTTCCAGTTCGGCAATGGTATCTACCCAGCGGCCAAGAGAACGACCCGACTTCTCCTTCCATGATTCCAAGGAGATCATACACTGGATATCCCAAAGAGTGAGAATATTGATGATCAGAAACATCGCGTTTCCCCGGTTGGCTATGAGATCAGCCAAACTTGAAAGCTTCCGGATTTGTTCAAAGGCCGGCTTGCCGTCCCGGTCACGTAAACCTTTTTTCAGGGTTTGGAGGTGTTCCGCTTGAAAATTTCTCTTTTCAAACCGTTCGAGCATTTTTTCGTAAATTTTTATACTGTCTTTATATGTGTAAACTGCATTAAGCGTTTTGTCCCGTTCTCTTCCTAGAAAGAGAATAATCGTCTGAATCGCAAGACCTACAAGTGGATACCATACAGAAACGCTTGAGGTCAGAAGATACATAAGCAAAAACGTGATCGTAATTATGGGGAGGGCACGAGCTAAAATAACCACCCCAAGTCGCAGATAGGATGCATCATATGACTTCGCCCACTCAATGATTGTTTCTGGAGAATTCAGCGGACGTTTCGTCATTCTAGCCTCCGCTAAAAACCGCTGTCGCCAAGCAAGATTTCTTGCAAGTTCCTGAATTGCTTCTTGCTTTTTTCGAATGATTTCAACCTCTCCTGGTGGCTGGGTCAAAACTTCTTTTAGGGTTTCCCTTCCCCTAAAGGTTTTTGCTGTAGTAATCCATTGAAAGAGTGATCCAAGACCAAAAATATCCAGATCTTCCGAATAAGAATGAGTGGGATCTTTAAAATCCTCTCCCGTATCGGAGAAGTTTCTCCACTCTCCGCCTAGACGGCTTAAAGCTTGATCATAGTTTTCATAAAGTACCTGGATATAGTTTTGGCGTGTTTTTAAATTTTGATGCCACAGGACCAGCGCGGCAAAAGAAGCGACAGTGAAAATAACCATTCCAAGACCCAAAGATGATCTTTGGGTCATATAAAAAAATACAGCCAGCCCACAGCCCACTAGGAAAGTAAGGAGTCTTACATTGCTTAATCGATTAATCGTTCGTGTTAGTTTCTCTAACCTCCGCCTATAATACGTCTTTCGTTTCTCGTACTGTTCTTTTGGCTCTTTCAATTGCTTGATCCCCTAAAAACATTGGCCAATGAAATTGTAAAATCATCAAATATCCCTAACTTTATTGTTTCATCTATCTGATAGACTTCAGGCCTAGCAAATTTACCATTTTGTATAAGCTTATAAACCATAACAATTTTGTCTATGGGGTGAATAATCCAATATTCACGCACAGAATACTTTTCGTATAGGTATAATTTTTTAATGTAATCCATGGAAATACTTGATGGAGAAATAATTTCCATAACTAAATCCGGATTGCCTTTACACCCTTTATCATCTAATTTTTCCTGATCACAAATAATAGAGATATCTGGCTGAACCACATTGTTAATTTCTTCATCTGCTTCATTGATATCTGTCAGTCTAACATCAAAAGGGGCTGCATATACTTCGCACGTTTTCCCATGAAGATAGGTAGAAATTTGACGAACTAATTCTACACTTATCTTTTGATGGATTCTAGAAGGAGCGGGCGTCATAGCGTAGGGTACTCCGTCAATTAACTCCATAGGCTTGTCTTCTGGCCATGTCACGTAGTCAGTATAGGTATATTTTTGTAAAAAGGCTCCAATAGATTCACTCATACTATCGTCTCCCCATTCTTCTTAAGCCAGCGAACTTCTTTTCGTGATTTAACAGCATTATACACTAACCAACTAACTATTACCACATTTTGGGCACGCAATACCCCTCCTTGAGTACTGTCCGTTAATTTCCTTGATGTTAATGGAAAAATGATTTCACGAATGCTATACTTGTCTATTAATTAGATCTATTAAGTAGAGAACAATTACTGGAGGAAAAATCATGAGACAAAGCAAACTGACCACTACTTTATTGGCACTGGATTCTCTTTCAATTTACAGGGGACTTTTAGAGGATAAAGTCTTAAGTAAACTAAGAGCCCTGCTCATCGACTTAGATAAAGCGAACGTTCAACTTAGAGAAATGATCAATTTATATAATGATTTTTACTTTGAGCTGGCCAAAAGCAATTCGCTTTCATTAACTGACTATATCATAGATAAGATAATCTTTGATGAGAATCCCTTTACCTTGAAGATACAAGCTTTGCTGAACGGCAGCTCTGACGACGCCCTCGAAAAAACCGTTGCCAATGATTTAAGAGGCCTTCAGCAAGTAGCAAAGCTTGATTCAACGCTGCTCAAAGCTGAAATAACCGAGTTGTTTAAGAACCAATGCTTTAATCCTATACTAGAAGGACTTCCTGATTGGACATTAGAAAGTCTCATTCTCAGCAGTCCGAATCACATAAACCATTTACAAGAAAAATTCCTCACAAGCAACCGCTGGGATGAGTGTCTGGAAGATCTTAAGAATTTCCACAAACGATACGGTTGCGGCATATATGCGCGCTACTCTGCCTTTGTTTGGGAGAGGGCTGATGGGCATGGCTACCTTAAGGGAATCGATAACCCTGATCCAATCACTTTAGACGAACTAGTAGATTACCAAAACGAACGTTCAAGGGTGATCGAAAATACTCTTCAATTTTTAAACGGCTTTCCAGCCAATAATGTGCTTCTTTATGGAGATCGGGGCACTGGTAAATCATCCACCGTGAAGGCCATACTCAACGAATATCATACGCAAGGACTGCGCATGCTGGAGGTTCCTAAAGCCCATCTCGCTGATTTTCCTCTGATTATTAGGCAATTGAAAAATAGGGCGCAAAAGTTTATTATCTTTGTCGATGATCTGGTCTTTGGAGATAACGAAGAAAACTATACTTCCCTTAAAGCGGTACTGGAGGGTGGCTTAGAAAGCAAGACACCCAACATCCTAATTTATGCCACCTCCAATCGTAGGCATTTAGTCAAGGAGTATTTTGGCGAGAGAGCCGGCTTGCAGTCGGGCAACCATAGTGAAGAAGTGCATGCGAGGGACAGCATGCAAGAAAAGCTTTCCCTCGCGGATCGATTTGGGATAAATGTTGTTTTTTCTTCACCCGACCAAAATCAGTATCTGAAAATAGTTGCTGGAATTGCAGCCCGAAGAAATCTAAAAATCGACAAAGACAGACTACAAAGAGAGGCCCTGCAATGGGCACTCTGGTATAATGGTCGTTCTGCCAGAACAGCAAGACAGTTTATTGATTGGATCGAGGGGCATGATGCCATGAATTAGAACGCTTCTCTCATTCCTGAGGAACTGTCGTTTTTTGGGGGCCTAGGCCTGGAATGGTAATATTAATTCTTTGATGACACTCCATTCTCTCAGTTTCTCTTCAAATCTCTTGGTATTCGCCGGGCTCGAGGAAGTAAGTCTCAGAAACGTTAAATTTGGCACATCATTGAATCCGATCCACTTTTTATAGGTCTCGTACGCTTTTCCCCCATTAAAAATAACTGTTTCTATGTTGGGATAGGCCTGAAAAAGACCAGAAAAATCATTGACTTGTTCATCCCGAATATTTGAATCCAGACTTCCTTCCCTTTGACAATTTTGGATGACATCCCACAAGGCAATTTTCTTACTCATAACAAAGGACACCTTTTCTTCATAGGTCGGACTGGTTTCCGCCTCGAAGAGATTATAAATTATTTTCCAGAAATGGTTCCTGGGATTCGCATAATAATGTTGTAATCTAAGGGATTCTACCCCCGGCATGGAGCCAAGAATCAAAACACGCGCACCTTCATCAATGATGGGCGGAAACGAACTAACCTGACTCAAAATCTGCCCCTCTTCCCCATTAAGATCGTTACCATTCCTAATCAACCCCCACCATTTCGCTTCTACGTTCAACCAGAAGTGTGTCAGGCCAAGTTCCGTTCATTTTGCCAACTTTCTTACGAAAACCGATTTCGCGAAAACCGCATTTTTTATGTACGACCAAACTTGCCAGGTCCGATATCATTTACGATGAAATCGAGTAATATTTTCGCTCCTAAATTACTAAGTTCTTCGTTCCTCTCGTTCCAAAAATATCTCTTCAAATTCTCAACGAGAACCTCTCTGACTTCTTTTTTCAGTTCTATTTCTATTTTTGGCAACGTTTTATCCCCCTTATGATCTTCATTATAATATTTTGCGTTTTGAATTTGGACTAAGGGCAAAAAATGATCCTGTTAATATGAATAATAATTTATAGTCTGGAGAGGATATGTTAAAAACTGTAAAAGGAAGCGATTTGAATGGATGATTATTTCGATAATTTAGACAGCACAGAAATTAACTTGAAATATTTTACTGAACACCACGAGACTATTTATAGTGCCTATGAAAAATACGGTCGGTTAGTCCATGAAGAGGGTGGTCCTTTAGATGAAAAGACATGTTGGTTAATTAAGGTATCTCTATCTACTGAGTGCCAATACTCAAGAGCCTTAAGAACGCATATTCTAAAAGCTCTGAGTAGCGGATGCACTAAAGAAGAAATTGAACACGCCATTCTCTTGGTGGCTCCCAGCGCAGGATTTCCTAAAACTATGTCCGGTATTTTGATCCTGAGAAGTATCTTGGGAGAAGCAGACGTCGATCCGATTCACTAATTTTCTAAATCTAAGACAATTCATCTTAATGATCAACAACTATGCGAAAGCCCTCAGCCTTTCGATTAGGTATGGGGGCACTTTAATGCCCATAATACTTAAGATAAGGTTATTGTTGCAATTCTACCCCTTCTCCCTCCATTTATCTATATCTTCTCGCAATAAAATGATATAGTATATTCTAAGGAAAAATCAAATTCAATATAAAGGAACGATAAAAAAAATGATTAGTACCAGTGGGATAACCTTACGATTCGGCAAAAGGGCATTATTTGAAGATGTCAATGTAAAATTCCTTCCCGGAAACTGTTACGGCTTGATTGGGGCCAATGGCGCTGGAAAATCCACATTTCTAAAAATTCTTTCTGGTGAAATTGACTCTTCTAGTGGTGATGTCATCCTTACGCCTGGTGAGCGAATAGGCGTTTTGAAACAAGATCACTTTGAATTTGAAGATTCCGAAGTGCTTAAGACTGTAATTATGGGTCACGCCAGACTATATGAGATTATGGAAGCTAAAGATGCTCTCTATTCAAAACAGGATTTTTCAGAGGAAGATGGAATTAAAGCTTCCGAACTGGAGGGCGAGTTTGCTGAACTCAATGGTTGGCAAGCTGAGGCTGAAGCCTCAGAATTATTAATGGGGTTAGGTATTGGTAAGGAACTTCAGGGTGCTTTGATGCGTGACCTCAGCGGAAATGAAAAAGTTCGCGTGTTACTCGCCCAGGCTCTATTTGGCAATCCCAACATCTTGTTATTGGATGAACCTACCAACCATTTGGACCTACAATCGATCGCCTGGTTGGAAAACTTCTTATACAATTATGAAAATACCGTTATTGTCGTCTCTCATGACCGCCATTTCTTAAATAAAGTGTGTACGCACATTGCTGATATCGATTTTGGCAAGATCCAACTTTACGTCGGCAATTATGATTTTTGGTATGAATCCAGTCAATTAGCTTTGAGGTTGATGAGAGAAGCTAATAAGAAAAAAGAAGATAAAATCGAGGAACTGCAGAGGTTTATCCAAAGATTTAGCTCCAACGCCTCCAAAGCCAAACAGGCAACCTCCCGTAAGAAACAACTTGATAAGTTGACACTTGATGATATTAAGCCATCCTCCCGCAAATATCCTTATATCGCTTTCACACCAGACCGAGAGGCGGGTAACAATATCTTGACTGTTAAGAACTTAACAGTCAGCATTGCAGGCGAAAAGGTACTAGACAACCTCTCGTTTATTGTAAATAAAGGGGATAAAATTGCTTTCGTTGGGCCCAACGGCAATGCTAAGACGACCTTGTTTAAGGTTTTGATGGGTGAAATTCTCCCCGATGATGGAGAATTCAGTTGGGGAATTACAACAACACAAGCTTATCTTCCGCAAGATAACTCTTCCTACTTTGATACAGACTTGAGCCTAGTGGATTGGCTCAGACAATTTTCTAAAGACCCTGATGAATCCTTTGTCAGAGGATTTCTAGGAAGAATGCTTTTTTCAGGGGACGAATCTCTGAAGTCGGCCCGTGTTCTTTCCGGGGGGGAAAAGGTACGGTGCATGCTTTCTAGAATGATGCTCAGCGGTGCGAATGTACAGTTGTTGGATGAACCAACCAACCACTTGGATATGGAGTCGATCACTGCTCTCAATAATTCATTGACGAACCTTGATGGAAATATACTATTCGTCTCACAAGACCACCAGTTTGTCCAAACGATTGCTAACCGAATCATTGAAATCACGCCCAAAGGGCTTTTGGATCGTCAAATGACATTTGATGAATATTTAGAAAATGAAGATGTAAAAGCATTATTAGAGACCATGTACAGTTAAGCGACATAGATACATGTCAAATAGGAGAAACTTTATTTATTATTTGACATATATCTATTTTTTAGATATACTGATGAAAGCTCGTTAATACTAATGGATTTATGCAAACCTTCTCTATTGCCAAAAGCTCTGGGAAGAGGCTGATGAACTTACCATGTAGCGGGTAATATAATAGTGGAGGTTTTTTTTAAATGTTTAATGACAAAGTGTTAAGTTGCAAAGACTGTGGTCGGGACTTCGATTTTACAGCGTCTGAACAAGAGTTCTATGCTGAAAAAGGGTTTACCAATGAACCTGGTCGTTGCCCAGAGTGCCGTGCAGCTAAAAAAGCACAAACCAGAAACAATGGCGGCGGTGGATATGCTCGTCAACAACGCGAAATGTTCCCAGCAATTTGCGCTACTTGCGGCAAAGAAACTACTGTTCCTTTCCAACCTTCTGGTGACAAACCAGTTTACTGCCGTGAGTGCTATCAACCACGCACACGCAGCAATTGGTAAATCGTTAATAGTAGAAACCCTCCTAGCTTCAAAGGCTTAGGAGGGTTTTTTCTTTACCTAATAATTTACTAAGTAGACCCCTTCCCTTTCCTAATGAATATCATATCGCCGCATTTTTTCATAGAGCCAGGAACGTGAAATCCCCAAGAGCCGAGCAACCTCCGACTTGTTGCCCTTCATCTTCAGTAAAGCCTTTTCCAATGTTTCTTTATCCAAGTGCTCATGAGCATTTTCTAGGTTCCAAACCTTCGCCGACGGTAAGGAGACTTCTAATTTTTGTTCCCTGAGGTAAAAAGGCAAATCCTCAAGTTCTAGCATTTCTCCGGAGGCAAAATTGACCGCCCTCTCAATCACATTTTTTAATTCCCGTACATTCCCCGGCCAACGATGACCGACGAGAATTTTGAGCACGTCCGGGGAAATGCCAGTAATCTGTTTGCCGAAATCTTGATTTAGGCGTTCCAAGAAAACATGAACGAGGGGAATGACGTCTTCCAAACGATCGCACATAGGGATAATATGAAAATGGATCACATTGAGACGGTAGTAAAGGTCACTACGGAAATCGCCGCACTCCACCTTCCGGATGAGGTCCTTGTTGGTAGCTGCTATGATCCGCACATCCACTTTTATCGATTCATTACTCCCTACCGGCTCAAAACTCTTGTCCTCCAGCACCCGCAAAAGCTTGCTCTGCAAATTGAATGACATATCCCCGATCTCATCCAGAAAAAGCGTCCCTCCGTTAGCTATGGCAAATTTACCTGCTTTGCCCCCTCTTTGTGCCCCAGTGAATGCCCCGCTTGCATACCCAAAAAATTCTGACTCCAGAAGATTTTCCGGAACTGCGGCGCAATTGACCTTGACATAGGGTCCTTTACGGCGGGGACTTGCCTGATGAATGGCCTCCGCAAAGAGTTCCTTGCCTGTGCCACTTTCCCCTGTCAGCATAATCGTGGAATTTCCCCGTGCAGCCATCTCCGCCCCTTGCTTTAAGCAGCGCATATCCTGGCTTACTGTGACGATTTGGTTAAAAGTTACAGCTAGTCTAGCAGCGCCCGCCTTTTCCTTGTAAAATTTCAGCTCATGATCCATCTGAGCTAGCCTCTCAGCAACATCTTTCACTTCTTCCAGCTTCTGAAAGACGATTTTGCCTACCGCTCCGATGATCTTGCCCTGGCGCACGATCGGTAGGCGAGAGACAATGTAGACCCGACCGTTAATGACCTGGATTTCATTGGTTTCCGCCATTCCAGTCTTTAATGTCCGGAGAATGCGGGTATTTTCGATCACTTGATCTACAGGCCGCTGCAAAAGCTCTTTTTCTCTCTTACCAAAAAAGCGGCAGGCTGCCTCATTGACCAACGTGATTTTTCCCTGGTCGTCCACGACAAAGATCGCTTCGTAGGCAATGTTGGTTACAGTGAGCAAAGTCTCGTACAATCGCTTGGTCGCATCTAATTCTTGTGCAACTTGATCGAAATCAGTCAAAGCCTGAAAAACGATCACTGCCCCCGCCACCTCGCCCACCGGGCTAATATTGCAAAGAACAGTTACCTTATTCATTTGAGTTTGCACTCCTACCAGATGTTGCGACTGTTTGAGTACCCCGCTCAGATCCAAACTTGGAAAGACGCTGCCGAACAGACATCCTTTGATTGCCTCCTGCTTCAAGTCGAGGATTTTCTCCCCTGAGAGATTCATCTGCTGAATGCGGTTATTTCGATCCACGACGATGATTCCGTTGGGCATGGCCTGGTACACTGTATTGAGTTCGACGGCCAATTGTTCCGCTTCTTGGAAAAGCGCCATAATCATATCCACCTTGGTAAAAATCCCAAGCGCTTTTCCCTCTTTATCTACCACTACACCCGTGCCCACCGAGCTCTGTTTCACCCGTTGCTCTACCTCCCAATATGGAGTGTTAGCTTCTACTGTCACTACTTGGCGGTTAAAATGCTGCTGAATTGCTTCCGACGATTCTGCCCCAGCCAGAAAGGCATCCAGCACATTGGCTTTGGTAAAGATCCCGATCAACAAACCATCTTCATCCACCACTGGTAAGGCATCCAGCTTAGTCCAGCGTAAAAGTGCTACCCCCTGCCCTAGATTATCCTTGGGATGGAGAAGCGGAACATCCCGAGTCATCATATCGCTCATTAGCAAACTAGCTCACCTCACCATTATCCTAGGGAAGATACATCCATCTTCACGAACCTTTTCAAGGGTCCCTTTCGTTTTATTTCTCCCCTCCCACCAGCGATTCCTTTAATTTTCAGAACTTTCATGTTTTAGATAATTAGGGCCCCTCGTCAAATCCGAGGGGCCCTAATTCATTATCCATTTAAATTGACTCTTTATTCAGGGCGTTGACATGTTCTAAGCGCTCAATCTCCTCCTCGGTGAACCCCACCTCTCGCAAAACCTCACGCGTCTGTTCTCCAAACCAAGGAGGGGCCTGATCGGGGAATTCCCTTTCCTCCGGAAATTTAAGAGGATTTCCCACACTCTCTACGGTTTCACCTTGAGGATGACTGAGGGAAATAAAAAGACGCCGCGCCTTAATCTGCGGGTGCTCCCGAACTTTCGACGGCTCCAAGATCGGTTCACAGCAAACATCTTTATCTCTGAAGAAGCTTGCCCAGTCCTTCTGTGTTCTACTTTTAAAGACCCTTTCCACCTCCGCCAAAACGTCCGGGTCGCGATCAAACTGCTTGCCCATGAGCTCGGGACGCTCTACAGCCTGGCAGAAAGCTTGCCAAAATTTAGGTTCTAAGGCTCCCAGACTCATATATAGACCGTCCATGGTCTCATAAACGCCGTAGCAGACTTCTCCACCGTTCAAGATCCCTTCCCCGCGATTCATCGTGGAATCGGTGGCTGCCTGCTGGGCATAGAGCATAGCCATCCAGGACACCACCCCATCCAGCATAGAGACGTCAATATATTGTCCCCGGCCCGTCCGCAAGCGGGCGATGTAGGCGCTCAAAATCCCAGTCACTGCCATAAGTGCACCGCCGCCGATGTCTGCCACCTGTACAGCCGGAGGAACCGGCGCTCCCCCGGCTTGCCCTGTGAGACCCAGAGCCCCGCTCACGGCCATGTAATTGATATCATGACCTGAACGTCGGCTATACGGCCCGGTCTGGCCATAGCCGGATATGGAACAGAGAATGACGGCAGGGTTTATTTTTGACAAATCCTTATAACCGAGGCCCAAGCTATCCATCACTCCGGGCCGAAACCCTTCCAGAACGATGTCATACTTAACAAGAAGGCGGAGAAGAGCTTCTCGACCTTCGGTGCTTTTTAAGTTCAACTTGAGGCTCTTTTTATTCCGGTTCAGTGACCAGTAAAGGGCACTTTCCTTCGTACCGGGCAAGTAAGGTTTCATCCAGCGCAGATAGTCCCCTTGCCCTGGTTCTTCCACTTTCAACACTTCTGCTCCTAGGTCAGCTAGTAACTGACTGGCATACCCTCCAGGAAGAAGCCGAGTTAAATCTAGGATTCGCACCCCGTTTAAGAGCTGATACATCCATCCCATTCCTCCCTAATCAAAGCCCTAACTTGCGAGCAATGATGAGCTTCATAATTTCCGATGTTCCCGCAAAGATGGTATGCACCCGCACATCACGGTACTGCCGGGCAATGGAATACTCCTCCATATATCCATACCCACCGTAAAGCTGGAGGCAGTTGTAGGCTACCCGATTGGCCATCTCACCGATCCAGTATTTGGCCATGGAAACCTTGGCTACAATCTCCTGGCCTGCCATATGGTCAGCGATCAGGTTATCCACGAATACCCGCCCAATCTCGACCTCTGTGGCCATTTCAGCAATCTTAAAGGCGTTATGTTGAAACTTACCGATAGGCTGGCCAAAAGCCTCCCTCGTCTTGACATAAGTGATCGTATCGGCAAGCATCCGCTCCGCCAAACCCTGGGAACCTAGGACCGAGATCAGGCGCTCCTGCTGGAGCTTCTCCATCAGATAAGAAAACCCCTTGCCTTCTTCGCCCAGGCGATTTGACACTGGCACCCTGCAATTATCGAAAAAGAGTTCCGCTGTATCCTGACTGTGCATCCCCAGTTTGCTCATTTTTTTGCCCTTAGAGAAGCCGGGTGTCCCGTCTTCCACCACTATTAGACTGATTGACTTACTGCCCGACATCGTCCCCGAGTCGGTCTTGACCGCCACGATAATCAAGTCGGCAAAAATCCCATTACTGATAAAGGTCTTCGACCCGTTGATAATGTACTCGTCACCATCCCGGACAGCGGTAGCCTTCATTCCCTGAAGATCGGAGCCCGCCTGGGGCTCTGTCATGGCGATGGCCAGAATTTTCTCCCCCCGGGCGCAGGCGGGAAGCCAATCAATCTTCTGTTTTTCTGTACCATAGGCCTGTATATAGGGAGCGATAATGTCACTATGCAGCCCAAGCCCGATTCCAACTCCAGCTTTAGCTAGTTCCTCGCTTATGATGGCAGAGAATCCGAAATCTGCCCCCGAACCACCGTATTTCTCTTCCAGCCAAGGACAGAGGTAACCCTGCTCGCCCATACGCCGCCATACCCAACGGGGAATCTCCCTCTGTTCTTCCCACTCTTCAACATGGGGAGAGAGTTCCTTTTCCACAAACTTTACGAAGGCTCGACGAAACATTTTGTGTTCTTCCGAATAAATGTCCATCTTCCATCTCTCCCTTCTTTCTTTACCTAGGTTGCATTCGGATGGCCCCATCTAGACGGATAGTACTGCCATTGAGCATCGGGTTTTCTATAATGCTTTTGACCAAAAGGGCATATTCTTCCGGGAAGCCGAGTCGGCACGGGAAGGGGGTCATTGCGCCCAGCGACTTGCGGGCCTCCTCTGGCAAGGAATCAAACATCGGTGTTTCAAAGAGACCCGGTGCGATTGTCATCACACGGATGCAGTGGACCGCCATCTCCCGGGCGATAGGCAGAGTCATACCTACAATCCCCCCTTTAGACGCGCTGTAGGCAGCCTGCCCAATTTGTCCTTCAAAGGCAGCCACAGAGGCGGTACTGATAATCACGCCTCGCTCCCCCCCTGCATTGGGCTCATTGTCCACCATTTTTGCTGCCGCTAAGCGAATAACATTAAAACTGCCAATAAGATTCACCTGTAAAGTCTTCGAAAAACTTTCCAGAGCATGAGGTCCTTTCTTGCCCAGCACCTTTTCCGCAACCCCAATCCCGGCGCAATTCACAACAACATCCACACGGCCAAATCCCTCAATTGTCTTTTCCAGTGCCGCCTGTACGCTCTCTGCGCTGCTAACGTCCGTCTTCTGAAACAAGGCACTGCCCCCTAATTCGACAGCCAACTTCTCGCCTCTCTCCACCGCTAGATCGAGAATCATCACCTTTCCCCCGTCATTTACTATCCTTCGCACGGTCGCTTCGCCTAAACCTGAGGCCCCTCCGGTGACAAACGCTACTACCTGCTTCATATCCATCGCACGTTGCTCCTTTCTTTATCTTTATCTTTATTTAGTCTAGCCGCTCGATGATCGTGGCATTGGCCATTCCATGTCCCTCGCACATAGTTTGAAGTCCATAACGGCCGCCGGTTCGTTCCAGTTCGTGCATCATAGTCGTCATCAGCCGAGCTCCACTGGCACCTAGTGGATGGCCGAGGGCAATGGCTCCGCCGTTGGGATTAAGTTTCCTTGGATCAGCTCCCGTTTCCATCAGCCAAGCCAGAGGGACTGCAGCGAAAGCTTCATTCACCTCGAAGACATCAATGTCCGCAAGGGTGAGGCCAGCTTTAGCCAACACCTTGGCGGTGGCCGGGATGGGTCCAGTAAGCATCAGCGTCGGATCCGAACCTATGACGCTCCGGGCTATTATGCGGAAGCGAGGCTTAAGTCCCAGTTCTTCCGCCTTCTCCCGGGACATGACGAGCACAGCTGCCGCTCCATCCGAAATCTGACTGGCATTACCAGCTGTGACCAGACCGTTTTCCTGGAAGGGGGACTTCAAATTGGCTAGCTTTTCCAGACTGGTATCCCGCCGTGGGCCCTCATCCATTTTAACAATCGCCTGGCTACCATCGGGAAGGATCACGCTTACCGGCATAATCTCCCGTTCGAAACGCCCTTCCTCCTGGGATTTAAGTGCCTTCTCGTGGCTTTCTAGGGAGAATTCGTCCATCTGTTGCCGGCTGAGGCCCCATTTCTCCGCGATCCGCTCCGCCGAGAGACCCTGATTGATAATCTCATAACGTGTTATTAACTCGTTTGATAATTCCGTCCCTTTAACGTTTGAACCCATAGGAACTCTTGACATGTTCTCTACGCCCGCAGCCACGACGACATCCATGTCCCCGGCCAGAATTGCCTGGGCGGCGAAATGGACGGCCTGCTGGCTGGAGCCGCACTGACGATCAATCGTCAAACCAGGGACGTGTTGCGGATAATCCGCAATCAGGGCTGCCTGCCGTCCGATACAGGACGCCTGCTCCCCCACTTGCGAGACGCAGCCCATTAACACATCCTCGACCAAGGCTGAGTCCACTCCCACCCGCTTCGCTACCTCTCTCAGAACAAGTCCCGCCAAATCCTCGGAACGAAGACCGCTCAAGAATCCATTTCTCCGTCCTACAGGAGTTCTTACCGCTTGTACAATTACTGCTTCTCTCATCCGATTAACCACCCTTTCTCATTGCCTCGATTCTAAACTCTTTCCTTCAAGCGTTCCCTCAGTGGTGCCTTTAGGATCTTCCCGGTTGGATTACGAGGGATGGCGTCTATAAGTTCCATCCGCTCCGGCCACTTGTAGATTGCTACTCCCAGATCGTGCATAAAAGCTCTAACTTCTGTCAAATCCAGCGTTTCTCCCGGTTGAGCCACCACGAAAACACACGTCCGCTCACCAAAAATATCATCTGGCATTCCAACGGCCGCCACATCCGTAATTTTAGTGTGACTCATCAGGATATTCTCTACTTCCTGAGCGCTGATGTTTTGGCCCCCACGAATGATGATATCCTTTTTTCTGTCAAAGAAACTGATGCAATTCCCCTCGCGGATTTGAAACAAATCTCCAGTATAAAAAAAACCGTCTTGATCAAATGATTTAGCCGTTAAATCCGGGCGCTTATAATATCCTGGAAAAACATTCGGCCCCTTATAGGCCAATTCCCCCACTGCCCCTGCTTCCGTGAGTTCCTGACCGGTCGTCAGATCCACAATCTTAGTCTCTATCCCCTCTACAGCAGATATCCACGTTGATCCCACTTTGCCAAACTGCGGCAAGTGATCCACCCTTTCCTCCATATTCGGAACATCCCCAGGACCGGAAACGATCCCGGTTCCCTCATTTTGTCCCCATATATTCCCAATGTCAATATTCCATCTTTGTTTGAACTCCGTCATGGCAAACAAAGATAATGGTGCAGAACCTAGGGTAATGGACCGTACGGAACTGAAGTCAAACTGATTAGCATTCGGATGCTTGGCAAGCATGTTGGCCACCGCCGGAACCAGCAGCGTGTAGTTAACCTTTTCCTGAATCATCTGCTTAACAAAAACCTGAGCATTGAAGGGATGGTGGAGGACGTAAGTCCCTCCCAGCATCAGCCACGGAACGAAGGTGGTACCCAAAGATGCCATATTGACCAAGGGTCCGGCGGTAAACTGCACATCTCCTTTGTGAATGTCGGCAGCCTGAATCGACATGTTGCACTGAAAAATCCAGTTGTTATGACTCATCGGGCATCCCTTTGGGTCGGCCTCTGTTCCAGAAGTCCAGCAGAGGGTGAAAATATCATTTGCCTCCACCTTTTTCTGCTCTGATACTCGCTCATCGACTCGAACACTGTCCCCCTTCGCCCAATCCCTGACGGTTTGCAAGCTGATACAATGCTCGAGTCCGGGTAATGCCTGCTGTAGCTCTCGCCCCATCTCCCCGTGCAAGGTGTCCCGAAATTCCTCGATTGTGATAAAAGCCTTTGCTTCCGTGAGCCTGGCTACATAGCCTAACTCCTTGAGACGCCACTGCATCGGTATCGGGGAAATTAGTGCGCCCGTTCGGGCAATCGCCAGATAAAGCATGGCTAGTTCCCAGGTATTGGGAAGCTGAACGAACAGGATATCATCTTTTTGGATTCCCAAAGCGACGAGGGCCCCAGCCACCTTCTGCACGACATCATCTAACTCCCTGTAGCTTAAGCGTTCCGGGGGAGTACCTGTCAGTTCCTCTCGATTGGGCGGATCCACCAAGGCAGTATGTCCCGGCATGTTCACCACATGCTCCTGAAAATAATCAAGGATTGTCTTAGTCCCCCACCATCCTTTGCGGTTGTACTCTTCAATCTGCTTGGTCTGCGTCAGAATCATTCCCAATCGCTCCTCTTATCCGAATCTTCTGAATGTATCCTTTATTACGTCAAATGCAAATTCTATGCCACAAGGCCCTAGGTCTCTTCCTCTGGCGGTCTCCAATACAAAAACTGAAAAACTCCCCTTCCCTTTGTTTTGCCCGTAATTGTCCTCAATGACGGACAATTGGCAACACAATGGACACTTTCCCCTTCCGTTTACACGCAAGAGGAGTGAGGAAAAAGGCATTTTTGGCTGGCATAGATATTGCAAGAATATTATGAGTATTCTGTATAAGTAACTTATTATAAACGATAAGGAGCGATTGCACTATGATGGCCTATGATCTCACCTTACGAGCAGTCCTGGAGCGAGCTGCCAAGCTCTTTTCTAAGAAGGAAATTATCACCCGGGATTATTCAGGGACCTTCCGCTATACGTACAGTGACTTCTACAAGAGAACCCAGCGCCTAGCGAATGTGCTCAAGAATTTGGGCATTAAGAAGGGAGACCGGGTGGCCACGCTAGCCTGGAACCACCACCGCCACCTAGAGCTGTATTTAGCTGTACCAGTGAGCGGCGCGGTTCTTCACACCTTGAACTTGCGCCTCGCGCCAGAGCAACTAATTTATATCATCAACCACGCCGCAGATAAGGTCATCTTCGTGGACAAAGATTTAGTCCCCCTACTGGAAAGTATTCAAGATCAACTCCCAACCCTGGAGTGTGTCGTCGTGATGTCCGACACGAATGAGATCCCACCAAGCACCCTAAAAAATCCGCTTTCATATGAAACACTTTTGACCGAAGCTAGTGAATACTTCGAGTTTCCCGACTTAAGCGAATGGGATCCAGCGGCCATGTGTTATACCACTGCCACTACTGGCAAACCGAAAGGCGTCGTTTACACCCATCGGGCCCTCGTTCTCCACAGCTTTGCCGCTTCTCTCCCAGATTCTCTAAACCTTCAGGAATCAGACGTAGTAATGCCCTTTGTACCCATGTTTCACGCGAATGCCTGGGGGCTTCCCTTTGTTTGTACGTGGCTTGGGGCTACTCAGGTCTTTCCAGGAGCCCGCCCCCAAGCCGCGGATGTCTGTCAACTTATCCAAGATCACAAAGTGACTCTAGCAGCAGGTGTCCCTACCATCTGGATGGCTACTTACCCGTTGTGGGAGAGTGGAGAATACGACCCTTCCAGCCTACGTGAGATTGTGAATGGTGGTTCCGCCGCGCCCATGTCCATGATTAAAAATTACCAGGAGAAGCTGAGCGTTTCCATTCTCCATGCCTACGGCATGACGGAAACCACGCCAGTCGTTCTCGTATCCCGACCTAAGAGCAACATGGGGGGCATGACCGCCGCAGAAAAATACCAACTATCCGCTAGACAAGGTCTGCTCGTTCCCGGACTGGAAATGAAAGTCGTCGGAGAGGATGATGAGGAAATCCCTTGGAACGGTAAAACGATGGGAGAACTCTTACTCCGCGGACCATGGATAGCCAAAGAGTATTATAAAGACCCTATTCGCACCCAAGAAGCCTTTTCCAACGGATGGTTACGTACTGGGGACATCGTCACCGTCAATTCAGAAGGATATGTCTCCGTTGCCGACCGCAGCAAGGACTTAATCAAAAGCGGTGGGGAATGGATTTCATCCCTGGATCTGGAGAATACGATAATGGACCATCCTGCAGTCTTAGAAGCAGCGGTGATAGCCATTCCTCATCCTAAGTGGGTTGAGCGGCCCTTGGCCTGCGTCGTCCTTAAACAAGAATATGAAGGACAGGTCAATGTCCAAGACATCCTTGATTTTCTCAAAGGAAAAACCCCCAAGATTTGGGTACCGGACCGAGTGGAGTTTATAGATGCCATTCCCCGAACAAGCGTCGGGAAATTCTATAAGGCAGCCCTGAGAACACGTTTTACCGAAATCGCGAGTACCAAAGAAGGGTCTGATCCAATTGTTGGGTGATACCTTACTTGTTTTGCATATACTGCACCACTCCTGATGGTTCAGTTGAAGGTATCAGAGCCCTTCAACTGAACCAATGTCTTTTTGAAAACTAGTCTGTATATGACCTAATCAGCCTTACCCTTACAACCCTTACAACCCGTACGACAAAGTGCTAAAAACTGTTCTCTGCCGAGAATATGAGAATATATCGTCAAAAACTAATTGAAATGCATAAGCGAAAACCTTTAAAAACCACAAATCCGTCCCCTTACTCTTGTTCACATAATTGTCCTGAATGACGGACAATTGACAACACAATGGACAAGTTACCTTCCTTATGCACCCACGAACACTAAAAAAGAGCCCTCGTGGATTGGCATTAAAATTGCAGATGTTCTAGTCAGACAACCTTAAAAAAAGAGGAGAATACTCCCAATGTCCTAGAAACCCGTGTTCCCTAAATAAAACGATTCTAGAAAACGGGGGATTAATAACCCCCCATGTCTAAAAGGAGGATTTATCTTGAATTTTGAATTGACAGAAGAACAGAAAGCTTTTCAGAACCTCGCTTACAAATTTGCGCTCAAAGAATTTGAGCCCATCGCCAAAGAGTGCGATCGAGAGGAAAAGTATCCGCGTGAAATATGGCAAAAAGCCTGCGAATCAGGCCTTGTCGGGGTAGCAATTCCAGAGGAATACGGGGGACCTGGTGCGGGCTTAATGGAAACAGCCTTGATTACAGAGCAACTGTCCCGTGTGGATTTAGGGCTCAGCTTGGCCGTTATGGCGGCTACCTTTGGCTCAGAAAACATCCTTAACTATGGCAGTGAAGAACAAAAGAAAGCGTATCTCCCCTTGCTTCCCGCGGGCAAGGCGATCTTCGCCGGGGCATACACCGAACCCAATGCAGGCAGTGATGTTGCTGGAACCACTACCCGTGCCGTTAAAGACGGTTCTGACTATATGATTAATGGCAGTAAAACATTCATTACCAACGGAACAATCTGTGACTATATGGTCGCTTTATGCGTCACTAACCCGGATGTCCCCCAAAAAACAGGGAGACATAGCCTAATTTTAATAGAAGCAACCCGTCCAGGAATTACCCGTTATAAAATTACAGGAAAAATGGGCATCCGTGCCTCTGATACTGGGTCGATTAGCTTTGAGGACGTGAGAGTGCCCCAAGAAAATCTGATCGGTCGGGAAGGCAAGGGTTTCCCTCAGTTAATGCACTTCTTCGACATGACACGAATAATGGTAGCATCGCAAGGAGTTGGCCTTGCTCAAGGTGCCTTAGATTTGGCGCTTAAGTATGTACAAGAACGGAAAACCTTTGGCCTTCCTCTAGCTGCGAACCAAGGCATCCAGTTTCAACTGGCAGAGATGGCCACCCGAGTTGAATTGGCCCGCAACATAACTTACAAAGCGGCTTGGAAAGCAGACAACGGACAATTAGATCCGTCCCTCAACGCCATGGCCAAATTTTATGCTGGAGAGACTGCGGTCTGGGTGACCGACAAAGCGCTGCAAATGCACGGCGGCTACGGCTATATTGACGAATACGATATTCAGCGTTTCTATCGAGACGCCAAGATTCTGGAGATCTACGAAGGAGCTAAGGAAATAGAGAAACTGACCATTGCCAAGCGGCTCTTTTGAAAGAGATTGAGTTAAATTTAAAGAAAACAAGGCTATTGTGGGAAGATCACATTAGCCTTGTTTTCTTTAATTTCAATGTGGATTAAGTGTTTTTTATGTATCATCACCTTCGGGTTATCTCTTGCTCATCGGTTACCTCATCATTAAGCTTATGCAACGTATTCTTAATCTTATCCATATTTATCTTGGTGAGGTCATAGGTAATGACTGTGTATCCTGATGTTTCAACCGTCATGCCTTTTATACCGTCCAAACTGGACAGTGCCTCTTTCGCAGAGAGTAAGGGATTCGTTCAAGTAAATCCGGTGATTCTAAAGGTTTTGGTCACTAACTGATTCATAATGATCGACGTGTCCGTTGTACCTATGCCCGTCTTTTCAAGACCACAGCCCACTCCAAAGACCATCAGCGATAAAACCGCCGTCATCATGACTTCCTTTTTCATGAATTACCTCCTCGCTTGTAGACGCAATATTCTATAAGCTAAAGTATACCATAGAATCCGATCGTCTTGCTGCAGTTTACGTCTAACCTTCCCTACCATCCTACCAAGCCTGTCTGAACTGGCAAATCGTCGGAAAGGTAATTGTCCAAACACTTTGAACATTCTACTCGACAACAACCTGTAATTATGTTACGTTTAAAAACAAGGAGTGATGCATATGGACTCTTTATTCCTTGCCGATCTAATGGATCGAAACGTTAAAGTCCTTACTTATAGGCCAAGTTTTGCCGAAGCTTCCGAATTACTAAGTACATATCATTTAGTATTAATCCAACATAATCAACCAATAGAAGTCCTCGCGAGAGATCAAAAAAACCTGTTCCTCGATTCTACCCATACCCATGTGTCGCCGACACTGTTGCCTTGGGAATTGCCGATATTGGCCCAATCAGATACTAAGGCAATTCCTTTTTATGAAACCACCTTGGTGATTTACATCCCGTAGTTGTCCTTGACGGCTCAGATAATGTAAAAGGAATCATTTCCCCTACCCTCTTGGTACATAATCTCTTGAAACACTGTGATAGTTTAAACTCTTTTTTAGAAACCCTGCTCGATACCGTCAACGAAGCAATCACTGTGGTAACCAAAGAAGGAACCGTAAGCCATTGGAATTCAGTGGCTCAAGACACTTATTCAATCTCTCAACAAAACATCATCGGAAAACACATTGCAAACTTTTTCGAACAAGAAGCCTTAGCAACCCTAAAAATTTTGGATGAAGGACGGCCAGTTCGCCAATCGCACCATAGTCCCCGCCCTGGAACTCATGTCCTCATGAACGCCTCGCCTGTCATCTATATGAGGTAGGGGAATTACCGCTGGGCCTCCAAGTAAAACTTCTGCGTGTTCTACAGGATCGGTGCTTTTATCGGTTGGGAGGAACCGTACCGATTACAGTTAGTACCCGAATAATTGCTGCCACGAACCGTGATTTGGAAAAAATGATTAAGACAAGTGAGTTTCGTGAAGACCTTTACTATCGATTAAATGTCATTACCTTGGAAGTTCCGACTCTCAGGGAACGGACTGAGGATATACCCGAATTAGTACAAACTTTTTTGCATGAATTCGCTCTTAAGCACGATAAACCCATACCTTCCCTGTCTCCTGAAGTGATTGTTGCATTTCTAAACTATCACTGGCCCGGTAACGTGAGAGAACTACACAATGTGACTGAAAGGTTAACCGTCCTAGCGGATGAGGGAACACTTGAAACCAAATACCTTCCACCAGCTCTGCAGCGAACTATATCGAAGTCTGTTCCCAATTCAGTATCTTTAACGTCACGGATTATTGATCGACCTTACCGGCGCAATAGTTCTGAGGAACTAGAACGGATTTATAACGCCATTGAAAAAACAATGTGCAGGCTTTTGCAAGGCTTTTTTACACATTTTGGCAGGAGGAGATATGAATGTTTTTAGGACAATGTTATTCAAGGACCCATGTATTTCCGCTAAGTGCATAGGTCATGGAAAATATACACTAAGACATTTTATGGAAGAATAAAGCCGGTTTTCCCTGCTCTATGGCAAACCGGCTTCTTATTATCCAAAAGTAAATACAAGAATAACTATAATCAGGGACAATACGCAGATAGATGATTATGGAGTTTTAATTTTGCGGGCCGTACTTTTAAATTAACAGTTCTTTAGAAAAAAATAGGCTTAAGGTTACCATATATTAGCTTAACGTGAGTTTTAGGTCATTTAGTTGGCTCTACCCCTTAACCTAGTAAAGATCTAAACAACGGTTTATCTTGTCAAATAGGATCTCTTACTAGTGAGATAAGCATCCTTAACAACGAGATAACCACCCTCAAAAAAGTAAACTTGCAATTAGTAACCGGATTCGCAGAGTTAGAAGCCAGACTCAATAAGAATAGTAGTAACAGCAGTAAGCCGCCTTCTTCGGACGGGTATAAGAAGAAAACGATAAAAAACAATCGAGAGAAAACCGGAAAATAATAGGGCGGGCAACCGGTCACGAAGGCCATACTTTGTCAAAGTCGAACCTCCCGATTTCGTTGTGAATGTTCCTATCGAGGAACACTGTGATTGCGGGTGTGATTTGAAAAGCGCGAAGGACAAAACAAGGACACGACAGGTCGTTGATTTGCCTGAAAGATTGAAGTGACCGAATACGTCACCCATGAAAAAGTCTGTCTTCAGTGCGGAAAAGTACATAAAACCGATTTTCCAGTCAAAGTGACACAACCGACGCAATACGGAGAGAAAATGTTAGCCTTAATGAACTATCTTACCGATTTTCAGCTTTTGCCGTTAGAAAGAGCCGCGGAAACCATCCGAGAGCTTACGAAGCAGACGGTCAGCGAGGGAACTCTGGTCAATGACAGCAAAAAGCTCTACGTGGCTTTAGAAGAAGCCGAAAAAGTTATCAAACAACAACTTACAGATTTCGCTGTTGTTTATTTTGACGAAACGGGAATGAGATCTGAAAAAAAATGCAAAAGCTTTATGTTGCTTCGACCGAAAAATTGACGTATTATGCGTTCCATGAGAAAAGGGGCGTCCAGGCGGACAAGGAAATCGGGATACTTCCGGAATTTAACGGAACGGCCATGCATGACCACTGGAAGCCCTATTATACGTTCAAAGACTGTACTCATGCAGAATGTAACGCGCACAATCTGAAATATTTCGTGATATTCACGACAATTATGGTCAAGTTTGGGCGGAAAATATGGTCCTACTCTCAGAAAATATGTGGTGAATACACAGGGAACTAGGAGCCAAGTGGGATGAAAGCGCGTTATCTTATTTGCGGAGACCTGGCAGATACGTCACAGATTTGCTAGGTTTGCAATTATACCGGTACACAAAAAGTGGGCGTGGCTTAGATCATCCTAGGCTACGCCCATCAAAAATATCAAGTGAGTTCTACTCTAACACCTTTCGACCTTAATCTTTTCAATTCCCTGCCGCCAAATCCGCATTCCAATTGTTTCTAAAAGTTCTTCTTGTTCCATTCTTATTCTTCCAATAATGTTCACCCTAATCAACCCATTATGGTAGCTCAACAACTCTGGGCCATAATAAATGGCCATGGCTTCTTCCCCCGGCGCTTCCTCTAAAGGCTTGTTACTTTCCCAATCCCGCCAGTATGCAATATCAAATTTACTTACCATTGTAGAAGTGTTTTCTTGAGGTGGCATTGTTTTTGTACTTATTCCAAAACTTATTTCTCGACCGCACCACCTTGTGTGTATAACTGTAGTTTCAAGTGGTAGTATTTCTAATATCCTCTTAACAGTTTCGGGAGCACGGTCATTTAGGTCGGCAATTAATTCCCCACCTCTTTGGAAAACAAGTTTAATTTGATTCATGTACTTTCCCCCTAGTGTGACTAAAGTAGTTTTTTGACTTAGCTCTGTTAAATCTTTATTGGTAATTTACGTACTTTTTCGGTTTCCTCGTAGTCTATAGTTCCAAAGTCAGTAATGACCACACCATATTCTACCCTAGCGTGCTCCCTGGTGATATAACCCTGATCGCAGTCTCTTAACACTCTTTCCGGCTCACGTTCAAAAGGATTTCCGTAGCCACCGCCTCCCCCTGTTAAGCAGGTTACCTTGGAACCCTTCTTAATCCTATAAGCACTGGTCTTAAGAAGTTCCGCTTGTTTGTCACCCGTATCAATAATTACATTAGGTGCTTTTCCTGGTTTGCCCCCAACAACACCCCAGGCGGTCGTTTTTGAACGCTCAAACCAGAGGTAAACATAAACCTCATCAATCATTGATTCATATTCACGGATGCATCCGTCGCCGCCGCGGTTCTTTCCAGGACCAGCTGAATCAGGCCTGATTGCATACTTGGTAATTTTCATAGGGTAATTAGTCTCAAAAACTTCTACAGGCAGATTCTTAAAATCCCCATTAACCGAATTGATTAAAGCATCCTGCCCATCATTAGCCTTGAATCCTCCCCAACCACCTACTGTAGCCTCCACATCTAAAAAGGGGACTCCTGTTCGTGGATTGGTTCCTGCAAAATAAATAACCATGGAATCACCGTAGTGTGCCCCGGCAACCTTGTCAGGCATTGCTTCTTCCAATGCTTTAACACACAAGTCTATCAGTAGCCCCAAAGAAGTAAAATACCATGAACACGCGGCGGGCTCTTCAGCGGTAAAGATTGAGCCTTGAGGCGCAGTGACCATTAACGGCTTAAAGCATCCACCTGTCACGGGAGCCTCCGGATGAATAAGCTGTTTATAAGCCACACGACATGCTGAAATGGTCTGTGCTATTCCGCAGTTGGTTGAACCTTTTACCTGGCTGCTCGATCCTGAAAGATCAATATTTAGTTTACCATCTTTGACTGTTAATTTAAGCTTTACCATTACCGATTCATCGGAACGCCCGTCATTGTCAATACAACCTTCTGCATAGTACACGCCATTGGGTATACTAGCAACCGCTTCTCTTTCCATTAACTCGGATTGGAGAAAAATATCATGAATACTTCTCTCGACTGTTTCAAAACCAAATTTCTTAATGATTTCCGCAAACCGTCTTTCACCCGTTTTGCACGCTGCAATTTGCGCATGCAAATCCCCCATAGCTGCACGATAAAACCGGCTATTTTTGCACAAAAGATTGGCAACGTCATCACGCAAAATACCACGATCCATTAGCTTTAACGGAGGAATTCTCACACCTTCTTGGTATATTTCCGTCGCATCCATGGGATAACCCGGATCCTTGGCACCCACGTCAAGCCAGTGCGCCCTCGTGGCTGTAAATCCTACCAGTTTCCCCTCGTAAAAAATCGGGGAAAAAACGGTAATATCATTTAAATGGGTACCTGTCAAATATGAATCATTGAGGATATAGACATCGCCTTCATGATAACAATCAATACCCCCAAAGAATTCGGTAGTAATATTAATTGCAACTTCTAGATTCCCCAAAAAAATAGGAAGACCCGCCGACTGCCCAAGCAATTCTGCTTTTTCGTTAAAGATTCCAACACTGCAGTCCTTCATTTCATAAATAATTGGCGTAAAAGCGCTACGGAAAAGGCTTTCATTCATTTCTTTAGCAGCTGAAGACAAAGCATTCCGGATAATCTCGGTTGTCACTGGATTTTCTAAGAAGACATCATTCTTCATT
>NZ_MLBF01000030.1 GCF_001936615.1 Desulfosporosinus metallidurans
ATCTACATTTTAGCATTTTCAACTCTCGTTGTCAATGACTAATTTGTTTTGTTTGGATTGACAAGTTCGAAGGTTTTACCCCTTACTCGTTCAATCAGTGTGCGTCTTTGTGGCGCTCAGTTATAGTACCATTTGACGACACGTTCTGTCAACTATTATTTCATAGGTTATATGTTTTATTCAAGTATTTTATAATATCAGTAAAACCGAGGTTTCCTTCGTCAACCATTATTTATTCATCCTCTTTCAAACATAAAGTATGCTCGAAGATAATATCCATTAACGAGAAATTATTATAATCCAGCGGCTCCGAGCTATATCCCAAAGCAGACAGCTGCTCACCCTCATAGACTTCTTCCAAACTTTATACCACTTTCCTCCGACCAATTGCCCACAAAAATAGGATCCCACAAGCATGGGATATGTTGTCCACTCCCATCCAAGGCCCAAGTTTAATCGAAGAAGTATGATAACGGGAACCGGACAATGAACGGATAAAAACCATTGCCAAGAGAACTTTTTAACATTCCCCCTCCAATAGCCGAAGGGAATATTTAATAGGAATACCATTATCGCTACGATAACTAACACCTTACCTCATCCTCCCATCATAATGACCGACTTAATAACAACCATTTTTCTCATCAATTATGTTTACTTTACACCTCCTCACAATATACATAAATGATAAACTCTAATGAGAGGAGCGTGCTGAAGAATGTTTCAGCGATCGGTCATTGTGCTAGTCCGAAAAAGTTGGGTTTTTGGGGCTCTGATAGCCTTGATCGTTTTATTGATTGGAGCCGGCTCATTAAAATTAACCACTGTATTTACTGCTGGTCTAAAAAACAAAGTGATCGTCATAGACCCTGGACATGGAGGCGCTGACCCTGGCGCACAAAATTCAGGGCTTAAAGAGAAAGACGTAAACTTAGATATTTCTCTACGTTTACGTAATGTCTTAGCATCGAGAGGGTGTAATGTTATTCTGACGCGAGAAGTGGATAAAGATTTCTTCCTCCCTGGATATGTCAAAGGACGCATGGCTAAACGAGCAGAATTGAACCAAAGAATTAATTTAGCTTCTGCAAATAATGCAGATTTGTTTGTTAGCATTCATGCCAACAGCTTCCCCCAACGGAATACCTACGGGATGGAAACTTATTACCATCAAAAATCTGCTCCTGGTAAAGAACTGGCAGAACTAATCCAAAAACAGCTCACTCAGCTTCAAAATGATAACAAACGTAATGCCAAAGCAGGCGACTATTACCTTATCAATCAAACCAAAATGCCGGCTGTGATTGTTGAAGTCGGGTTTATCTCAAACCCTAGGGAAAGAAAACTTTTGTTGTCGGACCATTACCGAGACTTGGTCGCCGCAGCTATAGGCACAGGCATTGAGGATTACTTCAATGTTTTTCCGCAGGGAGTGCGGGATACTGCACCTACAGTTGCACCGCAAGAAGGTCCTCCCTCTGTTAACGAGGATACCTATAATCTTTACTTTTCGAATGATAACTTAGAAAAGCTTGTTCCCGAAGATCGTCAAATTAATAGGGCAGTTTGGACCAAACTAAACCTCTCCCAAAAGGCAACCTATATCTTAGGTGAGCTCATTCAGGGACCACGGTCGAGCAAACTTACGGCAACCCTTGCCCCGACAACTAAGATTCTCTCCGTTAACATTATAAATGGCATAGCCACAATCGACTTTAATAAGAGTATTCAAGATGATTTCTCCGGTGGGGCCTTAGAGGAGGATTTGACTATAAAATCAATTGTATGGTCAATGACACAAATCCCAGGAATCAACGGCGTTAGTATTCTTATTAATGGTGAATTTGGAGACTCTATAGGCGGGCATATTCTCTTAGATCGAACGTTCACCGTTCAATCCTAAATGAGATTTCAGAAAGGACATTACATCGATTCACAGGTGGCCTCTCAATACTGAGCGGACGTTAATGATAAGATCACTGTTGTATAACTATGAAAATTATTAAAATATTTTCGATACAGATATACTTTTTTGTGCCAACTGTAGTATAATAATAGCAAGAATATTGAACTGTATAAGAGGAGGCTTCATCTTGCAATATTTCACCATAAATGAAAATACTTCTGCCAATGCATCTGTCTTGTATCCCCCAACATGTTCTCAGTGCCCTGATCGCGGTAATTGCGCCCAATGCATTGCCTTCTAGAGGCTAGCCACCTTCTGATTTCACTTATCCCCTCCATTCCCTTTTCTCTACGCCGGCACACCGTGAATTTGTGCTACGGCGTAGATTTTTTTTGTATGAGGATTAGATATGCCAAGAAGGCCCGGTTAATACCAGGCCTTCTTGTATTCGCCTAAACGACAATAGTTCGTCAGGTTACATGAGGCTGAACATGAAATTCGATCTCGTAACGATCACTCAACCATTTTGCCTTCCATTCATCCAACAATAAAACAGCATAATTTTCATCTTTATCTATAACGACCGTGCTCATGCTGGATTCTGTAAGAAGTTTAATAAGCTTTTCATCTTTTTCAACCCAGCGCACAATTTCATAGGGAAGGTGTTGGATATCGACCTGAACTCCGTATTCTTCACGCAAACGGTATTCTAGCACTTCAAATTGTAATTGCCCGACAACACCGATTATTGGAGCCTCAACTCCCACATGTAGATCTCGGAAAACATGAATTGCTCCCTCTTCCTGTAATTCTTGGATCCCTTTAATAAACTGTTTGCGCTTTAATGCATTCGCAATATTAATGCGGGCGAAGTTTTCAGGGCTAAAGAAAGGCATCGCTTCAAACTGAAGCCCATCTTTTTCGGCAAGGACATCTCCGATCCTTAAAAATCCACTATCATGTACCCCAATAATGTCGCCTGCAAAAGCCTGATCAAGAATTGTTCGTTCCTGAGCAAACAACTGCTGAGGCTGAGCGAGTCGAAGTCGGCGATGGGAACGCGTATGAATCACATTCATGCCCCGTTCATAGCGACCAGAACAAACCCGGATAAACGCAATGCGGTCGCGGTGCTGGGCATTCATGTTGGCTTGTATTTTAAAGATATACCCAGAAAAGCTAGGGGTTTCCGGATCTAATACACCTATATTCGTGCTGCGTGGTTGAGGAGCGGGTGCAAGGTCAAGAAAACTGTGCAAAAAGTTAGGGACACCGAAGTTATTGAGCGCACTTCCAAAGAAGACCGGTGTTACTTCTCCACGATCCACTCGTTCCTGAGAAAAGGTATTCCCGGCCGAATCTAAAAGATCAATTTCCTCCTTAAGCTGGTTCAGAAGGACTTCGCCAATGCCTTCCTGTACGTTTGGATCGCTGAGGGCTCCAGATACGGGTGGCTTAGCACTAGATTTACTGCTTCCTTCCATAAACCGTTCAACCTGCTCTGTCTGTCGATCGTAAATTCCTTTAAAATCTGGGCCCATACCGATCGGCCAATTCATTGCATACGATTCAATTCCCAACACCTTTTCTACTTCATCCATTAAATCAAGGGGATCCTTTGCATTACGGTCAAATTTATTAATGAAGGTAAAGATTGGGATCCCTCGTTGACGGCAGACATGAAACAGTTTTTTTGTCTGGGTTTCAACCCCTTTGGCGGCGTCAATCAGCATAACGGCACTATCGGCTGCGGTCAGGGTACGGTACGTGTCTTCACTAAAATCTTGGTGACCCGGTGTATCTAGGATGTTAATGACATATCCCTGATATTTAAATTGAAGAGCACTTGAAGTGATAGAAATACCCCGCTGCTGTTCTAGGTCCATCCAATCCGAAGTTGCATGGCGTTCCGATCTTCTGGCTTTAACAGAACCAGCTTCGCGGATTGCCCCTCCAAAAAGAAGCAACTTTTCAGTCAAAGTTGTTTTACCTGCGTCCGGATGGGAAATAATCGCAAAGGTCTTACGAGAATTAATTTCGAATTTTAAATCCGTTTGGTTCAATGTCTTTAACTCCTTAACTTTCGTTTATCATATTTACTATTCCCACTCAAGCATTAGATTTTAATATTATCAAAAAAATTACATAAGTGCTATGACGTAATTATCCATTAGAATAAAAATCTATTATAACACGCTCTGGGGCATATCCTCAAAGATTTCTTTTTAATACCTTGTGGTTCAAGTGCTTGAGGCATGTAACCTAAAGCATGTCTTCCACTGAAAGAATGTTTTCTGATGAACGGATCAGATATTTCCCTTCAAGGTGCTCCATTTCTTTAACTGCCGGTCTATTGACTTTCAAATTACCTTCGGAGTCTGTATTGAGATAATAACAAGTTGATCCTGCTTAGGCCTTCTTTCTTAACCAAGATATTTCGCAACCGCTGCTGCTGTATCGTACTTTGTTTTTCCAGATAGTAATACTTCATCGGGGTGCCCTGTAGTCGGTCCTCCGATAACGATTAATTTTTGGGTATTCATGGCATCCTTTGGCACTGAATGATTGTCAGGGCGGATGAATATTGCACAATTTCCGTTCTTAGTTGAAACATCCGTTCCTGCCCAATAATCTTCCTTGGTATATAACAGGACTGCTACATCTAACACGTCGTTTCCTCCTTGTGCTATTGCTACTTCTTTAGTAATCTGATTATAAATATCTCCAATGGCTTCCCCATATCCAACCCCAGGAACAGCCCAGCGTCCATTTAAATCTTCCCAATTGGGCGCAACTCCACGACTCACTAAATCAAATCGCGGGTCCAGCTTCAATAGATCCATTGGCAAAGGTTCTACTGAAGCGTACGCATATAGGTGTTCCAAGTGGGCTAATACTCCCTCTTCAGGGGTAGAAAAAACCGCGCTTTTTGCACCTCCACCAACATTTCCAATTCCCGCAAAATTATTCTGTTCAGGCAAAACATCCCCGCCGAATCTGAGATAACCTGTTTCCTTAATCATTTGAGCAACGGCGTAACCCCATTGAATATTTAGGATTTCACCATATTTTTTGTAAAAAGGAATAATGTCGGGAGCATCAGGGTTTACTTTAAGGATATACTGAAGACATTGTTCTGGGGTAATGGATTCTGTACCTTGAATGAAAGTAGGCATAAATCAACCTCCAATTTAACTAAATATTTACCAACAATTTCGGCCAAAAGCATTTTAACTTCATCCCCTAAGCCTTATATGGTGTGGCTGATCCACTCAGTGCCTTTTTCGAGAATTAGATCGAGGGTCTGGTGTTCATGTTTACTCTTCTGTAAATTCTGGAAGCACTTTATCTTGGTTTATTTTATGCTCTAGATTGGGTACAAGTTCTCTGGTTCTCCATTTATGGCTCACTATTTGGCATAAGAAAACACCCCTTATTTCAAGGCGTGTGCAAATAGTTTCTATATAAGATGTTGAAAAGGAGAGCTTACTAGTTAATCAATGACAGATATTAGTACCTTAACTACTTCACAATTTATGTCCTTACCTCTAATTTGATCTACATAACCACAAGCACTATCGAAGGGGAGATAAGCTGCCATACTCAAATTAAGTGTTGTTCGTAATTTAACTTTGTTATTGATCCCTCCACCTAACCAATATGAACCATCCTCTAATAAAATCGCATATACCAGTTCTCTGCCCTTTATTGGTTGCACATTTTCACTCCTTCAGTTTTATCGCAATGTGTTTTATCACTATATAGTGAAATTTCACAATATACAAGAACAATGCCTTATAACAGACCAAGATATGTCTGGAAAATATTAAGAAGCGCTCAGATAAATCATTTCTGAGCGCTTCTCCTCGTCCAGGACCTATAGAACTTTAGGCCTCACTGGACATTTCCAGATAGTTTTGCATGTTCGGCAAACCATTGTTCCGCCGCATAATTTAACGGTAGGGTTCTCACATCTTCCCAAACAAAGTCTTCCACAGATAGTACGCGCAAATCCACCTCTTTGAAATACTGCCCGCATACTTGGCAAACGACCATATCAACGCCTGGAAATTCCTCTGTATGAAGGTAGATCTGTTCAGATGCTTCTTCACTTCCGCAGCAAATGCAGCCGACACGCTTCGCTGGCCATTCATGGCCGCACAACATACAGTGCATGTAACGTTTACCGTTTGGTGGAGTGAGTACAGAAAGCGCGGCATCCTCACCACATATCAGGCATGCCCTGCTTTCGTGCGAAACTTCTTCCAGATGATCAGCTTGGTAATTAACCGCATCCTTTTTCGTTTCCACAGCCGTTTCGCGAGAAAGCCGTGCCACGCCGCTTAATGTGATGTATAAGCGACTTAACATTTCTGTGTCTGTTACGGGTTGAACTGCCTTAAATTCAATCCATTTTTCCCTTAAGTCCGATTCTGAAACGACTACTCCCTCGACCCGATTCAACCTTTGCCAAAGTTCTAAAACCGCATCTTCCGGTAAATCCACAAGGGGATAGTAAGGGGGAGTCTCCGCAGGAATCAATCTCTCCGTCCAGAAGTTACCCCTCTCATCTTGCCAGCATCTGACTTCTTGCTTAAGTAGGCTATAGGTCTGATAAGCGTGTTCCATTGTCATATCTTCCGTAATTTCCGTTTTAGGCGTTATTTTGTCCATCAAAGGGTCTCTCCTTACTACCTTCATGCTCGATCAATGTACAATATCTATGAATATAATTATACATTCTTTTGCTCATTCTTTACCCGTTCATACCATTTGGCGTGGTGTGCACGCGCAAACTTTGTGGACACATAACCATTCAGCATACCTGGCAATGCAGGGTTTGAATCCGGGTGTAAAAGGCCTAAATACATATGCCCGATGGCAGCTGCCGTCATCATAATCATGGACAGGTCGTGCACAGGATAAGCCCAACGGACCAAAACAACAGGAAACGATGGGGCGAACCACATCACGACTCCACTAAGCGTGATAAAAACAGAGCCAAAAATAGTGATCAGCGAATTAATTTTTTCTCCCCCATTATACTTGTCTTGAGGTGGATAGGTACCGTGTCCCCCGAAGAACTCCTTAGGAAATGCCGTGACGTGTTGCAAATCTGCTCTCGTGAAGTTAAAAACCGATTTTAACCATTCCCAGTGATAGCGTGGATTTCCAACAAAGAACATCAGACCCACCACAGCAACAAAAACGACCGCTACACCACGGTGAATCACCCGAGCAACTTGAATTCCCCCGAAGACAGTCATCACTGGTTGGAAAACAGTGCTGAGAACTCCAAGTCCGGTAAAGAGCAACACAAAGAAGGCAATGGCATGAACCCAGTGACTCAGGCGTTCTCCCTTAGTAAAACGTAAAACCTTATTTGGATCAATCGGCTTTTGGGTTTGATTCTTGGTTTGCATTTTGACTGCCATTACGATTTCCCCCCTTTCTTGCTATTTGCCTGATTGGTAGAGTCATCCTCGCTGGACCTGTAATTTCCTCTCAAGAGATTGGCGAAAACCCCAACAACCACGGCGGCAGCCGCTCCACCAACTGCTATTCCACCAACTGGACGAATAACATCTTTCCACAAGGTCAGAGAGAGCGGTATTGTTGGGCTAACAGGGAGTCCATAAACGTCTGGGCTGTCCAATAACAGATAGAAATAGGTCGTGCCACCCATTTCCTTTTCTCCATAGAGCTGTGCCTTGGGATGAGTCTTTTGTACTTCAGAGAGACGCTTTTTCGCTTGGGCTAACAAGGCGTCACGTTCTCCAAACTCTAAAGCCCCAGGCTGACAGGTTTGGACACACGCTGGCTTCAAGTTATTTTCGACACGATCGATGCACCCCGTACATTTGTAGGATTTCTTCTTGACTGGATCGAGCTTCGGCACCCCGAACGGGCAATTTTCGACACAATATCCACACCCAATGCATTTATCGTGATCGATCACGACGTACCCGGAGTCAGTCTTGGAAATTGCCTGCGAAGAACAAGCCTTTAGGCAAGCAGGTTCAGCACAGTGGAAGCATTGAGCCTTGCGCATTAGAAAATTCATTTTTTGATTTTCATACTTCTCAATGAATGTCATATACGTCCACGTCTTCGTGGTAAAGTCCTTTTGAGTTTGATAACTTGTAACCAGCTGGGTTTTTTCCGCGGGTAGCTCATTCCATTCCTTACAGGCCACAGAGCAAGCTTTACACCCAGTACATTTTGACGTGTCTACAAAAACCATTTTCCTTGTCATCGCTATGCCCTCCTTATGTTGACTAGGCAAACTTTGTACTCTGGAGTACCTGCTCCAGGATCCAGTGCAGCGATGGTCAAATCATTGGTACTCGGACCAGGACTTAAGCTGGCAAAGCCCCAGCTCCAGGGCATTCCGATGGTTTCAGTGTCCTTTCCGTTGACTTTATACGTCTGGAGGCGATCCGTTACTAAAGCTCGAACGGTGACCTTACCGCGAGCAGAAGAAACTTCGACCATATCTCCTTCTTTAACCCCAATTTTACTCGCCAGATTTTTACTGAATTCAGCAAAAGGTTCCGGCATGATCTCATTAAGCCACGGAATATTACGGGTTATCCCCCCTGCACAGAAATGCTCGACAACTCCATAAGTGGTCAGGACATGCGGGAAATCTTCTGCTTTACCGATTTTCTGAATCTCTGGAGAAGAGGAAAGAACCAAGGCCACTGGACTGATAGAGACCTTCGGATGCAAAATATTGGTCGTCGGACTTTCTGTCGGTTCGTAAAATTCCGGCATTGGTCCATCCACACATAACCCAGCAGGACGAACACCGATAGCAGGTAGACCGTCTGCGGGCGGCGTTACCGGCATACCACTCATATAATTGGCTGCAAATAAACGACCTACTCCCTCTGGATTCATACGGAAACTTTGCTTCCCTTCAGGCGTATCAGGTCCCTTGGTCTTATCCACAACGTCCGGTCCATCATTTCCTGCCCACACATTGGTTACAGAATCCCACCATATAAGTTTGCGTTTGGCATCAACCGGCTGCCCTTTATCATCACAGGAAGCGCGGTTATAGAGAATCCGAATATTCCCCGGCCAAGCAAAACTCCAGTCTTTATACAATCCAAGACCTGTAGCGTCAGCATTTTTACGACGAGCCGCCAGGTTTCCGTTCCCCGTTACCCCTGCATAGATCCAGCATCCAGTCGAAACCGTACCAACCGGTGCTTTTAAGTAATCGGCCAAAGTCGGAGTTAGCTTACCCGTTGTTTCATCATAGCCATTGAGTTCCTGAAGCACTTTTAAAGCACTTGGCACCTCACCATAATCCCAACGAGCATTTAAGATTGGGGCGTCTTTAGCATCCGTGCTCCCAGCATACAATTTACGAATTTTCTTAAAGAGATGATCCAAAAGATCTAGGTCCGGTTTCGATTCCCCAAGTGGCTTAAGCGCGGCATCTTTCCACTGGATCCAACGGGAAGAATTCGTCAAGGTACCATCTTTCTCATACACAAAGGCCGCTGGAAACATGATCACTTCCGTCTTAATATCTGCCGATTTTACCCCAGGTTCACGCCAAAACTGGGCAGTTTCGATTTCGTAGAGGTCGGATACGACCATCATATCGAGTTTAGTTAAGGCAGAACGGACGAGCTGTCGGTTCGGAATGGAAACCAACGAATTGGAGCCAACGTTAAAGAGAAGCTTAAATTGTCCTTTTTGCATCAGCTCAAAGAGTTTTACCATCGTCGCGTTCGTTGAGGGATTGTTTTTCGGCAAATATCCAAACCCGTAGTCATTCTCCTTAGTGGCATTTTCACCAAACCATGCTTTAAGAAGGGCTACTAACGGTTTTTCTTGAACTGACCCATTGCGAACAAGATAATCACGAATGCTCTTATCCGTACTGATGGGATGTGGCAAATAACCTGGCAAATTATTAAAAAGGTTGGCCATGTCGGTCGAACCCTGAACATTCGGCTCTCCACGCAGTGCATTGATGCCCCCACCAGCTTTTCCGATGTTACCTAAGAGCAATTGGATAACAGCATAGGCACGAATTCCTTGAACACCTGTAGTGTGTTGAGTCATTCCCAAGGCATAGAGAATGGTTCCTGGTTTTCCTTTGGAGAACGTCTCAGCAATTTCCTTAATTTTAGCCGCAGGAATACCGGTTATTTTCTCGGCTGTTTCGAACGTGTATCTTGAATAGTGAGCTTTGAGCTTCGCAAATACGCTGTCCTGGTCCTCAAGGTTTTCCGCTTTAATAGGCTTGTTATCTGGTCCAAGTTGATAACCCCAGCTCGCGACACCATACTTTCGTGTTTTGGTATCATAACCTGAGAAGAGCCCTTCTTCTAATTTATAATCTTTGCTTAGTTTAAGCAGGGCATTGGTGTAATTTAAGACATAATTTTGATCAAATAATTTATTTTCTATAATGTAATTAATAATAGCGCCCAAATAGGCAATATCCGTTCCCGGACGGATTTGAGCAAAGAGATCTGCTTTAGATGCAGTCCGCGTAAAGCGCGGATCTACAACAATTATTTTTGCGCCTTTTTCCTTTGCTCGATTAATCCAACGCATTGCAATCGGATGGTTTTCCGCACAGTTACTACCCGCAATTAAAAAGACCTCAGCATTTTGCAAATCAGACCAGGAATTTGTCATCGCGCCCCGACCAAATGAAGGTGACAAACTTGCCACCGTGGGAGCGTGTCATATACGGGCCTGGTGTTCATTGTACGGTGTGCCGATTAAGCGACAAAATTTCGAAATAAGGTAGGACTCTTCATTATCCACTTCAGCAGAACCCAAAAAAGCGATTCCTTCAGCGCGACTCGCTGCGAACGATTCCGTTTGTCCTGTTTTAGCATTGACAATTTCATCGGCAGCTTTCCAACTAGCCTCTCTAACTTCTTTTGTTTTCTTGGCAACGCGGTCAAGTGCGTCTTCCCAAGAAATTTCTTCCCAATGATCTGCTCCTGGCGCACGGCGTTTCGGCTTGGTCACACGGTCCGGTGAGTTGGCTACGCTAAGTAAACTTGCCGCCTTGGGACAGAGAGTCCCTTCATTGGTCGGGTGATCCGGATCACCCTCCAGGTGAATCAACTTACCCTCTCTCACATACAAGAGCATTCCACATCCTCCGGAACAGAAGTGGCAGATACTCGGTATCTTTTTGCTTCCTTCCAGTTTCAGCGCATACCCTTTTGCTTCTGCTACGGCAGGGTCAAATCCCAAGCCAGTGGCAAATGCAGCGATGGAAAGCCCTGAAAGTTTCAGGAAACCACGACGAGAAACATCCATCTCTTTTTCCTCCCCTAAAATGTTTTCTAAAACATACCTATGACATTTGGCAAGTGTTTACGACTTCTTGTTCGAGGTATGTTTTAAACCATTTCCCGGATTTCTTTGATTCCAATGATTGTCACATAATTCACAATCCCGGAATATTCCGAAAATTTCTTCCCATTTTAGCTTATCTATCTTTCATCATCTTGTCACCATTATGTTCATTAAGTAAATAAAGAAACTTTAATATACATAACTAAAACCTCCTGTTATGGAGGTTTTTAGTTATGTATATCTGCATATTTATCCCATTTTATTGATACTTAGATCGTTTACTGACTGAAATAGTTTTACTGGTCTCCCCACTGTTCCATATTTTAACTCCGTTGTCAAAACACCGGATTGTTCCAAAAAATCCAAATACCTACGAACCGTTACCCTAGTAAGATTTACCCCTTCAGCGACATTTTCAGCCGAAACAGGAATGTCTGTTTCGCGCAAAAAGGAGATGATTTGCCTTAGGGTAAGCTGATTCAGCCCTTTCGGCAAGACTTGCCCTCCAGTGCAGTAAAAATTACTCGAACCATCATATCCGGCATTCGAGGATTTCATCGGACTACTCTCGTTCAAAATATCGTTTTCCTCAACACTCTGTTCATCAACAAAAAATCCGTAGTTCTCTTTTTGCTCTCTTGGCGCTGTCGCTTTGCTCATTTCGTCTGCTATATTCCCTAGTCGCTCAACCATTTGGTTAAAAGCAACCGCCAAATCTCCAATTTCTTTAGGCCCGGTAACATTGACTTTTTCAGTCATATGCCCAGTTGCGACATCACGCGTTCCTAGCGTGATATCATGGAGTGGGCGGATGATGACTTTCTGGATAAAAAACCAAGTCATTAAAATAACGATCAGGGTCAGTCCCAAGCCAAGCAAAGCCATGCGGATTAACGAATTAACAATGAATAACTGTGCATAACTTTTTGAAATTCCAACGTAAAAGATCCCTATTATGTCCCCCTGTGCATCACGAATTGGCTCATAGGCCGTTTGGAAAAGTTGTCCTACTACATTCGCTTCTCCAAGGTAAATCTGACCATTTTTTAAGACGGTCAGGGCAACTAGATCCGACACCTTTGTGCCGATTGCCCGTTCTCCATCAGCACTGCGCACAGTGGTAGCAACGCGAGTATCATCTAGAAATAGAGTCACTGTATCGCCCGTTAATTCAGCTAAATGATCCACAAGTTCCGTGCGATGCGAAATTTGAGTTTGCCCTTTGTAAAGTGTTCCCCCTTCTACATGCCAAGGACCCGGGGCGCTGAGTTGAATGATTTCCATACAAGTTTCTAAATCCGTTTTTGCTTTAACGATGGCTGCATCCACGGCCCGTACGCGCATATACCATCCGAATACAAAAATAAAAATCGCTGCTAAAACCACCAGCGAACCTAGCATCAACAAAAGGATTTGGTGTTTAAGTGAACTCAACAAAAGCCCTCCTTTGAGTTACCTATCTCTATTTTAATTCGCGATAGATTAAGAATAACCTGCTTTTTTCAGAAAAGTATATTTTTAAAATACCATTCTTTACTAGAAGGAATTGACAGACTCCGCGTGGAATTCTGTTAAAAAGAGGCTAGATAAGGGAGGGTGGTAAATACATGTCTTTGTTTCGAGTGCTCTATGAAATTCTAAAACAAAACGGCTGGGAATTTGATTTTGACAACAAGAATGAAATCATCAAACTTGAGGTTCGCGGCGTTAACACAAATTTTCGTTCTTTCCTTTTGGTTGATGAAGAGCAAGAATCCTTACTTTGCAATACGCATATTAATCAAAAAATCCCCCACTCCAAACGCCTAGAAGTATGTGATTTCATGAGCCGAGTAAACTATGAACTTGCCAACGGAAACTTTGAAATGGATATGGATAATGGTGAAATTCGGTATCGCACGTTCCTTGATCTGGCAGATGCGGAACCCTCTAAAGATCAGGTTCTTAATATCGTTTGGAACGGTGTCCTAGGATTTGATACGTATTATCCTGGGTTAATGAGACTCGTATACGGGAATTGCAGCGCAGAAGAGGCCGCGGCTTTTTGCTCAGAAGAAAATCAATAAAGAGGAGTGGCAATATATGCCACTCCTCTAATTTCTCATATAAGTAATCGTAGTTTCACAGTCTATCCCTTCATGGGTACAATATAAATTAGTATCATAATAAAATGCACAATACTTCCAGCCGCAATAAACAAATGGAATATTTCATGAAATCCAAAGCGTTTCGGAAAGAAATCAAAGATTTTGGTAGCATAGATAATGGCGCCTATTGTATATACTACGCCACCTACGGCCATGAGAATAATCGCTCCCATTTCTAAATGTTTAATAAGTTGTAAGAACGGGACTAACGCAATCCAGCCAAGGGAGACATAAAAAGCGGACGATACATAACGTGGAGCATGAATAAACCACAGTTTTAACGCCATTCCTATGGTGGCTAAGGTCCAAACAGCAATAAGCATCGCCCAGCGCCATGCCCCTTCTAGTCCATAGTAAAAAACCGGGGTATAGGAACCCGCAATTAAAAAGTAGATTGCGATATGATCAACCTTTTTTAGGATAAGTTCTTTCTGAGGTGTGGTCCGAACCCAATGATAGACTGAGCTTGCCCCATAAAGAGCGATCATACTAAGCCCATAGATTGTCATGGTAATAAGTTTGGAAATATCGTTTTTACTCATAAGAATGAGAAATACCAGCCCCACAATTGCTGCCATAAACGGAATAAAATGAGTCCAAGTGTTAACCGGTTCCTTCATCTTCAAGATCCTGCAGCCTCCTATAATCTCTTAAACATAGCCTTACTAAACATAGTCTTATTTTATCCCTTGAGCCTGGTAAAATCAACCTTCATTCATGCCATGTTTAAGCACAATTTTAGTCCTTAACCTCCAGTCATCCAGAAAAGGAAAGCACTCTATATTGTAGCAATAATTACCTGAGTAAGAAAATCGCTAACACACATAATAAGAATGTTCCAGTACACAAACACAATTTTAAAGGAGGGCACCTATCATGGCAGGAGAAAGAAACACTAATACACCCGCAGCTCAAGGAGCTTCACAACAATTGGATCAATTTAAGTATGAAGTAGCAAATGAAATGGGCCTTCAACTTGGGGGCGACCGCACAAGTCGTGAAAATGGATCTGTTGGCGGTCAAATGACCAAACGCATGATTCAATTTGCAGAGGAACATCTCAAGGGTGGAACCCGCATCTAACGTTACCCCAAAGTGGTAACGGGATTTCAGGTAAGAGGGATACGCAAGTATCCCTCTTGTAATATTGTATCTTATATTTAAATTGTTCATTCATTACCCTTAACCTTGCCCTTTTCATTTTCCTCTTCTAGCCTTTCCTCAGAATCTAGAAGCACCCGAAATGGTGGAACAACCCAACGATTCACCAAATAGGCAACAACAATTCCTAAAGCCGTATCAATGATGCGATTAACCGCATAATCAAGGGGCTTTCCAGTTAGATTTACGGTAATAGCGATAAAAACAATGCTTGCTATACTCATTGCTTCAGGCCACTTCATATACTTCAGAACCATCATGGTTCCAATGAGACCCAGACCTGTCCACCAAGGATTATGTACTGCGACGAGCGCAAAGGCATAGCCCGTTATGGCACCAACGATCGTTCCCTGCAT
Organism: Desulfosporosinus metallidurans; assembly: GCF_001936615.1. Taxonomy (GTDB): domain Bacteria; phylum Bacillota; class Desulfitobacteriia; order Desulfitobacteriales; family Desulfitobacteriaceae; genus Desulfosporosinus; species Desulfosporosinus metallidurans. The sequence goes on from NZ_MLBF01000030.1 coordinate 14,916, forward strand.
GCGATGAATTCCAGCTTTCAATGAACCCTCTATCGTGGCTTGCATGGCGATGACGCTGGCAATGGCACTGTAAAACGGATATTCAAAGTTTAGTAATTGAGCAATCCACAGACATAAGGTAACCGCAATCCCTGTCTTGATAATTCTCCAGCCGATCATGTGCTCTCCTCGCTTAGACATAAAATCAAGAGGCTATCCGAAAACTAGTACTGTTTTATCTGTCCGCAAGCCATTTTATCATATTTGCTTAAGTATACAAATAGCGGAAGAATATAAACAAAAAAGGAGCGTAACGCTCCTATTTAATAGTACCATCTGTTTCTTCAAGGTGTTTCTTTTTGGATGCCAGATGTGCTTTGACATCCTTAAGTTGATGTGGAGTAAGTTCCTCAGCATTTTCCGCTAAGAATTCTTCATTTTTGTGGATATTACGGATTGTTAACTCAAGTTTCTTTAAGTCTTCACTCTTATCTTTATTGCCATCATTTCTGGGCAAGATCATCACCTCAGGGATAGTTTATCCAAATGTTCAATCCCTGATTCACCCTGTGTACAGAGTTTGGCAAAACAAAAAGAACCGCTTGATAACGGTTCTTTTTGTTAAATACTTATCCCACCACTGTATACCCTGCATCTGTAACCGCTTTGACGAGATTAGCGCGCTCAGCATCTCCCGATACAACAGCTTCTTTGGCCGCAAGATCGACTTTAACGCTTTCAACACCACTTACCCCTTGCAATGCTTTTTCAGTCCTCATCTTGCAATGGTTACAAGTCATACCCTCAATTTTCAGTATAGTTTGGCTCATGTTCTCACCCCCATTCGAAATTTCACCGTTTATATTTATCCTCCTAAGATCGCACTATGAAGTGCCTACAGAGGAAAACTAACCCAAGTCTAGGCCACCAGCTTTTTGTCATACCTTCTCAACAGGAGCGAACTGGTCACCACGGATACAGACGAGAAGGCCATGGCTAGTCCAGCCCACTCAGGAGGTAAAAGTTGCCCGGTTAGAGGATACAGGATTCCGGCAGCAATTGGGATACCGATCGTATTATAAATCAAAGCCCAGAAAAGATTTTGTTTTATTTTAGCAAGCGTCCTTCTCCCTAAGCGTATTGCTCGCTCGACATCAAGGAGGTCATTGCGGACTAAAACGACATCTCCGGTTTCCTTGGCCACATCGGTTCCTGAGCCAATAGCAATTCCAACATCGGATTGGGCTAAGGCTGGTGCGTCATTAATCCCATCCCCCACCATTGCTACTCTAAAGCCTTGGTCTTGATACTTTTTAATAATATTTATCTTATCTTGTGGTAAGACTTCAGCCATCACTTCATCAATCCCGACCTGTTCTCCCACCATCTGAGCGACTTTTTTATTGTCCCCTGTGATCATGAAGGTTTTCAACCCTAGCTCATGCAGCCGATCAATGGCCTCTTTTGTGCTCTCTTTAACCACATCTGCTAGGGCGATAAGTCCAATCACTCGACCCCCTAAGGCTATAAAGCTGGTAGTTTTGCCCGCTTCAGCTAGGCGATGAAAGTCCTTTTCTGCTTCTTGGACATCCACATGGTTCAAGTGCATCAACTTAATGTTACCTATGAGTAACTGCTGACTTTCATAAGCACAGGTGACGCCATAGCCGCCCACTTCTGAATAATTCTCCACCTCTTGGATGATCAGATGTTCTTTCTTGGCCTCGGCGACAACCGCCTGTGCCAGCGGGTGAATCGAGGGATTTTCACCTGCTCCCGCAATTGTTAGGACATCTTTTTTTGTATAAGAATCATACAATATTATGTCCGTCACTTCAGGAGTCCCTTTGGTCAACGTCCCCGTTTTATCAAACCCAATCACTTGTAAGTGAGCAATCCCCTCGAGTACAGCAGCTGATTTGAATAAGATACCACGATTTAGCCCTACCCCACTGCCAACCATAATCGCCGTCGGAGTGGCCAGTCCCAAAGCACAAGGACAAGCAACCACCAAAACAGCAATCGCAGCCGTGAAGGCAAATACAAACGTACTATGCAGCCCCAAGTACCAAATTAAAAAGGTTATGACTGAAATAGAAACGACTGTGGGAACAAAATAATTAGAAATCGTATCCGCTAGCCGTTGAATCGGGGGCTTAACCCCTTGGGCATCTTCCACCATTTTGATGATTCCAGAAAGGACGGTATCTTGACCAGTTTTGGTCGTTTTTACTTTAATACTCCCCGATCGATTAATCGTGGCTCCAATCACAGGGTCGCCCACTTTTTTGTCAACAGGGATGGATTCCCCTGTCAGCATCGCCTCATCAATACTAGCTTGTCCTTCCATGATTTCCCCGTCAACTGGTATTCGTTCCCCCGATTTTACGAGGACAAGATCGCCGATTTTTAAATCCGATGCAGCTACTTCCTTTTCTTGACCGTCGACAAGTAACCGCGCCTTATCAGCCTGTAACTCCAGCAGTCGTTTTAAGGCCTGACCAGCCCGCCCTTTCGCTTTAGCCTCCAGATATTTTCCGAAGCGCACAAAGGTGATCAGCAAAGCGGACGTATCAAAAAAATTGGGTCCCTCGAAAAATAACGCCGGGAAGAACATGTGCAACGTCGTCATTAGACTATACCCATAAGCAGCTGTAATCCCCAAGGCCACCAAGACATCCATATTGGCTGAGCGGTTTTTCAAGGCGTGATAAGCTCCGCGATAAAAGGTCCAACCAGCCGTAAACTGGACAATCGTGGCCAAAGCAAGAATCGTATACATTATAGGTCTTGACATTGGGAGAAACATCAGCGGCATAACAGGCAACGAAAGAACCGCACTGAAAATCAGCCAGTTGCGCTGTTTGATCGCGCTCCGATCGTCTTGATTTTCGCCCTTATTTTCGAGGGGAGTATAGCCCGCGTCCCGCACTTGTTCAAAGATTTCTCGCATAGTAACGACACCTGGATCAAACTCCACCGTAACCGTTTCATTCGCGAAGTTAACCGCGGCATTTTGTACTCCCTGAGTTCCTTTGAGCTTTTTCTCAATCGCTAAGGCACAATTGGCGCACGTCATTCCGGCTACTTTAAATTGTTGTTTTCCATCGTTTTGGCTTTGAGCAGCATACCCGAGGTCCTTGATCTTTGCAAGGAGAGTTTCCTCCTTAACTACATTGGGATCCATTTCCACTGTAAGTTTTTCCGAAGCAAAATTAACGGCAGCTGTTTTAACCCCAGGCATCGATTTAAGACCCTTTTCAATCGTCAAAGCGCAATTAGCACAAGTCATGCCACTAATTTTAAACTGCTGTTTTTGTTCTCCTGCGACCAGAGTGGCGGGGGGGGAATCCGACCTTTCTGAGGTCCCTTTGTTCCCAGTATTCCCTTGTTTATCCGGCCTATCAGGCTCTGCCTTTTCCTGATCTTCCTGTCCATCGGCAGGCTTTTCCATAGAATATCCGGCTTCCTCAATTTCCTGTTGTATATCCACCAAGTTGACTTGAGTGGGATCCCAATCAAAAGTAGCCTTGGAATCATCTAAGGACACCTGCACATGCTCCACACTAGGGTATTTCTCTAAAATCTTAGTGACATGGTTGACGCAATTCTGGCAGGACATGCCATAGACTTGAATTTCTTTTTTCTCTCGGACTGCTTGTTCTGTCATGTGTTTTATCCCTCCTTAAAGAGACCTCCACCAAATATAAGTGAATTCATAGAGCGCTTAGCGAATCATGCGAAAGATGGTTTTTAGAACCTCATCGATAACCTGTTCATCTCCGTCTTGGAGTTGTTCTCTGACACACGATTTCATATGTTTTTCTAGGAGCAATCGTGATGCACCATCTAAGGCGGATTGAGCAGAGGATATCTGATTTAAAATATCATCACAATAGACGTGACGCTCAATCATCCCTTTAATTCCCCGAATTTGTCCTTCAATGCGGTTCATCCGAGTTACGAGTTCTTTAATTGTTTTATCATCATGGTGGCTCGTTCGTTCTCCTGTATCTTCCCCGCTACTCTGACAAACTGGACAAGAATGGACTTGCTTTTCTTCTGGCTTCATGAAATCACCTCACATGAATATAGTATACCCCCCTATGCTATATGTCAAGGTAAATACTCTATACATTCTTTTTTCTTCAGTATGCAGCTAGATTTGGTTTTCAGCCTTCGCGCGGGCGCTTCATTTAGTTGCAACATGGTTACAAACTATAAAAGTATAGAAGAAGATTCATGTCTAAACATCTAAACATGAATCTTTACCTTTTGTTTTATTATACCCAATCCGAAAATCTTCACACTGCACACTACACTACTTATGCCCTACTGATCTATTCCATCTAAATGAAGGATCCCGTTTCCCATTAAGATGTAAATAATGTGGGGCCACATCTAGATCAAAAACCCGCATAACATGTCCTTCCCAGCCTTCCTGGGGAGAAATAAGGACTTTTTTATGGACATTTTTCAGTGAGTCCCCTTCAAGTTTTAACCTTTTGACATCTCTTTCATGTGCAACAATCATACTTCATCCTCCTCTTGCTTGATGATTGAATACATCCTACTTCTTTTCTAGAACTCCTCTTATAATCTAGTAAACCAAATGATAATTCCGTTTCTACCCTTTTCTTTCATAATTAATGCTGTACCGTTGCAACGAGCTTCCCTGAAGAAACCAACTCTTTAGCAACCTGAATATCCGTATACATGACGCGATCCTCTTTTAGCATGCCTACCTTTGACCGAACAAGCTGGTAAACACCCTCGCTTCCCTTCCCCAGTTGAAGGTGCTCTGTTCCCTTTCTTAAATCAACACCCTGGCAGGCGGCTAGAAGTTCCATAGCCACAACATGAACTGCGTTTTCCAAGATACTTCGGGCCTTACGGGCGGCAATCGTTCCCATGCTCACATGGTCTTCTTGGTTTGCCGAAGAAGGAATCGAATCCACACTAGCTGGATGAGCCAATATTTTGTTCTCGGAAACCAGTGAGGCTGCAGAATACTGCACAATCATAAATCCAGAATTTAATCCTCCATCAGGGGTTAAAAACGCAGGCAGTCCACTTAAGTTGGGATTAACTAAACGTTCCAAGCGTCGCTCTGAGATATTAGCGAGTTCAGCCACCGCAATTCCCAGAAAGTCCATCGCTAAGGCCACAGGTTGACCGTGAAAATTCCCGCCGGAGAGAACTTCCCCCTCTTCAGGGAAAATCAAGGGATTATCAGTTGCAGAGTTCATCTCAATTTCTACAACCTTTTTTACATAAGTTATCGCATCCCCTGAAGGACCGTGAACTTGGGCAATACAACGTAGGGCGTAAGCGTCCTGAACCCTAAGGCGTTGTTTGCCTGCCACAAACGTACTCCCTGCGGTAAGGAGTCGAATTTGTTGGGCCACTTCCATCTGACCCGAATGCGGACGCGTTGCATGAATTTTTGGATCAAACGCATCGAGAATCCCTTCGAGGGCTTCTAAGGTCAAAGCAGCTGTAATATTTGCAGATTCCCATAAAATTTCCGCATCCCAAACTGCGAGAGCTGCAACCGCCGTCATAACTTGGGTTCCGTTAATCAGGGCCAGACCCTCTTTTCCTTCCAAAACAACGGGCTCTATTCCTGCTATAGCTAATGCCTCCCGTCCACTCATCCGACGCCCCTTATAAAACGCTTCTCCCTCACCGATCAAGACCAAAACCATATGGGACAAAGGCGCTAAATCCCCGCTCGCTCCGAGCGACCCCTTCTCAGGTACAACAGGGACTATTCCCTCATTCAACACCGCAAGCAACGTTTCCAAGGTGGAGAGCCGTATGCCGGAAAATCCCTTCGCTAAGGCATTGGCTCGCAGCAGCAAAATTCCTCTGACCACTTCATTGGGCAGGGGCTCACCCACCCCTGTCGCATGACTCATTATGAGATTACGCTGCAGTTTTTTAGCATCTTCTTTAGAAATCAAGACATCGCTAAACATCCCAAAGCCGGTCGTAATTCCGTAGACAGTTTTATTTCCCTCAATCAGATGATCGACGTACTCTCTGGATTTTAGGATTTTTTCTTTCGCCTCAGGGTTTAAGCGAGCTTTGGCACCGTACCGCGCCACCGCAACCATCTGTTCAAACGTAAGTGATTCTCCATCTAAGATAATCTCCAGTTTTTCTGCTAATACTACGCTCATATTTTCCCTCCTCAAGGCAATGAAAAAGAGGATTAAGCCATAAACATTCGTTTACAGCTTAGCCCTCTAACATCTAATAACTATGAGCATTCCCTATTTCATTGCAATTTACTTAAATGTTCTTTAAAGAATTAACCCTATTATAAATGGTTAATTCCTAATCCACACACTTCATGTTCATGCCCTTTAATCGGAGCCCCGATCATTCCATACATACCAACGGCAATCCAGAGGTCATCTGTATCCTCAACAATGCGCGGCCCGCGGACGATTGCAAAACGGAGTCCGACCGTGCGCAAAACATTCCCTAACTGGAGTGGTCCTCGCCCTAACCCTTGTAAGGCATCAAGAATGGCGTGATATAGAGCATGTTGGGAGCGATAGCGATCATCTACGAGATTCTCGCGTTTGGCCGCAGTCTCAACCGCTGCAATAACCTTTTGAACATCCATAGACCCAACTTTACCCACCGCAACTTGGAAACCCTTTTCCCTTGCATTTGACACATACTCTTCAGTTCTATTTCCTTCGGCCATGGCAATGAGTAAGGCCGTTTTCCCTAAAGATGAACAGTGTTCCATCATAACCCCCGGTTCTCAAAATGTTACCTCGTATTTCTTCCTATGCCAGCCTATCAGTTTAAAGTTTCAACATGCAACGTTAAACTCTACGACTGACCCTACTCTTATCATAGACGAGAACTGCTTAGCCTTCAATATTAATATTTGAGAAATTCTCGGAATGGGTGAAAAAACAAAAAAGCGACCTTCTTGGCAAGAAGATCGCAGTAGCATTAATTATAGAAGCCCATTTAACTCATTAACATTAATTCGAGAGGTCTTGCTTTCTTTGATTAAACTCCTCTGTGTCAATCTCCCCTTGAGCATATCGTTCACGCAGTATCTTTAAAGCAGGGTCATTTTGAGTTTGGTTCGTTCGAATTTTTGCACCATGTCGACGCATGAAAATAACAGCAAGCACAACTACCACAATAAAGAAAATTAGGTGGCTAACTAAAGGAAGAAATCCCATCCATCCGTGTCCATAAGTCATGTAACCTTGACCAAACCCGCGCATCACATTTCCACCACCATGCATCATTTGTATTCCCCCTTATCCTAAAGTTTTCTTGCGTTCGTTAAATTCCTCAGAATTAATCTCGCCGCGGGCATAACGCGCACGAAGAATGTCAAGTGCGTCTGGGTGAGAATTTGCCAAGTTATGAGAATGACAGCCATTTTGCTTATAATAATAATAGGCTCCAATACAGAGCAAAACTAAGAGAAAACCAAACATTACAATCCCCTTCTTCCATGACCTATTTTTCCTCTTTAAATGAGGACAGATTTAGTATACCTAAATTTTAAGATTAAGAAGTCATGAAATTGTGAATTCCACGTTAAGATTAAATAAAGAACCGTTTCCCCGGCAAAGGGAACAGTTCTTTTCTAGATTTCTATTGTACCGGATACATACCTTTGCCATGTAGTTGTTTGTTATTGTTCCCACTATACCTTAAATTGTTCAACTTCTTTCTGAAGCTGACTAGCGTTTTGCGCAAGGGCTTGGGCCGCTGCGGCAACGACTTGCATGGTGGCCGTCACTTCCGTGGTTGCCTCCTCAATATCTTCAGCAGTAGCAGCAGCTTCTTCCGAAACGTTTATGACGGTATTGACATAGTGGATCATCTCCTCCATATTTCCGAGCGTTTGCTCGCTGGAGGCCGCGATCTCTGAAATATTGTCAGCCACTGCTTTCGTCGCATGAGCAATAACAGTCAAGCCTGCCTGTGCTTCGTGAATCGATGCCACACTTTCTTTAACCTTAGTATTCGTTTGCATCATTCCTTGAACAGCGTGCTGGACACTCTGTTGAATCATAGCCGTAATTTCCGTTACTTCGCGAGTTGAAGAGGCAACATTCTCGGCGAGTTTACGGATTTCATCAGCGACAACAGCAAACCCCTTTCCGTGTTCCCCTGCCCGGGCAGCCTCTATTGCGGCATTGAGTGCTAAAAGATTGGTTTGCCGTGCTACTTGGGCAATCGTTTCAGTTATCGATCCGATGCGATACGATTGATCGGCTAAATCCTCAACCGTCCGAACAGAGTTGTTCACGGACTCATTGGTTTCCTCCATGGTAGTCACAATGACCGAAAGCATAGTCAACCCTTCTTCGGAATGTTGTTCAGATTTTACAGCCTCACATGAAACAGACTTGGCACGTTCAGCGATTGTTTGAGCAGCATTCGCGAGTTCTGCTACCATCGTTTTCATCTGTTGCATGGTCTGAGCTTGATTTCGGGCCTCTAAAGCCATTTGGCTTGTATGACTGGTAACATCACTGTTCGTCGCAGTTACTTCTTCAGAACTGGCCGATAATTCTTCGGACGAAACGACCCAAGAATTTGCCATCTCACGAATATCCAGGATAATACCGTTAAAGTTCTCCATCATATGATTAAAAGCATATCCTAATTCTGCAACATCGCTATTCTTTATAACTTTAATTCTTTGCGTCAAATCCCCTTGAGCGACCTGAATAATTCCTTGTTCCATCACATAGATGGGTTTTAAAAACTTTTTGTAATTTTTCAAGGAGGCAACAACCCCAATGATTAAGCCGGATAATAGAAAACATAGAAATAAAAGTACGGATTTAGACCAATCTAACCGCAATATTAAAACAATCATCAGTCCCATAAAAGATACCATAGGTACAACTGTTACTAATGTTTTGCCAATATATTTCCCTAAGCTAATATTTTGCTTATTTGTTCTAGCTTCTCCTCTACTAGCTTTCATCCTAATCTTATCCCCCTTTGTTATTACTTCTCTTGATTCAACTCCATTCACTTCATACTCTGTTTTAACTACATTTTACTACAGTTAGTTCATAAAAACACGATATATCCGAATAGTTTGATAACTTAATCAGCATATATTTCAATCTTTACCGTCCTCTGTGATAAATGCGCATTCGATAACAGATAGCATTGTAGCTAAAAAGGCCATGTCTTAACCGACTATGGCCTATATTATTGATTTCCTACATTTTAAATTTTATTGCTTCTCCGCCAGATACCTAACTTTTGCGCTTTTTGAATTAATTCTTCTCGGAAATCGGGGTGGGCTACGCTAATCAATTTTTCCGTCCGTTGCCACATTGTTTGCCCTTTAAGATTAACCTTCCCATATTCCGTCATTCTTAAATAAAGCGCACTTCCATTTTGTAAGCGCTCATGTTCGCTGAAATTCTTCGCAAACATAAGCGCTTACTCCTATTTCTCACAAGAATAAACCCGGTTCAGATCCAAAAACACACCACGGTTCACATTGCGCACTGCGTGAAACGGAACTCGTGTAAGCGTGCAAAGACCCATTACTTTCACTCTCTTAGCGAGTCGGATATTCCTCTTTCTCAATGACATATTGAGCGATTTCCTGGCGCAACCCGATCATATCAACCGTTGGGCGACGAACGAGCTTACGCATACCTGCTAAAACAGTACTGAGGGAATCTCCTTTTTCGACAGCGCACAGAACTTCTTTAGCTTGTTGTTCGAGAATATTAAATGCCTCATAGGTTCCCAGTGTTGCCGCTTTCTCGACAAACGCTTTATGCTGATCGGAAACATCAAGAGTTTGAACTTTGCGAGCCCGTAAAACGGCACTTTCCATCGCATAAACTTGGAGTACCATCTCAGCCAGTCCCATCAAAACAAATTGATTGTCTTTCAATCCAGCGCCCAAGTTTTGAGCAGCAAGCCCTGCAGCCATCAAAACCAACTTCTTAGCCTTCTGAGTGATTTGAGTCAGACCTTCTAAGCCCTCTGCATCACTACTCATCCCACCGGAAACTAGTTCTTTGCTAACAGCCTTAGCAGCTTGGAGCAACGGAAGTTCACCAGTCATAGCGCGTTTTAGGAGTGTCCCTGGCACGAGCAGACGGTTGATTTCGTTGGTTCCTTCAAAGAGGCGATTGATGCGGGAATCCCGATACATTCGCTCAATCGGGTATTCCTGAATGAAACCGTAACCGCCATGAATCTGAACTCCTTCATCGACTGCAAAATCCAAAACTTCAGACGCTAACACTTTGTTAAGAGAACACTCAATAGCGTACTCTTCCAAGGCTTTGCCCGCCTCTTTACGGCAATCACCGGTCAGATCAAGTCCGTGGAACCCATTCTCCATGAGACCAGCTGTACGATAAACGACACTTTCAGCCATATAAGTCCTAGTAGCGATTTCTCCCAGTTTACTTTGAATCGCTCCAAACGTGTTGAGTGCAACTCCAAATTGTTTGCGCTCAGAAGCATATTTAAGGGCTGTCTCCAACACAACTGAAGCACTTCCAATAGCGCCCGCAGCCAGTTTAAAACGTCCAACATTCAAGATGTTAAAGGCAACCACGTGCCCGCGACCTACTTCACCTACCACATTTTCTACAGGAACCATGACATCTTCTAAGATGACTTGACGAGTAGAAGACCCTTTGATACCCATTTTTTTCTCTTCTGGTCCAAAGGAGAGACCCGGTGTTTCACGCTCGATGACAAAATTGGTCAGCTTTCCGTCAACTTTGGCATAGACGAGGAAGACATCAGCAAAACCAGCATTAGTTATAAATTGTTTTGTTCCATTCAAGCAATAATGAGTTCCCTCTGCATTAAGAACAGCAGTCGTTTTTGCACCCAAAGCATCCGATCCTGAACCGGGTTCGGTCAAACAATAAGCGGCAATCTTTTCACCACTAGCGAGACCGGGCAAATATTTGGCCTTTTGCTCTGGTGTTCCAAAATAGACAATCGGCAAAGTACCAATTCCAGTATGAGCTGCATAAGCCACTGCAAACGAACCACCGCGAGGAACCTCTTCACCCACGACAACAGTGGAGGCCTTATCCATGCTCAAACCACCGAATTCTTCAGGCACTTCAAGTCCTAATAATCCCAATTCTCCAGCTTGGCGCATTGCCTCGCGGACAACACCTTCTTGTTGTTCCTCCATTTCCTCAATCTTCGGAGCAACCTCTTTGACCATAAAGTTATGTGCCATCCGTTTAAGCTGCAGATGATCTTCATTTATTTCCTCACGAACAAAAACCTGATCCGGGGAAACTTCAGCAAGTAAAAATCCACCACCACGTAATTCTAAATCCATGATTTTTTCCTCCTCTTAATCGAAGTCCGAAGTTCGATGCAGCACCTCGTGCTTTTTCTATACATTTAGAACGAAAACAATTAAGCAAGTCCGTTTTGGTTAGTAAAGCTCTAGGGGAAGCACCAGAACCGTCCCTGCGCTTCCCCTTTCACATTACAGTAATTCGTACACGCCAGCGGCACCCATGCCGCCACCAATACACATGGTCACCATGCCGTATTTCAGTTTCCGTTTTCCCATTTCGTGTAATAAGGTTGCTGTGAGCTTTGCCCCAGTACAGCCTAGAGGATGTCCGAAAGCAATAGCTCCACCGTTAACATTGACTTTAGTTGGATCTATGTCTAGCGTCTTAATGATCGCCAGCGATTGCGAGGCAAAGGCTTCATTTAATTCGAATAAATCAATTTGGTCCAAGGTCAGTCCAACTTGCTTTAAAACTTTGGGGATGGCCTTAATCGGGCCGATACCCATAAGTTCGGGCTCCACGCCTGCGACCGCAAATCCACGCCAAACAGCTACTGGTTGGAGACCCAATGACAGAGCTTTTCGTTCGGACATCAATAGAGAGATAGCTGCCCCGTCACTGGTCTGGGACGAGTTCCCTGCCGTGACTGAGCCACCATTCAGGAAGGCAGGCTTGAGTTTGGCCAACGATTCTGAAGTGGTCTCTGGCCGAATCCCCTCATCCTTGTTAAACCACTTCTCACCTGGTTTTCCCCAAGTGGGTAGCGAAACCGGAACGATCTCATCATCAAAACGTCCGCTACTTTGGGCAGCAAAGGCTTTTCGATGGCTTTGTACTGCGAAAGCATCTTGTTGGTCACGTGTTACTTCATATTTCTTAGCTACGTTTTCTGCGGTTATACCCATTGAGAGATAGACTTCTGGGGCATTAGCGATCATGAAGGGATTCGGTGCTGGTTTGCCCCCACCCATCGGGACCATCGACATGCTCTCCGCTCCACCTGCGAGCATCACCTCTGCTTCACCCAAGCGAATTCGGTCTGCTGCCATGGAAATCGCTTGAAGCCCTGACGAGCAGAAGCGATTGACTGTCACGCCAGGAACGTCAAAGGGAAGACCGGCCCGCAGAGCCATAACTTTAGCCATATTCATCCCTTGCTCTCCCTCTGGGAACGAACAACCAATGATGCAGTCCTCAATCTCTTCTGTTTTAAGAGAAGGAACTCTTTTAAGGATATCTTGTATAACATAAGCCCCTAAATCATCCGGGCGAACCTGTGCCAAGGAACCTTTGACTGATTTTCCGATAGCCGTACGCTTGGCCTGTATAATGTAGGCGTCTTGCATGCTTTTCCCCCCCTAATTCCGTAATGGCTTGCCTTTGGCGAGCATATGGCGAATACGATCCTGAGTCTTTGCTTCACCCACTAAACTCATAAAGGCTTCTCGTTCAAGATCTAAGAGATATTGCTCATCCACGAGCATTCCTGCTGGACGATCTCCACCTGTCATAGCATAAGCCAGTTTCTTGCCAAGATGCATATCGTACTCTGAGATATAATGTCCTTCGCGCATTCCATAAAGAGCCATTTCTAAGGTGGCTCGAACACCAGCCCCACCCATTTTGACCTTTGTTGGTAAGTTAGGTCTGAAGTTACGAGCTAAATCGATCACTCGTGCCTTGGCATCCAGAATGATATGTTCTGGATTCATGCTATAGCGGTCATGGTCACGCAAGAAACCGAGTTGACGAGCTTTTTCCGCACTCATTGAGACTTGGGCCATGGCAATCGCTTCGAACCGCTTGGCAAAGAAATAATCAGGAGCTACCTGTATGCCAGGAAGAACCCCTTCCATTGCCCTTACGGCCAGTTCTTTGGTTCCGCCGCCGCCAGGGATCAAGCCAACCCCCATTTCAACAAGTCCCATGTAGAGTTCAGACGAGGCTTGAATAGCATGGGAATGGATGCATATTTCTGCACCGCCGCCAAGGGTCATGCCGAAAGGAGCTGCAACGACAGGCTTTTTCGCATATTTCAGAGCCATAGTCCCGTTTTGGAAGGCTCGAACCATAAAATCAAGGTCATCCCAATTTTCTTCTTCAGCTTCGAGAAGAATCTGCATCAAGTTTGCACCCACGCAGAAATTCTTGCCTTGATTGCCGATCACCATACCGAGATAGTTTTTCTCTACTTCTTCCAATGACTTATGGATCATGCTGAGAATGTCTGCACCGACGGAGTTATTCGGAGAGTGGAATTCCAAGCAGGCGACGCCGTCTCCGAGGTCAACCAGACTTGCTCCAGCATTGCTCGTGATGACCTTTCCAGCCTTATGAGCTTGCTTTAAGGAAACTGTGTACGGGCTGACGGCTTTTTGATGATAGTCTCCCTCTTTAAAGAAGGACAGTTGCCCTGCCTCATCCTTCTGATAGAAACGTTCATACCCTTTGGCAAGCAATTCTTCCACGATCGGAGGTAAGGTGCCACCTTCGGCGACAATACGGTCGGCTGTTGCTTTAACGCCCAAAGCATCCCACAGTTCAAAGGGACCCATAGACCAGTTAAAGCCCCAACGCATTCCTTCGTCAATTCCCGTAATATCGTCCGCGATATCTCCAATTCGATTAGCCGCATAAACAAGCACTGGTTTCAAGACATTCCAAGCAAATTCTGCTCCAGCATCTTTGCCACTGATTAAAGTGCGAATTTTCTCTGTCAGGCTTCCTGCCGCTTTGGCCTTTTCCAAAGAAGCAAATTTCACACTCTTCTTCGCGACATAGGTCATGGTTTGAGGATCGAGCACTTCCACGACTTTGCCTTGGGGTCCTTTGGACTTCTTATAAAAGCCTTGCTTAGCTTTATCGCCTAACCAACCATTTTTTAACATAGTTTGCATAAATTCAGGTAACGTAAAGTTTTCTTTTTCTGAAGGCACCCCTTCAGCAACGGTATTGGCTGTATGCATAAACGTATCCAACCCAACAAGGTCAACCGTTCGGAACGAAGCACTCTTCGGACGTCCCATCACAGGTCCCGTTAAGGCATCCACTTCATCAACGGACAAGCCGGAACGAAGCATTTCCTGAAGCGTCACAGCTAGGCCAAAAACCCCAATCCGATTGGCAATGAAATTAGGTGTATCCTTGGCTATGACAACTCCTTTACCCAAAACCCGCTCGCCAAATTCAGAGAGGAATGTCATTATTTTCGGGTCTGTATTCGGTCCAGGAATAATTTCCAAGAGTTTCATATAGCGTGGAGGATTAAAGAAGTGCGTCCCTAGGAAATACTGAGTAAAGCTCTCTGGGAGCCCTTCCACCATAGATTTTAGGGAGATCCCCGAAGTATTGGAGCTGACAATCGTCCCTGGACGGACATTCGAAGCGATCTTTTTGAAGAGGTCTACTTTAATATCGAGACGTTCGACAACGACCTCAATCACCCAATCCACTTCACTTAAACGTCCTAAATCATCGCTTAAGTTCCCCACCTCAATTCGCTCCGCAAACTCTGGGACTAAAAATGGGGCAGGATTCATTTTAATCAGTTTGGTCTTATTCGTTTCTGCAATGCTATTTCGAACCTTACGGTCCTCAAGGGTCAATCCGGCGGCCTCTTCTTTTGCTGACAGCTTAGAAGGGACAATATCCAACAACAGGCTCGGAATCCCGGCATTAGCCAAATGCGCTGCGATGGTACTCCCCATCACACCTGACCCTATTACCGCTACTTTATGAATCTGCATTTATATCCTCCTCTCGTTTCTTCTGGGCGACACCTTGTCTTCTTATCTCGTTCGGTTATTTTTTTAACCGAAGTGCGCCTTCAAATAACGCTAACATTGGCTCTACTTCACTTTCGAGGGTTCGTGGGCTGCGAGCCATGACCCAATCCGTTGTGGCTTCATCTAGGGACCCGAATATCATTTGTCGAGCTACTCGTATATCCGTTTTGGGAATTTCTCCACAATCTATACCTTGCTGGATCACCTCCTCAATAAGACTAAAATAGTCCAATATGGGAGCATTAATGGCGATCCGCACTCGCGGATTAGGCTGTCTAAGCTCCAATTGAGTCACAATGGCCAAGGAGCGATTTTGTTCCATATAGGAAAAATGGGTTCGGACAATCGTTCGCAAGCGTGCTCCTGTCGTCTTTCCTAGCGAGAGTTCACGACGGATGTTAGCAATAAAATCGCCCATGCGTTCCTGAAAAACCCGAATAAGGACTTCCTCTTTGTTTTTAAAGTACAAATAGATCGTGCCATCCGCTACTCCTGCTAAACGTGCTATTTTGGAGACCTGGCATTGATGGAATCCAGATTCTGCAATGGCTTCAATTGCAGCATCAAGGATCTGTTGAAATTTACCCTCGCGCTGCGTGTCCATGAAACACCCCTTTGCAAAAAATTTAAATTAAAGGTTGAATGAATGACCATTCAATTAAAAACATCATATCATAGGTTTTTGAAAAGATAAATAGATTTTTCAGAACTTAGTACAAACTTTGTTAATTTATAACTGAACAATATTAGACTAGAATAATCTTGACATGCATCGCGTCTCACGTATGATAGATATAGTAATCTCATCCATATTGAATATGATTCATCGGATTTCAACGCTGCCATACGATGGACGATGCACGTTGGCCTATGAAAGGACGAAGGCGATGAAAGTTAAAATTTTCAGTTCCCCAGATTATCGAATCTTAGACAAAGAAGTCAATCAATGGTTAGAGGACAATAACTGGCTTAAAGTCGTCAACATCACCCAAAGCACAGGAACAGCTACCGTTATCTCCATTTGGTACACTGAACCCACTGTACCGATCCTTGGGTAATCTTTTAGGATTAGATAAAACAAAACGAGAAGCGTTAGGGCAATCGGATGCCTTAACGCTTCTCGTTTTGTTATGCCTCTTAGGGGGTTGCCCATTTTTACCTCCCAACCGCATCAAAACCAGCTTTATATGGAAATACTATTCTTAACTGATCCGAAACATAGAGCTATTACGAAAGGACGGTATTTTATGAAGGTCTCACTCTTTGCTACTTGCTTGACGAATGCCTTTTATCCGGAAGTGGATATGACAATGGCCAAAATACTAAAACACCTAGGGCATACTATAGACGTTCCTGAAGGACAAGCCTGTTGTGGTCAAATTGCATTTAATTCTGGTTATATTGCTGACGCTCGGGAAGTCGCCCGCACGCTCATCGATTCTTTTGAGCGTAGCGAAGTGGTAGTGGGTCCAAGTGGCTCCTGTATAGGGATGATTCATCACTACTACCCCTTCCTGTTTGAGGACGAACCAGCTTACCTTACTAAAGCCAATGATCTCATCCGTAAAAGCTATGAATTCACACAATTTATTGTCGATATCTTAAAGCAGCCTGATCTGGGTGCAAGATACTCTGCCAAAGCAACCTATCATCCATCCTGTCACGCAACTCGGCTATTAGGAATTGGAGAAGCTCCTCTAAGGCTCTTAGAGCATGTCAAGGGTTTAGAGCTTATTCCCTTGCCAGAGGCCCAACTCTGTTGTGGCTTTGGGGGAACGTTCTCCGTTAAGATGCCCAAAATCTCCGAAGCAATGGTTGCAGAGAAGGCAGAGCATGTCTTAGAATCCGGTGCAGATTTACTCCTTGGTCTTGACATGGGCTGCCTTATGAATATCTCCGGCTATCTCGAGAAAATCAATAAACCTGTTAAGACGATGCATATCATTCAGTTGCTCGGGGAGGGAATGAAGCCATGAGTACCTATAAACCCATTGTTGAAAAACGAGTCGATAAAGCCCTGGCCGATGAATTTTTACGAAAAGCCACACGCAGAGCCACAGATCGTTTGCGTCTTAGTAAGTATAAAGCTGCCGAGGAACTAGGAGATTGGGAGCAGTGGCGTCAAGCTGGGCAAACCATCCGTACTCATGTCGTCGCGAATTTAGACTATTATCTCAAGCAACTCATTGGGCAAGTCGAAAAAAACGGAGGACATGTCCATCTGTCCAAGACACCAGCGGAAGCCGTAGAGACCGTACGTAACATTGTGCGCAAGCACGAGGCCAAAACAGTTATTAAATCCAAATCTATGGTTTCTGAAGAAATCCATCTTAACCCTGCTTTAGAAAGTGACGGCATTAGCGTAGTAGAAACAGACCTCGGCGAGTATATCATCCAAGTTGCTGGCGAACCCCCTTCTCACATTATTGTACCAGCCATGCACAAAACAAGGCAGCAAGTTGCTGATTTATTTGAACCCATTGCCGGACAAACTCTGAGTTCAGATACCCCGACCCTAACTTGTTTCGTACGTACGCAAATGCGAGAAAAGTTCCTACATGGAGACATCGGCATCACGGGCTGTAACTTTGCTGTGGCCAAGACTGGAAGTATTGTGATGGTCACCAACGAAGGCAACGGGCGAATGGTAAGTACTCTACCACGCGTTCAAATTACTCTCATGGGCATGGAACGCATTGTTCCCTCCTTTCGGGAACTCAACGTTTTGCTCAATCTTCTGGCTCGAAGCGCGACCGGACAGCGGCTCTCCAGTTATACAACGATCCTCACTCCCCCCAAGCAAACAGCGGAGTCGGATGGTCCCGAGGAATTCCACCTCGTCATCCTAGACCATAACCGCTCAGAAATTTTAGGGGATGCAACCTTTCGTACCTCCTTAAACTGTATCCGTTGCGGAGCCTGCTTTAACGTTTGTCCCGTCTACCGTCAAATTGGAGGACACGCCTATGGCTCTGTTTATGCGGGTCCGATCGGCTCAGTGATCACGCCCCTCCTTGAAAAAAGCTGGGAAAAGTGGGGGCACCTTCCTTTCTTCTCCTCGCTTTGTGGTGCTTGCTCTGAAGCCTGCCCGGTTCACATCCCTCTCCATGATCTTCTCGTGAAACTAAGAGTGCGAAAAACTCTTAGTGGACACACTCCGCCAGTCGAGCAAAAAATCTTCCGAGCGTATCGATACCTCTTCACCCACGAGAAAACCCTGCGAAGGATGATTCGTCTGGGTGCGCGATTACAACACCCATTCGTTCAGAATGGGCGAATTGTAGGCGGCCCACCCCCTCTTTCCAACTGGACGAAAAGTCGTACCCTTCCCATGGTTTCTTCAGAACCCTTTATGAAAATGTGGACGGATTCAAAATCAAAAAAGTAATTACGGAATAACGAGGTGAGAGCAATGACACATGCCAATGATTTCATCAGTCAAGTGGCCCAGAAGCTGGGGCGTTCCACCCCCACCGCAACCCCAGAGCCCGTGCCCATTCAAATTCCCCAATATCGCTTATCCGATCTTGGGGAACGAACTGCAGTCTTCTTACATAATTGGCAAGCCTTAGGGGGCAAAGGAGCTATCGTTAAAACTGAAGACGAGACAATACACTGCCTCAAAGAATGGTTTGGAGACCTCGAGTTAAATTGGCTTAACCAGAAATCCATTGTAGCGTGGGACATGCTCCCCTCGCTTGCCGAATCCGCTTTTTCCACCCTAAACTGGCCTCTTGTCCGTTATACCCACGCTGCCCTAGATCCACGTGAGCGTCACGCCATCGCTGCCCAAGCTGAACTGGGCATAACGGGCGCTGATTGGGGAATTGCTCTTTCCGGCACGGTCGTGATCAACAGTAATCCTCAAAGAGGACGAGCCGTGAGCCTTCTCCCCCCTCGCCATCTCACCTTCATCGAAGCTTCCAAGCTCAGAGATAACCTCGGGGAAGTTCTCGAAGAGGTTTCTGCTTCTGAAAGCCAGCCCTCCGCGATCGAGCTGATCACTGGCCCGAGCCGGACATCCGACATTGAAATGGATCTATCGATTGGAGTCCATGGACCAGTTGATGTTTATGTTGTAGTCGTGGAAGATTAAATAAAATACTCCACGTGTGCTAACGGAAAGTAACACTTAGCTTGCTCCTGGAAAAACTCTCTCAGCTCCTCCATCTCTTCCTGCTTGTAAATATATTTCCCATAGCCAAACTGCCCGTATTTAAACTTTCGCTCATCCTCTGCCATTGGGAGAGAGGAATTTGGGAAGACCGTCAAAATATTGGCTTTAGCTTTCAAAGTAAAACGATGCGAGATGAATTCAAGCGTTAGTTGATCCGAAGACCAACCGGACGGAGCCCTTTTTGCTAATTCATCCGCAGAACGCTCTAATAACCTCCGATAGGCTTCTTTCCACCCGTGAAACCGAAAAATCGGAGCAATAATAAACCCTAAGGGATACTCAGCGTTTAACACTTTACCTGCCGCTATGATTCTATCTTCCGGAGAAGGGGTCAAATGTTCAAATTTATGCACAACCTCGTCACAATTTAAACTAAATCGAAAACGTGTATGTCCTTCATGTTGAGCATCAAGCAGACTGTCTACTTCAGTATACTTCGTGACAAAACGGAAACGACCGTTCGGCTCTTGCCCAAAGAATTCGATGGTCTGCTTCAAGGCTCCAGTATAATGCTCAACCGGAAGTGGATCTGAGGTTGCTGCTCCTTCGAACTGAGTAATCTCCGGGAGCCTTTCCTGAATCAACTTTGAGGCTATGTCTAAAATTTCTTCAAGATTGACATAAACCCGGACATAGGGTTTTTTTCCCAAGGTTGTCGCCAGATAACAATATTCGCACATGCCCGGGCAACTGGTGACAAGTGGCAACTGATAATGAGCAGACGGTTTACAGGATTGAAACGTCTTACTACGACGAACTCCGATGACTAAGGTCCGCTTGGCCTCTCGAAAGGCTTCAGTTGCGTTTTTACTTGGAATTCCAATCACCCGATTATGAGATGTAGTGGGAGTAATGGGTATTTCCAGTTGACGGAAATGCTGGACTAGAGTTTTCCCTAACGGATAATCCAGTACACCGGGCTCATAAAACACGCGAGTGGGTATGAATTCTTTTGCCATCTCTAATTCACCTCAGGAATAGGTTACCCCAAGGGTACAGTAACTAAAACTTTCCGGATTTAAAAATTGAAATAAACAGCCACAGTAACATTAGAGCTGCCATCCCAAAACCAAGGTCGATAGCCGGGATCTGCCATAGTAAAATGGGCTGGCGTCCCAAAGACGAAGCAATTATCAGGCCTGCCATAACAATGCTAAAAGAAAGCAAAACGATGCTAAAAGAAAGTTGATTCGTGATGCGGTCTAATTTTCTCAGGAAAATATCCAGTTCAGGAACGCTCACTTCTAAGCGAATACGTCCTCGCAACATGTCGCGCATTAAGTCTTTCAGTTGCTTGGGGAGGTCCACGAGAAGATCACTATAATCTGAGATGTTATGCCAGATCCTCCCTGCAATCGTGCTTGGCCGATACCGTTCCTTCAGGAGTCGGATGCCAAACGGTTCTGCCATATCCATAATACTAAGTTTGGGATCGAGCTTTTCCACGATCCCTTCCAAAGTCAATAAGCATTTGGCCAACAAAGTAAAGTCTGAGGGTATGCGAATTCGATGCCGAAAAGCAACCTCAAAAAGATCACTAATTGCCTCCCCCAGGCTGATTCGACTCATGGGAACATCCACATATTTTTCCCGCAATTCATCCACATCGTTGGTCAGAATGGGTAAATTTACATCATCAGGCACAATTCCTATTCTTAATACCGTTTTAATCATGCTCTCTGTATTCTGGCGCATCATAGCAATGACTAAGGAAGCAAAATTATGCTTCATGTCTAAGGTAAGCCTTCCTACCATGCCAAAATCGATAAAAGCGATCACACCGCCGTCCAACAAAAGGATATTTCCGGGATGGGGGTCAGCATGGAAAAACCCTTCAATTAAAACCTGATGAAAAAGTGCCTTAACCAGGTGTTCTGACAAGGCAGTGCGATCATACCCCTTCTCTTCTGAGCCCTCAAACTGATTGAGCTTTTGCCCTTCGATAAACTCCATCGTAAGTACGGTTTGGGTCGAATAGTCCCAATGGATGGTAGGGATATAAATCGTAGGATCATTCTTGAATTGCTTAGCAATTTTCTCCGCATTTCTGGCTTCAATAGTGTAATCCAGCTCATTGCGCAACGATTTGGCAAACTCCTCGACGACATCCCGTAATTGCAAGCGTTCCATTCTCTCCATACGATGTTCCGCCAATGTAGCTAAATCCATTAGGATTTCCAAGTCAGTTTCAATCATGGCCTTAATTTGGGGACGCTGTACCTTTACTGCAACCTTCTCACCTGTACGCAACTGGGCACAATGAACCTGACCAATGGAAGCAGCTGCTAGCGCCTTTTCGTCAAATGTAGAAAAAATCTCCCCCAGAGGGGAGCCGAGTTCCTCTTCGATGATTCGGCTTACATCTACAAAGGAAAAAGGGGGAACATTATCTTGTAATTTCTCCAATTCGTGCAGAATATCCGCTGGAATGACATCTGCTCGCGTACTGGCAATCTGGCCGATCTTAACATAAGTTGGACCTAACTCCTCAATCACTTGACGAATCCGTTCCCCAACAGACTTAGGATCAATCTCTTCCATATCCGTGAACAGCCGTTTGGGTAGGGAAAGCATATGTAAAAGCCCAATCTCCTCTACAAAGAAACCAAAACCATGACGCGCTAGGACTTTAGCGACATCTCGATATCGTTTCAGATGTCGTATTCTTTTCCCAATCATATGAAAAAGTCCCCTTTATACTACCTCAATGTTCGAGATTCGAAAGTCTCATATCGCACAGACATTTAGATTATGTTGATAGAGGGCCTGATCGTCATTCAGGCCCATGTTTTCTACCCCTTGTGTTCTTACTCCTTGTTTTCCAACTCTTGAATACGTTGTTCCAAGCGCTCCAGATCGGCTTTGGTAGGGATGTTTAGGTCTTTGAGAAGCTTTTCTACTTGTTCATGAATTCGGGAATTCATTTCTTTTTTCTCTGCTTCCCCCTTTTCAAACAACTCGCGCACCAATTCCTTCGATTCAGAAGTAGAAACTTCCCCTTTTTTCACCAACTCGTCTACCAGCTTCTCAATTTGTTCCTTACTAACCACCGCTAATCCCAAACCTAGAGCCAGCCCTTTGCTGATAAGATCTTTCATACCATTTCTCCCCCTTTTTCTTATTATACCCTTTATTGAAATGATGTTCACTAAATTATAATGATAAACCTTGTCTAATCTATTCTGGGCTTCATCAATTATTGTTTACAAAAACGATTAAACTTATTAACATGAATTTCGCAACAACGTCATTAACAAAAAATACCAAGGACAAGCCGATTATTATACGGTATACTAAGAGACAACCTCTTGTAAACAGTGCAGTTGCCTGTAAATCAATGAAAGGATGAAGAATATGAAGAGCATGAAGAGTATAAAATGGTCCTTTCTCCTAGTTCCCGTCATTTCTGCATTCTTGCTTGTTACAATTGTCACAGCAGCCCCTACAACAATCACGGAAGATCTGTACACCAAGCAACAACCCACGACAATCCAAAAAAGTGCCGCAGAAACTCTACCTACTGCAGTTGCAGTTAACTCCACCCCCCCTTCCAATACTAATGAAGCCTCCCCAGCCAAAGCCAACAACCTCTCACTATCAGCTCTAGCCGAACAGAGACAAGCGAGACAAACTCAAATATCTCGTTCCATAAGTACGCCAAAACCATCACGTTCCATTAGTACGCCCTCGAATTCGTCCTCTAACTCGCCCTCACAGACATCAAAGGCGAGTGCAATTATTGCTACAGGCCAACGATATATCGGTGTACCCTATCTCTATGGTGGGACCACACCCGCGGGATTCGACTGTTCAGGTTTTGTTCAATACGTTTTTGCTAAAAACGGCATAAGTCTTCCCAGAGTTTCGCGTGATCAGTTTCAGGTCGGTACTTCTGTCTCGTTTAGCAATCTACAACCCGGAGATTTAGTCTTCTTTTCCTTAGCAAAAAACGGAGTCGTCGATCATGAGGGCATCTATGTTGGTAATAACCAGTTCATCAACGCGGCCAGCTCCAAAGGAGTAACTATCTATACGCTGGGATCCTATTGGCAATCCGCCTACGTCGGAGCAAAACGAGTATTATAGCATAAAGAGAAAAACTACCCTGCTCAGGGTAGTTTTCCTTTATCCACTTATGTAAACCTTTAGAGCACCAATTCTTGCCCATGCCTAGACTGACTACCCTCTAGAGACCTAAGTCTATTTTGCATAACGGCTACTTCAATGATGGTGGCAAGATTACGCCCAGGACGAACTGGAACCGTGATCTCCGGAATCGATATCCCTAGGATCTGCCGTGTTTGAGGTGGATCAATCCCTAAACGATCGTAAACTTTTTCTTGCTGCCATTCTTCCAAGTGAACAATAAACTGGATATCTTTTTCATCCCGCACGGCACCTGCTCCAAACAACGTCGTCACATCAAGAATTCCTAAACCACGCACCTCCAGTAAATGCCGGATCCGAATTGGAGCAGTGCCCCGTAAACTTTCTTCATCAACCCGCCGAACTTCAACGGCATCATCGGCAACCAACAAATGCCCGCTTTTGATTAATTCTAAAGCTGCCTCACTTTTCCCGATTCCACTCTCACCCGTAATCAATACCCCCACTCCGTATACATCCACTAAGACACCGTGCACATGTGTACTGGGAGCCAACTGATTCGTGAGATAACGGATTAACAGATAAAAGAGTTGGGTCGTCGATCGATGGGTTGTCAAGAGAGGAATCTTCCGCCCAGCAGCCAATTCGATAAACTCCGAGGGGATCGTTAAACCCCGTGTAACAATCACACAGGGGACTTCTGCAACCATGACTTGGGCAAGATGCTCGCGCCGCACGGACTCTTCGAATTGCTCGATGAGTCCCAATTCCGTCCGACCATACACTTGAATTCGCTTGGGAGTCAAATGCGTTAAGAATCCCACCAATTCAGCACTCGGACGTTTCAAGCTATAGTCCGAAATTTCTTTACTTAATCCCTCCTGCCCTGCTATAACCTCCAATTTGAATTCCTCAACCAACTGGCTTACAGTCAGCATTTTTTCACCTTCTTTCCTGAAACGCGGGTGGGGGGAAACGCGGGGACAGGTACATCGTTTTAACCCCACGTAAATCGAAAAACCTATCTCTCTATGGTTTATCCACTTTCGAGACACGATTCTTTAAGTGGGAGTACCACATTTACTCCGGAGGGAGTTGACTCCCCGCCCGATCCTGATGTTCAGCTTTAGCCGAAAGAGTTTACTTCGCTAACAAGAAACCCATCAGGCCACGTACGAGGGACCTGTCTCCTCGTTTCAATACCCCCCTATAATCCAACACTGGCTCAAAGGGGGGTATCAGTATTAATTCCTTATTCGTTCGATATCTCTAAAGTAATAAGGCGTGTGTGCGAAAAACCCCTTGTTGTTGAAACGAGGGACCTGTCCCCCCGTTTCACCCACCCTCGTTTTACCCCAATTTCTCTATAACCTCAGCTGCAGTGCCACACTCTAGAATACGTTCGACAAACTTCTGTTTGTCCACACCCTCAAACGTTAACTTGCTCAGTACTTGGCGGACTTTGGGTAACGAGCCTGGCGACATACTGAGTTCCTTGATTCCTAAAGCCGCAAAGAAAGGTGCCAATAAGCTGTCCCCTCCAGCCTCACCGCAAATGCCTACCCAAATGCCGGCCTTCTCTGCCGCTTGGCTCACCCGGGCAATCATTCCTAAGACCGCGGGGTGATGAGGTTGATATAAATCAGCCAGTTCATTATTTTCTCGATCCACCGCCAACATATACTGAGTCAAATCGTTCGTCCCGATACTAAAGAAATCCACTTCCGAGGACAATCTCTTAGCATTCCAGGCCGCTGCCGGAATTTCGATCATCATGCCTACTTGAAGTTCTCCCACGGGGTATCCTTCCCGAACCACTTCATCTCGGGCGGAAAAGAGCAGTTCCTTGGCCTGTACCAATTCCTCGAGCGTGGCAATCATCGGAAACATCACGGCAGTCGGTCCCGCTGCGGAAGCACGCCAGATAGCCCGGAGCTGGACCTGAAAAATCTCTGGTCTGCGCAAACACAGGCGCAAGGCCCTTACACCTAAGAATGGATTTTGTTCTTCCGGTAGCTTCAAAGCAGGCGCTTTTTTATCTCCTCCAATATCCAACGTTCTAATAACGGTGAGATGAGGGACACAGGCTGCAATCACTTTGCTGTAAGCCTCTACTTGGTCTTCCTCAGAAGGAAGTTGATCTCCCATAAATAAAAATTCAGTTCGGTAAAGCCCTACGCCGTGTGCTTTAAACTTCTGCACCAGTGGTATATCCGCTGGACTTCCAACATTGGCGGCCAGGACCATGTTCCCGAATATAGCCCCAGTCGAACCATCCTGTTCCTCTTCGCCCAAATCATTACTTTTAGTAGTAGTAATCCCCTCCGGAGATCGCTTGACCCACCCTTCATCTCCATCCAGTTGGGCCCACTTTAAGTTTTTTAATTCCTCCCATGCTCCATCAACGCCCGTCACCGCCGGAATCCCGTAAGTCCGAGCCAGAATTGCAGCATGCGAAGTTTTCCCGCCTTTGCGCACGATAAATCCCAGTACTCGATCCTTAGGTAAAGAAATAGTTTGAGCCGGAGTCAGTTCCTCAGCCAAGACGATCCAATTTCCCACTTCCGGAAAGGAGGCAGCACCAGACCCTTGGGAACCGAGCAGATTTTGCAAGAGCTGTTCCAGTACGTCTTGGACATCCACAGCGCGTTCCTGAAAGTACGGATCAGGGATACTTTTCAGCATCTGGATCGCTTCCGCTGCTACGCCTTTCAATGCTTGCTCCGCTCGCAAATCTTGAGAGTTAATACGTTTTTGGGCCTCACCCACAAAGGCAGGATCCGTGAGCAATAGTTGATGAGCGATAAAAATCTGAGCAAATTCTTCCCCTTTTTCCGCTCGAACTTGTTGCTCATATTGGTTTAATCTCTGGTTTGTGAGTTCAATGGCCTTTTGTAAACGTTCCAATTCTTGTTCCGCATCAACCGCATCAACCGAATCGACCTCACCCACCTGCTCAGGGAGCAAATCCGGCGCAAAGCCCTGCAGAAGCCAAATCTCACCCGCAGCTCGACCCGAAGATACCCCTAGACCATGCCATTCGTTTTCATTACTATCCATTTTACTCACCTTGGTTTTCTAAATTATTAACGAGAGCTTCTAAATTCTCAGCCGCTTCCTGTTCATCTGCGCCATCTACAATCAATTGAAATTGACTGCCAGAAGATAACCCCAACGAAAGGATCCCTAAAATACTTTTACCATCGACTTCGGAATCGTTCGTCTTGATTTTAATACTACTTTTATAACGGCTTGCCATCTGTACCCACAAAGAAGCCGGCCTGGCATGAAGCCCTGAACTATTCGTAATCGTAATATCTTTTAAAATCATTGCCAATTCCCCCCATTAGATGTCTATTTTTCGACTGGCTTTTTAATGGCTGAAAGGATTAAAGCTGAGACAAGGGTTCCGGCTACCAAAGCTACAATATAGGGAACCAAATTAATCACGACATGAGGAATTGCTAAGACCCATATTCCACCATGAGGAACGATAATGGTACTCCCAAAGGCCATCGATATACCCCCTGCTAGTGCTGAACCAACCATGATGGACGGTATAACTCTCAAGGGATCTGCCGCAGCAAAGGGGATTGCGCCTTCTGTGATAAAGGATAAACCCAGTGCCCAGTTAGCCTTGCCCGCTTCTCTCTCTTCTAGAGTATATTTCTTTTTAGCAATGACGGTGGAAAGAGCTATACCTAAAGGAGGTACCATTCCAGCTATCATAACAGCAGCCATGATAGCGGATGGTTTACCACTAGCTACTGTGGCGGCACCGAACGTGTAAGCGGCTTTATTGACCGGACCACCCATATCAAAGGCCATCATAGCACCCAAAATAATTCCCAGCAAAGCAGCGTTTGTACCGCTTAAAGACGTTAACCAGGCTGCTAAGGTCGTGTTAAATAATGTCATAGGTTTACCAATCACATAAACCATCAGCAGTCCCATGATGGCCGTTGAAAGCACTGGGATAATGAGGACTGGCATTAACCCTTGCAAGGATTTGGGCAGCTTGACGTACTTTTTAATTCCTAAAACGATATAACCAGCCGCAAAACCGGCAACCATAGCGCCTAAAAATCCTGATCCATTATTCGCTGCAATATATCCGCCAATCATACCAGGTACAATACCGGGCCTGTCTGCAATCGAAAATGAAATATAGGCACCTAATATTGGGATCATCAACGCAAAGGCGGCTTTACCAGCAGAGAATAACGTTTCTCCCAAGCTTCCTGGTACTTTAAATACATAAATACCACCAATAGCAAACCCTAAAGCTATTAGCAGGCCCCCTGCCACCACGAAAGGTATCATAAAGGACACGCCTGTCATCAGATGTTTATAAACCCCTGTTTTGGACTCCTTCCCTTGGGGTTTAACCTGAGACACTTCATTCGACGGACTAATGGAACTTGCTTGAGCATTAGCAGCCCTAGTGAGCAAACCTTTAGCGTCTTTGATCGCATCCTTGGTTGAAACTTCAATCATCGCCATCCCAGCAAACCTGCTCTTGTCAATTGACGTGTCTGCAGCAATAATGACTGCCTTCGCTTGTGCTAAATCGTCTTGAGTAAGCACGTTTTCAGCACCGACGGACCCTTGGGTCTCGACTTTTATCTCATGGCCCATTTCCTTAGCAGCCACTTGAAGGGCCTCAGCGGCCATATAGGTATGTGCGATACCTGTAGGGCAAGATGTGATAGCTACAAATTTCATACCAATTCCCTCTCCTCTTTTTAAATCTTAACTTTTAAATCTTAACTTCAGAATGTCAATGAAATCCGTCATTTTTAAAATCTAACTCTCGTGTGCTTCAATCGCCCTCTTGACTTCCTCTGGGGTTTTAGCGCTTCTAAGCGACTCTAGAAATGAACCATGGATGAGCAACCGGGCCAATTTCGACAGAGCACGCAGATGAATGTCCTCTCCTTGGATGGGGGCCGCAATGAGGAAGAAGAGATCCGCTCGAGAACCATCCAGAGACTGAACATCGATTCCCTTTTCCAGACGAGCCATGGCCAAGGCGGGCCTTGTGACCCCTTCCGATTTCGCATGAGGAATAGCTACGCCAAACCCGACTCCGGTCGTTCCCTTTGTTTCCCTTATGGCCACGTCTTCCAAATACAGCTCTACATTATGAACTGCGCCGATTTCCTGAAAGGTGTGAGCCAGAGTTCCCCAAACTTCTTCCTTAGTCTCCGCCTTAAGCCCTAATAAAATAGAGTCATCCGCCAATAGTTCTGTAATTTTCATCCGTTACACCCTCATTTCTTCAATTATTACGTTGGGCAAAAGTTGTTCCACATCGTTCAGTTTGCCAGCTTGGGTTCCTTGTTGAGCAACCGAAGCAGCTGCAACGGCTGTGGCCCACCGGGCCTGTTCGGTCAGTGACATTCCTTGAGCTTCTCCATAGACTAACCCTGCTACCAGAGCATCCCCGGCCCCTACCGTACTACTGACCTTGACGTTGGGTGGACGAACTAACAAACGTTGGGTTCCGTCAGCGACCAACGCCCCTTTTTCACCTAGGGAAATCACAACCTTAGTAATCCCTCCGGAAATTAACGTCTCAACCGCGTTCAACACATCGATCTCCTGGTCTAGGGAATGTCCCACTAACTGCTTCAATTCATCCAGATTGGGTTTGATGGCATAGGGTTTCGCTTTGATGCCCTCGGTCAGAGCGCCTCCACTGGTATCTAGAAAGACCTTGCAGTCATAACTCTTTAGGATTTCCGTAAACTCCCGGAAGATATCTAGCGGTGCTCCTCCTGGCAAGCTCCCCGAGAGAACAAAAAGCTTCGATTCTTCAGCTAACTGCTTAATGATGTTTTTAAGTTCTTGTAAATCTGAAGGACCATAGTGAATACCCGGAAAATTAATCTCACTGACCTGTCCACTAGCCTCATCGACGATTTTAGTGTTCACCCTAGTAGCGCCATTGACTTTAATAAAATGATTAGCAATGGCTTGAGCTTGAAAAAACTGTTCAAAAATATTAGCATTTTCCCGACCTAAGAAACCGCTCACCGCCACATCCTGGCCTAAACTATTAATAACCTTAGCAACATTAATTCCCTTGCCCGCAGGATCTATGCGTTCTCTGCCTACCCTATTAACCTGCCCGACATGGAATTGGGTGAAATACAGGGTTTGATCAACAGCAGGATTGAGAGTTATAGTGACAATCCTCGCCCGTTTTTGCTTGTTCATGAGTACATCCCTTCAGCCCGAAAATAAAATTCTTCTAAATTCTTTAACACACTTATCGCTTATATATTATCTGCAATTTGCACTTGAACATACTCACTTAACCTTTTTATATCCGCTTCATCGACCCCATCATCGCTCAGGAGTAAATTGATCTCACTCAGACTACAAATTTTACACATCGCTTTTTCCCATAGTTTCGAGTGATCCACCACTAAAATGACTTCTTTGCCCGCCTTCACCATGTGTCGTTTGGTTTCCGCTTCCATAAGATTGGGGGTTGTCACCCCGAGTTCGAGGTCAACAGCATTGGCTGCCAGAAATACTTTGTCAAAATGAAGCTTAGCCAACATTTCATTCGTCAAGAAGCCGACCAAGGAACGAATATTTTTCCTTAAACTCCCTCCTAAGACAATCACCTCAACTTGGGGATCCTCTGCAAACACTTGAGCGATATCCATACTATTAGTAGCAACCGTAATAGTTTTTCCCCGCAGGGCGAAAGCTATTTGGAGCGTGGTGGTTCCAGTATCCAAAAAAACCGTTTCTCCATCCTTCACCAGGTCAACCGCTGCTTTGGCAATCTTTTGTTTCTCGTCATAAAAGCGGATTTCTTTTTCCTGATAACTCAACTCAAAACTTGACTGGACAGATATAGCCCCTCCATGCGTCCTTTGGATCAGCCCGACATTCTCCAGTTCCTGCAAATCACGACGTATCGTTGATTCAGAAACGTCAAACCTTTGGCTTAAATCTCCCACTTTGACAGGTTGTCCAGATTCCATCAGTTGCAAAATCTCTGCTTTGCGTTCTTCAGCAAACATAGTCATCACCTTCTACTCATAATGTTTCTCATTACATTATTCACTCTTTAAGATTCGTTTATGCTCATTCAGATATTTGTTTATGCTCATTCGTCATCGTTTGTGCTCATTATAATCTATCTTTAGTTTTTTTACAAGCAAAATTGTCGGAAAATTCTTCCTCTGGAAAACAGGGGGACAGGTACGTTGTTCCACAGGAAAACGTAGGGATAACGTAAAGGATAACAAAAGAACCCCTACAATGCCTTATATCTCAGGCATCCGGGGTTCTTAGTAATTGTACACTTAATCTTTCAACATCTTAACTTCTTCTTCGGACAAACCTGTTGCTTTCGCCACTTTGGGAATCTCAATTCCCATGTCCAGGAGATTCCTCGCAACTTCAGCTTTTCCTTCAGCTTTTCCTTCAGCTTTTCCTTCGGCTATCCCCTTCTCGATCCCTTCCTTTAACCGGAGTTCCGCTTCCCTGACTGCGGCCTTCTCATCTAGTAATGCTTTGCGCCGCGCAAAATACTCTTCTCTAACTCTAGGATCATCACTCGATTTCTCCCAAGCTACAATGGCCTCGTGCAACACTTGATCCTGCACAGCAATCTCCTCCAGTATTTGTAATATTTCTTGATTTTCCGAACCTTCTAGGAGTAACAACCATCTCACTAAACTATTCTCCCAGGGACTGACTTCCCTTCTTAGGTACTTCGAAATCAATTTCGGCAACTCCATGAAGTGCATCTCTATGGCATCTGTGAGTTGAAATTTCTCTTCATCTTCGTAAAGATGGAATACGTTATGATAATTCTGCGTCTGCTTCAAGTAGTCAAAGTCTAGGATGTTAATCGTAACCGCTTTCGCAAGCTCCTTGTAAGCCATCCCTTCCCGCATCTGCCGAGTGTACATTTGTGCCCAATAATACAATGAGCGTTTCTCCATGTCGTATTGATTGTTCAATTGTATCTCAATGTTGATCTGCATTCCTTTACTTGTTTCAGCACGAACATCTAGAATGGACTTCTTATCCTCTTTATATTCCTTGTTTAACTCCGAGTTCAAGATCGTAATGTTTTCGATCTTGCTTTCCTGCGGTAAGCTCAATGCCGCATTAAGAAATGCTATAAGTATCGCTTCATTTCCTTCCTTAGCGAATATAAGCTTGAATGCGTAATCGACCTTAAGATTGATTAGCTCCTTCACATCTCACTCTCCGTCCTATTACTCATTGAAGTGGATATCTTTGAATTGATAATAATAACTCCCGATCACTGTTTATAACTAGCGGACTTCTTTCGTATCCATATTATACCACGAGCAAAGGGGCAGTTAAACTGTATGCCTAGAATTTTGTAGGCCCAGCTATCAAAGATTGTTACAATACCTTGAGTTATCGTTCAGTTAAAAGTGAAATCACTTCAAAGGAGCCAATGCGTTCAAGCCGTGAGGTCTACCCCCTCGGCAACCTCTCATCACCGGTAAAACCAGCCGACGATACCATATAAAACCGTGCAGACGGCAGCAACCAGAAGCCCATAGCGCAACTTCAGCTTAGCATAGTCCATCACCGGAATTTTCATCACGGTGGCCATGGCCACGGTATTATCGCTTAGAGGGGAAACAAATCCACCAAAAGTGCCACTGGCAAATACTGCCCCTGCGATTAAGGGCAAGGCAGCATGCTCAGTGGTCGCCAGAGAAAATCCTAAGGGCAATAAGATACCCCAAGTTCCAAACGTTGATCCGATGACATAAGAAAGCAGACAACCAAAGACAAAAAAAGCGGGTGCAATAAATGCCGCCGGTACCAACCGTCCCACGGTCTGTTCTGTATAGCTTACAAAACCTAGATCCGTGGAAATGGCGGAAACCGCCCAGACAAACACCAAGAGAACGTTAACCGCCATCATCTCATTGCCCCCTTGCAGGAAGCCAAAAAGGGTTCGCTGGATTGGTTGCTTTTGAAAAGCATACCAGATAAAGGAGATCATTAAAGTGGATAGCAAAGCTTCCAACATCGCTTTTGCAGCATTAGCCTGAATTAAAGCCCCTAAAAAATTAGTAGAATGAAAGTGCCCGTCCCACCACGTATAAAACAAAGTAAAACTCAACAAAAGCGTCAGCGGAACGATGAGGTTGAGCGAGTTAGGCTCAACCTTCTGGGCGACCAGTTCCACGGGGTCTGGATAGTCGTCAGACTCACCCTTAATGTTCCGTTGCCGTTTGTTCAATGGCAGATGTATTGCCAGCTCCATGGATGTTTCCACATAAGCCAATTTGGCCGCGCACAAGGCCCTTATTTTAGCGGTCGATTCGATGGGTTGAGAAGTTGGCTCTTTTACTTGATCTTTATCGGTCTTACGGAAAGAATAGAACAAGGCAAAAGCCAGCATGGCTAAGGAGAAAAAGTTAAAGGGAATGCTAAGCAAGAACAAGTTATAGGGAGGCGTGATAATCCCTTGATGCCGACTCACCGTGCCCAATAGGCTAATGGTATAGCCAATAAACACTGTTCCAAGGGGCATAATCGCGCACAGGGGCGTCGCGGTTGCATCGATAACAAAAGCAACTTTATTGACTGGCACTTCAAGCCTGGAAAATACCTGTTTCATCACCGGACCCACCGTAATTATCCGAAAGTCAGGTGCCATAAAGGTGAGCAAAGCAGACAGCCAAGTTACAATAAAAGCGCCCCGCCCGGAATGGATTCTCTCTTCCATAAGATGGGCAAAGCCGCTGACTCCCCCTGTGATGCGCACCAATCCAACAAAGGCGCCAAAACCGTACATAAACACTATGAGCCGCAGGTTATCGGGAACTGCCAGTTCTTTCAAGATATATTGTAAGGCAGTATCCACGCCGCCAAATGGCGTAGGATTGAGCATATACGCACCAACCAACAAACCCACAACTAAACCCGGTAGTACCTGCCTAGTAAGTAAGGCAAGTGGAATTACAACAAGAAAAGGTAATAACGACCAGATGGTACCCTGCATCAAAGCGCCCCCTTTCAGCGTAGGCTATTTTTTAATATCCCGCCTTGAAGGGCAATCTATACTTATGGCTAACTTTCCAAATGACATTGTTGGTTCAAACTTATGTCATACTTTTGCCATACTTTTTCGACATAATGAAGCCGTAAACTAAAACAAACTTAATTAAGGAGTGAGTTGGTATGAGATATGGGAAAAAGAACCGCTCTCAAGGAGAGATATGCCAGTGGGAACTTAAGTACGAATGAGTATTTAAAAATGCGTGACAATATCATCTAATATACATCTTAAGCATAAATAAAATTAGTATGGAGTGGAAAAGGTTTTGATAAATTCAAAATCAGGCGTAATTTTGTCGTTTCTTGGAACGATTACCCTAGTTATTGTATTATCGCTTTTTGTTACACAAATTTTTGGAGGACATTCTGAAAAAGCGTCAGTTCCAAAGTCTGTTTCGGTGGGCTTAGATATGACTATCATTAAGGCGCAGAAAAGTTACCCCTACGTTCAGGAAGTACATGCTTCTCACATCGTTTATTCTGACTGGGGTCATTTTAGGATCTGAACCTAATGCCATGTCAACAGTAAAGGATATCGTTTCAGCTTATGCTATTAAAGGAATTATATTTCCACCTAGACTAGTTGCCCTTTTTGTCTTACTCCTTGTGGTTTTTGTGGCAAATAAATTCACGTGTGGCTGGGCCTGTCAATTTGGGTCATTGCAGGATTTCATTTTTCTTATCAATCGCAATTCCAATAATAAGAAAGGGATCTTTGAACAATATAAAGTTCCTTTCTCAATATCAAATACCATACGAATTCTATTTTTCTTACTATTTGTCTCAATAGCGTTCCTATGGTCTACGGATATCATTGAGATAATTAATCCGTTTACTATCTATAATCCTGCCGTACTAACCGGAGTCGGAATCCTGTTCATTTTATTCATTCTAGTAGCCAGCCTGATCATATATAGACCTTGGTGCCATTTCTTCTGTCCTTTCGGGCTCGTTGGATGGGTAGTTGAGAAATTTAGCCTTTATAAGATTAAGGTTAACTATGACACGTGCACAGACTGCGGAGAATGTTCTAAAGCTTGCCCTTCAATGGCTATGGAAGCAATATTGAAGCGTAACAGCGTTACTCCAGACTGTTTTTCCTGTGGAAGTTGTATTAATGCTTGTCCTACAAAATCCGTTGAATTTAACAAGGGCAAAAGAACTTCTATTACTTAAAGAAAATCCTATTTTCATTCGCAAATTGTGTTTTACTCTTGAAAGAGTTATTAAAGAGGAGTGAGGTTCAATGAAGAAGAAAACGATGCTACTGTATTTACGCTGGGGGCTCTTGGCATTATTCTTTGTCCTAGTGAGCATTGCAGCCTATCTCCATCAAGTATTCGGTGGAGGGCAGTCTCCTTCCATCCACGCACTGTGTCCCTTCGGTGGACTTGAGAGTCTTTACCAGCTATTCACCACAGGAAGCTATATCAGCAAAATATTTTTAGGAACCATGATTCTGTTTGCAATCACTATAGTCCTTGCTCTTCTCTTCAGACGTTCATTTTGCGGTTTAATTTGCCCCTTTGGAGCCATCCAAGGATTCTTTGGAAAACTTGGTCATAAGCTTTTCAAGCGGAAGAGTGTTATGCCGGTTAAGCTTGATAAGCCTTTACGATATTTAAAATACGTAGTGTTGGTCATTACTATAGCTTATGCTTGGAAAACTGCGGGACTATGGATGGCTCCCTACGATCCATGGTCAGCATATGCACATCTTCCAGAAGGATTGGCGAATGTGTGGGCGGAATCGGCCATCGGTTTAATAATTCTGGTGATTACTGTTCTTGGTTCGCTGGTCTATGATCGATTTTTTTGCAAGTATCTTTGTCCTATGGGGGCACTTTATGGAATCATAGGTAAACTAAGTCCCTTTAAAGTGGTTAGAAACGAAAATGCGTGTATTGATTGCGGAATATGCAGTAAAAGCTGTCCTGTGACTATTGATGTTCAACACAGTTTTAAGGTTACTTCTGCAGAGTGTCTTAATTGTCAAATTTGTGTCTTAAAGTGCCCTAAAGAAGGTGCTCTTGAAAATAAGGAAGGCCATAAAATGATTAAACCCCTTACCGTGCTTGTCCTAGTCATGGCAGTCTTCTTTGGCTCAATATTTGCTGCTCAGGCGGCAGGAGTCTATAACTTAACACCTAACCCACTAAAAGCAGGGGAATCCATAACCTATCAGGAAGTCAAAGGGTATATGAGTATCAAAGAAGCAGCAGAATCAACCAAGACAGAACTTAAGGTGTTTTACGAAAAATTCAAGATCCCTGAAAACGTTCCTGCTACAACAAAGATGAAAGAAATATCAAACGTCTCTCCAGGCTATGATTTCGACTCGGTTAAGACATCCCTGGAAAGCAAATAGACCTAGATTTAATGTGGTAGGCACAGATTTTTTTCAAATTTAGGGGACTTCAAAAGGAAGGTAAACGAGTTAAAGCGACGCTTTAACTCGTTTACCTTCCTTAAGGTTTGTTAAATTAGTGTCCAGAAGAATAACATCTCCCTCTGACAAGCCTTGCTCAATGATCACGTCACTGTCATTTTCCAAACCTTTTTTCACAGGCTTAATTTTAGCGATACCTTGCTGAACTAGCCAGACAGCCTCTCCTTGTTGATAGGGAAAAAGAGCTGTTTTTGGGATCAGAAGCTTACTCGGAACCTCCAGCGTGGTAAATTTAACGTCTACGTTGCTGCCAAGAATCACGGCAGGAGAGGATGAATTTCCGACGAAAACAATCGTGACTTTCACACGGTTTTCCTTAAGACCAAGAGAAGACACTCTCTCAACCGCTGAAGAATCAACCGCTTCAACCTTCCCGGAAAATTGTTTGTTTCCTGCGCTGGTCGCCTGAACAATTTGAACCGGACTTCCCATTTTGATGTCCAAGGCATCACTCGCGAGGACAAAACTCTCTAATTTGTAGCCCTTATTGCCATAGACGGTCATCACTTGCTGACCTATCGGGATAACATTTCCTTCTTTAAGAGTAAGATCTTTGACAATGCCGTCTTGGGGGGCAACCCCAGCGGCTTTGCTCTTCTTATCTTCTAACTGACTGATCTGCGCTTGAACGACCTTTTCCTGATTGTCATAATACTGCTCCGTCCCTGGTGAAACCTGATTTTGTTCATAAATCAGGTTTAATCCTTCTTTTTGCTGTGCCAAGTAATTGGTAGCTTTGTCCAAGGAAGCCTGAGCCTCTTCCAATTGAAGCTTAGATATGGAACCAACATCAACCAAGGCCTTCATCCTAGTCAGGTTAAGTTCCGCAGTCTGAGCATCCTTTTCTGCCTGTTCTATCATCAGCTTTTGTTGCGCAATCTGAGCAGAATTAGGGGTTTTGTAATTCTGCAAGCGTTGCCCTTCCAAGCTTTGGATTTGTGCTTTCAGACCTTCCAACTGATAGTTTAGATCACTCGTACTCATTTCAAAAAGCACTTGTCCCTTTTTGACAGAATCTCCATCCTTAACCTTAAGCGACTGAAGTTTCCCATCGACTTGGTTGAAAATGGGCCATTCCTCGGAGGGTATAATTTGCCCTTGCTCTGTGAAACCTTTAGTAAAGTCCTGAGGATGAAGCGTTAACACTTTAGCGGAAAGAGGCGTGGCATTCGATACTGCAACAGCAATTAAAACTAGGACGACAAGCCCTCCCGCAATTAAGAACTTGCGCTGTTTGCGATTCGGCAATTTAAGGTTACGAAGTTTAAATGTTTTTGGCGTTGAATTAAGCATCGTCTTTTCAATAGCCATTTTTAGCCCCCCTTACTCTTAGTTCTTAATTCTCAACATCTAAATCTCAACTTTAACTATACAAGTTACCACTCTCTAACTCTTAAAACTTTCAGCTCTTAGTCTCTCGTCGCCAGAATCTCAACATATGGAAGTGACTTTATCTTGTAATAAGCCCTACTTTGAGCAACCAAAACAGAAAACGCTGTCCCAGCCGCCGCACCCAGTAACGCTACAGGCGGAAGAACTGCAGGAAGAGAGAACAGATCAGTGCTCATGGCCTGGGCCATGCTAATCCCCAACCCATATGCCAACGGTATGCCTAGAAGGATGCCGAAAGCAAACAAAGTCCATTGCTCGGAGGTGATGACCCGCAATACTTCTCTCGGCGTCATTCCTAAAACACGGAGAGAAGCCAACTCTCGTTTCCGCTCAGACAAGGAAATAATACTGGAATTATAGATCAGGGCAAATCCCGTTATTCCACCTAGAATGGCCAAAAGCCAAGTTGTGAAACCATACGAATCCATCATTTTACGAATTTTGTCGCCCTCATCTTTTAAGGAAGTGATCGAAGCAACATTACTTGCATTGAGATACTTACTTTTAATCAGCCCAACCTCGGATGGATTCATTTTAACCAGCATCGAGGTACTAATATCTCCCTGCCGGAGATAACGCTGGAGTTCTTTTTCCTCCATAAAGGCATTGAGACCAACATATTGAGGAACCACCCCTTTGACCACCAAGCGTTCCCCTTTCTCACCCACGGGTTCCCTCCGCAAGGGACTTTCGACATAGATCTCATCTCCTGCCTTGACATTTAAGGCCATGCCTAAACGTTCGGAAAGCAAAATCCCGTGATCAGGAATCTCGACACGTCTACCGCTTTTATCCAGAATGTTATAGAGAATGGCCCCCTTTTCAAGGCCCATAAGGGCAACTTCTTTAGATAACCCACTATTTTTCAAGGTGCCAGGCACTTCTAAAACGGGCTCCACTTTGCTAACTCCGGCCTCATGAGCTAGGGCTAACTCAACGTCACTTGTCGAGGAAGGTTGGGCTAATTGTAGTTTTACGTCATAAGTCTGGACCTGTTCCAACTGAACCACGGTCAGCAAGTTAATCATGTTCTGCAGGGACCAAGAGACGGTCATCAAACTAAAAACCACTGCAATTCCTAGGACGTTAAATAGGCTTCTCATAGGAGTGCGAAACACATCCCGAATCCCCATTTGGGCTTGTGAAGAAAGAGATCTCCAAAGCCAAGTGATTCTCTCAATTCGAGTCTTGCGCGCAGTCATTGGCGCTGGGGGCCTCATGGCTTGAGCGGGTTCCAAACGCAAAATATCCAGACTTCCTCGGAGACCGCTTAGAACGCTAAAGAAAAGAGCCAGTGCAAGGCTTATGAAAATGTATTTAACGGAAAATGTGCTTTTAAGCCCAGGCAGAGCGAAGAATTGTTTGTATAAGGTGGTGAGAGGAAAGGAAAGGGCGATTCCGGATAAACTCCCTAGTAATCCTCCCGCCGTTCCTATGACTAAGGGATACGTGAGATAGTGCCAGACAATCTCTCGATCCGTGAAGCCAAACGCCTTCAGTGTCCCTATGGCCACCCGTTGCTGTTCGATCAGTCGCCGTAACATGGTGTACAAGATAAAGGAGGCAACTCCCAAAAATACCACCGGCAGGGTTGTGGCCATCGTTTTCATACCTTCTATTTTACTGGTCAAAATAGCATGGCTGGTTTGGTCCTTACGAGGGATAATACTTTGCACCCCATAAGGTTTTAACTCGGCTTGGAGACTGTCTTTCACCGCATCAAAACCAGCACCCTTCTTAAGGGTAAACACAAGATCATTGAACTGTCCCTTTTCCTTCACTAAAACTTTAAGGGAACTCAAAGGAACATAGGCAATCCCAAAATCGGTAGGGGATGGGTAAAGGTCTTGAGAATTCCTCATGATATAAACAAATTCTGGACTTTGAGCGGTTCCTGTAATATAGAAGGTGGCTTGTTGCCCTTCAATAACGACTTTGAGAGCATCCCCTAAAGACAAATGATTCGCCGCCAGAAACTGGGGATCCACCAGGATTTCGGATTGGTTATTTTCAGGCAAATGCCCAGTTATGAGACGAAGTTGATTCATTTTTGAAGGATTAGTCATATTCATGGAAACCATTCTCAAATAGCGATTGGAGTCTTTCTGCTGATCAATAAGGCGCACGTCTTTAACAATTCGCCCTTCTGCTTGATCCACTCCAGGCAGAGATGTGAGCGAGTTTACTTTGTTTTCTGGATACCCCGTGACCTTGATGAATCCGTCGGCAAAATGTGTTTCACTATAAAAAGCTTGTTGGGCCTTATTCATGTTTTCGAACACCATCGACATCGTGGTGTAAATCAGCAAACCAATGGCAATCACCACGATACAAGCAAGATATACCCCTTTATTCTCTATAATATCTCTCCATGCTTTTTTTCTGAGCATTACCATGATATTTCCTCCGGAGAAAGTGGGTGTTCATTGACTTTGACATCATCTAATAAACCGTCTTTTAAATAAAAAACCCGATCCGCCATTTTCGCAATTTCAACATTATGAGTGATAATCATGACCGTCTTATGGTATACACAGTTTAACTTCTGTAGGGCCTTAAGAACCTGTATTCCTGTTTGAATATCTAAGGCCCCAGTCGGCTCATCACAGAGCAGAAGCTCAGGGTTTTTAACAATCGCTCGAGCAATAGCAACCCGCTGTTGTTGTCCACCTGAGAGTTGGGAAGGAAAATGATCCGACCAAGATTCAAGTCCCACTTCACGTAAGATGTCCGTGACTGAGAGCGGATTTTGGGCGATTTCCACGGCCAACTTAACATTTTCATAGGTCGTAAGATTCGGCATTAAATTATAGTTTTGAAAGACAAATCCAACCTCATTCCGACGATATAGGGTGAGAAGATGCTCGTCACTCTCATGCAGAGGTTGGCCCTTGTAATAAAGCTCACCTGCTGAAGCCTTTGTCATTCCTCCAATAATATTTAGAAACGTCGTCTTGCCCGAACCACTTTGACCCAAAACTACAATAAAATCTCCTTGGAATATCTGAAAGTCAATTCCCTTTAGAACTTCAACTTCCACTTCGCCCGTTCGATAAACCTTGTGGAGACCTTTCCCTTCCATCAGAATGTCCATCCCATACCCCTCCTATGAATACATTCCATACTTTAGGATCTCCATATACTCGTTATACTCTTCCATCAACTTATTGTAGTTCTGTAACAACTCTTGCTCCTTTCCCAGATAGTTCTTCATGTATTTATCTCCTAGAGCCTCAAGAAAGAGCATCAAGATTTCAATCGCCTTAGAAGGGTTAACTCCGCTTCGAAACTTGGAATAATCAATCTCCTCAAAGAACGCAGGCATGTACTCACTTGAAAGCTGGCTGTATCTCCTCTCAATTTCAGATCGTATGTCTGCAGGAGTATTTCCCAGAGCTTCCATCATTATCTTGCTAATTTCTGGGTTAGCATGAGTCAATTTAAGCTTGATAACACTCAGTTCGCTCAACCTCTGAAAGATATCCCCGGTTCCTGTCAAAGGGTATTTATTATACTCTTCCACGATAGTTAGGATGCAATAATCCACAACATAAAGAAATAACCCTCGCTTGTTCTGAAAATAATGAAACAGGATTCCCTTGGAAATACCCGCCTCCTTTACAATCGTGTTCGTTGAGGCCTTCTCATATCCCTTTTCGGCAAACTCATGGATACAGGCATCCAAAATGGTCTTCTTTTTTTCTTCACTCAGATTTTCAAAATTAGAATACACATTTTATCT
>NZ_MLBF01000031.1 GCF_001936615.1 Desulfosporosinus metallidurans
GTATGAAACTAAGTTCGGTCTAAAAAGCCTCCTTAGAATGACAGTTGTCGATATCCGGGAAGGTAAAACCCTTACACATATGTATCATGGTGAACATTGGGATAATGTAGTAAAAACATTCAGAGGGTGCGCACAATCAGGGGCAGACTTTTTAGCCATTGAATCGATAGGTGGAAAACATTTGCACGATGAGGCTGTTATGAACTGCGATCTGCCAAAAGCTTTATTTTCTTTAGGAGTAGTTGGCTGTCGTGATATGAGCAAACTTTGGGATGAAATTGTAAAAATTGCTGACGAAAATAACTGCATTCCTTCAGGTGACACTGCCTGTGGCTTTGCAAATACTTCTATGGTAATGGCACACAAGAACTTTATACCAAAGGTTTTTGCTGCCATTGACAGGGTCATGTGTGCTGTCCGGACGTTAGTTGCCGTCGAACGGGGTGCTATTGGACCTGATAAAGATTGCGGATATGAGGGAGTTTATCTTAAAGCCATTACGGGAACCCCGATTTCTATGGAAGGAAGAACAGCAGTCTGTGCCCATTCCAGCTCAGTTGGAAACATTGCCGGCTGCGTAGCTGATTGTTGGAGTAATGAATCTGTGGAAAATGTAAGATTGCTGGGTGGGATGGCACCTACTGTCTTCACGGAGGAACTTATTTATGATTGTCGGCTCATGAATGTAGCCGCTTCTCGCGGATCTGCGATTGAGATGAGAGATATTCTTGCGGAATCAGATCGCATGTATGATCCTCAAGCCTATGTTTTAGACCCAAGAGTAGTTCTGAAATTGAGCAAAGAAATTGTCAAGGGGAAAACACATTTTGAGCGGACGAAAATCGCCGCAGCCGCTACAATTGAAGAATTACGAACAGGTTTCAAAGATGGTTTGTTACAACTAGATGCTAAAGAATTAAAATATCTAGACATTTTTGAGAAGCAACTTAAAACGATTCCAAATGACGAAGCAAAGTTTACGCAAGATATGATTAACAGTACGACTAAGGATAAATTCGATCCTGAAAAATACGATTTAAATATCTGATCATCCAAACATCTAAACATCTAAAAATTCATGTAACAGGAAATCTCTATGCTATATTCTCATTTCTCTCATTTCTCTCATTTGCGCTTTTGTCTATCTGGGCTTAATCTATTGAGCAGAGCCTAGACAGCAAGAGCGCTTTTCCTATAGTTTGAAATGACAAATAAATAAATAACGAAAAACGTTGTTTGATTTGTTATAATAGATTTAATATTGAATAAAACTCATTTGCATCAGTCGTGTTCCAGAGGCTTAACATTATTGCGTATTGGTTTAGTGTGTAGGTTGTTTCGGAGGTGGCAATGTGAATCAAGAAAATATTAGTCAAGAAAAGGAATCACAATGGCTTGAGAAACTTGTCGGACGGGATTTCCTAAATAAAATGCTATGTTCTTTTTCGAAGTCTACGGGATTAAAGGCAATACTCGTTGACAAGATGGGAAAAACACTTATTGCCACTGATCATGCTATAAAGGACTGCCGCTTTTGTGAAATGATAAAGGCGGATGACACCGGTAAAAAAAAATGTCAGCGCTCATACGCACGAGCATGTACGGATGCGGCTAAATATGGTGAACCTTATATTTTTAGATGTCATGCTGGCTTAATTATGTGGGCAGCACCAATTGCAATAGATAAACATGTAGGATCCATTATTTGCGGACAGGTACTTATGTGGGAGCCGGAAGATTACTTTCTGGAAGAAATTGAAGAAATGGTGAAAGGACTTAATGTTGATGTTGCGGCGGTTAAGTGGTCAGCTGCGCAATTAGAAGTTATGTCAGGTGATAAAGTTCAGGCTGCTGCCGATCTGTTATTTGTGGTTGCTAATCAAATTGTGCAAAGCGGCATGACCGTTTTAGAACAAAGAAGGCAAATAGATTCCCAACAGGCTCGACTTGCCGAAGAGATACAGGCTCGTAAACGTGCGGAAATAGCCATTAATACCATTGAGTCTCGAGCGAATAGTATAAATTCCTTGGATAAGGAACATGAACTACGGACGATGGTGCGCAACGGTGACAAGCTCGTAGCTCAACAATTTCTCAAAAATTTGTTAGTAGATATTATTGGAGAGAATTTGGAAGATATCGATACAGTCAAATCAAGAATAGTGGAGCTTGTGGTCATAATTTCGAGGGCCGCTGTGGATGGTGGCGCGGCATTAAACGTTATTCTT
Organism: Desulfosporosinus metallidurans; assembly: GCF_001936615.1. Classification (GTDB taxonomy): domain Bacteria; phylum Bacillota; class Desulfitobacteriia; order Desulfitobacteriales; family Desulfitobacteriaceae; genus Desulfosporosinus; species Desulfosporosinus metallidurans. The sequence continues at coordinate 2,229 of NZ_MLBF01000031.1, forward strand.
CAAGAGAACGCTCAATTTTATCAGGATTTGCATGCAATAACCTCCACAGACGAACTTTGTAGTTGGTCTGAGAATATGTTAGATACATTTATGAACCATGTTGCAGATAACAAAAATCAGAAAAATCTTCAAGCCATTCAGAAAGCGGCTGAGTATATTCGTAAGAATTACCGCAATAAGCTCACAATAGACGATATCGCTCAGGAAGTTTACCTCAGTTCATGTTATGTTAGCAGAATCTTTAAACAAGGACTAGGCTGTACTTTAATGGAATATCTCACTCAAATAAGGGTGGAAGAGGCCAAAACATTATTGAAAAATCCAAAATATAATGTCATGCAAGTTGCTGAAGATAGCGGGTTTGAAGATCCAGGCTACTTTACTAGGGTGTTTAAGAAGCTTGAAGGAATTACTCCTAGTCGATATAAACAAAATGCTTTGTAAACTTTGCAGTTGCCAAGGAGTGAACTCATTTGATAACTTCAGAATTAGAATTAATAACTAAAGCGTTATTAAAGGGGCAGGCTAACCGGGTGAAGAGTCTTACAACACTTGCAATTGAGAACGGTATTGATCCGCGGGTGATCTTTGAAAGGGCATTATTACCCGGTATGCAAGTCATTGGTGGACAATTTCGCGATAATATTATTTTTATTTCTGATGTCTTAATTGCATCGAGGGCTATGCATGCCGGATTGCATGTCTTGAAACCCCTCTTGTCGAATCCACAGCAAACTTCGGTCGGTAAAGTAGTGATTGGTACAGTTGCAGGGGATTTACATGACATTGGAAAGAACTTAATCGTGATGATGTTTCGCGGCGCCGGGTTAGAGGTCATCGATCTTGGGATTGATGTCCAACCTGAGGACTTTGCGGAAGCAATTATAGAACAAAAGCCAGATCTCCTTGCCATGTCTGCTATGCTTACGACCACTATGGGTATGATCTCTGAGACAATACGCGAACTCGAACGACGAAAGCTTCGTCATGAAGTAAAAATAATTATTGGTGGAAATCCGACGACTCAAGTTTTTGCGCAAGCTATTAACGCAGATGGGTACGCTGATGACGTATTTAAAGCGGTTGACTTGGCACTTAAACTTATAAATAAAGCTTAAGACTAATATATAATTGCTCTCCTTTTCTGTAAATATTTTACCAAAAACATAGTCTTCATATTACCATACTTTTTGAAGTATGGTATTTTTGAATTCTACCCAATCTCTAAGATGGCAGAGAATAGAGGAAAGTCGCGGTTATTTAAGTTAAGATAAACCCACATAAAACAAGAAAAACAGCAATGATAACTCTATCTCTCTTAAAAAGAGCGTTATGATACGTTAAAAGAGACCCATTGACGTTCCTCGGATCGCCAATGGGTCTTATTGTTTACTTTTTGCAAAAGAGAATTTCCATTTAGATTATGCTTCAAAGAAAATTAGTCGGAAAAGGTTGCAAGAGAGTTAAAGCATAAATAACATTTGAGCATAGGTCGGAAGCGGCCATAGTTCGGCATCAATAATTGTTTCCAGTTGATCTCCATCGAGACGAAGGGCTTGCATATCCTTGAAGACGACATCACGATAAAATACGCCTAGAGCATAAGCATTATCGGTCACGGTAATCGCTTTTTGAGTGTCTTTTTCAAGAGTGCTTAATTTTGCTTTAAAGGAAACTAGGAGTGTGCATAGTTCTTGGAGCAGGCCTTCTTGAACGGAGACATCGACTGCGCTAGAGGCAGTTTTGATGGCATTGATGGACTGGGCTAACTGGGTGGAATACTTGACAGCTGAGGGTATGATCTGATGTTTGGCCATGTCGATCATCGTTAAGGCCTCAATGTTAATCTGCTTGCTATACTGTTCTAAGTTAATTTCGTAGCGAGATTCCAGTTCGGTACGGTTCAACACTTTATGCTTTTCATACAATTCGACAGTGGATTCCCGAGTGAGAACAAGAGCGGCATCAACCGTTGAGGTTACATTTGGAAGTCCGCGTTTCGTTGCTTCTTCAACCCATTCCCCCGAGTATCCGTTGCCATCGAAGAGGATCCGCTTATGGTTTGTGGCGGTCTCCTTGAGTAGCTCTTTAAGGGCTTGATCAAAGTCTGTTGCTTGTTCCAGACGGTCGGCAAATTGCGAGAGGACTTCAGCAATAATTAAATTGAGCACTACGTTGGGACCTGAGATGGATTGGGAGGAAGCAACCATTCGAAATTCAAATTTATTTCCAGTAAAGGCGAAGGGAGATGTGCGATTGCGATCGGTTGAGTCTTTGCGGAAGGCGGGTAAAGTCTCTACTCCGCTGGCCATTTTTTCTCCTTGGAGAGAACGTTTGAGCCCTCCATTTTGAAGTTGGCCAAAAATATCCGTGAGTTGGTCGCCTAAGAAAATGGAAATAATGGCCGGAGGTGCTTCGTTCGCACCGAGACGGTGGTCATTGCCAGGGGTTGCTGCTGAAACTCGGAGTAACTCAGCATAATCATCGACAGCTTTTACTATAGAACATATTATTGTGAGAAACTGAAAGTTTTCGTGAGGGGTTGGGCCTGGGTCTAGTAGATTCTGCCCATCGTCTGTAGACATCGACCAATTGTTATGTTTGCCTGAACCGTTGACTCCTGCAAAAGGTTTTTCATGAAGCAAGCAAACCATGTCATGACGAAGGGCTACTTTTTTCATGCTGTCCATAACCAGTTGGTTGTGGTCAGTTGCGATGTTTGTAGTTCCGAATATGGGCGCAAGCTCAAACTGACCAGGAGCTACCTCATTATGCTGGGTCTTGGCCAGAACGCCCAATTTCCATAATTCCACATTCAAGTCATGCATAAAAGCAGCCACACGCGTTTTGAGACTTCCGAAATAATGATCTTCCATTTCCTGGCCTTTAGGGGCCATGGATCCAAATAAGGTTCGACCAGTGAGCATGAGGTCCATCCGTTGATCGAAAAATTTCTTGTCTACTAGGAAATACTCTTGTTCCGCACCAACAGTGCTCGTGACATGAGTGGCTGAGGTGTTGCCAAAGAGTCGTAACACGCGCAAGGCTTGTTTGGAGAGCGCCTGCATGGAGCGTAAAAGTGGGGTCTTTTTATCGAGGGCTTCTCCAGTATAAGAGCAGAAGGCTGTTGGAATGCAGAGAGTTAAGGAGCCAGCATCCTCTTTAAGAAAAGCAGGGGAGGTGCAGTCCCATGCAGTGTAGCCTCTTGCTTCAAATGTGGCACGAATTCCACCACTGGGGAAGGAGGATGCATCTGGTTCTCCTTGAATCAGCTCTTTACCGGAGAATTCCATAACCACACGCCCATCCGCAGTAGGGGAGATGAAGGAATCGTGTTTTTCAGCAGTGATTCCTGTCAACGGCTGGAACCAGTGTGTAAAATGTGTCGCGCCTTTTTCAATTGCCCAGTCTTTCATGGCATTGGCCACGATCTCTGCGACACCGGGGTCGAGAGAAAGTCCTTGCTCGATTGTTTTACGTAGGGATTTGTAGGTTGCTTTCGGTAAACGTTCTTTCATTATAGCGTCATTAAAGACATTTTCACCAAAGATATCCATTTTTTATAACCCCTTCCATGCCTGATTATTAATAGTTCATAAAAAAAACAAAAAGACTCCCCTTAAAGATTGTTTAAAAATCTTTAAGAAGCGCCATTGCTTCATTTAATATAGTCTTAAGTTATCACGTTATTAGTCACCTGACAAGAGGTATTTTATAGGTATACAGTATTAATCATAGAGAAGTAAGGAGAGATTACTCTCAATTATAATTTTAATATAAATATCAAAAAAAGGGTAGGAGATCAGGGGGCAAGGCGCGAATATTCTAATAATTAAAATAGGATGAATCATTCTGCTAGGGGGTTGAACATATGACTCGAAAAATAAGATTGGGTATTGTCGGCATGGGACAAGGGGGTTCGACAGTCTATAAAACTCTGCGCAGCGTTGAATATATTGAGATTAGCATGGTTTGCGATCGTTTAGAATGGACACCAGGGATGGAATTGGCGCGGTTGGATGGTGTGCCAACCTGCAAATCGTTAGAGGAATTTCTACAGGTACCCAATCTCGATGTGATTCTCGAAGCGACAGGTGTACCAGAAGTACAACAACAAATTGAACAGAACAAAGAAAAAACCAGTGCTGTGATTGAAGCCCAAGGGGCTAATCTAATGATGCATATTATTGAAGAAAAAGAAAAGCTGGCAGATATTAAACGCTTAAAAGGAGAACTCGACGCCATCCTGAACTCAGTCCAAGAAGCTATTGAAGTAGCGGGGATTGACGGATGTATTAAGTACGTTAACCCTTCGTTTAGTCGTGTTACCTCAATTCCTGAGGGTCAGCGAATTGGACAAAATATTTTCGAGGTTTCTCCGAATAGTGCGCTGGCACGGTCGTTAAGGACGCATGAAGCAGTGTTCGCCCACCGATCTGTAGTTGGAGGATCGAGTGCGGATGTCATCTCTAATGCATCTCCCATTGTGGTTGAAGGAAAAATGGAAGGTGCTGTAGTGGTTTTTCAACCACTGACGGACATCTACAGGCTGATGGAACAATTGAAAGCTTCAAATAAAGTGATTGATGATTTGCAAACCCGAATCAATCAAATCTCTACTAGTCACTACTCATTTGATGATCTGATTGGGAGCCATCCTGAATTTGAACGTGCCTTGGATTTGGCCCGCAAAGCGGCAAAGAGTGACTCGACCATTCTAATTACCGGAGAATCAGGTACCGGAAAGGAACTATTTGCCCATGCGATTCATGGCTCTAGTTTGCGTTGGGATAAGCCATTCATCAAGGTGAACTGTGCAGCAATTCCTGAGACGTTACTAGAAAGCGAATTTTTTGGACATGAAAAAGGGGCCTTCACGGGTGCTTTGAAAACGAAGCTTGGCAAGATGGAGTTGGCTAACGGTGGAACAATTTTCTTAGATGAGATTGGAGATATGAATCCATATTTACAAGCTAAACTTCTACGAGTTATTCAGGAAATGGAGTTCGAACGAGTTGGAGGGGCGCAAACTATCAAAGTGGATGTGCGCGTAATTTCAGCGACCAATCGAAACTTAATGGAGATGACAAGACGGGGGGATTTTAGAGAAGATTTATATTACCGACTTAATGTTTTGGAATTGCGCTTACCGTCACTGCGTAAACATAAAGAAGATATTCCTGCTTATCTGCATTCTCTCATTGTCAAGTTTAACCGAAAGTTCGGTAAACATGTCGTTGGATTAACAGCCCAAGCGGAAGAACTATTAATGCAATACGATTGGCCGGGTAATATCCGGGAACTTCAAAATGTCGTTGAACGCGCTATGGTGACGGTGGAGGAAGATATTATTACCCATAAACATATTCTAAATCTCGTGGATTCCCAGGCATCAATGCAGGAGAAACAGGTAATCGAAGTTATTATGCCCATTGAAGAAATGGAAAAGAAAATGATTCAATTTGCTTTAAAACGTTATGGAAATTCAATGGAGGGAAAGAAGCAAGCGGCAAATGCCTTAAAGATATCGCTGGCTACGCTCTATAATAAACTTAAGACTATGCCCTAGACGGATCGGAAGTTAGTTATAACAGTTGTATTCTAATTATTAGAATACAATCACGACTAAATTCTAGAATATATTATAGAAGGCGTGATCATATGGGTCAACTAGCTAGGGAAGTTACCTAAACTATTCCCATATTCTAAATAAATGATTTGTCTAAACAAGGAGTTCATGGGACGAACAGGCTTACTGATCTCTATTATCTGAAGATTCTTCTAATTGAAGGTCTTTTTGGCATGTAGATTGCTTATTATTTTTATATACGCCAATAAGAGGTTGAGAGGAGAGGATTGAGATTTATGAGTACAGCAACACAAACACCTTATCATTTTTTGATCCGAAGGGTTCATTCCTTGCTAGGATTATTGCCCATCGGAATTTTTTTAGCCTTTCACATGACTCTTAATTTAAGCGCACGTCTAGGTGCAGCACAGTATGACCAAATCATTAATACTATGCGCAGTTTCCCCGGGATTTTTATCGTTGAACTTGTTATCATTTTTATACCCATTGCCATTCATGCTATTTACGGAACATGGGTGGTTTATACAGGGCAGGGCAATGGTTGGCGCTATAAGTACGCTAGGAATTGGTTCTATATTATCCAACGGATTTCCGGCCTTTATACCGTGGTCTTCGTTATTATTCACGTCTATCTTCTGCGTCTAGGCGAAGCTAATTTCGCGGCACTCCAGCATTTTGTGAGTCAACCGTTGGGCTTGATTTTCTACTCGTTAGGGGTGTTGTTTGCGATTTTCCATTTTACAAACGGCTTATGGGCTTTTGCCATCACTTGGGGTTTCACGGTTGGACCGCATTCTCAGAAAATATGGATTTATATTCTCTCTGTTGTTTTCGTTATCATGTCTGCGATGGGATTATTTGCTTTAACAGCTTTTTTAAAGTAAGAAGGAATGGGGGGTCTGGGGATGAGTAATGTCATCGTAGTGGGAGGCGGCCTAGCCGGGTTGATGGCAACGATCAAGATGGCTGAGGCCGGAACACACGTCGATTTGTTTTCTTTAGTACCGGTCAAACGTTCACACTCCGTTTGTGCTCAGGGAGGGATTAACGGAGCTGTTAATACCAAAGGGGAAGGGGATTCCACTTGGCTGCACTTTGATGATTCCGTTTATGGGGGGGACTTTTTGGCCAATCAACCACCGGTAAAGGCAATGTGTGACGAAGCACCGGGAATTATTCACCTGATGGACAGGATGGGTGTGATGTTTAGTCGTACGTCGGAAGGTCTCCTTGATTTCCGCCGTTTTGGAGGGACAAAATTTCACCGGACGGCCTTTGCAGGGGCGACAACGGGTCAGCAACTACTCTATGCGCTCGATGAGCAGGTTCGGCGCTATGAGGTTGAAGGCCTAGTGCAAAAATACGAACAATGGGAACTGCTCTCGGCAGTGCTTGATGAGGGAGTTTGCCAGGGGATTGTCGCTCAAAATCTGCGAGATATGAGCATTAAGTCATTTGCCGCGGACGCCGTGATTATCGCTACCGGAGGACCCGGTGCGGTTTTTGGCAAAAGTACAAACTCCACGATATGTACGGGAAGTGCGGCCTCCGCATTATATCAACAAGGTGTAAAATACGCCAATGGTGAGTTTATTCAGATTCATCCCACCGCAATACCGGGTGATGACAAGCTCAGACTAATGTCGGAATCAGCCCGTGGAGAAGGTGGGCGTGTTTGGACATATAAAGATGGGAAACCTTGGTATTTCCTCGAGGAAATGTTTCCGGCTTACGGAAACCTAGTTCCACGGGATATCGCGACACGTGCTATCTATCAAGTTGTCTTTGACATGGGTCTTGGCCTTAACGGGGAAAACATGGTTTACCTCGATCTGTCGCACATTGATCCGCATGTACTGCAACTTAAGCTCGGGGGAATCTTGGAAATTTACGAAAAGTTCGTCGGCGATGACCCAAAGAAAGTTCCGATGCGTATTTTCCCAGCTGTTCACTATTCTATGGGTGGACTCTGGGTCGATTACGACCAGATGACAAATATTCCAGGGCTTTTTGCGGCTGGAGAATGTGAATACCAATATCATGGGGCAAATCGTCTCGGGGCGAATTCTTTACTTTCTGCAATCTACGGAGGAATGGTCGCTGGGCCGAAAGCGATGGATTACATTAAACGTAATAAAAGGCAAACCCCAAGTGGTAATGAGGCGGTCTTTATGAAAGAAAAGAAACGGCAAGAGGACCTTTGGGCGAAGATGCTGACTATGAACGGATCAGAAAACCCTTACCTTATTCACAAAGAACTTGGAGAAATCATGACCTTGAATGTGACCGTTGTACGCTACAATGATAAACTGGCAGAAACTGATAAGATGCTTCAGGAACTCATGAAACGCTGGCATAATATCGGAAGAAGAGACAACGTGGAATGGGGGACCCAAGAAGGAACGTTTATCCGTCATCTCTGGAACATGCTTGAGCTAGCAAGAGTGATTACCCAGGGAGCCTTAAGTCGTAATGAGAGCAGAGGAGCCCACTATAAACCGGAGTACCCAGAGCGTGATGATGAAAACTGGCTAAAAACAACGATTGCTACTTGGACACCCAGCGGACCTGAACTTAGTTATGAACCGGTTGACGTGTCGCTCATTCCACTACGGGCCCGTCGTTATGATATAGAGAAGTAGGAGGGGGTTTAAAGATGACTGAGCAAAACGTAATACGCCTAAAAATCCGTCGTCAAGAAGGTCCCAATAAACCCTTTCGTTGGGAAGAGTTTGAAATTCCTTATCGTGAGAAATCCAACGTCATTTCTTGTTTGATGGAGATTCAAAAGAATCCAGTAACAGTTGAAGGGAAGAAGACAACGCCGGTGGTTTGGGAATGCAACTGTCTGGAGGAGGTTTGTGGGGCCTGTACCATGAATATTAATGGACAGGGGAAGCAAGCTTGTTCTGCTCTCGTAGACCAACTATCCCAGCCAATTGTGCTCGAACCGCTGACGAAATTTCCGTTGGTTCGCGATCTGATGGTTGATCGACAAGTTATGTTCTACAATTTAAAAAAAGTTCATGCCTGGATTCCGATCGACGGGACCTATAATTTGGGACCCGGGCCGCGCATGGCGGAAGTTAAACGCCAGTGGGCCTATGAACTGTCTAAATGTATGACCTGTGGATGCTGCATGGAAGCTTGCCCGCAAGTGAATTCACGCTCAAAATTTATTGGACCGCCGGCCATATCTCAGGTCCGTCTCTTTAATGCTCATCCGACCGGGGAAATGAATAAACACGAACGATTGGCGGCTTTGCTTGACGAGGGTGGGATTGCCGACTGCGGGAACGCCCAAAACTGCGTTCGAGCTTGTCCAAAGGATATACCATTGACGTCGAGTTTAGCAGATTTAAACCGGGAAACCAACAAATTTGCTCTTGATCGTTGGCTCCGGAAATAAGAGAAAGTGAAAATATACAATATACAAATGATATTTGTATATTGTATACAGGATACTGTTGTAGATTTGTTAACTCCTATGTATACTTAATGAAAAGAAGTTAAAAGAATAATCTAAAAAGGAGAATTGAAATTTATGGGAACACTACGAGAAGATTCTTTAGCACTTCATCGCGACAATGTCGGAAAACTGGAAGTTCACGGCAAAGTTCAGGTGCGTAATAGCCGAGACTTGTCCTTGGCTTACTCTCCAGGAGTAGCAGAACCCTGTTTGGACATCCAGAAGGATCATGACTTAGCGTACGAGTATACTAATAAAGGTAACTTTGTGGCCATTGTTTCTAACGGGACCGCTGTTCTTGGTCTGGGAAACATCGGAGCGCTCGCTTCCATGCCCGTTATGGAAGGGAAGTCCGTGCTCTTCAAAACGTTTGCTGGAGTGGATGCTTTTCCGATCTGCCTGGATACGACCGATGTTGAACAAGTCATTCAGACGGTCAAGTTTCTCGAACCCACTTTTGGCGGAATCAACTTAGAAGATATTAGTGCACCTGCGTGCTTCGAGATTGAAGAACGCTTGAAAAAAGAAATGAACATTCCAGTGTTTCATGACGATCAACATGGAACAGCCATTGTCGTCATGGCTGGGATGATTAATGCTCTTAAGATTGTAGGAAAATCTATAGAGAGCATTCGTGTCATCACCAACGGCGCTGGGGCAGCTGGTGTGGCGATTATTAAATTACTTATGAGCATGGGTGTTAAAGACGTCATTATGTGTGATACTAAAGGAACGATCTACGCTGGGCGTCCAGTCGGTATGAACAAAACAAAAGATGAAATCGCCAAGGTCACCAATCCTCAGATGCTGGTGGGATCTCTTGCCGATGCTATGGCTGGAGCGGATGTCTTCATTGGTGTTTCTGTAGCCAATACTGTAACACCAGAGATGGTTAAGTCCATGGCCCAAGACCCGATTATCTTTGCTATGGCGAATCCTACTCCAGAGATCATGCCCGAACTCGCCAAAGAAGCCGGAGCAAAGGTTGTGGGAACCGGACGTTCGGATATGCCTAACCAAATCAATAACGTCTCTGCTTTTCCTGGGATTTTCAGAGGTTCTCTAGACGTTCGAGCCTCCCAAATTAATGAAGAAATGAAAGTCGCCGCAGCTTATGCAATTGCAAGTTTGGTTCGTGACGATGAGCGTACAGCGGACTATGTCATTCCGAAAGCGTTTGACCCTCGCGTGGCTCCGGCTGTTGCTGCTGCTGTTGCTCAAGCTGCTATGGACAGTGGGGTAGCTAGGATAAAGGCTGATCCAGAAGAGATCGCTAAGAAAGTATGGGCGATTCGTCCAGAATAGATTATCAGAAATTAGGCCTAATATAGGCGTCAGGGATTAGCCGAACATGCGCTAATCCCTTTTTGCTGTCTTTATTTCATTTTCCCTGTCTAGATGTATCTTCAAAGGCAGATTTCGCTTAAAAAATGTGACACAGTTCACAACTCTACCTGTCAGATTCAGTTATGATTAAATATATTATTAGCTGAGAATGGAACAATCAAGTGGAGGTGTCCGAAGTGGAAAGAAAGAACGTGAAGCTTTCACGTCGACAATTTCTTAAAGTGTCTGCAGCTGCCGGAGTTTTAGTGGGGACAACGGGTACGGCTTCTTTTATTAGTCAAGCGATGGCCGAGCCCAAACAGGTTGATCCGAAGATAAACTATGTGCGTACGACGTGTTCGCCGAACTGCACCGGGGCATGCGGGATGAAAGCTCTCGTAGAGGACGGCCAGATCAAGTCAATTATCCAAGCCGCAGATTATCCGGAACCGGAGTACAATCCCCGCGGTTGCCTGAAAGGGCTTTCCATGACAAACCTGATCTATGGCCCGGATCGCGTGAAGAAACCCCTCATCTTAAAAGGAAAGCCAGGCTCCGGCGATTTTAAAGAAGCTTCCTGGAATGAATCTTTGGATTACACAGCAGGACGATTAAAAGAAATTGCCGATAAATACGGCCCGGAATCCATCGGGGTACTTTTTCAGGTGGGCGGAACAGGATATGTTCAAAAAGGGGCAGTGAGCAGGTTAGCTACCTTAGCGGGCTGGACTATGCATCATGCCTATGATCAAAATGGAGATTTGCCGATGTTTTGGCCGATGACCTTTGGGGTTCAGAGCGAAGAGCTTGAGCCGAGGGAATGGACGAATTCTCGCTATGTCATGGTCTTTGGTTCCAATATCTTGGCAACTAGAATTCCAGATGCCCATTTTCTGCTCGAGGCTAGAAACCGCGGTGCGAAGATTATGGTTTTCGACCCTAACTTTAGCCCTACCGCGTCCAAAGCGGATGAATGGATTCCGATTAAAGCAAGCAGCGACGCAGCGGTTGGTTTAGGATTGGCGCGGGTCCTAATTGAAGAGAAGCTTTACGATGCCGACTTTATCAAAACCTTTACCGACCTACCGCTCCTCGTTCGCGTCGATAACGGCAAACGCTTAAAAGCGGATGAGGTCAAAGATCTTGTCAAACCTTCTGATGTTCCAACTTATCGAGAAGCCTATGTCGCCTATAATGGACGTTTTATCGGGGTGCACCCAGAAAAACTCGATCTTTCCTTAGATATCCTGATCGAGGGTGAGGTGGATGTGCCACTAAAAACGGGCGAAATCGTAAAAGCCAAACCTGCGTTTCAACTCCTGAAAGAAAGCCTTGCCTCATACACCCCGGAAGACGTTGAGAAACTAGCGGGCATACCCAAAGACGATCTGGTGCGTATAGCCCGCGAAATGGCGGGCATCAAACCGCTTCACGTGATCTATGGGGCTGGTAATTATCAATGGTATCACGGCGACCTGAAGGGACGAGCTTTAGCTTTACTTCCTGTTCTCACTGGAAATATCGGAAAAGCCGGTGCAGGAATTTCAACTTATGCAGGTCAGTACCGGATTCGTTTCAAAGTCGCAGAATGGTGGGTTCCGGAAGGCAAGAAGCAAAACTGGCTACCCTTTCTTTATGTCCTTCATGGTCCAACTAAAACCATGAAAGCCAAGTGGCCAAAAAATGGGATTAAAGCCCTCATTGTGGGTTGGGGAAATCCGTTTGACCAGCACAACATGGCCAATAAACTCCGTGAAATGGTGGAAAAAGAGGAGTTGGAATTTGTTGTGACCACTGATTTCCAAATGACAACAACCTGTCAGTATAGTCATGCCGTATTACCAGCCGTGTCTTGGTATGAAAAAACAGAACTCGTGGCCACCCCGGTTCATCCTTATCTTCAGTTGCAACAACCGGCTGTGAAACCGCTTTATGAGGGTAAACCGGAATTTTGGATTATTCGGGAACTTGCTAAACGGTTGAATCCCGATTTTGAGAAGTACTTTTACCCAGACCTTGAGTCAGATGAAGCAGCTCAGAAAGTCATCGAGCTCCTGCTCAAAACCGGAGGACCTGCAGTAGCCGGTATTACGCTGGAACAACTAAAAAAAGGCCCTGTACGTTTAAAATCCGAAGTTCCAGGGGGGCGACAAATTCCTTTCTATGAACAAGTCCAACATAAGCAGCCATTTCCGCCGGTCAGTCTACCTGCCAAAATCGAACAAACCGCTCAGTTTGTGAAAAGCGGACGGATAGAGTTTTACAAAGACGAAGATATCATGCTTCAAGTGGGTGAGGCTCTCCCAGTGCATAAACCTCCCTTTGAGGAAAGTGAGTATGTCTTAAATCCTCTAACCAAAGAAAAGTATAAATTTAGCTATGTCACTCGGAATGCCATTTACCGGGTACACTCCACACATTCTAACAACGTTTGGATGAACGAACTTCAAGAGGGGAAACCGAGAGTGTGGCTCAATCCCGAGGATGGTAAAGAAAAGGGGATCAAAGAAGGGGATGCCGTCGAAATTTTTAATGATCGCGGCAAACTTACGGTTTACGCAATTCTTGATCCGGGCGTGGGTCTAAAACAGGCAGTCTTTGAAGAAGGTTGGTGGAGCCGCTATTTAAAAGGAGCATCCTACAATGCCTTGACTTATCCCTTTATCAAACCGACACATGAACTTTACTTTGTCCCCGGAATGTGGTCCCCAAACACGGCCTGGAACGAATGCCTCTGTGATGTGAGAAAGGTGGATGATATTTTATGAGACTCGGGATGGTGATTGACCTTGATCGTTGCATCGGTTGCCGTTCTTGTGCGGTAGCCTGTAAATCCCATAATGCGCAGCCACCTGGAACATGGTGGAATAGGGTATTTACTCCAGGGAGTTCATTTCATCAAGCCTCCGTCGGTAAAGATGGAGAACTGCAAATGGATTTCCTGCCCGTGTCCTGTCAAATGTGCGATAATCCTCCTTGCCAAAAGGTTTGTCCTACCGGTGCCACTTATACCGATGAACGGGGCGTCGTATTGATAGACTACGAACGCTGTATCGGCTGTCGGTACTGTATTGCAGCCTGTCCTTACGGGGTTCGTCAATTTAACTGGGAAGACCCGAAAAAGGCTAAGGAGCGGGTTGGCTATGAGAAGGGGTATGAGTATGGATACCCTGTTGACTTCCGGGATAAGGATGGAAGGTTAGTTTTCACTCCTGATCGGCCAGTTGGTGTGGCAGAAAAATGTACATTCTGTGTGCAATACACCTCTAAAGGGGAGCAACCAGCTTGTGTTCGGGGTTGTCCGGGGAAGGTTCGAATTTTCGGAGACCTCGATGATCCATATTCTGAGGTTAGTAAACTTGTACGGAAACGGCCAACGTATCGTCTGAAAGAAGAACTGGGCACATCACCCAAAGTATTCTATCTGGCGCCAACGAAGCCGATACGCTAGGAGGTGGGTAGACGTGAAAAAAAGTAATGCCCTGTTGGGCCTGGCAGTTGCTTTAATCCTTATCAGTTTAGTCGCGTGGGGATACCAATTATACAACGGCTTAATCGTGACAGATATGCGAAATCCGTTTAGCTGGGGCTTATATATTGCGACCTTTGCCTTTTTTGTGGGGGTTGCAGCCGGAGGGTTGATCGTTTCTTCTTCAGTTTATCTCTTCAATATTGAAAAACTAAAGCCCTTTACCCGCATTGCTTCCCTCTCAGCTTTCGCCAGTATTTTAGGTGCCGGAGCCATGATTTTCCCAGATATGGGCCGGGTGGAGCGGGTCTGGAAGATCTTTGTTCATCCGAATTTCAGATCTCCGCTGGTTTGGGACGTTATCGTCATCACCGCTTACCTTATCATCACGTTCTTAAGCGTCTATGTCCAGCTTTTGCCGGATTGGAAAAAGGAAGGGCGCGGTTTCTTCAATGGGTGGACAAAAACACGCTCCCAGGAAAACGTAGATGCCTTATCTAAAAAATGGTCTAAACGCGTCGCACTCGTGGGATTACCAGTGGCCATCTTGATTCACACGGTGACGGCTTTGATCTTTGCAACCCAAGCTTCCCGAGGGTGGTGGAACACGGCGGCGTTGCCTCCGGACTTCGTTTCTGTTGCGGTCGCTTCCGGAACTGCCCTAGTTCTCGTGATTTCTCTATTCGCTGTGGGGAAAGAACAGTTTAAGCAGTCTTCTGAAGCGTTCCAAACAATGGCTCTGATTGTTGCCGGCGCCTTAGTTGTACACTTTTTCTTCGTTTCGGTCGATCTTATTGTTCATGGGTGGTGGGGGAAACCAGAAGCCACAGAAACCCTTTCTCTTGTTTTCGGCCGCTATGGATTCGTCTATGCGACAGAAATCCTACTCCCAGCCTTCACGATGATTTTCTTCTTCACAGAGAAGGGAAGAAGCAGTTACAAGGCACTGATGATCGGAAGTGTGCTCCTTTTTATCGGAGTGTTTGCCCACCGCTTGATGCTGATGTTCCCGGCCTTTAATGCGATACCGCTGACCTTAGCAGTTCCGGGGGCAGGGATAGAAAGCTGGGTCTACCCTGTAGCCTTGGGCCAGTTTCGAGAAGGCCTGTCAGTCTTTGTTAATTCATGGGCTTACACGCCGACGTTGGTGGAGTATGCCGTTGCTCTGTTACCATTCGGTCTGGTGCTCTTTGTTGTGACTTGGGCATTGAGAATGTATAATTTTCTCCCGCAAAAGAGCGTGAAGAATCAACACCCATCAAGCAAAATCAAGCCGCTCCCAGCATTTGTAGCTTCTGCGAAAGGCCAAAATTTGGATAACTCATAATCTCGTCTAATTAAAATTAGAAGCGCCCCATACTGTAAGTTACAGTATAGGGGCACTTTTTTGAACGTTAAAAAAAATCTATATCACATTATTTTGCACGATGTATTCTTCTTCGCTATAATGAATGGATACAAAGTGCATTTTTTTTGCCTAAGTAGCATGGTTTTTGGGAAGGGAGTTGGGCGTTTGGTAGCAACATTTGCTGTCGTGGATGATGATCGCGCATCGCAACGTATGCTTGCGGATATTTTGAATGCTAAAGGAGATGTTATTGCCGAGTTTTCTTCAGGACAGGAAGCGTTAAAATTTTTCGAGAGCGGTCGCCGAGTTGATGTTTGTTTTATTGACCTTTTAATGCCGGATATTTCGGGCATTGAGGTAGTCGAAAAGGCGCTCCCCCTTCATCCGACGACGTTGTTCGTTATGGTTTCCCAAGTTGAAGCCAAAACGCTGTTGGCTAACGCTTATGCTGTAGGAATTGAATTCTTTATCCATAAACCCATCAATCGCAATGAGATTATGGCAGTTACCGACCGGGTTTTGGAAAAACATCGCTTGAGATCAACCCTTGAACAAATTGAGAAATCCCTGGCGGAAGTCCGTTTTCCCGGGGTAGCTAGGACAGCGGAGACAAATGAACAAACGCTGAAAAAGAGGTTTCAACTGATCTTTGCAGACTTGGGCATTTTGGGGGAAACTGGAGTCAGGGAATTGCAGGCGATTATTTTACACTTCAAAGACAGGGAAGACGAGTTATCTAATCTTCCCCTGCGTTTGATTTATGATGCGATTGCGGCTACTGAAGAGGAAATTCAAAGTATAGAACAACGGATCCGCCGGATTATTAAGCAGGCTTTAGGTAACATTGCGTTGCGTGGTTTGGAAGATTTTTATGACGAGTACTTTGAACGCTATGCTTCAAAGTACTTTGATTTTTCGGAAGTTCGTGAACGGGTATTAGAGTTGAGGCAGAAGCGGACCAGCACAGCGCGAATTAACATTCGCAAGTTCCTCATTGCTCTATATACGGATGTCTTTCATATAAATTAACCTAACTGAATGGAAGTAAATAATTTGGGCAGAATGGATTTTTCTAAAGAAGTCCTATGGAAAGAAGTTTCTCTGCTTGTTTGTCATTTACTGTCGGATTCTGTAGTGCTTAAGATATATTGTTATCAGAAACTTTCGCAAATTATAAAGGAGGGGTTCTGATGGCAGGGCGCAGAAAAATCGGACTGGCCACAAAAATCATTATTGGCCTGACACTAGGGATTCTGTACGGGTATTTTTTTCGCCAATACTCTGGCTGGCTAAAACCACTTGGGGACATGTTCATTCGTTCCATTAAAATGATTGTGGTTCCCATTGTATTCTCCACGATCGTTATCGGTATCGCGGGTGTCGGCGACTTGAAAAAGGTCGGCAAACTGGGTGGAAAAACTCTAATTTATTTTGAAATTATCACGACAATTGCCATTTTGCTCGGTGTAACCGTTGCCAATCTAACGAAACCAGGTATAGGGGTTAATTTGAGCTCAATTCAAAAAGTGGACATTAGTGCCTATACGGGTACTGCGACCCACCATAGTACAACGGACTTATTCGTCAATCTCATTCCTACTAATATTGTCGATGCCTTGGCTCGCGCGGATTTGTTGCAGGTTATCTTCTTCGCAGTACTCTTTGGTGTTTCCTTAGCTGCAATCGGTGAAGTTGGGAAGCCAGTTCTCCACTTTTTCCAAGGGGTCGCGGAAACCATGTTTAAGCTAACGAACATTATTATGGCTGCTGCTCCTTATGGAGTCTTTGCTTTGATGGGCTTTACCGTCTCCCAATTCGGGTTGGCTGTCTTGCTTCCTTTAGGAAAACTAGTAGGGATCCTCTACTTGACAATGGCGTTTTTCATAGTTGTCGTGTTTGGCTCCGTTGCAAAGTTTGCGGGAATAAACCTGTTCACTATGCTTAGAAACCTAAGTGCAGAAATGTTGATCGCTTTTTCAACGGATAGTTCCGAGTCGGTATTTCCTCGGATTCTCAAAAAGATGGAACAATTTGGAGTGCCAAAATCAATTGTGTCTTTCGTTATTCCAACGGGGTACACGTTTAACCTAGATGGAAGTGCGCTTTATCAGGGACTTGCAGTTCCTTTTATTGCCCAAATGTATGGGATTCATTTGACTTTAGCCCATACTTTAACGATTATAGCTGTACTCATGATTACCTCTAAAGGAATGGCTGGCGTACCAGGAGTTTCCTTTGTCGTACTTGCCTCTACATTATCAACGACCGGATTACCAGTTGAAGGGTTGGCCCTGATTGCAGGCGTAGACAGGATTATGGATATGGGAAGAACGGTTGTCAACGTAATCGGTGTTTCGCTGGCCTCTGTTGTTATGGCAAAAATCGAAGGGGTGTTTGACAGTTCTAGGGCAACTTATCCGCTCCAACCTTTGCCAGAAGATCTTGAGGCAAATATTGAAGATCTTGATCACTTAGGTAAAGCTTCAACTATGACGGAGTCATTTGCAAAATGATCCCAAGCGTGGTATCGTTATTGTCTGTAGTATAAGAATAATTCGAAATAACGTTGTTAAAGGATGTAGACATGGGATTTTTCCCGGCTACATCCTTTTGTTGACCATAGAGGGGGGTATCTTTTGAATCTGGAGAAATGCGCGGGCTGGGTAACACATCTTCAAAAGAAGATGCCGTTTGATACTTTGCGTGTCTTTTTGATCTTGGGCACCTATATCTTGGGGGAAGTCGGTTTTTTCCCGTTTGGCTCCTCATTTCGGTTAGGTTTGGGTAGCGTTTTTTACGTGTTGTGTCTCGACAGATTTCCAAGGTTAGCGACTTTTTACAATGGGTGGTTAACAGGAGCCGTAGTCGTTCTCTTGCGAATTTTAGAGGGTCGCTTAGCTTATGTGCAACCGTGGTCAACTCTCTTTCTGGAAAATTCCCCCGCTATTCTTTATTATGTGGCTTTGACTGTCGGTATGGTTATACCAAAGGTTAAAAAAGAAAAAGAAAACCCTGTTAGCACGAGTCTGTATTTTGTGTCTTTTGATTTTTTGGCAAATGTATTAGAGCTCGTTTTTTCTGCTAACTTTCAAGTGGACAGACATAGTTTAAGTATATTAGCACTGGGAGCAGGGATTAAAGGGCTTTTCTTTCTAGCCTTTATTGCGACCGTGGAATTCTTTCGGCAACGGATTTTACGGGAGAAAGATAAGGAAAAGTTTCAAGGACAACTTTTGCTGGGGGCAACCCTTTACGCTGAGGGGTATTTTCTTAAAAAGATCATGAGAGATATAGAAGAAACAATGGAATGTAGTTTTCAACTTTATCTGCAAGCAGGACATGATTCCACGGAAAATAGGCACCAGCCTTCACTGTTAAATCTCGCTGAAAGGATTCATGAAATCAAGAAGGATACGCAACGGGTTTTCAGTAGTCTCAATGCTATAATTGAACCTAATGACTATTCTCGTGTTGATCTGAACGAACTGCTGACTATCGTAATCGAAAGTCAGCAGCGCTACGCCAAGGCTCATCAGAAAATGATTGAATGGATTACGTCTTCTAACTCTCGGATTTGTCTAATGGATAATTTTTTTCCTATCCTTGTCGTTGTTAACAATATTTTGGCGAATGGGATTGATGCAATTGAAGAGCAAGGACAAATTGCTGTAATTTGGCATTTGGACCGTGCAATACTTAACCTGCATCTCGGGAATACGGGCAAGCCCATTTCTCACGATGATCGAGAACTCATTTTTTTACCTGGGTTTACAACGAAATATTCAGAAGTAGGTACCGCCTCAACAGGAATCGGGCTTACGCATGTGCAACATGTTCTCAAAGAGTCTGGTGGGAAAATAAGAATCACACAAACTAGCCGGATACACGCATGGACATGGTTTCATGTTCAAATTCCAATATCCAGCATGAGCGAGATAGTCATCTAGTTTGCCTTTGTCTGACATGCGTATATAATAGTACAACAAGACTAGCCAAAATTTCTCAGGCACGGCAACTTTACGACAATTGTAAATAAGGAAGGAGACAAAAACATGATTGAAATCGGGAAATTTCAAACCCTTACTATTGCTAATTTTACTCCCTTTGGCGCCTATTTAGATGCAGGCACGGGTGTTCGGCACGATAATGTCCTGTTACCCATAAAGCAATTACCGGAGGGTGCTAAAGTAGGAGACGAATTAGAGGTATTTATCTATCGAGATTCCGAGGAACGGTTAATTGCTACGACGAGAAAGCCGCTGGCTCAATTAGGGGACCTGGCTTATTTGAAAGTTAATGCCAAGACGAAGATCGGCGCTTTTTTAGATTGGGGTTTAGAAAGAGGATTATTTTTACCTTTTAAAGAACAGAAATATCCAATCCAAGTGGGTAAGGAATATTTGGTTAAGGTCTATTTGGATAAGAGTCAGAGGCTAAGCGCCACGACAGAGATTTATGAGTATCTTACGGCAGAAACTCCTTATAAAAAGAACGACAAAGTCGTAGGAACGGTTTATACTGTAAATCCTGGCATTGGGGCTTTTGTCGCAGTAGATAATAAGTATATGGGACTCATACCGGTCAATGAGTATTTCACAGATTTAAGAGAAGGCGATCAAGTTGAGGCTCGAGTCATAAGAGTTAGGGAAGATGGTAAGCTTGATTTATCTCCTAGAGAACTTTCTTATGCCCAAATGGAAAACGATACAGTGAAAATCCTCCAAGGGATCAAGGATCATGAAGGATTCCTATCCCTCAATGATAAAAGCAGTCCCGTTGAAATTCAAAGCCGCCTACATATGAGCAAAGCAGCCTTTAAAAGAGCTGTAGGGAAACTGTTAAAAGAGAATAAGGTCAGACAGACGGAAGGCGGTTTGAAGGAAACAACTTCTGAAGAGGGATACTAATGAAAATAATTGTAGATGCGGACGCTTGTCCGAGGGTGGTTTTGCAAATTTGCATAAGGGTGGCTCGCGATTTTGCTCTGCCTGTTTGGACAGTAGCCAGCTTTAACCATAATATTGAGTCTGACCATCACGTAGTCGTTGGAAATGCTTCCCAAGAAGCAGATATTCGGGTCATGAATCTTGCTCAAGCGGGAGATGTCGCAGTGACCCAAGATTGGGGTTTAGCCGCAATGTTATTAGGGAAAGGGTTAAAGTGTCTAAGTCCGAATGGACAAGAATTTAGTGAGACGACGATTGAATTTTTACTTGAAGAGCGGGAGGAGAAAGCTAAGTTTCGACGAGGTGGTGGCAGGACCAAAGGACCGAAAAAAAGAATGCCAGAAAATGATCGGCAGTTCGAGGTCAGTCTTCTGAAAATCCTTAAATTGCTATAAAACAAGAGCTTATTCTTCTGGAAACGCAGCAAACGAGGTTTGCAGGATGGAGTTGCCAAAGGAAAAATAAGCAAGTCGCAGGGTTTAACAGAGATATCACTCCCTCTCCCGCTCCATGAGCGGCATCTAGGGCAAGCGAGATGAGCATTTTTAATTAACGCGCTAGCATGCTTAGATTTGGAAGTCAAAGGGGAGGAGGGGAGTAGATAAAAGTGCGAAAGACTTTGCACTTTTAGTAAAAGTTGATTAAAATAAAGAATGATATTAGATCAAACGATGGAGGGAAATCATGAGTACTGTAGTAGAAACAAAGGAATTTCAAACGGAAATTCGGCAATTGCTGGACATAGTAATCCACTCTCTCTACACTGAGCGCGAGATATTCTTAAGAGAACTTATTTCCAATGCAGCCGATGCTATGGAGAAACTTCGCTACACACAGCTTACAGGCCCAGAGGTTAAAGACAAAGATTTAGCATTAGAAATTTTAATTGATACGGATGATAACGCCCATACATTAACCATTACGGATACCGGGATTGGGATGTCGAAAGAAGAATTGGTCGAGAACTTAGGAACTATTGCTCATTCTGGATCCAAGGAATTTATTAAACACCTTACTGCAAAAGGAGATCAAAAGGATCTCAACCTTATCGGGCAATTCGGGGTAGGTTTTTACTCGGCCTTCATGGTCGCAGATCAGGTGACGATATATACCCGTTCCTATCAACAAGAGGGGCAAAGCTTTGTCTGGGAATCAGACGGTGTGGGAAGTTACACAATTACCGAAGGAGAAGATCATAATCGGGGAACGAAGATGGTCCTCCACTTAAAAGAAGATGCCTATGATTTTGCCAAGGAAGAAACCATCCAACGAGTCATTAAGCAATATTCTAGTTTTGTACCCTACCCAATCACTGTTAATGGGCAGAAAGTGAATACCGTTGATGCCCTTTGGACCAAGAACAAAAATGAAATTACAGATGACGAGTATAACGAGTTTTATAAGTTCATCGCCAATGCTCATGATGAGCCGCTCTTTCGTCTCCATTTCTCCTCAGATGCTCCTTTAAATATTAATACACTCTTATTTGTTCCAAAGGAAAATCTGGAGCTGTTTGGTTTCGGACGAACGGAACCGGGCGTAAACCTGTATTGCAAAAAAGTCCTCATTCAAGAAAAATCCTCGGTTATTCTCCCCGAGTGGCTGCGCTTCTTAAGAGGGGTTATGGACAGTGAAGAGCTTCCGCTTAACATCTCTAGGGAAACCATGCAGGATAGTGCCTTGATCAGTAAGCTCAACAAAGTGGTCACTGGTCGTTTCCTGAAATTCCTTGAAGGTCAAGCGACCTCTGAACCAGAAAAGTACAAAGAGTTCTGGGAGAAGTTCAACCTCTTTATTAAAGAAGGGGCTGCGAATGACTTTACGCATCAAAAAGAACTCGTTAAGCTTCTGCAGTTTGAATCCTCAATAACCCAGTCGGGAGAACTAATTTCTTTAGCTGATTACGTGGGTCGAATGAAAGAAGATCAATCCACTATCTATTATGTTAATGGTCCTTCGCGAGAGGCGATCGAGTCTGGTCCGTATCTAGAAATATTCCGAGACAAAGGACTAGAAGTGATCTATACGTATGCAGCAATTGACGACTATATCTTTGGCGCGATCGGAGAATATGAAGGCAAGAAACTCGTTTCTGCTGACCAGGCTGATTTGGATTTAAGCAATAGTGTGCCAAAGGATCGAAGCGAACAAGCCTTGTCTGAAGAGGAAGTTCAAGTTTTGACGGGTTGGCTTAAAGAGATTTTGGGCAGTAAGGTGACCGAGGTGCGAGAATCTAAGCGCTTGGTAGACAGTCCTGCGCTTGTTCTTAGTCCGTATGGAACGAACAGTATGCAGCGGATGATGCAACTCATGAACAAAGATTTGAATAATCTGGGTCCAAGCGTGTTAGAAATTAACACAGAGCATCCAATGATAAAACGTTTGGATGCAGCGCGAAAAAATGAAGATTCCTTTGCTAAAATCGCAGCTGAACAGTTATTTGAAAACGCTCAAATTGCGGCAGGGCTTATACTTGATCCTAGAGGAATGGTAAACCGACTCAACGAAATTCTCGAGCGTGCGTTAGGCTGAGGAACAAGAAGTTACTATTAAAAAATGAGAAAGGGGCTGCAATTTTTTGCAGGCCCTTTTCATTTAAGGCACACTCAGAACTATAGAAAGTGTTAGTTCTTACACAAAAGAAGCATTCTATAAATAAAAGTTGATAATACAATACGATTATCTAATTGATCAATAGTAAATATGAATTTTACAAGCTGCTGAAAATTCCTTAGACTGATAGTGATAATAAGAACAAACACAAAGAAAGGTCGGTGTTGGATGGGGGTAGGGGATTAAAGCCATTCAGCATCGACTGAGTTGTCTTGGATGAAGAACTTCAAACTACAAGGAGTGGTCAAGAATGAACATGACACTGAAGGACCTCCTGGAAAAAAGGAGATCCGCGATTTCAACAAAGTGGTTTGATGCGATTATTGACACGTATCCAGCCGATGACTCAGGCTTTCTGAAAAAACAAAAAGACAGGTTTACTAATCCGGTAGGTCATACGTTCACTCGAGGAGTTGAAAGTATCTTAGAAGCCCTCATCGGAGGAGAAGACATGAATGACAGTATACCCTTCCTTAACGATATTATCAAAGTTAGAGCAATTCAAAATTTTGCCCCCTCAAAGGCTATAGAATTTATTTTTCTTCTTAAAAAAGTTGTTCGCGAAGAACTGGAAAAAGAAATCAGGCAGAACCAGATCAATGATGAATTGTTAGGGTTTGAATCAAAAATAGATGATCTGGCGCTTATTGCCTTTGATATATATGCAAAATGCCGAGACCAGTTAAGTGAACTCAAGACAGATGAACTTAAACGGATGACATTTTCGTTATTGAAGAAAGCAAATTTGATGTCCGAGATCCCTGCTCAAGAATTTGAGCACAAAGACCTAAATTTCAATATTTAAGGAAGGAGGTCGTAGAGTGAAAGCCTTGTTTTCTTTCCTCGCTGTAATGATACTCATTCTGGTCGCCACCGTAGGAGTAAGCGTGGCAAATTTACACTATCTTTTTGGTATTATCATACCTTATTTGGCATTCGTTATGTTTGTAGGTGGATTTGTTTATCGCGTCATCAAATGGGGTAGGTCGCCAGTTCCCTTTCGTATTCCCACAACCTGTGGACAACAAAAATCCCTCCCGTGGATTAAGCAGAATAAGATTGAAAACCCAACGAGTGTATGGGGCGTTATAGTAAGAATGGCTTTAGAAATACTCCTGTTCCGTTCCCTGTTTCGGAACACGAAGACTGAATTAAGGGAAGGTGCTAATGGTCCGGAATTAGCCTACGGTTCAGCAAAATGGCTTTGGGTAGGAAGTTTGGTTTTTCATTGGTCGTTCCTCATTATTGTCATCAGACATCTTAGATTTTTCCTAGAGCCAATACCGTATTTTGTTCAACTATTAGATGGAATAGATGGTATTTTGCAAATTGGATTACCACCGATTTACTTGACAGATATGTTCTTTGTCATTGCGGTGACCTTCCTGTTTCTCAGAAGAATTGTTATTCCGCAGGTTAAATACATCTCGCTTCCTGCCGATTATTTTCCTCTCTTTATGATTTTTAGTATTGCTACATCAGGTATACTTATGCGGTATTTTTATAAAGTTGACATTGTCGCTGTAAAAGAATTGGCGATTGGATTGGCGCAATTTCATCCCGTACTCCCTGCAGGAATTGGTGTTATTTTCTACATCCATATATTCCTTATCAGCATTCTGTTTGCCTATTTCCCACTTAGTAAACTGATGCATATGGGTGGTATTTTCCTCAGCCCAACCCGAAACATGATTAGCAACAATCGTATGGTTAGACACATCAATCCATGGAATCATGAAGTCGAGGTTCATACCTACGAGCAGTATGAAGATGAATTCAGAGAGAAAATGAAAAAAGCTGGTATACCGGTAGTAAAGGAGTGATCGCGGATGGCGAAAGTAGAGAAGGTTAAACTTCCAAAGCCACAAGAACTATCTAAGATAGATTTCAAACCACCCACAACGGACTGGATGGATACACCAACTGTGTTTAAACCTGGTACGTATTGCTGGGGTGCAAAGGAAAAAGATCTTCTAACTCTTGGGTTGCCTAACCCGAGGCAGTGGTCGCCAGCCGACGAAGACTGGAAATTGCCAGAGGGCTGGGAAACAACAATCTTAGAGGGAATGGCAGAAAGGCTTTCTAAATATCGCTCTTTTAAAATATTTATGGATATTTGTGTTAGATGCGGTGCTTGTGCCGATAAATGCCACTTTTATATTTCCACTGGCGATCCAAAAAATATGCCCGTTCTAAGAGCTGAATTGATAAGATCAGTCTACAAAAAGTATTTCACGAAGTCTGGCAAATTTCTAGGGCGCTTAGCCGGGGCGAGAGAACTTAATGAAGATGTGTTAAAGGAATGGTGGTCATACTTCTTTCAGTGTACTGAATGCCGTCGATGTTCAGTTTTCTGTCCTTATGGTATTGACCAAGCTGAGGTTACTATAATTGGTAGAGAACTTCTTAATTTAGTGGGTCTGAACATCGATTGGATTGCAGGACCTGCCGCAGCCTGTTATATGAAAGGCAATCACCTTGGTTTGGAGCCCCATGCAATTACGGGTAACATCGAAACTATGTGCGATGATATTGAGGATATTACGGGTATTAGAGTAAATCCAACCTTCAACAGAAAAGGTGCCGAGATAATGTTTGTCACTCCCTCTGGTGACCTCTTAGGTGAACCGGGGATTTACACATGTATGGGTTATCTCATGCTTTTCCATGAACTCGGTCTAGACTACACTTGGAGTACCTATGCTTCTGAGGGTGGAAACTTTGGCTTTTTCACCTCAAATGACATGGCAAAGAGGCTCAATTATAAGATATACGCGGAAGCGAAACGATTAGGGGTTAAATGGATCATCGGTGGAGAATGCGGCCACATGTGGAGAGTCCTGAATCAATACATGGATACATGGCACGGCCCGGCAGACTTCCTGGAAGTTCCGAAATCCCCGATTACCGGCACGGTCTTTGAAAATGCCAAATCTACTAAAATGATTCATATCTCCGAATTTACGGCTGATCTGATCAAACACAATAAACTTAAACTTGACCCCAGTCGTAACGACCAATTGAAGGTTACGTTCCATGACTCCTGTAATCCTTCCAGAGGTATGGGATTACTCGAGGAACCACGAGAAATCATTAAAGCTGTTTGCAATAATTTCTACGAAATGCCAGAAAACACGATCCGAGAGAAAACATTCTGCTGTGGAAGTGGATCTGGACTCAACGCCTCGGAAAATATGGAACAGCGGATGAGAGGCGGATTCCCTCGAGCCAATGCTGTTAAGTATGTTAAAGAAAAGCATGGAGTTAACATGTTGGCAAATATTTGTGCAGTTGACCGGGCAGCTTTACCTGCTCTAATGGACTACTGGAATCCTGGTGTAGGCGTTGCTGGTGTGACTGAGCTACTTGCCAATGCTTTAGTGATGAAAGGCGAGAAAGAGAGAACTACCAACCTACGCTTTGAAGATTTGCCAGGAAAAGGGGGTAATGAGTAATGTATAAAGGCGGAAGAATAATTGCTTCACTCATTATCTTTGTTGCTATTCTAGCCTTTCCCTTCGTCTATAATTTGGGGAAAGTAAACGCAGGACCAGATATACCTGTGGTTCAACAATCAGCAACTACACAATGTGTAGAACCAGCAGAATATATGAGAGCTAATCACATGCAACTGCTCAATCAATGGAGAGACGCTGCTGTACGTGACGGAAAGACTGAATATGTCAATAGTCAAGGAAAGACTTTCGAAATTAGTCTTCAATCCTGTCTGAAATGTCATTCGACTGGGACGGTACCGAACACAGGAGGAGTAAGTAATCCAGCTTTGAACACAGGTGGAGTAAGAAACCCAGCAATAAATAGCTCGGACCAATTCTGTGTTTCATGCCATAATTATGCAGCAGTAAAGCCTACCTGTTGGAGTTGCCATTCTGGTCCAAAGGGGGCAACGAAATGAGTATCAATAGAAGACAATTTTTGAGAAGAGCTAGTATTGTTACGGCATTAGGACTTGGGGGCTCATTTGTTATTACTGGGTTCCGCGGGAAAAAGGTAGAGGCGGCATCTGAATACGAGGCGAGTCAAAAAGGTCTGGTGGCAAAACATTGGGCTATGGTAGTTGATATGAGTAAGTTTAAAACCGAAGATGACTTTACACGAGTTATTCAATCTTGCGATACTATTCACAACATTCCTGACATTGGTAATACGAAGGATGAAATTAAGTGGATATGGAAAGATGATTACGAGCATACGTTTACTGAGTCAAAAAATGAATATCTGTCTGAGAATTTTAAAAACTTACCTTTTATGGTAATGTGTAATCACTGTGAAAATCCTCCTTGTGTCAAGGCTTGTCCTACTGGGGCAACGTTCAAAAGGCCAGACGGAATTGTTGCGATGGATTTTCATCGTTGTATTGGTTGTCGATTTTGTATGGGTGCCTGTCCATTTGGAGCAAGAAGCTTTAATTTTAGGGATCCAAGGCCTTTTATCAAGGAGATAAACCCGGATTTTCCCACAAGGACAATAGGAGTCGTGGAAAAATGTACCTTCTGTGTTGAACGATTGGCTGATGGAATAATGCCAGCATGCGTGGAGGCCTCTAAGGGCGGGTTAATTTTTGGCGATTTGGATGATCCTAATTCAGAGGTTCGGAAAATTATTAGTACGAAATACACGATTCGACGAAAATCTGAGTTGGGAACTCAGCCGAGCGTTTACTACCTTGTAGGAGGTGGAGATCATGCTTGAAAAAGCTCTGACAGGTAGTAAGCGGTATTGGGCATGGATTATAGTGTTACTCGCTGTGATTGCAGTGGGCTTTATGGCCTACCTTAGACAGTATAATTATGGCCTAGGACTAACAGGGATGAGTAGAGATGTTTCGTGGGGATTGTATATTGCTCAGTTTACATTTCTAGTGGGTGTAGCTGCTTCGGCCGTTATGCTTGTCACACCTTATTATCTTCATGACTTTAAACGATTTGGTAAAATGGTCATCCTCGGTGAATTCCTAGCGATCGCCGCTGTGATCATGTGTATCTTGTTTATTTTTGTGGACGTTGGACAGCCAATGCGGATTTTGAATGTTCTTCTCTATCCTCAGTTACACTCAGTCATGTTTTATGATATGTGTGTTTTAGCCGGATATCTCGTTATTAATCTTGTCGTAGGATGGACTACTCTTGGTGCTGAGCGAAAAGGAACTCCTCCACCAAAATGGGTTAAACCTATAATTTATCTCTCGATTCCCTGGGCCTTTAGTATTCATACAGTAACAGCTTTCTTATATGCTGGTCTCCCGGGTCGACATTTTTGGTTGACAGCTATCATGGCTGCACGCTTTCTGGCCTCTGCTTTTGCTGCAGGTCCTTCACTCCTTATTTTACTGGCTTTATTGGTAAGAAAGCTCAGTAAATTTGATCCGGATCCTGGCCTTGGTGCGATTCAATCTCTGGTCAAAATCATTCGCTATGCTATGATTGCCAATGTTTTTTTCTACCTATGCGAGGTGTTCACAGCTTTCTATAGCAATTTACCAGATGAAATGGCCGCTTTTAAGTATGTGTTCGTTGGACTTGACGGACATACTAGCCTAGTACCCTTTATGTGGACAGCCGCTGTTCTTGCCTTTGTTGGGATTGGGTTATTAATCTTTCCAACGCGTAAGAATAAAATACTTTTGCCTATTGCTCTATTATCTATATTCCTTGCAAATTGGATTGATAAAGGAATAGTGCTCATTATTGCTGGATTTGTTCCAAATTCCTTTGAGCGAGTAACGGAATATTTCCCAACTAGTAATGAGATTTCCATTGTGCTTGCGATTTATGCTATTGGGGCACTGATAATTACGGTTCTCTATAAGATCGCAATTTCAGTAAGGGAACAAAATCAAAATTAGTTACGTTTTTGGTAATTGTTTGGGGGAGGCTTTCGTACTTTTTTACTCAAACAATATCAAATTTTATAAACTCACAAAGGAGGAAATTTAAATGGCTCAACTAGTAGTGGGGGATTTAACTGTAGAATTGGATGAAGATGGTTTTCTTGAGGATCATTTAGTATGGACTGAAGATGTGGCTAGGGCTCTCGCTACCACTGAGGAAGTGGAAGAGCTCACCGAAGATCATTGGAAAATGATCAACTACCTAAGAGACTATTATGAGCAGTTTGGTGTTGCTCCGATGGTTCGCAAAATGGTAAAAGATACAGGTTATGATCAAAAGAAAATTTACGAACTATTCCCAGCTGGCCCAGGGAAAGGCGCTTGTAAAATTGCAGGTCTGCCTAAACCAACGGGTTGCGTGTAATTGACTCACTGAGATTCGGTTTTGCGCGTAAGAGTAAGATTAAGATTATTGGTATGTCCTATAAAAACCGTATGATTAGAGCCGATCACTTTAGTGATCGGCTCTAATCGTGTTTTCTTAGGGACGAAAGCGGGACAAACATCCTTTCTGTTTTTAATTAGGCCAGGATAACTTAGATTTTAGATAGCGAACTAATAAATATACCGTTTGAATTGAGATTACAAAATGGTGTATGATGAAGTCGCCAACTGAAAAGAAGGAATTCACGGAAAATGCTAGAAGTTATTTCAAGATAGGCTTAAGGAGAGCAATACTATGGCGCAGCTTGAGTATCGGCTATTTGACAAGGTAAATAGTTGTCCCGCTCTTTATTACTATTACCCTATTCCAACTGGCTGAAACTAAACCTCCTATAAAGCGTTACGAGGTTTTCAAGAGTTCATCATAATCGTTGGTAATCATTAAAGGGAAGAGTTTTTTCTAAAAAAACCGCCCTACGTATAGAAGGAGCGACAGAATTGGATAGTGAGAGATTAATTAAACAAATTGAGTTTATTGTAGAAGTTGATAAGCTAAAAAGAATCTTTAGACAAAATGCTATTATTGGGACTATAGAATCGGAAAATGATGCCGAACATTCATGGCACTTGGCTGTTATGGCAATTTTACTATCCGAATACTCATCGACTAAGGAATTGGACATGTTACGGGTCTTAAAAATGCTTCTCATCCACGATCTTGTAGAAATTCACGCGGGAGATACCTTTTGCTATGACGAAAAGGGCAATCTTGACAAGCTAGAGCGTGAGCAAAGGTCTGCCGATAAATTGTTTAATATACTGCCATCAGATCAAGCTCAGGAAATTATGAACTTATGGCTTGAATTCGAAACGATGGAAACTCCCGAAGCGTGTTTCGCGGCAAGTCTTGATCGCTTACAACCCTTGCTCTTGAATTATCATACAAGTGGACATACTTGGAAAAGGCCGGGAATCAACAGTGAGAAAGTTCTGAAAAGAAATAGAGTATTAGAGAAACCTGTCCCCCTCCTTTGGGAATATGCACAAGAGATTATTGAAGATTCTATTCAGAAGGGTTACCTTAGGAAATGATTCGTACCAACCTTGGGAACTGGGCCTAGGTGTCTGAGCGGGAAAGGTCCTTGTAATCAGAAGATATGAGGAGAATAATATGGATCATCTTATGAATACTCGTACAAAGGTTCTAGAGAAAGGAATAGAAATACTCGCGACAAACCTCACGGTAGGAACTTGGGGAAATATCAGTTGTCGAGTCCCAGGGGAAGACTGTATCGCTATTACCCCGTCGGGAATGAACTACAACTTATTAGAGCCTGAAGATATCGTTATTTTAGATTTGGACGGGTATATTATAACAGGAACACGCAAACCTTCTATTGAGGTACCACTGCATTTAGCGATTTATAAGGCCCGCGAGGATGTGCAGGCTATTATACATACCCATAGTCCTTACGCGACCACGATGGCTACGGCTCGTAAGGACATCCCAGGTGTAGTCGAAGATTTGGTGCAAATTGTGGGTGGAAATGTTAGGGTCAATAAATACGCGCTTCCAGGAACGGAGCAACTAGGTATCAACACCGTCAAAGCATTGGAAGGGCGAAATGCAGTATTGCTTGCAAACCATGGCATGCTGGGAGTAGGTCGTGATTTAGAAGAAGCCCTTAAAGTTTGTCAAGTGGTAGAAAAGTCAGCACAAATCACGCTCCTAGCGCAACTAATGGGTGGGGTTGTGGAATTATCTCAAGACGATATTTGCGGAATGCGAAATTTCTACCTTGATACCTATGGACAGAGATATTGAGTAAGATATTTTTGAAACAGCTCAGGCCGTCGACGACGTTTATACATGAACGATTTAGGTAAGTTCAGGAGCGTATCCTACATGCAAGAGAATTTTGCAGAAAAAATACCCGTTTTAGAGTATAATCAGTAAATACACCTACATGCATAAATACATTTGATAGAGAGAAGGAATATAGAATATGAAATCTACCATTCGAGATTTAACCCTAGCACCCCTTGGCCAGAGTAAAATTGATTGGGTGGCCCCACGGATGCAAGTGCTTAATATGATACGTAAGGAATTTGAGGAACAACAACCCTTTGCAGGTAAGAAGGTTGTTATCTGTCTTCATTTAGAAGCCAAAACTGCTTACCTTGCTCATGTAGTTCGAGCGGGAGGAGCGGAAGTGACCGTGGTTGCTAGCAACCCACTTTCTACTCAGGACGATGTAGTCGCTGCTCTTGTACAACAAGGAATCGAAGCACATGCTTGGCACAATGCGACGGAAGAAGAATTCAAACAGCATCTGCAATTAGCCCTTGATACTGAGCCAGATTTTATTATTGATGACGGAGGAGATCTTGTCTCGACAATCCATACAACACGTCCTGAACTCCTTAATAAAGTTAAGGGAGGAGCGGAAGAGACGACGACAGGTGTACTGCGCTTACATTCGATGGCCCGCGACGGTGTTCTCAAGTTTCCGATGATTGCGGTCAATGACGCACAATGCAAGTACTTGTTTGATAATCGTTATGGTACAGGCCAATCCGTTTGGGATGGAATTATGCGGACGACAAACTTGGTAGTGGCTGGTAAAACGGCTGTTGTTGCTGGGTACGGCTGGTGTGGTAAAGGAGTTGCTCTTCGTGCTAAGGGATTAGGCGCACGTGTTATCATTTGCGAAATTAACCCCATCAAAGCAAACGAGGCTTTGATGGATGGTTTTGAAGTTATGCCCATGTCTGACGCGGCTAAGTCTGGAGATTTCTTCATTACGGTTACGGGTAATACGGATATTATCAATAAAGAACACTTTGTCCTAATGAAATCTGGTGCTATCTTGTGTAATGCTGGGCATTTTGATGTGGAGGTCAACGTTGCCCAACTGAAAGAACTAGCTATCTCGGTAAGACAGGCTAGGACTAACATTACAGAATATACTCTTCCAGATGGCCAACTATTGTACCTTCTGGCCGAGGGACGGCTGGTCAATCTAGCTGCTGGAGATGGGCATCCTGCGGAAGTAATGGATATGACGTTTGCGCTTCAAGCACTCTCTCTACAGTATGTTGCTTTGAACTATGACAAACTGTCTACCGAGGTTTATCAAGTCAACACTGAGATTGATGAGAAAGTGGCTATGTTAAAACTTCAGTCTCTTGGATTGTCGATTGATACTTTAACCAAGGAACAAGTGGGGTATCTGGCGTCATGGAGCTCTGAAGAGAAGTCTTGAAAGCCGATGCGTTGATCCGAAGAGCAGGGATGAGGTAATAAAGTTAGGGCATGACTGAACTTGTGGAATGACAGGCAAAAAAACACCGTTTAACGGTGTTTTTTGGAGTTAAGAAGCTCAACACTATATAACCTGGGAGTTAAGCAATTCTCACTTAATGCTAATTTATAAAGCACATCTAGTAAGTGCGGTCTTATAGTGGAGAAAGGGAGGCCTTGAGCATGGGAAAGACATTGATCGTAGCTGAGAAACCGTCTCAAGCACGCGAATATGCCACGGCCTTAGGTGTTAGGGGTAAAGGGGACGGGTACCTTGAAAATGAGCATTATGTTATTACGTGGTGCTATGGTCACCTGTTAGAGTTGGAGCGCCCGGAAGCGTATATGGATCTTAATCGAGTTGGTAAACGCTGGAGTTTAAGCCGTTTGCCCGTTCTACCCAGTTTGAATCAGTTTCGACGGGTGGTCAAATCTGGGGCGGTCAAACAATATCAGGTGATTCAGAGATGGTTAAAGTCATTGGACATCGAAACTGTTATATGTGGAACGGACGCTGATCGGGAAGGGCAGTTACTCTTTCAGGAAGTGTGGGATGCTTCTTTGTGCACCAAACCCTTATCTAGGCTGTGGATTTCCTCGTTAACGACAGCCGCGATTCGTGAAGGCATGGAGCGCCTTCGTTCAGCAGATTCTGTGGCTGGATTGGCGGCAGCGGGGAATGGCAGAGCATATGCAGATTGGGACTTTGGAATGAATCTTACCGAAGGATTTACCTCTTTGTTTGGGAGCTTTGATGCTGTGCGGAAAAAACCTAATGTCATTTCGATTGGGAGGGTGCAGACTCCGACACTTGCTTTGATCGTCGAGCGAGAATGGGAGATTGAACGCTTCATTTCCCAGCCCTATTATGAAGTTCGGGCTGAGTTTGCGACAACACAAGGGGACTATCCCGGCAAGTGGTTTGATCCCAGTGAAGAATCGAAACGGATTACAAGTAGCCAAGACGCCGAAGATATCGTGGGGAAAACGCAGGGTAAACAAGGAAAAATTTCAAAAATGGAGCAAAAGGATGTGCAGGAACCTGCCCCGCTTCTATTTGATCTGACCTCCCTGACGATAGCTGCTTCTAAAAAATATGGTTTAAGCGCAGAAAAGGTTCTTCAATTGGCCCAGTCACTCTATGAGAAAAAGGCGATTACCTACCCTCGAACGGATTGTGCTTACTTATCAGAGGATCTTGTGCCGAAGTTGCCAGAGCACCTGAAGGCAGTGCGTCATGAGCCTTACACGAATTTGGTGGATGAAGCAGGTCATTTAGGGGTGCCAAAGGGAAAACGCGTGATCAATACAATCACAGCACACCATGCCATCATTCCAACGACCGAGAAAGTTGCCGTTGAGAGACTTAACTTTGAAGAAAAAAAATTGTATGATTTGATCGTACGCCGTTTTCTAGCCGTGTGGTTTCCCCCTGCTCGGTATCACCAGACTGACGTGGTCACCGAGGTTGAGGGTGAATCCTTTCGCACTAAAGGAAAGGTCCTGCTGAGTCTAGGATGGAAAAAGGTGTACGGTTCGGATGAATTGGATGAGGGGGCTGTACGCAAAAGCAAGAAGAAGGATGACAGTGAGCAAGCAGACGATGAAAATGCGACACTACCTCCACTGAGCAAGGGTGAGGATGTACGGACGAAACATGTTTATAGTGTTGAAAAAACCACCAAACCGCCCAAGCGCTATACCCAGGGGGACCTTCTCAAAGCCATGGAAGGCGCAGGCAAACAGATTGATGATGAGGTGTTGCGCCAGCAAATAAAAGGGAAAGGGTTGGGCACTGTGGCGACCCGACCAGCTATCATAGAAAGCCTAATCGATAGAGGATACATCCTCCAGGAACAGAAGGCTTTGAAACCCACGGAAAAAGGCGCCGAACTCATTCGTATCATCAAGGAACGGCTTCCTCAGGCTCAGCTTCTGATCAGTGCAGAAATGACAGGGCAAATGGAGTTCAACCTTTCTAAAGTGGAAAAAGGAGAACTAACGATAGGACGGTATATGGCAGACGTTGAAGAAGCCATTGGTCTAATAATTGAGGAACTTCGTTCCTTCGAACAAAAGCATGGTAAACTCCCTTTGGCCCTTGCTCCTACTATACAGGTTAAGGGAGTTGGAAAAGGGAAAGAGAAAGAGGCGAAAACTGCCCAGAAAAAGCCTAAGAAGGTCCAACATTCGGCGCAGGCAGATGGAGTAGAAAAAGATACGATAAAGGGAGTTGCGAGCAAAGGCCATGCTGAAGGGTTGGGTACATGTCCTAAGTGTGGTGGAGATGTGATCGAAGGGCAAAAGGGGTTTGGGTGCGCCCGTTGGAGAGAAGGATGTCGCTTCGTACTATGGAAAACTCCAATCTGTGGGAAAGAACTTACTCCGAATCAGATTAAAAGCCTATTGAAGAAAGGAAAAACCCCATTGATTAAGGGGTTTAAATCCAAATCCGGTAAATCATTCGCGGCCTATTTGATTTGGGATAATCAAATCGAAGCGAAATTAAAATTTGAGTTTGAAAAGAAATGAAATAAATTAACAACTCATTTCTGTGATGAATATATAGTTCTATTGAAATTTCTGTAAAAAGGAGAAACAGGATATAATAAAACATGGACTTGCGAAATTACTGGATATATTATTTTAGATAGGATGTAGATTACAATGTTAACATCATTTAATCAGCTAGGACTCGACGAATCTTTAGTGGCTGCTCTGAAACAGGAAAGAATCGTTGAACCAACAGCGATCCAAGAGCAGACAATTCCTTTAATATTGGAAAATCGAGATATCGTAGGTCAGTCGGAAACGGGTACAGGTAAAACTTTGGCGTATCTACTTCCTATTTTTCAGAAGATTGATACACAAAAAAGAGAAAATCAGGCGATGATTCTCACTCCAACTCATGAACTGGCCATCCAAATTCAAAGAGAAATTGAAATTTTGACTAAAAATTCAGGTCTTGCTGTCACGTCAACGGCAATCATTGGTAATGTGAATATTACACGACAAATCGAAAAGCTAAAGGAAAAACAACATATTATCGTTGGCTCGAGCGGTCGAATTCTTGAACTGATCCAGAAGAAAAAAATCTCGTCGCAAACAATAAAGACGATCGTACTAGATGAGGCTGATCGCTTACTTGATGAAAATAATTCCCAAGTTGTTAAGGCAGTGATTAAGACAACCTTAAGTAGAACACAACTTTTGTTGTTTTCAGCCACTTTACCTCCGGTAACCATGCAACGGGCTTCAGAATTTTTAAAAAATCCTGAAATCGTCCGTGTTACTGGTAAAATCATGGTTGCCCCCACAATCACACATATGTACTTTCTAGCGGAACAAAGAGATAAAATCGAAGTTTTAAGAAAGCTTATTCGGATGATTCTCCCAACACGAGCCTTAATCTTTATCAACAGAAGTGAAGAAATTGAAAAGATGGTTGAAAGGCTTAGATTTCATGGTTTGGAAGCTACAGGACTATACGGAGGTGCGAACAAGGTCGACCGTAGAAAAGCAATGAATGATTTCAAAACAGGAAAGATCAGTTTGCTCGTGGCTTCAGACTTGGCCGCCAGAGGACTGGACATCAAAGGGATTACGCATATCTTTAATCTCGATCTACCCGAAGATCCTCAACTTTATCTTCATCGGGTGGGAAGAACGGGCAGGGCCGGGGAGAGTGGGCGAGCTATATCCATTGTGACCTTTAAAGAGGTTTCCTATATTAAAAGGTTAGAAAATACATTCGAAATTCGAATTAGCCCAAAGGAGATGTTCCAAGGTAGAATAGTGGATCTTAAAAAAAAGTAACCTTAAAGAGATAAAACATAGACTATTTTGATTACCGTATTGTCATATGTAGTATAATTATTTTAAAACTGGAGGAAATCCAAGGAAATGGGGTTTTCTTTGATGACAACTAACCATTTTACTGCAAGATATTGTAGTAAGAGTAAAGCGCAAGAAGTGAAGATGTTTAACAGCAAAATGAAAATGATGGGAACCACCATCAACGTCTATTCTTACCTTGTCGATGGCATGCTTATTGATAGCGGTCCACATCGGATGAAGAAAGCAATCACAGATTTCTGCACTCAAAATAGACCGGATAAGATTGTACATACCCATTTTCACGAAGACCATACCGGTAATACAGCTTATTTGATGAAGAAATTCCAGGTCTCAGCTTATGTACACCCTCAATCCTTAGACATCTGCCATAAGAAGGGAAGCATTCCGCTCTACCGTCTGGCTTTTTGGGGGAATAGAGAGAGTTTCCAAGCGAAGGCTTTGCCCGATTATATTGAAAATACTCATACCCGCTTCGAAGTTATTCATACTCCTGGACATACTTCGGATCATGTCGTATTTCTTGATCGGACCGAAGGGCGGCTATTTAGCGGAGACTTGTTTGTCCATCATAAGACACGAGTTGTTCGGCGTAAAGAAAATATTCCACGCCTGATGCAATCCCTCCGCGCGCTGTTAACGGAAAGCTTTGACAATGTTTATTGTGCTCATGCAGGGAAGATTGAACATGGATACCGTTTAGTAGAGCAAAAACTTTCTTACCTTGAAGAATTACAGGGTCAGATTCTGACACTTTCTCATCAAGGATATGAAACTAAAGTAATCACGCAAAAACTTTTCCCCCAAACCCCCATTATTACATATTTTAGCTTAGGTCAGTTTTCAGCTTATCACTTGGTACGTTCACTTATTGAGGATAAGATTTAGATCAGTTACAGGAGGAAATTATGCAGACATCTCCTTTGAATTTAGCACAGGAGCTTAAAGAAGAAGGATACCTTATCGATGAAGAAGCAGCGACCACGTTGTTTCTTGCGTTGGCCTTGGATAAACCCTGTCTTATTGAAGGCCCGGCCGGGGTTGGAAAAACACAGTTGGCTTTGGCCTTGGCGCGTGTGGAGAAACGTAAATTGATAAGATTGCAATGTTACGAAGGACTAGACATAAATAAGGCCTTGTATGATTGGAATTATGCGAAACAGTTATTGCGCTTACAAGTGGCCAAGACGGACGATTGGGATGAACTTAAAGTTAATTTGTATTCAGAAGAGTTTTTGCTCTCTCGGCCTCTCCTTGAATCAATCCTTTCTCCCGAACCAGTTCTTTTGCTAATTGATGAATTGGATAAAAGTGATGAAGAGTTCGAGAGCTTTCTTTTAGAATTATTGGCTGAGCGGCAGGTTACCATTCCGGAACTGGGAACGATTTCTTCTAAAACAAGGCCAGTTGTAATCTTAACCAGTAATAATTCACGTGACTTTAGCGATGCCTTAAGACGACGTTGCATACACATCTATTTGACATATCCTTCATTAGAGCGGGAAATTTCCATCCTAGGCTCGCAAGCTCCCGAGCTTTCCGAGCGTTTAACAAAGGATGTTTGTGGCTTCGTTGCTAGGGTCAGGAAGCTGCCCTTACAAAAGCTCCCAAGTGTCTCTGAAACGATCGATTTTGCGCGTGCCCTAAACGCACTTCAGAAAGTGGAAGTAAATTATGGTGAGCTTCTTGGGACACTCAGTGTGTTACTGAAATATCCAAAGGACATTGCTAAATTAGAGGAGCGTCTTAAAAAGTGGGAGTTGGAAGCATCTCAGCTCCGTTAACGACAAGTGTTATCCAATTATTAAACCTTGATTTTGTGGCGGTTAGTACGGATAAAAATAATGACAAGGGATGGACATAATGGATGGGTGGAATTTCATTAGGTTAGTTCACGCATTGAGACAGGCCTCGTTATCAATTTCCTCCCAAGATATTCTGGATGCTCAAACTTGTTTGCAGCGCTTCCCGGATTTATCGGAAAAGTTGGTAGCGAAAGCTATGTTCATTCATCGTCCGAAAGATTCTTCGATCTTTGAAACGGTCTGGAGAATCCTAGTAGAAGATTCACCATTGAATGAACGAGGTCCTAAGGAAGAAAAAACAAAAATTGCAGCTTCAGAAGAAAATCAAGACAACGTGGGAATAGGCGGACAAGGAGTAGGGCGTGGACTAGGAGGAATTAGTCTAACTCATATGGGGACGGATGTTAATACTGTAGACATTTCAAATCAAATTCCAGTTTTACGACTTGAAGAATTAATGTGTAGTGGAGTAGAATTTGAAGACGTTGTTAAAACGGTTTTGGCAGAAATGGACTATTACACGTGGATCAATTCCCATGATTTGGCCTATCGACGTGGTGCTCTTTCAGAAGAAGAATGGTACATCCATCAGGACAGTAATGCTTCGCTTGTTCATGAAATACGACAGAGGCTCTTGACAGTTCAAGTAAGCTGCGAAAATTGTTGGCAACCCCTTGTGCGGCAGCATTGGCTTTTCAAACCCTTAAGCACCTTATCAGAAGAAGAAAAGGACTTAGTAAAGTCGAGTATTCGGAAATGGGCGCGTAAATTGGCGGTGCGGCCGGGGCCACGTTGGAAATGTAGTCAGAGAGGGACTATTGACATTGCTCGTATAGTTCAGAAAAGCGTTCAATGGAATGGATTGCTTTTTCGTTTAAGTTATCGTCAAAGAATTCCTCGCGTCTCGGAACTAGTGGTACTTTGTGATGTTTCGAATTCTATGGCCGCTTATGTTGAATTTTTTATTCATTTAGTGACCTGTCTTAGAGACCGTTTTCGTAAGATACGGGTGTTCTTTTTTATCGATTCGGTCTGGGATGTTTCGGATTTTGTTTGGGATGAAGATCTTGACGGAGTTAAACAAGAGATCAGAAGCTGGGGGCATAAAATAAGTTTGGGGTTTTCAGATTATGGGGCGGTCTTTAAGGAACTGGTTGAGAACAAACTTAGAGTGGTGTCTTCACGTGCGACTCTTGTTCTATTGGGAGATGGTAAAAATAACTATCGTTCTGCTCAAACGGAATACATAGCCCAGATTTCTGAAAGAGTACGTAATGTATTTTGGCTAAATCCATTAGACGTTAAGGAGTGGAATGAACCGGATAATATATTGAAAGAGTATCAACCTTATTGCACAAAAGTGTATCGGTGCCGGTCTGCCAGTGACTTACAGAGAGTTGTAAAGGATGTTTTTTAGAGGAGGGTAAATCTTATTTCCATTTTGTTGCTGACTATAGCCCTGATTACCTTTGCACAACTTGTAATTTTGGGATCCGTCATTTTCTTAGAGAACAGGGATCCGACCAAGACGATAATTTGGCTTTTAATTCTGGGGGTTCTACCGATTTTGGGTGCACTTCTTTATGTGTTGTTAGGACGCGTTGTCCGGAAGCATCAACTCTCTCGGCATAAACAAGTGAGAGAGGGGCAGATTGAGGAAATTCTAAAGGATCTGCAGGTTAAACCGAGTGAAGTGAATGTCGATCAAACTGGAAATATTCTTATGAACAAGAAGCTGGCCCGGCTATTGCTCAATGATGCCTCCGCACCACTCACGTTCAATAATCGTGCAGAAGTGCTCACGAATGGTAACGAAACCTTTGAATCCTTATTTGCTGCGCTTCAGGACGCTAAGCACTATATTCATCTTGAATTTTTTATTTTTCATAATGATGCCATTGGTCAGGATTTACTTAATCTTTTAATCCGTAAGGTATCTGAGGGAGTTAAAGTGCGCGTGCTTGTAGATGGATTGGTCAATCGATCATTGAAGAATCGATTTGGAGAGTTAAGGCGAGCAGGGGTAGAGGCCGAAGAGTTTTATCCTGTCCGATTTCCGTTCTTATCGAAGCGTCTTAATCTGCGCAATCATCGAAAGATTGTTATCGTCGATGGTCGGGTGGGCTTTCTAGGAGGATTAAACGTCGGTGATGAATATTTGTCGCGCAATCAAAAAATTGGGTTTTGGCGGGATACTTTTCTCAAACTGGAAGGAGATTCAGTTAATTTTCTCCAATCCGTCTTTTTAAATGATTGGAATGGTGCGACTCGTCAGGATATTTCTGATCCAATCTACTACCCACAACCTTGGAAATATGAAACGCAAATGACTCAAATTGCGGCTACCGGTCCTGATTCGGATTGGGGATCTATGCTAGAAATATTCTTTGTAGCTTTGACCAGTGCAGAAAAGACGATTTTTATAGAGACTCCCTATTTCATTCCGGATGAAGGGTCTATCATGGCCTTGAAGACTGCAGCTCTCAGTGGTTTAGACGTCAGGGTTATTCTCCAAGGTGTCCCGGATCATAAGATTACTTATTGGGCGTCCCATTCCTATGTTGAGGAATTACTTGAATCTGGCGTTCGAATCTATCGTTACCAAAAGGGGATACTCCATGCCAAAATTCTGATTCTCGATGGGGAAATAGGGGTGGTGGGATCGACTAATTTTGATATTCGTAGTTTTAGCTTAAATTTTGAAATTAGTGCATTTATATATGATTGTCCCTTGGCACAACGTCTCGAACGAGATTTTTATCAGGATCTTACGGATAGTGAGGAATTAGTGCTGGAGGAATACAAGAAGCGTCCGTTGTTAAACCGCATTAAAG
Source organism: Desulfosporosinus metallidurans (assembly GCF_001936615.1). Classification (GTDB taxonomy): domain Bacteria; phylum Bacillota; class Desulfitobacteriia; order Desulfitobacteriales; family Desulfitobacteriaceae; genus Desulfosporosinus; species Desulfosporosinus metallidurans. Next base: position 43,083 of record NZ_MLBF01000031.1, read on the forward strand.
AATCGAGCGCTCGCTTGTTTTCTCCACTCTTATAGCCATAGAATCCATCCTTAAAGAAAATTCCTAGCCTTTACTCTAAAAAGTCCTCCATACTCTCACGCGAAAGTGTCCACCGCAATTTAATTGCTTGCAAAGCTACGCTGTAACTGGGTTGATCCCAGCTTTCCAAAGCGCGATCCAAGTCAAAGTTAGTATTGGCCATGAACAAATGCTGAGCAAGCAAAATAAGCGATTTGTGATTACTAGAAAAACCCTGTTCTAAGATTTTCCCAAAATTGATTTCTTCTAAAGTGGTATGTCTTTTTGTTGCAGACCAAATTTCCTTGGTTGAAGTAAGTATGTAATAGGCTGAATAATAGCCAGACTCGTTTGATTTTTTTTGTGTTAAAAGAGCTAAGAAATGCTCCTTGTGTTGACTGTTGGCGTAGTAAATTTGTTCGAAATTCATTTGATAATCAGTCTCCCTTTAATTTGATTATAACTCTCTGAGGTGTTGTTCCGCCTCATCAGCAATTGAGTCAAGTATATACTTATTGGCTAGAGACTAACAATTCATTTATAAGATAAAAGTGATCCTCATGACCACTAGATAAGACTATATCAACTTAGTAGGGGAGGTGTCAGTGGCCTACCCTGAGGCAACGCGGTTTCTAAGCCAATCGTCAAATGTATGGAAATAATAAATACTCAAACTATATCTTCGTTTAAAAGAATAGTTAATGATAATTATAAGAAAGTAATATTTCCAAGGAGGAAATCCTCTTTTTTTGGAGAATACTAACCTCAAAGTTAAGATATAAGAAAAGGGGGCTAATTAAATGACAAACCTAAGAGAACTTTACGTATGTAGTATTTGTGGTAATGTAGTTGAGGTTGTAAATCCGGGTGCACCTGCCTTAGTCTGCTGTAACAAACCGATGAATAAGCTTGAGGCTGGTTCTGTAGATGCAAGTCTTGAAAAACATGTTCCTGTCTTTGAGGTTGTCGACGGGGGCATCAAAGTTAATGTGGGTAGTGTTGCACACCCGATGGAGGAAAAGCATTTTATCAGATTTATTGAAGTCTTGACGAAGGATCAAGTACTCAGGGCGGAGTTATCACCAAACCAAGCACCTTCGGCTTCCTTCATGGTCAAGGCTGACGACGTCGTAGAGGTTAGAGAATATTGTACAATTCACGGTCTCTGGAAAGCTAGTAAGTAGTCACTTTGTTTAAGGAGCTATTGAGATAGGCAGGCTGAAAATCTTGCCTATCTTTATTAATAGAAAAAACTAAACTCCAATTTGCATATAAGCTGAACTCTATCTAAGGACTTAGGGACACTAAGAAATGGGTTTTGTGAAGGGAGATTTTTATATCTATGACACTTGTTCAAGAAAACTTGATCATTGGCTTTGTAGGTACAGGAGTCATGGGCAAAAGTATGGCCGGTCATTTATTAAAGGCCGGTTATCAAGTGCTTGTTTTTAACCGCACAAAGGCTAGTGCAGAAGAGTTAATTCGTTTGGGAGCGATTTGGCAAGATACAGTAGCAGAGTTAGCTGCTCGAAGTAACGTGATTATCTCCATGGTTGGTTATCCTAAAGATGTAGAAGAAGTTTACTTAGGAGCAGGCGGAATTATAAATCATGCAAAGAGCGGAAGTTACTTAGTGGATATGACAACTTCATCTCCAGCCTTAGCTAAGAAAATATATGAAGAAGCGCGCGCTAAGGGGATGTACGCTTTAGATGCTCCAGTATCTGGTGGGGATGTTGGTGCCAAAGAAGCTCGTCTAGCAATCATGGTGGGCGGAGACGAGGATGTCTTTACGGCATTGGTTCCAATCTTAAGTTATGTAGGAGAAAACATTATTCTTCAGGGGAGAGCTGGAGCAGGTCAACATACGAAAATGTGCAATCAAATTGCTATTGCGTCTAATATGATGGGGGTATGTGAGGCAATGGCTTATGCTCACAAATCAGGCTTGAATCCTGAAACGGTTCTTAAAAGTATCGAATCTGGGGCTGCTGGGAGTTGGTCATTGAGTAACTTGGCTCCACGCATGCTTGCAAATAATTTTGAACCGGGTTTTTATGTTAAACATTTTATTAAGGATATGACGATTGCATTGCATTCTGCTCAAGAGATGGGTCTACTTACCCCTGGTTTGGAATTAGCAAAGTCACTATATGATAGGTTAGCTGAGCAAGGCGAAGAAAACAGTGGCACGCAGGTCTTATACAAACTGTATGGATAAAGTGCTTTAGTTTCTGGCCTACCTTGGAAAGATTTCTCTTTATTCATAATTGTTATGGTTGATACCGATGTTGCTTATGACAGTGCTAAAGTACCTAGCCAGGAAAATGACCTATACGATAAAACAACTCCTACCTGAGCAACGGTAGTCATTGGAGTATATACGCCATCGATCATCATTGTCGATCCCTCTGATTATCGATCTTTTTCGGTATCGAGAAGGGGTATAGACAAGCGTAAAAATACATAATCAGAGTAATTTTGACATAAAATTTCCAGATAAAAATAACTCATTATACGATATATTAATTATTGGCATTATTGACTAATTATGACCTCAGTGCTAGTCTTAATGGTGTGAAGGTTACATTAGATTATTTTTTGTGCATTTAGTAACAAAGTTGGTCTAGGGTAACCCTTGTCCGACTGTCTCGGCGGATGTCGAGAGCCTATTGAGGGGAGGTAGAAGGATGGCCTATCAGAGTATTTTAGTGGTTGGAGGGGGAATAAGCGGACTTACTGCCGCAGTGGAAGCTGCTGAAGCAGGAAGCGAGGTCTATCTGGTCGAAAAGAAACCTTATCTTGGTGGAAGAGTAGCCCAGATGAACCGATATTTCCCAAAGTTGTGCCCCCCAAACTGCGGTTTGGAGATCAATTACAAACGAATTAAGCAAAATCCGAGGATCAAGTTTTTCACTTTAGCCGAAATTGAGAAGATTGAGGGTAAAGAAGGAGATTTTACTGTTACGGTAAAATCAAATCCCCGTTTTGTGAACCAAAACTGCACTGCTTGTGGGAAGTGCACTGAAGTTTGTCCTGTGGAGAGGTCTAACGAATATAATTACGGGTTGGATAAAACCAAGGCCATTTACAAAGCCCATGAGTTTGCATTTCCTATGAAGTATGTGGTGGACAATGAAGTTTGTCTGGGTGCAGAATGTGGAAAATGTGTCTCAGCTTGCCAATACGATGCAATAGAACTAGATATGGCGGCTAAAAGCTTCAACTTGAATGTTGGCTCCATCGTATGGGCAACGGGGTGGGAGGCTTATGATGCTGCAAAAATCGACTATTACGGATTTGGACGGCATCAGAATGTTGTTACGAATGTAATGATGGAAAGATTGGCTGCTCCCAATGGCCCTACTGGAGGTAAAATAGTTCGCCCGTCTGACGGCAAAAAGGTTGAAAGTGTTGCCTTTGTCCAATGTGCAGGTTCCCGTGATGTTAACAATCTAACCTACTGCTCTGGTGTGTGTTGTATGGCTTCGCTAAAACAAGCTACTTATCTCAAGGAAAAGAATCCAGACGCCAAGGTATTTATGTTTTATATAGATGTCCGGGCGATGGGAAAATATGAAGAGTTTTATACTAAGGTACAAGATGGCATCTCTATGATCAAAGGCAAAGTAGGGGAGATAACCGAGGACCCTTTGACAAAAGATTTATTTGTTCAAGTAGAGAACCAGTTGACCGGAGAAATAATGAAAGAAAAGGTTGATATGGTGGTTCTGGCAACCGGAATGGTGCCTGCGACTGTCGATTCAAAATTACCTATTGTTATAAATTATGATGAGGATGGTTTTATTGCTTCCGATTCACAACAACCCGGGATTTATGGCGCTGGATGCGTTAAAAAACCATTGGATGTTGCCTCATCGGTTAAAGATGCTACTGCTGCAGCTCTAAAGGCCATTCAATCTACGGTGAGGAGGTAGCTCAATGGATAAAAAAACAGGTGTTTATATCTGCACCGGTTGTGGTATCGGGGAATCTTTGGATATAGAAGGCCTGTCCAAGGTTGCCACCAAGGAAGGCAAGGTTCCAGTATGTAAAACGCACCCTTTTTTCTGTGGGCCGGAAGGCGTAGCGCTAATTAAGAGTGATATTGAAAATGAGGGCGTTAACACTTTACTAATAGCTGGTTGCTCGTCACGTGTTAATTACGATGTCTTTGACTTTGGGCCTTCTCTACTAATGGAGAGGGTTAATCTAAGGGAACAGATCACCTGGTGTCATCCTGCAAATGATGAAGATACCCAGATGATGGCAGAAGATAGTTTGCGTATGAGTCTTGCCAAAGCAAAACACATCGAGCTCCCTGAGGCTTTTAAAGGGGAAAATATGGTCAAGTCCATACTCGTGGTTGGCGGAGGCTTGTCAGGAATAACTGCTGCTTTAGAAGCGGCAAAGGCTGGATACAAAACAGTTGTGGTTGAGAAAAGCCCAGTTCTTGGTGGTTGGATGAACTCGTTATTTAAGCAAGCTCCTCTGAAAGCACCCTATGATAGTCCTGAAGAGGTTGATATAACAGAGCGAGTTAAAGAACTAGAAGCTCACTCGGATGTTACGATATACACGGGAGCTGAGATAAAAGAGATTGCAGGCGCTCCGGGTATGTTTGACGTAACTATTAGTCAGAATGGCAATACCATTATGGAGAGAATCGGATCGGTTATTCTGGCCACGGGTGCTGTTCCATATGATGCAACAAAGCTGGGGCACTTGGGATATGGTGAGTACGCGAATGTGATTACTGCGTCACAAATGGAACAATTAGCTTCTAAAGGAACCATAACGCGTCCTAGTGACGGAAAAGAAGTACAGAGTATAGCGTTCATTCAGTGTGCTGGTTCGCGTGATGCGAAACACCTGTCCTATTGCTCTGCGGAATGTTGCGTAGAGTCCTTGAAACAGGCGACTTATGTGAAGGATCAGAACCCTGAAGCAGCGGTTTATGTTTTTAACAAAGACGTACGAACCCCTGGTCAGTATGAGCGTCTCTACAAAAAAGTGCAGCAAGATGGCGGCATTTTCGTTAGAGGAGAAATTTCTAGTATCAGTGAGGATGATGACAAGAACTTAATCATCCAATCGACTGATGTTTTAACCGGATCTGTAATTGCTACAGAGGGAGTAGATATGGTAGTTCTTGCTACAGGAATGGTGCCTACTACTGCCTTTGGAGAAAATTTACTTGTTAAAGCTGATGATACTGAGGAATGCAAAGATAATGATCTTCAAACCGAAGCAATACTGAAGTCAAATCTCTTAAACTTGGCTTATCGGCAGGGCCCTGAGATGCCAACATTAAAATACGGCTTTGCAGATTCGCATTTCATATGTTTTCCGTATGAAACTCGCCGTACAGGTATATATGCGGCTGGTAGCGTAAGGGCTCCAATGGATGCCGCTTCTAGCATAGAAGATGCTACAGGAGCAGCCATGAAGGCCATTCAATGTAACGAATTGAGTGCAATAGGTAATGCTGTTCACCCGAGAGTAGGGGATATGTCGTTCCCAGACTTTGCAATGCAAAGATGTACACAGTGTAAGCGTTGTACAGTTGAATGTCCTTTCGGAGCTATTAATGAAGATGATAAATTTAATCCTTTGCCGAATCCAACGCGTTGTCGCAGATGCGGAATCTGTATGGGTGCCTGCCCAGAACGGATTATTTCCTTTAAAAACTATTCAGTTCCCATGATTGGTAACATGATTAAGGCCATTGATGTGCCTGAGGAAGATGAGGAGAAACCGCGGATTGTAATTTTCGCTTGTGAAAACGATGCCTATCCTGCCTTAGATATGGCAGGCATTAACCATCTCGGCTATAATGCCTGGGTCCGCGTTATTCCTGTAAGATGCTTGGGTTCGATGAACCTAGTATGGATCGCAGATACTTTATCTAAGGGTATTGATGGAATACTTCTGCTTGGGTGCAAACATGGCGATGATTATCAGTGTCACTTTGTAAAAGGTAGTGAATTAGCAGAAACACGGTTAGGAAAAGTGGCGGAAACCTTAAACAGGTTGGATCTTGAGTCTGACCGAGTTCGAATGGAACAAATCTCCATCATGGACTACGATCAGATACCGGCTATATTAGACGGCTTTGCCGAGAGACTAGAAGAACTGGGTCCCAACCCCTACAAAGGGTTCTAAGTCCTTGAATAGCAAAGGAGCATTATTATGGATGAAATAAAAGAAGTATCTCTGGAGATGAAAGATTATATTGTTTCTTCAGGGGCGGAGACGCTCAGCTGGTGTATGCAGTGCGGTCTCTGTACCAACCTTTGTCCTTGGCGGCTGGTTCCTGGTGAAGTAAGCGAGGCATTTAACATCCGTAAGATGCAACGCTTGGGACAGCTTGGTCTTGAGGGTTTTGAAGACGAAAATGTACTTTTTGCGTGTGCAACATGCGGTATGTGTTTGGTTAACTGTCCCAGAAAAGTTGAAATCATTGATAATGTTCGTTCCATGCGTAACACTACGGTTGCGGCAGGCTTTTTACCAGCCAATTTGCGTCCTATTGCAGGTAGTCTTCACGCTAACGGTAACCCATGGTCTGGACCGCAGGAGAAACGTGCTGAATGGCAGGAAGGTTTGAACATTCCGGCATTTTCTGACGATACCGAATACCTCCTTTACGTTTGCTGTACCTCTTGTTATGATACGCGAAGTCAGAAGATCGCTAAAAGTATTGTGAATCTCTTGCAGAAGGCGGGAGTGAGCTTTGGTGTATTAACCGCTGAAGAGAATTGTTGTGGTGAGACGATACGAAAGCTTGGAGATGAGGAACTTTTCCAAAAGCTTGCTGAATCAAACATCAAGCTGTTTAACGGAAAGGGCGTTAAAAAGATCATAACGACCTCCCCACATTGCTTGTATGCTTTCAAAAAAGATTATCCAGAACTTGGCGGCAATTACGAAGTAATTCATTATGCTGAGTTACTAGGGGAACTCTTAAAAGAGGGTAAGATCTCATTCAATAAGGAACTTGCAAAAAAAGTTACTTTTCATGATCCTTGTTACTTGGGGCGCCACAATCAGGTCTTTGATCCTCAAAGAGAACTTCTTCAGGCTGTACCAGGCGTAGAATTTGTAGAACTTGAACGGAATAAAAATAAGGGTCTTTGTTGTGCTGGTGGTGGTGGCCGTGTTTGGGCAGAAGTACCGATGGGAGAACGTTTTGGCGAACTTCGGATTACTGATGCCGTTGATAAAAAAGCAGACATCTTGGTCACAGCTTGCCCCTACTGTATTGCAATGTTAGATGACGCCTGTGCTGGTCTGGAAAAGGGAGACGTATTACAAGTCATGGAAATGGCGGAACTTCTAAACGCTTCGTTATAATTTCATTAGAACTTCCCAATAAGCTACTATATCGATTGTGAAAGTTATTTCTTTAATTATCGACATATTTCGTTGAATTCTGAATAGATATACCTTATTATTTATTCAGATGTTTCATTTATTTTTTTGGGAGAATAAGAAAGTTGGGAGGATTAAGCATGAACATCGTCGTTTACATCAAACAAACATTTGACACCGAAGCTAAAATTGTACTCGATGCTAACGGTAAAATCGATGCCAATGGAGTTAATTTGATTATCAATCCTTACGATGAGTTTGCGATTGAAGAGGGCATCCGGCTCAAAGAAAAATTAGGTGGAGAGGTGACTGTTGTCACACTGGGTGGTGCACGTGCACAAGAAGCTGTTCGAACCGCATTAGCCATGGGTGTTGATAAAGGTGTGGTTGTCACTGATCCAGTCTTAGAAACTTCAGATGAATGGGCTAATGCAGAGATCCTAGCTAAGGCAGTTGCCCAAATACCTTATGACATTATCATAGCTGGACGTATTGCTATCGATGATGGTGCTAGCCAAATTGCTGTTCGCTTAGCTGAAGCTTTAAATATCCCTTCTGTGAGTAGTGTTCTTAAACTTGATGCTTCAGGGACTCAAGTAGTTGCAACCCGTGAAATTGACGGCGGAACAGAGTTAATTGAAGTTGCATTGCCTGCCGTTGTTACTGCCCAAAAAGGGTTAAATGAACCCCGCTATCCATCTGTCGCAGGAATTATGAAAGCTAAGAAAAAACCATTAAAAACCTTAACTCTTGCTGATCTGGGGTTAACAGCTGGAGATTTAGCACCAAAAATGACTGTTGAGAAATATACTTTGCCAAACGCACGCCAAGGTGGAAGAAAAATTCCTGGTGACGCTGCTCAAGCTGCTCAAGAATTAGCAAAACTCTTGCATGAAGAAGCTAAAGTTCTGTAAAGGAGGAATAAACATGGCTAAAGGGATATGGGTTATTGTTGAACAACGCGATTTACAGATTCGTAAAGTTTCATTAGAACTTCTCAGCCAAGGACGTAAAATCGCTGATGAGACCGGCGAGACCTTGGTAGCTGTTATACTCGGCAAAGGCATTGAAGGACTCGCTCAGACTGTCAGTTCAAATGGAGCGGACAAGGTCATTCTCGTCGAAGACGAAAAACTGGCAGAATATACAACTGGTGCATATACTTCAGTTCTTAACAAACTCATTCGCAAAGAAGAACCACAGGCCGTTCTGATGGGAAACACTGCTGTTGGAAAAGATCTTGCACCTCGTTTGGCACAACGCCTTGGCGTCGGTCTTGCGTCGGATTGCACGGGAATTGAAATTGATGCCAATTCTTTCATGGTCTTTAAACGCCCAATTTATGCTGGTAAAGCTTTTGAATATGTAGCGTCGACTGTGCGGCCTATTTTGGCTACAATTCGACCTAATACATTTGCATTAGGCACTCCTGACACAGCACGAACTGCTGAAATTGTCAAGGAAACTGCTGACATTGATTCTGCTGATTTACGAGCTATTTTAAAAGAGGTTGCTATTGCAGCTTCGAAACGTCCTGAACTGACTGAGGCCAATATAATTGTCTCAGGAGGACGCGGGATGAAGGGACCTGAAAATTATGTTATCTTAGAAGCACTTGCCGATGTCATAGGGGCAGCCGTAGGCGCTTCGCGTGCTGCTGTAGATTCTGGTTGGAGAGAACAGAAGTTCCAAGTTGGACAAACTGGAAAAACCGTTGCACCAACCCTTTATATCGCTTGTGGAATTTCGGGAGCGATTCAGCACCTTGCTGGAATGGGATCGTCTAAGTTCATTGTTGCTATTAATAAAGATCCGGAAGCTAACATCTTTAATGTAGCTGATTATGGTATTGTTGGTGACCTCTTCGAAGTAGTCCCCATATTAACCGAAGAGTTCAAGAAATTAGTTAGTTAATAATAGTATTTTTAGTGAAGCGCCTCAATGGCGCTTCACTAAATAGAGCGAGGAGAGGAAAGAATGGCCACACGACAAGTGTACTGGAACATTGAAGGAGAGCATTGGCTTTATTTGCTCTTTATAATTGCGCTTGTTTCCTTTGGTTACGGTGTATATAAACGAGTAACGCTATGGAAATTAGGTCAACCTGAAAATCGTTGGAAAGATGTGTGGCAAGGAATCAAAGACGTCCTTGTTTACGGATTTGCTCATAAACGAATCCTGAAAGATTCATATCCTGGATTAATGCACTTCGGAATTTTCTGGGGATTTGTGTTTTTAGCCTTTGCTACTGCAATAATTACTCTTCAAGCAGATTTTGGCTTACAAATTTTTCATGGCTGGCTTTATCTTTTTATTAAGTTAACCTCAAATCTATTTGGACTTTTAGCAGTTATTGGGATTCTTGTTGCTGCCTTTCGAAGATATATCCAAAGACCGGATCGTCTAGACAACAAAGCGGACGATGCCATCACCTTGGGACTGTTGTTTACTATCTTGATGACTGGTTTCGTTATCCAAGGAGTACGAATTGCTGTATTACCTGATCCTTGGTCTGCATGGGCCTTTGTAGGTCAGTGGATGTCAATCCCTCTTAAGGCTGGGTTTAATGAAGCACAACTCTTGTCCTTGCACCGATTTCTTTGGTGGTTCCATCTTCTCCTTGCTATGACCTTTATCGGATATTTTCCGTACTCCAAACTTTTCCACATTCTCCTGGGTCCTCTGAACCAATTTTTCCGTAAACGTGGCCCTATTGGCATTCCAGATCCAATAGACTTTGAAGATGAGAATATCGAGTCTTTTGGGAAAAGCCAGTTACGTGAGTTTTCCTGGAAAGCATTATTTAACACGGACGCTTGTCTGCGTTGTGGGCGATGTCAGGACAACTGTCCTGCATACCTGAGCGGAAAACATCTTAACCCTAAAAAGATTATCCAAGATATGCGTGTTCTTATGGAAGAAACGGGTGAGGCTGTTAAAGCTGCGAACACATTGGCCACACAAGTTGAAGGTCAAGAAGCTGCGGCTGCTAGCGAGACCGAAGAGTGGACTGGTCGTGCCCTCATTGGTGAAGTTATACCAGAAGAAGACCTCTGGGCTTGTACAACTTGTCGTTCTTGCGAACAACAATGCCCGGTATTCGTGGAACATGTCGACAAAACAATTGATATGCGCCGTAATCTCGTTCTTATGGAGACAAGATTCCCTGCGGAAGCTCAATTGGCCTTCCGAAACATGGAGAACAACGGAAACCCATGGGGTATCGGTTGGAGCACACGCGCTGATTACCTTACAGGTCTTGGGGTAAAAACCTTCGAGGAAGATCCAGATGCCGAATATTTATATTGGCCTGGTTGTTCTGGAGCATTTGATGCTCGTAATCAAAAGGTTTCTGCAGCTCTAGTCAAGCTACTCCAAGTTGCCGAAATTCGTTTCGCCATTCTAGGAAATGAAGAGAAATGCTGCGGTGATTCCGCACGTAAATTGGGCAACGAGTATTTATTCTATTCTTTGGCTACTGAGAATATCGAAGTTATGAAAGGGCATGGAGTCAAGAAGATTATTACTCAATGTCCGCACTGTTTTAATATTTTGAAAAACGAATATCCGCAGTTGGGCGGGAATTTTGAAGTTATTCACCATACAGAATTCCTTTTGGATTTGGTTAAATCGGGGAAACTGAAGCTCACAAATGGAAACCGGAAGACGGTCACTTATCACGATTCTTGTTATTTAGGTCGGTATAATCAAATTTACGAGCAACCTCGTGAATTGCTTAAAGCTGCTGGCCTAGAAATCAGAGAAATGGCTCATACTGGTGAGAAGAGTTTCTGCTGTGGTGCTGGTGGTGGCCGAATGTGGCTCGAAGAACATGAAGGGGAGCGCATTAACATCATGCGTACGGATGAAGCTATCGCGCTGAAAACGGATCTAGTTGGTACCGCTTGCCCATTCTGTCTCACTATGATCGATGATGGGATTGCGACTCGTGAAGTCGCTGATAAACTTAAGGCCTTAGATATAGCCGAAATTCTAGCACAAGCTATCTAGACTCTATTAGAATCATTTTAGATGAGGGTTTTCCTGAAACGGCGAGGAGTCTTCAATGGTGTGAGACGAATCGCCGTCACCAAGTAGTTTTTCAACTATTCATTCCATTAAGGTTACATCTCTCCAACACTAATAGTCTTGTACTTCGCGGGGGAGAGTGTAATGCAAATTTAGCAATTAGGAAGGAGTGGTACAAGCGTAGACGTTTATTTATTTTATAGCATATTTATGTTCCGGTTGTAGAAACACAATTGTGGACAACCATGAATTTTGATGGTTATCTGATCGTCTACAATCATTTCGGGTATCAAATTGTGAAAGAACTATC
>NZ_MLBF01000032.1 GCF_001936615.1 Desulfosporosinus metallidurans
GTATTTCTTTAAAGTTGTAATTATTCTCCATACACTCAAGTATTTTTCTAAATAGTTTCGTATGATTAACCCCTCCCTCTAGCATGCCTTTCCAGTCAAGAGAACTTGCTATCGGATGGACTGTCTGGAACAAAAGACCCTGCTTAAATCCCAAGGCCCGTTCTTTCAAATCGTTAATCGGACCCACTGCTGGGGGACACATCCAGTTTTTATTGTAAGATCCACATGAATTCTGTTCACACAGCTTTCTGAAATCTTCGTTAAACTTGATCTCAGCCACTTCAGCTATTGAAGCATGCGTCGCGTTTAATGCCTTGGCGTCCCTGACAAGATCGCTTAAAACCGTTTCCATATTTATTGCCCCCTTGTTATTTCGTCACGCTAATACTAGCATTTTGCGACAGTGAATAGCTGCTTTCACTCCTCTCTTGAGAAAACTATCGATAATTGGCTTTTAGTGCGGAATCGCTTGTCTCGATCCTATTAGGCCTATTTTAAGGAGTCATGATCTACTATTTCGATAATATCGTTCCGTCTACGGATATCCTATGCTTGCATAGTTGGGGGAGCGATGTTGATCGGTGTTGCTTTGCCAACAAGGAAAATCACCACAGCGAATACAAGCATTCCAATTGCACCAATTATGAATGGGAATCTTTCAGGTCCTTGATGAAGCATGTTTAAGATTACATCAAAAACCATCGGTTGAATAAACCCACCTACACCCATACCCAAGAATCCAGTTCCAATTACTTTCGTTGCCAATTCATAAGGAACCAACCCTGTAAGTTTGGTCATCGTTGCCGGAACGACCGTACCTAATCCCAGACCGAAAACAGCTATTCCCAATGTAAACGTCCAGAAGGTAGCGCCCGTATAGCACAGATAGAGCCCGATTGCACCAAGAATATAGGAGATCGGAAGAATGACAAACTTAAGACGTTTGAACAATTGCCCAAAGCCGCTGAGGTTATAAAGGAGGTAAGCGTTAGAAAAGAAAATGCTATGCCGATTTGGCCTGGGGTCCCAAGTTTTTCACCCATAATAACAATCGCGGCGTTTGTGATGATAATGTACATGAACAAAAAGAAAAATGCAAACACAAGTGAAATCAGGTAAACGCTTCCCGGCACTTTCTTCGTTTTGACATTAGAATCTTCGGTAGCCAGTTTTTGTTGCTTATCCGGTTCAGGCAGGTAGATGATGGCAAATAGAAAGAAAACCACTGCAACAAGATAAGAGTAGAAACAATATGTCCAATTGATACCTGCAAGATAGCCACCTAGCAACTGGAACACGACTCCGCTGATTCAAACAAGTCCCCGACGATTGCCATGCCTTGCTGACAGGCGAAAACAATCTTCTGAGCCTCTTCCCCACTGGGGTTTGTTGCAACGAAATCGTTGATCATAGTTAAAATAGTTTTTTCATCAAGATCTCCTACTGCTTGAGTTAGTACCTGTAAATCAATCAAAATTAAACCTCCTTAAATAATCCAATAATTCGCCAATTGAATTGGGATATATACCGTCATCTAGTTGTATATACAAACTTCATCTAAAAAATAGTTCTCCTAGATTTCGCTAAATTACGCGTCAACTTTTACGGGGCCAATCTTGTTTTTGCGGTAAGCATTCAAGTAATTTCTGCAAAAGCGATCTTTCCCCAGTAACGCATCTGTTACATACAGTGTCGTCACCATATCCCGATTACAAGGATCTAAGATGGCAGAATCCATTCCTGCATCAATTGCCAGGGTTAAGAAGTGTTGATTAACAACTTTTCTTAAAGGCATTCCAAAGGATATATTGCTTAAACCAGACGTTACTTTAATAGTAGGATATAAGGTTTTCACTTCTTTTAAGGTCTGGACAAAGTTTAGTAGAGATTGATTATCTGCTGATAGGGCCATTACGAGAGGGTCAATGTGGATCCTATCAGGGGTAATATCATACATTTTCGCCTTTTCAACCATAACCTTTGTGATATCCACCCTTGTTTGAATGTCCTTTGGGATACCCCGATTATCACACGTCAGGGCAATAACTTCCCATTTTGTCCCTTTAATGATCGGGTAAATTATTTCGCATTTTCCGCCTTCTTCCGATACGGAGTTAATCAACCCAGGGCGTTTGGCATACGGGAAAACCTTCTCAATAACGAGTGGATTTGGACTATCAATACATAACGGCGTATCCACTGCGTTCTGAACGATGTCCATAAGCCAAATTAGAGTTTCTACTTCGACGTCTGGTGCTGTACTAGCATAAAGAGGCGGTTCTTTTCGAATATGAGGATTATGCCATATACCATTTTACGGACATGTGTTCTAGCGCTGGAAATCTAAAAGAGAACTGCCATCCATCGCTGTTAAAACTGGTCGAATATGACAGACAGAATAATACCAACTATGCACGTAGCCTTTATACATACATCATCAGTTCTAAAAACATGACTGAGTCTGCCAGCACCTTGAACATTCACCGCAACACAATGTTTTATAGAATTGAAAAAATCGAAGCTATTATGAATGTTGATTTGAATAACAGTAATATACTGCTTCATTTGCACCTATCGTTTAAAATCCTGGATTTTTTTGAAATATCCTTGCCATAACTGAAAATTGCATCAGTAATGGGATCAATATAACTCCGCCACTGATAAAAATCCATACTAAAAACCTGGTCCCACTACTTTATGGACCAGGTTTCTCCAATAACATTCTTATAGTACGCCTGAAAACCAAGCGCCAAAGGTGACCCCGCTTTAATTATCCTTCGTGATGCTAATACTAGCGGTTTGCGGCAACGCCAAACCTGCTGCCACTTCCACCGTTTTCAGAATCCCAGAAACTCCAGGGCAGCTGGGATGCGGGCTATGTTTAGCAAACGTTTCATAGACTTTCCCCATATGAAGTTTATTAAACATTTCTTTGTAGGCATCAACTTCCGTTAACTCTTTTGCAATCTTTTGGTAATTAGGACAATCGCTTGTTATCTCCAATTTTATCATCTTGCTTCTTCGAGAATTTGTTTGACTGTCATCGCTCACCGCTTTGACATTAATAGTAAAACCACAGGCCCCACAGTGTATAATCCCTGTCGCCATTTTTATCCCCCCTATACTTCAATTTACTGGTTTGACCCTAAACTTACTTGTCACATTTCCTCTATCCCTTTGATACAATTTTTGAACTTACTCCCATTACCATGATACAGCTTAGACCCATTAATACTCCATCTAAAATCAAGGGCGTTCCCCAGCTTCCAGTACTATCGCGTATGGCACCGGATACTACTGGCGATAATACTGCTCCAATTTCAGACACAAGATTCAGCATACCAAACGCTGCTCCGCGCAAATGAACGGGTGCAATTTCTGAAGTAAGGGCGTGGGCAACCGCTTGCAACGCGAAAAAGATTAAACCTGAAACAAAGAGAATAGCCGATTGCACAACCATATCTTTTCTTCCTGACATGACATAGACTGCAAAAACAAAGATAAACACCGTTAAAAGTGCTTCCATCATGATTAAGACATTGCGTCGACCATTGGTTTTATGGGCTACCATATCGGAAATTTTTCCGCCTAAAGGAAAACCGATTACCCCAGCTATAGCATTAAACGAAATAACCAATAGCGCCGACGCTAGAGTACCGCCACCAAAATCTTTTATTACGGCGCCCCCCCAAAAACCATAAAACCAGAGATGCCATAACACCGCAATATACGAGATATAGATAAGCAGAAGATTTTTGTCCCTTAATATCGGGCTAACTTCATTACCTTTCTTGATAAAGATAAAGGCGATTAATACAAACGCTAAACATGTTAAGATGACTGCAATCATCACATCGTTTAAATGCAGAGCATTTGTTATAAAATAGACAGCCATAATGGCCACCAAGAATACAATAGCATATTTAAGCAAACTGAACAAAGCCTTGCCAAAATTCTCAGAACCAATTTTTCCTTGTGGTTTCAGAGCCTGGCGAATAAAGAATGCAGCGATAATTGTGACTGTCCCCAAGATAAGAAAGGGCGCTTTCCAAGCATTGACACCCATCGAAGGTTGAGCCCTCTCTATTAAGTATACTGTTCCTACCAAAGCGGCAGACAAGCCCACAGTAAGTCCGCCCATTACTACCCCCATGCCTAGACCAAGCTTATTAGGAGGAGTTACTTGGGCAACCAAGGAGCGGTCATTTGAATAAAGAACTCCTTCACCAAGTCCGGTGAAGATCCGCAAAGCAATAAAAGCCACTAAGCCACCAGTTAATCCCGTTAATAGGGTGGTAATGCCCGCCCAAAAGATGCTAATAACAACGATTGTGCGATAACCGAATTTATCTCCAAAGTACCCTCCCGGGAATTGTGTCAGCATATATCCAGCAAAAAATAAACTTCCTAGTAGTCCGCCAAGGGCATGAGGATTACTGGCAGCTTGCAGAAAACCAACCTTGTTAGTAATCATCCAGGTAATTACTGGGCCAGTTAATGTTCGATCAGCATAGGAAACTACCCAACCAATAAACAGCATTACCCAGATCGTATGATACCTTTGCCATCCTCTTTCTTTCTGTACTGACATGTAAGCATCTCCTTTGCATTGAGCGTCCCTTTGTGATAGGTAAGCAGTCATTTATACTTTTTGACTTATTAATTCATCGACTGTTTTAACCTTCGCTAACTCAGATAGCTGCTTCGCAATGGAAACAACCTCATCAGTCGTAGCTGCCATCTCCTCAGTTGCTGCAGCTTGGTTCTCCGACGAAAGGCTTGTTTTTTTGATTTTCTCACCAATAAACTCAATCGCCTTTTTTATATCTAAAAGCGACCTCGACACCTTTTCTGCTGATTCCTTACTTGAGCTTGAGAGTATACCCATTTCTTTAGCTACGACACTGAATCCTCTTCCTGCCTCCCCCGCCCTTGCTGCTTCTATAGATGCATTTAAGGCTAGGAGGTTTGAATGTTTTGAGATATTTTTAATATCCTCAATAATGCTGTCGATGTCCATGATTTTTTCTTCAGTCTGCGAGCTGAATTCGTCTATTTCTTTGATAAACGTTGATAGTTGCTGTGAACTCGAAGCAACTTCCTCGATACCAGCGTTTAATTGCTCCATAGAGGAGAAGAGCATAGAAGTACTTTCTTCAATTTTAGCCTCTTTTTCGATGCTCTTAGAGACCGATACTATGGCAACGACCTCTCCATTTTCATCAAAAACTGGTGTAAGCAGTCCTTTGGCAGGAACTCCGAAGAATCTTGTGGGAACAACCGACGGTAATTGTTCTTTGGTTTTCTTTACAAAATTATAAGTTTCCATATTTTTTATTGGATCCCCAACTTTTGAGGGCATTTTGAGTTGGCCCGGTGCATAAGCCGAGATAATCTCTTTTCTAAGATCAAACACAACAATGGTGATATCGTCCTGCATAACTCCATTTAAGCTTGGCATTATCTCAATAAATTTTTGAAGATATCTTTCTTCCATTTACTTCAGCTCCTCTAGATAACCATTGACGTAACATTAGGTCATAAAATCACTTAGCTAGTTTCAAGCGAAATAAGAGAGATGAGCTCAATCATCTCTCTTATTTTGGAGTCTTCATTAAGCACTTTTCTAGGGATTGCTTAGGCTTTCCTCGCAGCGATTTCACTTTGCATTTTTACAAGGCTTTGAGGTGTGATTTTATAAAGCAAGATAATAAACAGCAACCCTACTAGCATTATGACTGCAGGAACTAGAGTTAATCCGTTCTTTACAGAGCTTATTAGTTCCGGTGTAGCCTTCATATTTGCAACATATCCTGCTCCCGCAAGCACAGCCGTGATCACAACACTTCTTACAAGAATAGCCGTCTTGATCGGAAAACTAATTAAGGACATGATAAAACCTCTGGCATTCTTGCCTGTTTTCCATTCGCCATAATCAACCGTAGATGAGTACATCGAAACGCCCAAGGCATCGGGCATGCCATATCCTAGATAGGCGATGAACATTACTATCATGAAGGAAACATAATTCATTGGCAAGGCCCATACCGCCAAAAGCCCGATTATGAATAATGAGAGTGACAGAATATACGTATTTCTTTCTCCGAATTTCTTAGCAAGTGGATTTGCAATCAAAGCTCCAACGAACGTTACCACGTTAAGTCCCGTCATGAAAACCGCAATGATTGCTAAATTATTGACAACATATTTAAAATAATAGAACGCCAGACCAAAGATAACAAACCTTCCTAAATACCTTCCAAGTTCACCTAACATCAAGCCGATAAGTGGCGGGTTGACTACAATCTGTTTTAGCATCTCGCCAATAGACATTTTCTCTTCTGTTTTACCTGATTGAACAGAAGTTCCGTGAAAAGCATAGTCTTTGGTCATAAAGAACAACGCATAATAGCAAGCAATCATAACAGCCCCTGTGATTACAACAGTAAGTGTGTACCCCATCGCAGGATTGCCTTTACCAAGGGCCAAGATCATCGGCATGCCGATCAGAGAAAAAGCAATAGCACCTAATGAATTAAACATTCCCCTGTTTGTCGACATGGCAATTCTTTCTTCTCTTACGGTTGTCATCGAGGAGTTCAATGCAACATGTCCAGCATAAAAAATGTTCCAAATTAAATGACTAACAACAAATCCGATTGTAATGATAATGGCATTCGTTGTTGGGGAGCCGATTTTAGAAAACTGCAAAATAAAAAACAATGCCGCAAAGGGTGGTCCTACAAGTAGCCATGAACGGTATTTTCCCCATTTCATATTACTCTTTTCTAATAGAACCCCTGCAGTCGGAACCCATAAAATATCAAAAATACTCGTAATCATCAATACAGTTCCAACCAACGCCATTGGAAGCTTAGCAAAGTCTGTTAAAAATGCTGCAAAATAAAATACCTCCATATTTACAAATAACTGAAATCCAAATGACGGTAATCCGTAAAGATTAATAATTGACTTCTTTAATCTCGTTTCCATAACAATCTCCTCTCAAAAATCAATTTCCTCACTCTGCTTTTGCAAAAATTACTTTCCCCTCTTGTCACCTCCATTCTATTTTAATTAACTCTCGGCATACGCCGTGCAAGAAGGACACCGACTAAAGAATATTCAGAAATATCTCAGGGCAATTGAGGGCAATTGAGGGCAACCTCGGACCTCCGATAATTCCGTTTTGCAGCACGTGCATAGTGGTTCCCTACGAGGTCCGATGTTGCCCTTAAATTACAGCCCCTGAAAACAAGATCGACTTACAATACTAAATCCATAATAAAGGTAAACAATACGTCTTCATATTTTTCAATTTTAGGTGCGATTGCTTGCGCAGGCTTTCCTTCTAATTCCGGGTGCTCTGCTAAATATTCTTCCCAAGTCGCGTAATATTTCGAGTCCATTTTATCCTCTCCCCTCAGCATTAGTAGGTTCCGTTTTCATGAACATACTCCAAGACAGCTCTGAGATTTTCCACCACCGGACCATTTGCTTCCAAATTGATAATACTCTTGTCCGCTTGCCACCAATACCTTCCACCTGGAGCAAGAATGTCCATCAATTCTTTGGCCTTATCCACACACTGTTGCTTGGTACCTGTTTGCAACAATGTCACAGGATAGAATCCAGAAATGATATGCTTTTTGCCGAGCTTTTCCTTAACAAGTTTTGCATCTCCGTATTCAAACCTCATAATCGTATTTTCTGGTAACTCATACAGATAATCGAGGTATCTCATCCAGTCCTGTTCTACAAACAATTGGACAGTCTGACCCATATCAGCCAATGTCTCGACCAACTTTTTGAAGGTTGGCCAGTATAACGTTGCAAAGTCTTTATCCCTCAAATAGGGAGCCATGTGAAGGGGAATAAACGTATAGCCTAGCATCGAAGGATTCGGTAAAGTACCTTTCTTAATCATCAATGGTAATACCGCTTCACAGGCTGCCTCTATCTTATCTGGATACCGTCTAACATCACCCGAAATTCCTTTAAAACTTCTGAGGAAGTCAGACATAAAGTCAAATGGAGCTTCCGTTAAAGCAGCGCCCATGGTTGCATAGCCATATTTTGCATTCATTTTCGTTCTGATCGCGCCTAGGTATGCAAGGTCGTCGGACTGGGCCCGCACCGCTTTAGCTAAAGCCATAGCCACTTTACCTGGTGCCCCGTTAAACTCGGTGTACAACCGTGGCAAAACCGTTTCGATAATACAGTCATAAGGCGAGGCGATAAACTGGTCATATTCCTCCGCCAGCAAGCCCACGACTTCTGGATGCTGCATGAATCCGCTGGAACTCATGACAATAGGAGTCGACCCTAGAATCTGATAGTGTGAAGGAAGTCTGATGGAACCACCAGGATAAGTGTCGGTATAGAAATCTTGACAAAACTTATCGTAGACTGGCTCTAATTTGGTTAGATCCCATTGAGCTTCGGCCAAGTCAAACCCGGCATATTGGATCGCAAAATCCTGGGTAGCCGGATTGCTGATCGGTACTCTTTTTGGGGTTTTTCCGCTGAATAGCTCGCGGAACATCTGGTTTCGTTCATTCGTCATAGCTACGGCATCTGTCATGTTATTTCACCCACCCTTGACAAGTTTTCAGACCTTCAGCGGCATTTGTCGTAAAAGCGTCCGCACCGATTTGTTTGCAAGAAGCTTCATTGACAGGATTCCCGCCAATAATTATTTTCACGGTATCTCTTAAGCCCGCTTCGTTGAGTGCTGTAACCGTATTTTTCATGGAATCAATAGCAAGGGTCAGAACGCCACTCATCCCAAGGATCTGTGGTTTTACTTCTTTCACCTTTTCGACAAACGCGCTGGGTGATACGTCAATCCCTAAGTCGTACACGTCAAAGCCTGCTGCCTCTGCCATACTACCGAAAATATTCTTCCCAATATCGTGCAAGTCGCCCTCAACAGTACCAATTACGATAGCACCAACTTTTTGCGAGGCTACACCACTTAACACAGGTTTTAGTATCTCGATTGTTTTGGATAACAATTCTCCGGCAAAAATTAAGTCTCCGACGTAGTATTCGTTCTTTTCAAACAAGTCGCCGACGATTGCCATTCCTTGCTGGCAGGCGAAAACAATCTTCTGAGCATCTTCCCCACTGGGGTTTGTTGCGACAAAATCGTTGATCATAGTTAAAATAGTTTTTTCGTCAAGATCTCCTACTGCTTGAGTTAGTGCCTGTAAATCAATCATAATTAAACCTCCCAAATAATTTAAATAAGTCGCCCATTGGACACTATTTTGCCTTAATTATGCGTCAACTTTTACGGGGCCAATCTTGTTTTTGCGGTAAGCATTCAAGTAATTTCTACAAAAGCGATCTTTCCCAAGTAATGCATCTGTTACATACAGTGTCGTCACCATATCCCGATTACAGGGATCTAAGATGGCAGAATCCATTCCTGCATCGATTGCCAGGGTTAAGAAGTGTTGATTAACCACTTTTCTTAAAGGCATTCCAAAGGATATATTGCTTAAACCAGACGTTACTTTAATAGCAGGATATAAGGTTTTCACTTCTTTTAAGGTCTGGACAAAGTTTAGGAGAGATTGATTATCTGCAGATAGCGCCATTACGAGAGGGTCAATGTGGATTCTATCAGGGGTAATATCATACTTTTGAGCCTTTTCAACCATGACCTTTGTGATATCCACCCTTGTTTGAATGTCCTTTGGGATACCCCGATTATCACACGTCAGGGCAATAACTTCCCATTTTGTCCCTTTAATGATTGGGTAAATTACTTCGCATTTTCCGCCTTCTTCAGATACCGAGTTGATTAATCCCGGACGTTTCGCATATGGAAAAACCTTCTCAATAACAAGTGGATTTGGACTGTCAATACACAACGGCGTATCCACTGCGTTCTGAACAATATCCATAAGCCATAACAAGGTATCTACTTCAACGTCTGGTGCTGTACTTGCACACACATCAAGATAATCAGCGCCTGCTTCAGCTTGCCTTATAGCAAGGTTTCGAATAAACTCCTCGTCCTTTTGCTCTATGGCCTTTTTAACGCTTGGTATGGTTCCATTAATTTTCTCACCAATAATAATCATTAAAAATAGCCCTCCCTCTGTTTCTTATCTATTCCTGTATATACATGTCTTTTGAAGTTATATTATCAATATTCAATTACTTTGTCAAATAATTATTTTCACTAATCCGACTAATAAATAATTTTTAATTCTCTCGAAACTTACTCCAAAAAGAAGCTTAACCACCAACCAATGTAAATTGTAAAGTTGTGATAATAAAGCTGGCCTAGCCTAAACTACAAGTAAGCACAGAACCAATATAAGTCCTGTGCTTACTTTATTTACGTCCACTTCTCCAACATTTTATTGGATGTTAAAATATGTGCATTCCCCGAAAATACTATTGAATCTTGGATAACTGCCCAATTCAACAAATTTCACATGCTCAGCAATATCCTTCGACCTGCGGAATTTGCTCGAAGAAAGCAATGCCAATTTTGCGCCAGTGCCGGCCGCATTGCCGATCATTTTGATTTTACCTTCCAGTTCAAGCGGAATTAATCCTATGACACAGGCACTATGCGGGTTCAAGTAGTTTCCGAAGGCCCCGGCCAAAAGGACTTCTTTAATGTCCTGTACTTGGATACCATAGGTTTCTATCAAAACTCTGACTCCTGCCGCCATGGCGCCCTTGGCCATCTGAAGTTCCCGGATGTCACTCTGGGTAATCATAATAGGCCTACCATGACCGGTTATACTTGCTTCAGCAATTAAAAATGCTCCTTGGCCCTCATGTTGTATAAGATTTTCCTTAAACCTCCTAGCCACAGGATTTGTTAATTGCTCGTAAGCTAAGAATTTTCCTCTCTTATTAACAATACCAAGTTCCACCAATCCCGCTACCGTATCGAGCAAGGCAGATCCGCAAATCCCCAGAGGCTTTCCTCCTCCAATTACGGAATAGTCAAGTTTGTCTCGATAATAAACATGGTCGATTGCCCCTACAGCGCCTCTCATCCCGCTACTTATTTGCGCCCCCTCAAAGGCAGGGCCTGCGGCAGCCGAACAGGCAACCATTTTTTCTCTTGAGCCAAGCGCGATTTCCCCGTTAGTACCAATATCAATGACGAGCTTGATATCTTCGCTTTGGTCCAACTCTGTGGCCAACAGCACCGCTACCGTGTCGGCTCCCACAAAACCAGCAATATTGGGCAGCATGAAAACTTTCCCGGCCTGATTTATGCTAATCTTAAGTTCTGAAGCATCTAATACCAAAGGTTCACTGAGGGCAGGTACATAAGGTGCTACCGCAATACTCTGTGGATTTATGCCCAGAAAGATATGATGCATACAAGTGTTCGCTGCAATAGAAACGCCATAGATTTGGTTTCTGAAAACAGAAGCTTTTTGGACCGCTTCTACAATAAGTTTATTAATTGCCTCAATCACAGTACTCTGCAGTTTTATTAGGCCATTTTCTTCATGGCTCGCAAAAGTGAGCCGAGAAATGACATCTGCCCCAAACGCGGTCTGGGGATTAAGGGTAGAGACCACACTTAACTCTTTCCCGGAATAAAGATCGAGCAAATAACCTACAATGGTAGTGGTTCCGATATCGAAGGCCATTCCAAGCATCGTCTTCGTGGTATCCTCCAGCTCTATTCCAACTACTCTACTATTATACATAACTGCAGTGATATGGTTATTGGCACCCCTAATCGCATCTGGCATCTGCCGCAAAATGGAAACTGACGACTCTAATTTGCTATCCTCATACCCTTGCTTAACTAGACTCTCCTTCAGGCGACGCCAATCAGAACTCTGAGTCTCACGCGAAGGCTTTTCTACTTCAACGAACACTTTGTTGAGTTGTGGCTCAATTTCCAACGCCCCTTCTACTGACTCAATAAGAATGTGATGCTGAAGTTTTTTTTGGTTTGGAAGCTCCACTGTTAAGTCATTGCGTACTATAGTCATGCAAGCTAAACGTATACCTTCGTCTAATTCCTTCGCCTGAATCAGTTCTTGTTCCCTAGTAACCGGAGCACCCAATCCCTCAGAAATCCTGACTCGACATTTTCCGCACGTTCCCCTCCCTCCGCAGAGAAAGTCAAACTCTAGGCCCGCATCATTCATTGCTTCCTTAATTGTGTTACCTTCCACCACTTCTACCAATACGTCCCCAGGTTGGAAAACTACTTTATGATAGTTCAAGAAAATCCCTCCACTTGGTGTCATTAAACCGCTCTTACTTCGGATTATTCACTATTTCCCTGCAATTTTATATAGTCACCTCGATAACTAGTGACACCTATGCCTATAGGCTTGTTTTCATTATTGTAAAGTTTCTGCTCAACAACCAATAAGGCAAGCTCATCATAAATATTTAAATATCGTTTAATCTCCTCGTTAGGTATCTGAGCACTAATACTAATTTTCTTCTTTAATGCAAAAATGGGCGTACCATTTGATACCATTTCCTGAAAGGTTGCCTGTTCAATTTCCTTTTCTACAATAGGCATCCCCTTGCTATAAAGCAAATATTTAACATCATAAGCCACTGGGGTTCCATCTGTATAGAATAACCTGCGAATCATAATAACATGTTTGTTTCTGGTCGTTTGTAACTCATCCGCTAACTTTTCATCAGGCATAATAATAGTTACTTCTAAGAGTCTTGCTTTATCAACACTGTTAATAGGGTTATTCATCTCATCATAGAGTAACGTATATTTGTTAACTTCAGGTTTTTGAACGTAGCTCCCTTTACCAGGAACAGAATAAATGTATCCCTCATTTGCCAAAATAGCTAAACCTTTTCTAACCGTCATTCGACTGACGCCATATTCTTTACAAAGTGCAGTTTCTGGCGGAACAGTATCACCTGGAATTAACTCCGCGCTGTTGACCTTTTTCTTGATATCTTCGACGATTTTAATATAAACCGGATTAGCCATTACCTATTACTCCCTGTCCATTACCAGCGTTCATCCATTCCCTACACATTTTGGCCCCAACGGAAGCATCCGTAGCAAAGCTATCCGCACCAATATATCTGAACGCATCTTGTGTGAGATGGTTAGCACCTATAATAATCTTCACTTTATCTCTCAAGCGTGCTTCTATCAAAGAATTTACGACTTCTTTCATTTCTACTACAGTGCTCGTTAATACACCGCTAAGCGCCACAATATCCGGTTTATGTTTTTCAACATTTTTTACAAAGATTTCTCTCGGCACGTCTACCCCGAGATCAATCACATCAAAGCCGTATGCCTCTAGCATATACCTAAGAATATCCTTTCCAATGTCGTGAATATCCCCTCTCACTGTTCCGATCACGATTTTCCCAGTTTTTTTATCGTACGTTCCATGGAAAAAAGCAGTCATTTTTTCCAGTTCTAAGACTTGTCTAAATATTAGTCCCGCCATAATCAGATCAGCAATATAATAGTCCTTACTATCATAAAGTTTCCCTACCCGTTTCATTCCTTCATTCATTAAATCTAACAAGTATAATGGGTCAATTCCTTCATATAAGGCTTCATCGGCAAATTTAATGGCATTATCTTCGTCTAGCTGCTCTACAAACTTTATTAATAATTCATCCGTTTTGCTGAAGTCTTTCATTTTCCCCTCCACCAAACCCATATTTAGGCTTTTAATAGCATTATATTGCATGAAGTTCATTTAGACTATCCTCTCAACTCAATTATTGAAATAGTAGCAACCTTAAACCTTTATATATACAAGAATATACATTTAATATTATAATCAGAAAATAGTTTTGTCAAACAGATCACAGAATAGTGCTATACTTCTTAAAATGAGAAATCGACGGTCAAGGCGTAGCCCTACCGTCGATTTCTCTTATTTGTAATTTCATCGTTTTATTCATGCGATTATAGCGCTGCTATCATTTGACTGTTTGTACCGCCTTCTTCATCATCTGTACATATTCCGCCACATAGGGCACACAGTCCACGCCATATTGCTCCACAATTTTCACAATCGCGCTTCCAACAATCACGCCGTCGGAAAACTGAACCATCTTCGCCGCCTGCTCAGGCGAGGAGATGCCAAAGCCGATCGCGCAAGGGATATCCTTGGCCTCTTTGACAAGTTTGACCATTTCACCCACTTCAGAGCTGATCTCCTGCCGCACGCCGGTCACGCCCATTGAGGATACGCAGTAAACAAATCCCTGCGCCTCCCTGGCAATCATGCGGATGCGGTCGTGGGAGGTCGGCGCGATCAGCGAGATCAAGTCAACGTTGTATTTTGAGCAAAACGGCATGAGCTCTTCTTTTTCTTCAAACGGCACGTCAGGGACAATCACTGCGTCAATACCAGTCTCCTGACAGTTTTTCATAAACCGGTCAGTACCGTAGGTAAAGATCGGGTTCACATAGGTCATGAACGCCATTGGGACATTGCACACCTTTCGGATGCGCCGCACCATGTCAAAGAGTTTGTCGGTCGTTGCGCCGCCCGCCAACGCACGTTCATCCGCGCGTTGAATGACGAGTCCCTCCGCGACCGGATCGGAAAACGGAATGCCCAGCTCGATCAGATCCGCGCCCTCCTCCGCCATCTTCAGCACTAGCTGTTCGGTTATTTCCAGAGAGGGATCGCCCGCCGTGATAAAGGGAATAAACGCCTTACCATTTGCAAAAGCCTGCTGCACCTTATTCATAGATCTGTACCCCCCTGTAACGGGCTATCGCCGCGACATCTTTATCCCCTCGGCCCGAAAGATTGACAACTAGGATTTGGTTTTTGCCCATCGTCGGTGCAAGTTTTCTCGCGTAGGCCACCGCGTGTGCGCTTTCGATTGCCGGAATAATTCCCTCCGTACGCGAGAGGTATTCGAAGGCCCCCACCGCCTCGTCGTCGGTAACCGGCACATATTCCGCCCTGCCAATATCATGCAAATAGGCATGTTCGGGACCCACGCCCGGATAGTCAAGCCCCGCTGAAATGGAATAGACTGGCGCGATCTGACCGTACTGATCCTGACAGAAATAAGACTTCATGCCATGGAAGATGCCTACCGTTCCAGTTGCCATTGTTGCGGCGGTCTTGTCTGTGTCGATGCCATGTCCCGCTGCCTCACAGCCGATCAGGCGAACGCCTGGATCTCCAATAAAATCATAAAACAGTCCCATCGCGTTGCTACCGCCGCCTACACAGGCGAGTAGCGCGTCGGGCAGCCTGCCCTCTTTTTGTAGCATCTGCAGTTTTACTTCGCGACCGATCACGCTTTGAAAATCACGAACAATGGTCGGAAACGGATGCGGTCCCATTACAGAACCGAGTACATAGTGAGTGTCTTCCACCCGTGCCGACCATTCACGCATTGTTTCGTTCACTGCATCTTTGAGCGTTTGCGTGCCACTCGTAACTGAATGCACCTTCGCGCCCAGCAGCTCCATGCGGTAAACGTTGAGCGCCTGACGGTCGATGTCCTCTTTTCCCATGTAAATCTCGCAGTTCATCCCCATAAGTGCAGCGGCGGTCGCTGTGGCAACGCCGTGCTGCCCCGCGCCCGTCTCCGCAATCACGCGGGTCTTGCCCATTCGTTTTGCCAGAAGCACCTGGCCGAGAACGTTGTTGAGCTTGTGCGAGCCGGTGTGGTTGAGATCTTCCCGCTTGAGATAGATCTTCGCGCCGCTCAGATCATGGGTCATCTTTTCAGCGTAATAGAGCAACGAGGGTCGCCCCGCATAATTATTGAGAAGATCCTCTAATTCCACTTTAAAATCAGGATCGTTCTTATAGCGGTTATAGGACTCTTCCAGCTCGATCACTGCGTTCATTAACGTCTCGGGAATGAATTGTCCGCCATGGATTCCAAATCGTCCTTTTAACATCTACACCTCTCCTTTTTCTCATTAACTCCTACGGTGGTTTAACAAAAAATATAATAAAAAAGCCTTTGTCCCCATAAAGGGACAAAAGCTTATAACTTCTGCGCTACCACCCAAATTGACGATAAAATATCGTCCACCTCATTTTGCATACTATCATATGCACCTCACTGATAACGGACGAGGTTCCCGTCAGCGTCTACTCCTGCATCACAGTTTCAAGCTGCCCTCGCAAGTCCATTCGGAAAAATCTGTACTGCTGCATTCACACCAACTAACAGCTCTCTGGATATACCCAATTTTTCGTACTTCTCTTGCTCAACGGTTTAATATATTTTCCATATCATAGCTTAGATTGTTCCGGTTGTCAATCAGTATATAGTGTGGAGACGAGTCCGTCCGGCAATCACCAAAGCCTCATTTCTCTCTACCCCTCGGGCACGTTGCTGCTTGGTAAAGTCTACAAGTAAGATCGCATTTTTGGTTACCAACCCCATTAGCATAATGACTCCAATGTTAGCCATCATCCCAAAATCGTCATTGGCCAAGAACAAGGCCATAATCGCACCGATGATTGCCAAGGGGAGTGAAAACATGATGGAAAAAGGATCGATATAACTTTCAAACTGAGCCGCCAAAATAAAGAAGATAAATAAGACACCCATAACGAGAGCTAGCCCCATGGATGTAAAACTTTCCCCCATAAAGGATGACTGACCGCCAGCAACGAGCTTATAGCCTGGAGGGAGCCCAAGCTCTTGGATGACCGGATTAAATTTCTCTTCGAATTTACCCAAAGAAAGATTGGCTAAATTTGCCGACAGTTGAATCTCCCGTTTGCGGTCCGAACGACTGATCTCACTGGGCGCCGGAGCAAACACTTTGTCTGTCACTTGATCCAAGGAGATCATTGCTTGCCCATCAGGCGTACTGTTTCCCCCAGGGATATAAATCTTATCGAGCCCTGTCAACGTTTTCCTTTGAGCAGGGTCAAGAATTAAACGCACATCATAGTTATGGTCGCCCTCCCGATATTGACTGATAACCGTTCCACTATAAAGAGTATGTAAGGTACCGGCAACCAGTCCAGAAATTTACCAAAGGGTCCCCTGGCTTTACGCTTCTCTTGTTGTTTTAAATAACGAGAAGAGAATAAGGGAACTAACGTAAAAGAAACAAGGAGAGAGACCAAAACTGCTACAACGACAGTAATCCCAAACTGTTTAAAGAACTTACCTGTAATTCCGTTCATCATACCTAATGGTAAAAATACAGCCATCAAGGTAAAGGTCGTTGCCATGACCGCTAACCCAATTTCAGACGTTGCATCCTTAGCCGCCTCCAGCGGTGACTTACCCATACGCAAATGCCGTTCTATGTTTTCGATGACCACGATGGCATCATCAATAAGTAACCCCACTGATAGAGACAAGGCCATTAAAGACATCATATTCAAAGTATAACCCAAAACCCTCATTGCAAAAAACGTTGAAATAATCGAAGTAGGAATCGCAATGGCGCTGATAATGGTCGTCCGCCAATTGCCCATAAATAAAAGCACGGTCAGGATTGCCAAGATTCCCCCCTCGGGAAGAGTCGGTTTCAACTCCTCGACCACTTTTCGTACATCATCGGCGACGATAACAGTATTACTCCCTGACTGTTTGATAACATCCACACCAATTGATGGCTTGCCCTGAAAAAAGGAGATGCTCTCAGGATCTTTTACCCCGCTCATGACTTTAGCGATATCTCGGATGTATAATTGTACTCCACCCCGTTTGGCAATCGGAATATTGTTGAAATCCGCCATTTTTTGAAGCTTACCGCTGGTACGCAAAGAAATCTTCCGATCATTAGTCGTAATATTTCCTACCGGAGCTTCTAGGTTCTCATAACCTAGGGAATTCATCACGACATCAACAGGACTACCTAAGGTAATCCGAGTTTTCACAAACATCCCCGGTTTAAGGATACCGCTATCATTTTTGACCTTGACCCTCGCTTCGAACACTCGAGCGGCTTGATTAGCTACTGGGCTAATGAGAGACACTTCCCCTGATAAGACTTTTTTTTCATCATCACTAGGCATAACCTGCACAGCCAACCCCTCTTTGACTTGAGGAAGGTCCATCTGCTTAACATTTACCATAGCGTAGACGGACGAAACATCCTCCAAAGTCATTAAGGGGACTCCCGGGGAAACCATCTGACCTAGATTTACTGAACGATAAGCAACCACTCCAGCCATCGGAGCGGCAACTACCGTCTCTTTAATAGATAATTGAGCATTGTCTAGAAAGTATACTTTCCCATAAAAAAAATCCAGCTGGAAAGCTGGATTTTTTGAGTAGTAAATTTATACAATTCCTCAACATCAATATAATTATTTTGGCTTGTTCGCTGGCTCTATTGAAGAGGATATTGGAGCAATAGCTTTCTTTTCAGCCTTCTTCTTCTTTTTCTCCTTGTTCTTAGGACTTTTATCTCCCATAGTAACTACCTCCAATCACTCATTAGATTAAGTATACTCTCTTGCAGATATTACCGCCATCAGCCGTATAGCTGAAAAACCTTGTATATCGCTTAACAAGCATTCTGATGGTCTCTTACACAGCCCTACCTCAGTATTGTTGGCTAGAGAAGCATATTCCGACCACAGACAGCCCCAGTGTTTTTCAAATGCATGGATACCGCTTTTCTAAGCAGAAAGCCTGAATCTATTTCGATTCAGGCTTCCTATCTTATTTAAGTGACTCTATTTTCACTTTTAAACAGTAGCATCAATATTGTATTGGACCACACACACCTGTTGTCGGATAATAATAGTTGTAACTAAAAAACCCTCAAACCCTATTACACTGGCAAGGAGATTTTGAGGTACGATAAAAGAATATTGTAACTGGCTTTGGGATTATTTTACTGATAGTAAAATATAAACTGTAACTGAAGGAGATTCTCAAAGGTAAGTGTCAAAGGATCGGGCCGCCTTGAATATGATTCTTGAGGCAGAGAAAGTAGGACTACTCAAACCCGGAGCAACAATAGTAGAGCCCACGAACGGCAATACCGGGATTGGCCTGGCGATGGTTGGAACAGCCCGGGGGTATCATACAATTCTGGTTATGCCCGACACCATGACCAAAGAACGGCTCGCCATTCCTCAAGGCTTATGGCGCAGAGGTCGTTCTGACACCTGGGTCGGAACGGATGCCTGGATCTATAAAAAAAGCACAGGAAATTGCGGCCGGAATTCCGGGAAGCTTTATACCCAACCAATTTGAGAATCCGGCTAATCCGCAGGTGCATCGGACTACGACCGCACTTGAGATCATTGAGCAAATGGACGGGAAGCTTGATGCTTTCGTCTGCACGGCTGGGACACGCGGGACGGTAACCGGGACGGGCGAGGTTCTTAAAGCACGTATACCTGGAATCAGATTTTCGTCTTCGAACCGGAGGGCTCACCCGTTCTCTCAGGCGGCAACCCAGGTCCCCCACAATATCCCGGGAACCAGTCCGGGCTTTATACCGAACACGCTCAACACAATCGTTTACGATGAAATCTTCTTGATTTCCGATAGTGAAGCCGCAAAAATGACCCGAGACCTTGCCCGGTTAGAAGGAATTCTCGTCGGTATTTCAACTGGTGCGGCCGTTCATACTGCATTAAAAGTCGCCAAACGTCTCGGCCCAAGTAAAAAAGTATTGGCCATTGCGCCGGATACTGGTGAACGCTATTTAAGTACGAATGTCTTTCGGGATTAGGAAAAAAGGCTTTCCGTAGAAAGCCTTTTTCAAAAGGAGAAAAGGAAGGATGCTTATCTAATTCTATACAATCATTTCAAATAATCTATGAAAAACCTATGAAGATTCATGAAGGGAACAAACTAAATGCTGTCGTCAATAATCCGTTTTAACGCCTCATCAATCATACGTGCTAAACCATTTAAGGCTTCTCCTACAACCGGGTAATCTCAACTTTTGTATCCAACGAAGCCACACCGCCGCCAATGGGATCGATCAAAGAGGTGTTTTTAAGCTTCGGATCCATGACCAGTAATCCATTCGCCGAAAATCCGGTATCCCGACCGAGGGCATACCCGGTCTTCTGTTGGAGAGGCTTTCTAACATGAAACGGAGTATGATTGTAATCTTTCAACACCGGAGTCGATTTTCCATCGATAATGACGGGTTGAGCACCATAGGCCGTATTTCCATAGTTATAAGCGGTACCGACCGTACCAGGGCGGATTCCTTCGGTTACCATAATGTGCCCACTCACTTCGATAAAATCGGACTTAATCTTAACCTGATCTCCATCTTTCAATCCCCGCCTTTCAGCATCCAAGGGATTGATCCAAAGGAAATTCTCCGGTTTTATTTCTCGCAACCAAGCATTACTGATTGTCCGGTGAGTGGCAATATTTCGAGCCTTCCAGTTTAAAAACTGTAGCGGTTGGTTTTGCCTGAGTTCTTGCTGATCATACGTTTGGACGGTCTCAAATTTGGGTAAGCCGTCAAAGTACTGACCGGTGTAGGAATGCTTGGAACTTGCGACTTTTTCATCATAGAAGAGCGCTTGTCCATTTAGACGATATTTGAGGAGAGGGCCTACATATTCAGTTCCCGGTGCCTCAAAACGTCCTCCGCGATTAAGAATATACACGACTTTGGCCCATTCTTCCGGTTTAACGGATTGACGCCAACTTTGTTCATCAAAGAAATGGCCTAGGGCCTTCTGCCGAGATTCCGTAAAGACTTTGAGTTCTTCCGTTGTCGCACTAGGGACCGGAGTTTGGTCATAGGCAATATTGGTAATCATTTTGAGATAAAAATCCTCAACCCGATTCAAGGAACTGCCATCAGCAAACGATTTCTCTCCGACACCTGGCAATCCCATTTTTTTAAGAATCTCGATAAAGACCTCTTGAATATCCCGCGGTTCGGGATAAACGCGGGTTACTGGCTGAATAAAATGTGTAACCTTCAACGGAAAACTCGGCGTTATAGTCTTCCGACCCCACCGTTCTAGATAACTCAAGTCAGGTAGGACAAAATCTGCACACGAAGTACTCTCCCCCAAGACAATGTCCGACGCGACCAGTAACGGAATTCTTTTCGGGTCGGTTAAGGTCTGACGTGTCATGTCTCCGGCCGGAAAAGTAAGAATGGGATTCATCCGATAAATAAAGAGAGCATTCAAGGAATAAGGATAACCCTCTGCCGCACTGGGGATCACTTCTTCCGAAGAATTCCCGGCAACTGGGAACCACGGACGTTTCGCTGGATACCCGTCTTTTTTAAAGAGACTGCTCTTCTCATAATCGGATTGCCGACGACTGATCGGTATCCCCCAGGCTGCGTGACCGTTTGGAACCTTCTTCAAATCATAGCGTCCGGCCAAATCCTTATGCCTTGCTCCACCAGTGAGGCTTCCGCCCTGCCAGTCATGATTTCCAATTAAGTGATTGAGCATGTTAATCGCTCGAGCGGTATAATATCCATTCGTATGCATCGCAACCCCACGGAAAGTCATAATCGCTGCTTTTTTCCCATGGGAAGTAAATTCCTGAGCGAGTTGAACGATTTGATCTTCTGTAATCCCAGCCAGCTCAGCATATTCCTTCGACGAGTGTTCCATGACCCGTTCTTTATAGAGGGTGAAAGCTGATTTGACCTGAATTCCGTTGATCACGGTATCCACTTCCAAGTCGGCGTCTGTCGCTTGATCGTGAGGAACCGGTTTCCCATTAACCATGACCACAAATTGGGTATCCTCCCCGATTCCGAGGTCCTTCGCCCGCAGCTTGGGTCTCTTTTCGTTGGATACTGCGACTAAATAAGAAGCATCACTCCAGGTCGGTTCCCCATCCGCCTCTGCCGCCTTTGGATTCGGGTTTCTTAAATAGCGTTCATCATAGCGTTTGTTTTCAATAATCCAACGCCCCATACCAAGTGCAAGTGCAGCATCCGTACCGGATTTAATCGGCACCCAAAAATGAGCTTTTTCAGCCGTTCGACTCATCCGAGTATCGATCACGGCCATTTTCATGCCTCGTGCGAGTGCATTGGTTAGGAGTGGTGCCAGCCACGTTGGTCCCCGGTTCGCAACCATGGGGTTTGTACCCCAAACCATGACGAATTCCGCGTGATTAAGGTCAGCGTAAAGCCGCTTCTTGGGTTGTTCCGTCTGAAAAGACCGGACATTACCGATAACCCCGTTAGCCCCACAGGCTCCGCCATGATCATCAAAATTAATACTGCCCAAGCCTTGGAACCAGATTCGATCGCGCATAAAATCCCGTCGGTCTCCACCCAAGCAAGCGATTTGATTGGCTTTAGGGCCGAAATCCGGATGTTTCGTATCAATCAGCACATCCTTATATTTCGCGTCAAAATCCGTGGGACTCATCTGTCCTTTTTTCACGAGATCCCAATCCGCCATGACCGCATCTTTCGCCGCATAGGCCCAGATCGCCTTTAAGCCGGGAGTCCCTAAATCCGGACTTCCCTGCACGATTTCTTGAAGGGCCTGTTCCCAGGAGATGCTTTTCCATTCACCACTCCCTCGCGGGCCGACCCGTTTCAGCGGTGTGCGTACACGTAAAGCATCATAAGCCGTCTGGAGACCAGCTTGTCCTTTGAGGCAAGTCCGTCCACCCCGAAACCCTCGTCCCTCCACAGCCAAGGTATCCTTGCCATGGGCTGCGGTCTGCGCACCTGTCCCATAGGTTAGCGGTCCAAAGGGTATGGTCGTAATCGTGCTGTATGGATTGCCGGCAATTTTTCGCACTAGGCTGGTATAGGGCTGACCTTTCTTTCCTTCCTCGATCACGGTCTTAATCGTACAGTGGGTATTGCACTGTTCACAAGTGCTATAGATCACGTTCGCTGCGGTATAATCTTCATCTTCGGTATTTACTCCGTGAGGAGCGTCAAGCCAAGTGTTCGTTGTCAATTGTCTAAGGGGATCGCCGAGGAACGGTCCACCAAAAGCAACCGCACCTAAAATCCCGGAAGCTTTGAGAAAATTACGGCGGTTAAGGTTTAATTTATCTTTCTTCTTAGTCATGGATTCGCGCTCCTCTCTCCATAGAATAATCGTCTAAATCATTTTCCGCGCCTACAGAATATTGGTCTATGGGTAAAAGTTTCTCACCTAAGGTATAGATGATCAGTCCCATCGCAATCAGTCCAAAGCTCGTCACCCACTCCGAAAGGGTCGGATAGTAATTTCCTGGCGGAAGTCCGTCGAGCACCGGGACGACAAACGGGGGAACTACCATATTGAAGCGAACTCCTACGATTCCTACAATTGTCATCAGTGCAGCCGCAAAAATCCAGCGAACCGATTGCCGGGTTTTCTTATAGAAGACAATCACCAGGGGGATAACCATCGCGAGCGCCATTTGGAAAATCCAGAAGGTCCACCACCACGGACTGGCAGTCATCGTTTTAATGGTCAGGATTTCTTCGGCCTTAAGCCCATACAGGCCGATTAAGAATTCATACCATTCGAGCCCTAGCTCAATGGCCAAGAACATCCCCATTAAAGCACCTAAGGAACGGATCATACCCTGATCATGGGAACGTTTGAACACCCAATTTTTAATAACATAAAGTGCAATCGATAGCGCCGTACCAGAGACCAACGCCGAAAGGACAAAAATGACGGGAAACAGTCCGCTGTTTAAAAAAGGGCGAGCTTTATCAACAGCAAAGATTGAACCGGTCCCACCGTGTACCCCAAAAATGGCGAGAGGAATTCCTATACTACCCAAAATCTTCAACGTACGTTTGTCCCACGCGAGGGATGCCTCTGACAGATCGGTATATCCAAAGGTCAAAAGCTTTGAAACTTTGGCCAAACGGCCATCGCCTTCCGCCCGTTTCACAAGATCCGTGCGCATCGAATAATAGAGTTCAGTGACCAAGAGTAAAAGATAAAGAATATAGAAGTGAATTTCCCACGCCATCGTGCTCGTAATATTCCAATGAATGAGCGAGTTCAAAACATGGTCGGGACGACCAATGTCTAGAAAAATAAATGTCATCCCCGTGAGCATACTGGCAATAGCGGATAGAAGTGCAGACCGCCCAATCTCTTCATATTGATGCATTCCAAAGGCGAAAATCAGTGTTGAAAGGAGAAAGGATCCGGCACTCATCCCAATAAAGTAGATATAAAAAGCAACCCATGCCCCCCAAGGGACGGTGCTGGTCAGGTTCGTCGAACTCATCCCTTCTAGAAAATATCCCTTGACCAAAGAAAACATACCCACGATGAACACAACCCCTAAAGCAACCCACCAGAACCGTTCCCAGCGTAAAATCCTCGAACGCTCGGTAGCATTTGTCGTTTGCATTGCATTTCCTCACTTTCTCGGTATTCCCTTTTTATTACATTGAGCATTTAACGCAGATAAATCACGCGAGGTTCTGTCCCCTGTTCCTCTTTCAACCGGAAAGCCCGCGGACTGGCCGCCAGCTTGGAAACCATGCTATTCGGGTCATTCAGATCTCCAAAATATCGAGCATCACCGATACACGTTTCCACACATGCCGGCTCCTCGCCCCGCTCCAACCGGTGAAAGCAGAACGTGCATTTCCGCACAACTCCTTCTGGCAGCTTCCCTTTTTCCCGTGGACCGCGCCGTTTCCCATATTCCGGTGCTTGGACATCATTGTAGCCTAACATTTCCTGTTCATAACTTTGACCCTCATCATAAGAGCGTGCTCCGTAAGGGCAAGCGCTGATACAATACCGACAGCCAATGCACCGGTCATAATCAATCACAACAATCCCATTCTCTGCTTTATAAGATGCCCTGACAGGGCAAACTTGGACACAAGGCGGCTTATCACACTGCATACAGGGTCTGGGAATATTCACCCGTTTAACATTAGGGAATTTCCCGTCCTCCAGTTCTAAAAGGACATTATAAGAAACTCCCGGTGGAGTGCGATTTTCTGCTTTACAGGAAACGGTGCAGGTATCACATCCAACGCATTTCGCGAGATCAATTACCATACCCCAGCGCGGTTGCATTTGGGTCGTTTGGGTTTGTTCCAAACCGCTCATTTTTTTGACCTCCTCTTTTATCAAATTCATTTCGTTAAGACTTTTATTACTCTGAACCCTTTAACCCCTTTGTTCTCTAGTGCTCAAGTGAGCATGAAATTAATATAGCAATTTTTGTGCCAACGAAAAAAGCCTTAAACTCAGGGCTTTTCTGGTTTAAGACTTCTTTAGTCTTTGACATTATGTCAGAAATGCTATGACAAATTGTCAAGGTTAGTGAATTGAATTTGACGCATATTCATCAAGCTTCCGGTAAAGATGCCGAACACTCACACCCAGAATCCGTGCCGCATGGGTCTTATTTCCTTTGCAATAATCCATAACCCGTTCGATATGCTCTCTTTCTAATTCATTAAGGGAAAGAAGACGTTCTTCTTTCCGCTGACCTGGTCCTTGAGGCTGTGGAATCAGAAAGTCTTTCACATTGATTTCCTCCCCTTGGGCGAGGATTATGCCGCGTTCAATCATATGAGACAGCTCGCGCACATTTCCCGGGAAGGGATAACTTTGTAACGCCTTCATGCCTTCCTTGGCGATCTTTACCGATTTCCCCCGACTTAATCTCTTTAAAAAATGGTTAACCAATATCGATATATCTTCTGGGCGCTCCCGCAAAGGAGGGAGAGTTAATTTCATAACATTAAGCCGGTAGTAAAGGTCTTGCCGAAAGGCACCTTGAGCCACTTCCCTTTCCAAAATGCGATTTGTTGCCGTAACCATGCGCACATTCACCTTTCGTAATCTGGATTCCCCGACCCGCCGAAATTCACCGTTCTCTAAAAAGCGTAAAAGTTTCACTTGCAAATTGAGGGGCATTTCTCCGATTTCGTCAAGGAATAGCGTACCTTGATCAGCGACTTCAACTAAACCCTTTCTCTCCTGTGAGGCACCGGTAAAGGCTCCTCTCACATGTCCAAAAAGTTCGGCTTCCAGCAAGTTTTCGGGGAGTGCCCCAGAATTAATAGCAATATAGGGTTGACCTGACCTATTTCCCCATATATGCAAGGCCTTGGCAAACAACTCTTTGCCCGTGCCACTTTCCCCCTCGATCAAAACTGGAATCTCACTGTCGGCTAAGCGCCGTGTAAGTTCAATCAGATGCTTCATTCCCGAACTTTGACCGATAATCTGAAAGTTCTGCTCTACACCCATGATGCCTGAAGTCGTTAAGGCTTGGTTAAGAAGAGCTTGGCGAAGTCCGATATTAACCTCCTTAAGGCGCTTTTTCTCCCACGC
Source organism: Desulfosporosinus metallidurans (assembly GCF_001936615.1). Lineage (GTDB taxonomy): Bacteria > Bacillota > Desulfitobacteriia > Desulfitobacteriales > Desulfitobacteriaceae > Desulfosporosinus > Desulfosporosinus metallidurans. Next base: position 26,205 of record NZ_MLBF01000032.1, read on the forward strand.
CTTACTAACCATGGTTTCAAGCTCAGCGAGTGCATAAGGCTTTCTCAAGTAATCATAAGCCCCTAACTTCATCGTCTCGATCGCAGTCTCCACGGTTCCATGACCCGTTAGCATAAGGATCTCCATTTCCGGGTTCACCTCTTTACTCCAGCGTAACAGTTCGACCCCGCTCATTTGAGGAAGATTGATATCATAGATTCCGATATCCAAGTTTCGAACCTGTAAGGCCTTTTGGGCCTCAATACCTGAAAGATAACCTTCTACGAAGCAGCCTTTCCGTTGAAAACGATCTACAAGAAGGTTTAACAAATCCTCCTCGTCATCGACGATGATTAAACTCAAATTTTCCCATTCAATGCTTTCGGGAGTGTTTCTTTCCATCATGTTCCTTTACCCTGCTCCTTTCACTCCTCGTTTCTTCCCTGACTATTCACGACCGGAAGGGTAAGAAGGACTTCGGTTCCCTGACCGGGCTCACTTTCAACCCGAATCGCCCCCCCCAAACGCGCAATAATTCCGTAGCTAATCGCTAAACCAAGTCCCGTCCCTTTTCCCACTTCCTTGGTCGTAAAGAAAGGATCGAACACCTTCGGTAAAAGCTCTGGCGGAATGCCTTGCCCATTATCTCGAACCGAGACCGTTATATCCGAATGGCGTTCACTTTCAACCTCGATCCGAATCTCACCTTGCTCAGGCAGTGCGTCCACTGCATTGTTGATTAGATTGACAAAGACTTGAACGAGTTGCAGCGCATCTCCCTTGACCTTAGGAAGTTGATTAGCCCATCTCTTAACGATGATAATCTGTTTCTTCTTGATGATAAACTGCATAAGGGATAAACTTTCCTCAATGACACGGATAACATCCATTTCCTCAACCTTCCACTCTGATTTTCGGGAAAAATTGAGGAGACTTTGGGTAATATGCTGCGCTCTCATGATGTGCTTCCGAATTGTTCGCAGATATCGCTCAATCCGTTCAGCTTTTGGTAATTCTCCTTTACCGGATTCTAGCTGCTCCTCCAAATCTTCGGCATAACCTTGAATGATGGCTAAGGGATTATTGATTTCATGCGCAAACCCTGATGCCATCAGACCTAGGGCCGAAAGTTTATCGGCTTGAATCATTAGATCTTCCATGCGCCGCCGTTCCGTAATATCTTCAACCACCATTAAATAGCAAGGTTCGTTAGACCGGGCATATTCTAATGGATAGACTTGATGTCTATAGATCTTCTGTGGGATGGAGCGATTTAAATAAGAAGTAATTTCCTCCATCGATTGAAGAATTTCTTGGTTAACCCAGCGTTCTAAGACAGGATTCATCCAAGTTACTCCAAAATGATCGTTTAACAAGGCCATACCTGCTCCAAGTCCATGAACAATCGTATCTAGGCGTTCCTTTTCTTGAAGTAAATCTTCAGACTGGCTCTGAATACGTTCCATCATTTCGTTAAATGTCCGAGCCAATTGTCCTAATTCGTCTTGCCGTTCTTCCGGCACTCGTTCATCTAACCGACCGCGGGAAACCGTTCGCGCCGCTTGTTCGAGGCGCTCAATCGGTCGGGTGATTGATAAACCATAAAAAACACTAAGTGAAATTACGAAACCTAAAATAAACAAGATAAAGAGAAGAAACCGGGTAAATAATTGGTTGATCGGGGCAAATGCAACAGCCACTGGCTGTTCAACCATCACTGCCCAGCCATTCCGAGGCAAGACTGCATACCCTCCCAAAACGTTTTGACCGGAATAGCTCTGATACTGATTCAGAGCGGGTAGACCTTGTGGATTTCTATATTGAAGAAAATGTTCAACCGTATAGCTCTTTCTTACATCCATTTTCTCTAAGACTCGCGTGACATCGGAATCAGCAATTAACCTGCCCAAAGCATCGACCACATAAAGATCTGTTTTGGATAGCGGATCAGTTGGTTTTAATGCGGTCAGTAACCCTCTTAACCTTAGACGTATCCCATACCCGCCTGAAAAAGAATCCCCATAAGCTGTGCCCAAAGGAACCACAATCTTAACCGCAGGAATTCCACTTTTTAAAAAACTGACGGGACTATAATATGGTTTTTCAAGGGTTAACCCCTTCAACTCTATTGGATCAATCCAGTTCGTGACCGGGCTAAAGATCTGAAAGCGGTTGATTCCCGTAATTGCTTGTCCCTTCGAATCAAGGACAACCACTTCATCCACGAGGGGGAATTCATGCAAAAACCGGTAGAATTGATGTTGCATGACTTCCCCTTTTGTATCACGCATATTGGTATCACTGAGATTTACGGCTAAATTCTTAAGCGATTCTTCCGTATGGGCGAGCATTACATCGACTTCTTGGGCTATGCGCTCGACTAATAAATTATTCTGAATTTGAACACTTCGTTGTAAATCAAGCCTTGCAAAATAAAGATAATAACTACTAATGATGAGTACTGGAAGTGTCGACATTAAAACCCCGAAAAGAAGGGTGCGGACCCGGATTCGACTCCACCATGGGATGAAAAAAGAACCAAAAGGTCTCATTATGACTGCAATCCTCCCAAACTAATTTCCGATCGTATCCACTGGCTCGGCAAAACTCTGTGCTACGGGAGCTACCTTTTCCCCGATTTTTTCAATCGCTTGCCGATTGATTCTCAGTTCAACAGAGTCGGGCATATCGAATGGTATCGACTTCTTCTCCTTCAGCATCCTTATGGCTATGCGTGCACCTTGGTATCCTTGATCAAAGTAGGAAAGGCCATAGGCTGCCGTATACCCCGCGGATACTTCCGTATCGTAAAACCCCATGACCGGAGTACGGTACTTAAGTTCGAGATCCCGAATTTCACGATAGCGATTTTCGATAAAATAACTGGGTAAAAGAAAAATCGCCTCATTTTTTTGAAAGGAATGTTCTTGCAGTTTACTTAGTCCGATATCTTCGCTCACAGGAACAGCCTCATAACGAATATGCTCTGACCCTAGTACATCTCGGATTTTCTCTAAAGCCTGGAGACTGGCCTTGATGTTCGGATCGTAAACCACGATGAATTTGGACCGATCCGGGAAAAGAAGCTGTAAAAGTTCGAGTCGCTTCCCTGTCAGCTCCACATGTCCATTATCGACTCCAGTAACTGATATTCCCTTTGCCTGAAATCGGTCCACAAGCTCCGAAGCTGCGGTTACACCAATCATGATCACGGGAATTCTTGACTTTGGGGTCAACGACAAAAGAAAGGCCTCCGCTTCCGCAACTCCAGTAGCCACTAAAAGATCCGGAGCTTGCCGGACGAGTTCTTGAGCGTCCATTACCAATTTTTTTGAATCCCCCGATGCGTTTAAAATTTGAAAATGCATTCGATCTTTTCCATAGCCTAATTCCGATAATCCTTGCTTTAATCCCTCAAACTTTACGATTCTAGTTTGATCTGCAGCTAAAACCGCAACATTCGTTACTCGGGAAGGAGGGCTCAACGGAGAGCAACCGGCGAAGACGATCATTCCGAGTAAGCTCAAAACCAAAATCCTGCTCCACCTAAATAATTGAACCTTTGTATTTTTCAAAGTAACGAACTCCTCAGAAAATTATTATTTGCAGTTTCATTATCTCCGATTATTTTATTGGCTAAACAAACCTTCCTGGCTTCGAAGGCCTTTGAAATCAGTTAAAAAAAGATAGCCTTGCGGGCTGCCTGATCTCATTCAATCGTCTTTTCGACGTTCATATTCGTCTTTGTCGATTTCTCCTCGAGCATAGCGCTCACGAAGGATATCTAACGCACTTCCATTTCTTGAAGCATTCACCCCAACTGTTGAGCCGTAACGCCGGAATAAATAGACTCCCAAAACGATGATCGCGACTCAAAAAATGAGTTGCATCGCCATGCCAAGGATTCCCCCCCATCCATAACCATTTCCTCCTGCGCCATAATAACGCCGATCCCTGGGCCGTAACCCCATCCACCCATCATTATAAATTGCCCCTTTCAGATAAAATATTTTAAACTCTCACGCAACGTATTGCTCTAGGGCTGCTCCTCATTCATTTCTTTTGACTTAGTATAAACCTCTGTAACCTATACAACAAACCATTTCATCCATTTCATCATCAATATCCATTAATTGTACGAGCAGCTTCACTTGATTTGGACTGGTTCTTAAATTTCGAAACAACCTTTCGCGTTCTAATTTCAATTGAAGGAACCGTAATTGAGATCCGTTTGGCTTCATACTCCACCTCTTTTATCGTTATTTAAACGAGTATCACAATTCTTTAATCATCTTCCCTAGCCTTTAACCGTTCGATTGAGTTTTTCACGTTGACTTAGCGCTTTTAAACTTAAGAGTTGCTCATAAACTGATTCATTTTATTCAGAGTATCTTGCCCCAGTTGGGCTTTGATTTGGGGGTCAGAATTCATAAGCTCTTGCATCTTGCTCACATCACCCGATTGCATGGCTCACAGTTTTTTTGTAAATCTGATAAAATTGCTTATAAATTTCCTCTTTCTTACGATTTGAAACCTTCGATCCTCCCAATTCTTTAAGATTTTCTGGTTTTAGTTATATCAACCTCCGATCGAGCATTCTCAAGAAATCCCCTGCATAGTGCTGTAAGAAAGCTTCATGCAAGTTATCTTGATAATGCATTAAGCCCCCTGGAGTAATGAAATCAGCATCATGCAATTTTGCATTATATATTTTTTTACAATTGCAAGGTCTCCCAATAATTTGCTGTTCTTAATTAAGAAGTCTACATGGCACGATAAGTCATACAACGCGTCAATTAAACAGGTTGGAATTTCATATTCCTTGGTTTCCTTCTCAATCCATAGAGTTTCTACGTCATATAAAGCATTAAGTCTTGGTTTACGCTGGAAAAGCGTTTCTCTTAATGGCTCTTTGTGCTTGCAACACATGAATACACCTTGTACTTGATGAACTCGATGAATATAAGCTTCCCCATAAGTTCGCCTATCTTTCTTGAATACATTTTGAACAGACCTTAATATCGTAGGATTTACATATTGAACCCATTCTATATCCTAGATTTAGGTGTACAAGTCCGAGAGAACCATTCTTCATGTTTTCACGAGCCAAAAACAGCCTATCAAACGGTACAAACGGCTGAAATATTGGAAGTAAAGTATGGTTCTGAATAAAATACTCAGTCGTAAAACCCGATTCGGTAGGTAAATTACTAGATAGGTAATCCAATTTTCCGCTGAAATAGTAAGCGGTGGAACAAATAGCGTTGCACAAAAAATTAGCCCCGATTTTCAGCTATTGAAAATCGGGGCTAATTTCGCGTTCTTATAAAAATCCTTCACTTGCAACATCTTTAATGTATTTATACTGTTTCTTGATCAGCCTCTTGAACTGGGCATCGGACAGCTCATTAAACTTATCGGTTCCTTCTTCTACTAGACATTCCAAAATCAGATCTGCATAGTCTCTGTCTTCCCGGACCATCTTTCGATAGCGCTTTTCCACCTCATAGGGGAAGTCCAGGAAATAACTCATGCAGTTAATTTCTCCATCTAGAAACGATTTCGTCATATCCATTACATAGTTAATATTCGTCATGTCCATCCTGCTTATTTTCCTTCCTCAGCTTCCTTACTTATTTTCTTTGCATAACATAATGCCGGCAGCGTATCCGCCCATGGCATGTGGCTGTCTAATAATTCCGGCTTGTTATGAAAATCCAGATTGGGCAGATTTCTGAATATGTGGACTAGATATTCAGAAGGATCCAAACCATTGGCTGTCGCCGTTTCTATGATGCTGAAAACCAGTGCACTGGCTTCGGCACCCTGCGGGGTGTCGGAAAAGAGGAAGTTCTTCCTTGCTACAGCGACAGCTCGGATGGCATTCTCCTGTTATTAGAAATCGGAATACGCCCATCCAGTAGGAAGTTCGTAAAGTACTCCCTGTGATTCAGTGTATACTTGATGGCTTTCTTTAACGGCTCTTGATTTGTACTCACATTTTCAGCCCATGCAAAAAAGGCATTCAGAACAGGAATACTCTGTTCCAGACGCTTCTGTTTACGCTCTTCATGCGGTAGATGTTTCCATTGCCGTTCAAGCGCAAAGAGCTCTGGACAAAGAACGATCGTTTTCTTATCTTCTATCGTAAAACTACTGTAGGGAAGCTTACCACTGGAGGTCTTACGACCCGTCATATCTGTGAAGTGCATCATAATTCCATGAGTTTCCGCCTCTTCCACAACGTTGGGACTATAATAGCCCCCATCAGTATATAAATCTTTAACCCCCTGCCCTGCAATAGTTGCTAAGCTCTGATTCAGCATTTCGACGTCGCTGGTCGTATTTGGGGCTACATCAAAGTGAGTCACGACTTGAACAGGATTATCATTGGCACAGGTTTCCGTTAGATTTAAGGCATAGCCCACATGCTTTTTACCGCCTTTGTTGCGGTAGGTCGCATCCGTGTCATGCACCGACTGAAGAGAATTCGAAGAAATTTCTCGATCCCCTTTGGCGATCCATTGGTTTTGTTGTTCGTTGAACGAGGCTTGTTCTTTCAAGAAACGGTCAATAGTCTGTACTGCGGGAGTTTCTTTCAGTTCAGGTTGTCCTTCAACTAATTGAAGCAATTCGGCGCAATGATTGAGGATTGTTTGAATTCGGGATTGGATATCCGTTGCCTTAAGTTGATAAAGAAGCGTTGTCTTGTAATCCGCTTTAAGAAAGATCCTTAATGAATCATTTAAGAGAGTTTCTGGAAGAGCCTTTGCTCCACAGACTAAGACATCATAGGCAAGAGAGAGCCGCCCACCCAACTTGATGTTGGACATGATCTGAGTTGAATCCATGCGTCCTTCACTAGTACTAAGTCCGGCAGCTTTGATGAAGTGATCTGTAAGCTTTTCAAACTGTGCGAAGATATATATTTTCTATTTTGTAAAATATTTTTACATAAGCAAATAAAAAAATAAGAACTAACATCGCTAGTCCTTATTATGATAATTCTTTTATAATAATTTCTATTTATTTATTCGAACCATAATTTGTATTGTTTCTAGACAAATGGTTCTGTTCAAACTATTTTACGTTTCTGTTCAATCTTTTTTACCTGTGTTCAAACATTTTTAATACTGTTCAAACTTTTTTACAACGCTACAACAACCTTGAGCTATCAACCCCATCCTACTCCACAGTAACCGATTTCGCCAAATTCCTCGGTTTATCGACGTCACACCCTCTGGCTACGGATACATAGTAGGACAGAAGTTGAAGCGGTATAACGGTGAGAATCGGAGCCAGTTCATCTAGGGTCTCTGGAATATAGATCACATGATCGACGGACTTGACCAAACTTGTGTTTCCCTTATAGGTCAGCCCGATCACTTTGGCATCCCGTGCTTTGACTTCTTTGACGTTTGAGACCGTTTTATCGAACACATCCCGTTGAGTCGCCAGAGCAATGACGGGCGTATCTTCCGTGATGAGTGCGAGGGTTCCGTGTTTTAATTCACCTGCCGCATAGGCTTCGGCGTGGATATAGGATATTTCCTTCAGCTTTAGGGAGCCTTCCATGGCAACGGCCCAGTCTAAGGAGCGACCAATGAAGAAGGCGTCTTCTACCTTGACGAACGACTTAGCTAACTCTTTGATCAGGCTTTCTTGATCCAAAATCTCCTGGACTTGAGCAGGAATCCTCTTCAAAGCATTGATAATCCCCCCGATTTTATCCGACAATAAGGTCCCCTTGACCTGGGCTAGATAGAGTCCAAGCAAAACCATTCCTTCGAGTTGAGTTGTATAAGCCTTCGTAGATGCAACCGCAATCTCCGGGCCTGCCCACGTAAAGATTACATCATGTGCTTCACGTGATACCGTGCTGCCCACGACATTCGTTACTGCGACTACGCGTGCTCCTCGGTTTTTAGCTTCCCGTAGCGCTGCTAAAGTATCCGCAGTTTCTCCGGACTGGCTCACCACAACCACTAGAGTATGCTCATCCACCAGGGGAGAGCGATAGCGGAACTCTGAGGCAATGTCCACTTCCACCGGAAGATGTGCCCAGCGTTCGATCAAAGTCTTGCCGACCAACCCGGCATGCCAGGCTGTTCCACAAGCGACAATATAAACCTTGTTTATTTGCGCTAATTGATCAAGGGTTAAATCCACTTCTTGGAGAACCACTCTCTCCTCTTCCAAACGACCCAACATCGTATCTTTCAAGGCACGAGGTTGCTCATGGATTTCTTTGAGCATGAAGTGCTCGTATCCGCCTTTTTCAGCGGCTACTGCATCCCACTTCACATCATAGATCTCTTTCGTATGGGGGTTTCCTTCGAAATCTGTGACCTTTATCCCATCGTCCGTAATCACGACCATCTCGCCATCGTCTAAGATATAGACTTGGCGCGTATAGTTCAAAATTGCCGTGATGTCGCTGGCTACAAAGAACTCCCCGTCTCCGAGTCCCACCACCATCGGACTGTCTTTACGAGCGGCAACGAGCTTATCCGGATCCTTACGGCTGAGGACAACCATTGCATAGGATCCGTGAATCGTCTTCAAGACTTTACGGACTGCGTCCTCAAGGTCTCCTTCGTAATAGTCCTCAACTAAGTGGGCCAAAACTTCGGTATCGGTTTCAGAAACAAAATGATGTCCCTTTTCGAGGAGCCCATCTTTTAATTCCAGGTAATTCTCGATGATTCCATTATGCACGACAACAAAATTCTGACCGCAATCACAGTGCGGGTGGGCATTGAGATAAGAAGGACGACCATGAGTTGCCCACCGAGTATGTCCAATCCCAATGGAAGACTGGGAATAATCCGTCCCCAACTCCTCTTCTAAAGCAACCAGCTTACCTACACTTTTGGTAACCATAATTCCTTCTGGATCCAACACGGCAACTCCAGCCGAGTCATACCCCCGATACTCTAGTTTTTTTAAACCATTGACCAAAATAGGAATAGCCGCCTGTTTCCCGATATATCCAACAATTCCGCACATATGCTTATGACTCCTCTCAAAATAAGCGATCTGTTCATCCCTGAACAATTCTCGATTTTCTTTACTAATGTCCTTTTCTTACAAAGGACCTTGTAGTGTTCGTAGCGTTTTCGGTTTTAATTTTTGACTAAAATAAAAAAGCCGCCCCAAAATAGACGACTTCGTTGCTTCAGATTCTGGGCATCCCAACAAAGGGGGCCAATTGGGCACACTACCCCCTTGTCTTGTCAGCTTTCCTTTTGTCCCGAAAATTGCTCTTCGGTTTTAAGTAAGCTTTACGGTGACAAGCCACCGAGAGGGATCCGCCGAATCGTTCGATAACCCTCTTCCTCGTCAACCTCAGTCTACTTTAGATTGAGGTCCTGGCGCTTAAATTATCTTCTGCAACAACTGTCCATTCTTTTAAGGATTATATCCTTTTGTTGTTTATCTCGATTCTTTCTTCCTTTTCCTATCGACATCACCTTCTTTCATTTTTCATTTCAATATCAGTGAAGGAACTAAACCAGAGTCGTCCAGGAAAAAATTCCAGGGAAAATTCCTTGGAGTATGGTTCATGTGCTGACGTAACCACATTATGTGAATTTATACACTCAAACACATGAACCATTATACGCGAATTCTTAAAAGTTATCCAATGGTATCTTTATGCATCACATTCCACAATGATGTCAATAACTCCTTGCGCAAGTTGCCTTAATTTTTCTTGGTCAGTGCCTTCGACCATCACCCGAATCAGCGGCTCTGTACCAGAGGGACGCACCAACACTCTCCCTCGGTCGCCGAGAACTCGCTCAGCTTCTTCTACTTTAGCTAGTACCTTCTCATCCAACATTAAGCGGTCTTTATGTTGGACCTTAGCATTAAGTAGTACCTGGGGTAAGCGCACCATTTGCGCAGCAAGCTTAGAGAGTGGAACTTTTCGTTCCTTAATAACGGCCAACAAATGAAGGGCGGTCAATAATCCATCCCCTGTTGTGTTGTGGTCTAAGAAAATAATATGTCCGGACTGCTCTCCACCGAGCTTCGCTCCTGTTCTAAGCAATTCTTCCATGACATAGCGATCCCCAACTTGCGTCTGATGGATCGTGATTCCGGCCTCTTTGAGGGCAAGATGTAAACCTAGATTACTCATGACGGTGACGACAACGGCATTATTAGCTAAGGTCCCCTTCTCCTTTTGGGCCAAAGCACAAATAACCATGATAAAATCTCCATCTAAAATGGTACCGTGTTCATCCACCACGATGAGACGGTCAGCATCTCCGTCATTGGCCAGCCCCAAGTCGGCACCATGTTCCAAGACTACCCGTTGTAATTGTTCAGGATGAGTTGAACCGCAACCAACGTTAATATTCACGCCGTCTGGCGTATTAAAAATGGGAATGACCTCGACTCCGAATTCTCGCAAAACCTCTGGTCCTACGTAGGATGCTGCTCCGTTGGCACAATCCAAGACGACTTTAAGCCCATCCAGACGTCCCACGGCACTTTTAAGGAAATCCATGTAACGTCGTCCCGCATCGGTTACCTCAATTACCCGACCGACCTCGCCACCAATCGGAACCTCCCAAGGTTTTTCCTCACTTAAAACAATACTTTCAATTTCATCTTCGATGGCATCCGGTAATTTATACCCGGTCGAATCAAAGAATTTAATTCCGTTATCTTGGACAGGGTTATGGGACGCCGAAATCACAACCCCAGCACTAACACCAAGGGTTCGTGTTAAAAGGGCAATTCCCGGGGTTGGTAAAACACCCACCCGCAAAACATCCGCTCCGACAGAGCAAATTCCGGCGATAAGTGCCGACTCCAGCATATCTCCAGAAATCCGGGTATCTTTGCCGATCACAATTCGGGGGTGTGGATGCTCCTTACTCAAGACATAGGCACCTGCTTGCCCAAGGCGAAAAGCGAGGTCCGATGTCAGTTGACTGTTGGCCACGCCACGTACCCCATCGGTCCCAAAGAGTCGACCCAAGTCATTTCCCTCCTTTCCTCTCTAGTTTATTTATCTGCGACCTAAATGTTCTCAAATCTCAACCCATCGATAACATTTCTATTTTACTCTACCTTGGCATATTGCGCCATAAGATTCTCCGCCATTCTTAATCCATCCACGGCAGCACTTGTAATCCCCCCGGCATATCCGGCTCCTTCCCCCGCTGGATATAGCCCTGCCATGCTTAAAGATTCCCCCTGCCCATTGCGCACAATGCGAATGGGAGAACTTGTCCTTGTCTCTATTCCAGTCAAGGTCGCCTTTTCTCCAGCAAACCCTTTAATTTTACCATTGAATACCCGGAGTGCACGGTTTAACACATCCCCTACTGGAGCCGGCAGGACGGAATGTAACTCACATGGCACAATACCAGGGGTATACGTGGCTGGCAGGTCAAAGTGCTCCGACACACGCCCTGCCAAAAAATCGACAACCCGTTGAGCCGGAGCCCGATATTCCTTTCCGCCTGCCAAAAACGCCTTGTGTTCCCATTCCCTCTGAAACTCCAGACCGGCCAAGGGATGTGCTGTCGGAAAGTCGTCCGCACCGACGGTTACAACGATCGCACTGTTAGCAATGTTCGTATCCCGAGCATATCCGCTCATCCCGTTTGTGACAACCCCGCCCTCTTCCGAAGCAGCTGCCACGACCCTTCCGCCGGGACACATGCAAAAAGCGTAAGCTCCTCGACCTGTCCTCACATCCTGAAACGTCAACTGATAATCGGCTGGTCCCACATGAGGATGCTCCTCAACTCCATACTGAGACAGATTGATCAGTGCCTGAGGGTGTTCGACACGCAGGCCTATGGCAAACCCTTTTTTCTCTAGGGCAATATTAGAATTAAATAGGAATTCATAAACATCTCGCGCACTGTGCCCAATAGCCAGAATAGCAGCTTCTGTGGGGATTTCTTCCCCACCGTTTACGACGACCCTTTGCAGACGGTCTCCCGACGGGATTAAGCCGGTTACTTTAGACCGGAAACGGATTTCGCCGCCTAAAGCTTTGATTTCTTCCCGAATCCCTCTGACCACTTCTTTCAGAATATCCGTTCCGATGTGCGGCTTAGCTAAGAAAAGGATCTCAGCGGGGGCCCCGTGCTTGACGAATGTATCCAAAACGTCCGCAATTCGTCGATCCTGAATCCGAGTGGTGAGTTTACCATCTGAGAACGTTCCCGCTCCGCCTTCTCCAAATTGAACATTGCTCTCAGTGTCCAACGTCCCAGCATCCCAAAATTCCTGAACTTTGCGAGTACGTTCCTCGATTCGATCACCGCGTTCCAAAACAAGCGGGGCATACCCTCTGCGGGCTAAGGCTAAGGCGGCAAAATACCCTGCCGGTCCAGCTCCGATCACCACAGGACGAGATTTGAGCTTTTTACTGGGCTTAGGCCAAAGCACGGGTTCCTCAGGCTGAACTTCCTTGATCCCCGGAACCCGTGCTAAAATGCGACTCACTTCAGTGTTCGGCACATTAAGAGACAGCTGAATCGTATAGACGAAAACGAGATGGGGTTTTTTACGGGCATCCAAGGAACGGCGTGCAAAGCGAAGACCGCTAATGCTTTGTTCTGGTACGTTTAACTTACGAGCGATGGTTGTCAGTAGCAGGGAATCCTCTTCGACAGGAATCCTCAAATTTGTCCATAGTAAATCCACGAAAATTATTCTCCTTTTGCCAAGTGAGCTTTGAGACTGTAGCTCACTTGTGGGGTTGTAGGCATGGTTACCCCCGGTGGGAGTTGCCAATAAACTTTGGTATCCGGATAACTTCCAACCGCCTGTCCAGAAGCGTCCACCCACAGTTGAATCTGATCTGGAGTTAAATTCTTTAAACTATCTGAAAGACCTTCCACTACAATATCAATGGGGGGCACAGACTGGCCTATGTCTAAGCCAGTGCCAACATTTCGGATTTGAACCGGTACGCCGGAAATCCCCTTCTGGATCACCCCCGGCCCAATTTGCGCAATAATACTCAAAGTGGTTCCATCAAAAAACGAAACCCCCTGTGGTAATATCACCTTATCAATCGAAATCTGAAACGTCTTATCTTCCGCAAGATTACTAATATCCACGGGTCCAAGGTTCAAGGAATCAAACCCTTTCAAAGCCTGAGGAGTACCTAAAACCTGGACACTAGTTGGGGAGGGAACTAAGGAGCGTAAGGCCTTACCTTGAGCTGGTGTTCCTGTACTGGTTACTTTCAAAGGAATCATCTTCGAGGAAAGCCCTTTGGTCATGACCGGAACAATCACGTCGACCGTATTTGGATAAGCACTCAAAATATCAGCACTCGGATTCGGCCCGAAAATAGGTTTACCCTCTTTATCTCGAAAACTTACGGGCCTGGAAACTTGAATCGTATCTTTGGCACCGGTCACACTGATTTCCGTGGTCACCTTGTCTAGCGTGCCAAGAATAGAACTTGGTCCGCGCACATTGACCGCCGAAGGCCTGACAAGAGTGCTACCCACCTGATAACCGTCTGCAGGGTTACCCGTCACCGTAGCCACAACTGGAACCATCTTCTCTTGAACACTATCTAGGAGCAATTTAATGCTGGACGGTTGAAGGTCAACTACATTGGTTCCCGGCGGGGAGTTGACTTTAATGATATAACTGCGTTCCCCTGGCACTCCACCTGAAAGATCAATCTGAGCATAGATGTCTTTAATATTGGCACTAGGGTTGATCCCTTGCACACGAACTCGAACCAAAGGAAGCTGGGTCATAACCACCATATTCTGATGCAATCCATTGGCTACGAGCGGAATCGTCAAAGTCTGATCTGCGATGAGCTTATCCGTTGCCCCTTGGTTCATGACGAAAAGCCAAAAGAGAATCGCAAAAAGAAACGAGATTATCTTGATTCCGAGGTTTCGCCGAAACATTTTATGCATGGGCTACCACCTCCAAAATGGAATGATTGATAAGGGGGTACTCTTGATCTCCAGTTCCCTTAACAACAATTCTCGCAACATTTTATCATCCATAAAGCGCGTCAGTGCTCCATCAATCCCGACAGAAATTGCCCCGGTTTCCTCGGAGACCACAATAGCTAAGGCATCCGTAATTTCCGTCAACCCTAAGGCCGCCCGATGACGGGTACCCAAGTCTTTTTGGATATTGGGATTTTCGGATAACGGCAGAAAGCACCCCGCAGCCGCTACACGATCTTGCCGGATAATCACGGCTCCATCATGAAGCGGGGTATTCGGGATGAAAACATTGACCAGAAATTCTGAAGAAACCATCCCGTCGATCTTAATTCCGGTTTCTACAAAGTCTTGCACTCCTGTTTTCCGTTCAATCACAATCAGAGCCCCGATGCGTGTTTTAGAAAGCACTTGCGTGCAACGCACCAATTCTTCCACCACTTGTTCCAGAGTATCGATTCCAGGAGTCGAGGGATGACGAGTCAAAAATCTCCCTCGGCCTAGTTGTTCTAAAACCTTTCTAAGCTCAGGCTGAAAAACAACCGGTATAGCAAAGACAAACATCTGGAACAGTTTATCCAATAACCAACTGATGGTTCTAAGCTGAAAGTACTTGGCCAGCAAAGAGATAGCCAGAAGAACCATCACTCCCTTCACCAACTGCACAGCACGCGTACGTTTAATGAGCATGTAGAATTGGTAGAAGACCACTGTCACTACCACAATGTCGATAGCGTCCAGCCATCCGAAATTACGAAATTGAGATAAGAATTCTGCCACGGTCTCCCCCCCTTTCTTGTGCTCATAAAGAAAACTTGGCTGGCGTCAAGCCTTAGCGAAGGCGACCGCCTTAGTTGCACTTATGCCACCAGAAATTAATACTTTCTGACTGGCATAAAGAATACGTCACGAATCCGCCGACTATTTATACTTGATTCTCTGTTTATGTAAAAAACCCTTGCCGATTTAAATATTTTTTTAAAATAATCCTAAATTATCCCCATACCAGCCAGCAGCCCAAAACACCCTGTTAACATCATATCCCCAAAGGGGGCTGCTTCATACCAGCAGAGTGGTTTTGCCAGACTTCTGCGGGGACCGGTTACCACGACAAAGTCCCAGCCAGGCTGCATTTGTGGATGAAGGGTTGCACCATGCCCCCCTTGTTCGAAAACTTCGGCATTGGTTAATTCAGTGGCTTGAAAACGCTGAATGCATTGGGCGAGAGACTCTAAATTAAGCATACTGGTGTGTTGTTCAAAAATCCCATAGACCCGATCCCCGCGAATAGCTGCGGCGAGGGTATGAGAATTTCCAATATTGACGGCTAAGATTCCTTGGTTCAGGTGAGGCTTTACTAAGGGATCAGCCATGATTCCCAAGAGCGCTGCTGTCCCAGTATCTGTCACGATGCTCTTAGGCACAATCTCCCGGACCGCACGCATCCGAGTGTATACCTCAGGAATATCCTGGGTGAACACAAGCTTGCGTAAATCTCCCCCTTGCAGCACAAACTCCTCCCAGAGCCTGAAGCGCAGAATTCGGTTGCTTTCGGTTACACTGAAACCGTGATCTTGGAGAGCAACTGCCAGCTTCTGAGGATACTCCAAGCTAAACGCTTCGATAGCCTGTCTCAAAGAAAATGTATCAACATCCCCCAACCAAATGGAAGTGACGGATTCCGATTCAGAAACGTCTTCGCGCAGCACGATTCCCATACCCTCTACGCGAGCCAAATTATCATTAAACGTTAAGGCTGCCTGAGGAGTGACATAGGCTTTGAGACCTGACGTTAAATGCTTTTTTAGGGCTAGAGCGCATGCTCCTCCACCCATCAGATGACCCTTTAAAAAGATATCCTTGCCTTGAGCTGTGGCTTTTCGAATCTGCGCCGCCACAGTCTGGGTTCGGCTCGGAACGATAAACTTTGGACAGTTTTCTATCGTCTTCTCCGGCTGATAGAGAAGGATATCCTGGGTGCCGGATCCGACATCAATCACTAAAACACTTTCTGTCATTTACATTTCCTCCCCTGGCATGTTGAGACTATTTGATTAGTTTTCTCCCGATCCAAGGTTTGTAAATCGTTACAGCTTGCCGCGGGCAAAGCTCCTGACAGCAAAAACAGCGAATACAAGCTTCCAAATCAACGATTGGACGCTTATTCTCGTCAACAGTTAACGCCTTGGGCGGGCAATTATTAACACAATCCAAGCATCCCACACACATCTGATGTTCGAAGACTGGTCGAGGGCGCACACGGTTGAGCACAAATCCCTTTACCTTGCGGGGAAGGGGAACCATATCTAAGAAATTAGTGGAAACCGCTTTGGGAATCACAAAATCTTGAATTCGCCACAGCGAGCGTGCATCCCCTATTAATTGAAGTTCATCTAGCCGACTGATAAGGCCTCGACCGCGAGCTGCCATCACGGTCGGAACTTTTTCTGGCTTTAAGCCGATCAGATCCGCGGCTACGACATCGAGGGCGAAGGGATCCGTACTTAAAATTAAGGCACCGATGTTGCGAGGTTTACCAGCCGAAGGACCATCCCCTTCCATCCCCACAATTCCGTCCATAATACTTAAGGAAGGTTTTACCCAAGTCGCAATATCCACCAAAAGGTCCGCAAAGTCTGGAATCTTGAACATTTTCAAGTGATATTCTGCTTTAAGCAGGCCGGGAATAACCCCAAAGAGAATCTTCACAGCTCCGGTAAAGGTCATCATGCCATGCGTCTTTAGTTTAGAGAGGGGAATAACGACATCAGCATTGAGAACACAATTAGTCACGGTCATACTTTTAGCTAGTTTCCCCTCGGGGTACTGGATTGTCGTTTGTCCTACATCTTCATTGAGCATTGCTCCAGTCCGTTCAGCAACTTCAAGAAGACCCGAGCGACTGTAGATGGCCTGAAGTGCACTTACCGTATAAGGCCCACCCGGACTATCCCCAATAATCGGAATCCCACCCGCCTCCTGAACAAGCCGAACCACGGCCTCTACAACACTGGGATGAGTCGTTACCGCTTCTTCCGGTCGTTTCTTCATGAGCAGGTTCACTTTCAGCAAAACCTTTTGGCCCGGCTTCACAAACTCAGACATCCCGCCCCATTCCGCCAGCCCCTCCCGCAAACTCTGTTCCACATTGGCTGTATAGTCTGGGCAATATTTTAAAACAACTTTTGCCTGCACTTAAGATTCCACCCTCTCTAAATCCTGAAAGATATCCTCTCCTCGTCCTGGCAAGGCACCTAATTCCTGATCACATCGAAAATACTCCCGGCTCAAATAATCCTGCTTTTGCCTTTCTTCCAGATTCTCAAACTTCTGTCGCGATCCCATTTGAGTCCGATGCTCTGAAATCGCCTGCCATTTTCGCTCCGCCCAGGGTGCAATCGAGATCACATAATCCACATCTTGAAGTTGTTCCTTCGTAAACTTCCAGCCGGGCTTGACGTAGCAAAGCCGGGGCAGAGTATAGGCTTTCCCCCACTCCGGCTCCACTGGCTCCTGGGCAAGTTTAATAGCTGCTTTCGTAAAGTGGTGAATCGCCCGATGATCCCGGTGTCCGGATGCACCGTCTTCGCCAAACGTAATGATCACTTGAGGACGAATATCTCGTATGATTCGAACGAGACTTTCGACGATTTTAAGCGGGGGCGCAAAGGGGACTTCCTTATCACGATACCCTAAAAAGATCACCTCTGAGATTCCTAGGACCTTTGCCGCGCGCCGTAATTCCTGTTCTCGCACAAGGCCCACTTCTTCAGGCTTACAGATCCCCGCAGTCTTGCCAGCTTCTCCCTTTGTTGCGGCTACAAGGGTAACCTCTACCCCTTTTTCAGTGTATTTAGCGATTGTTCCACCCAAGGCAAATGATTCGTCATCTGGATGGGCAAAGATCAGTAGCATTCTTTTTGCCATAGTTTACGCCCCTTCTTTTCATGGACATTTAGTATCTTCAATAGTTTAGGTGTTAACAACTCATCAATTTTTCTCCGCAGTTTGTCAATATAGCAATCAATCATTGATTTGAATTACAAGCCTTATTATAGCCTTTTTTTTTCATAGAGGGAAATTTGACGCCCATCTCCAATGTGCCCATGAGCTATCATTTTGAAATTCATTGAAGCAGCCATTTAAAAGGTTTTTTACTTGGAATAAATTACCGTTTCCAGAGACAACTTACCATGTTATACTGCAGTTGTCTCCAGCAAGAACAAGCATTAATGATCACAAGGAGGATTCACTCATGAAAAAGAAGACTTTAAAATTCATAATGGGACTTCAAATTGGTATTCTGATGACCGCTGTCGCTTTACCAGTACAAGCCGCCGTTAATATAGGCGCTCCACAGACCTTATCAGGCTCTGTGGTTATACTTCGGTCTTCCGTTCCTACGACAACTCAGGTCACTTCCACTCCGATTTCCGCTCCAACTACTACTGCCGCTCGAGGAACCCAAACTACGGTTTCAACGCCAACCACCACGATCATTCAAAACTCGACACCACAATATCAGATGATCAATATCGGTACTTTGCCGAACAACCGCAGCGGAAGTGTCGTGTCGTTGAAAACGATTCTTAACCAACCCAATACTCTTCCTATAGCTTCTACTCCCTCTTCTACTCCAACTCCAACTCCAACTTCTACCACTATTCCTATCGTCCCTACCACAACTACTACCGTTCCTACCACTACAACCACTACTTCGCCCACCGTCTCTTCTTCTACTCCCCCTTCGACGACACCCGCTATCCCGGTCATTCCTACCATTGCTGCATTAACAGCCGATGAGCAATCCATGGTGGACATGATTAATCAAGAACGGATCGCTGCCGGTGTAAGTCCAGTTAAGGTAGACCTTCGCCTAGGCGCAGTGGGCCGCGCTAAAGCGAATGATATGAAGGCAAACAATTACTTTGACCATACCTCTCCAACCTACGGCAGCCCTTGGGCTATGATGCAACAAGTAGGGCTAACCGTCGGCTGGGCTGGAGAAAATATTGCTGGAAATAAATCCGTTTCAGGGACTATGGCAGCGCTTATGCAAAGTCCTGGCCACCGAGCTAATATTTTAGACCCACGCTTCACACATGTCGGCGTAGGAATTGCTTATGGAAGCGCTTACGGTAATCTATTCGTTCAGGAATTCTTACAAGAGTAGGTCAAACAATAATAGAGTAGGTGCGATCTTGCCTACTCTAGCCACTATCACTTGCGTTGCATTTAATTGGAAATCAGTTGTCAAGCTTCTCTTGGTATGTCCCATAAAAAGGCAGAACCTTGGTTCACCCAAGGCTCTGCCTTTTACGTGTATTCGAGCCCGCCCAAAAGAAGTTTCACGACTTTCCGGCTTACGTTTTTCACCAAATATTCCGGCGGAGGCTCCCAATCCCACCCCTGCCCCAAAACCATTTTCACGGCTCGCGAAATGGCTGCTGGTTCACAACCGGCAATCAGATTACTTCCAGCCTCTAATGTTTCCGGTCGCTCGGTCACATCCCGTAACGTCACATTTGGTATTTTATAAAGACAACACTCTTCTTGAACTGTCCCACTATCGCTCAAAACACAGTATGCATTTTGCTCCAAACACACAAAATCAAACAGCCCTAGAGGTTCCACGACCTGGATGCCGGTTCCTACGAAAGTCTTGTTTTGCTTCTCCAACTGAGAACGAGTACGGGGATGAAGACTGCAAATAATTGGCAAGCCGTATTCTTCATATAACCTATGAAAAGCGGTTATGAATTTTGCCAGACGTTCCTCGTCATCAACATTTTCAGCTCGGTGTAAAGTCACTAGAAAATAGCCTTTGCAGACCGCTCCCACCGTCTGCAGAGCCTGGCTTTGTGCAATTCTATCTACGCAATGGGTTAGAACTTCCCAAATTGGGTTACCCGTTACATAAATGCGTTCCCCTTCAATCCCTTCCCTCAGCAGGTTGGCCCGACTTCGTTCAGTGTAAGGCAGTAATATATCGCTGCAATGATCCACCACTCGACGATTGATTTCCTCCGGTACCCGGTCATCATAACAGCGGTTACCCGCCTCCATATGATAAACCGGAATCCGCAGCCGTTTAGCAACCATCGCCGCCAAGGCGCTGTTGGTATCCCCTAAAATAAGCAGGCGGTCAGGTTTTTCCTGGAGCATCACCTGTTCACACTTGAGGAGTATCTCACCAATTTGGCCCATCAACGTCGACGCCTGGCAGTCAAGCAAGTAATCTGGAGACCGCAGCTTTAGGTCAGTAAAAAATATATCGGTTAACGTCCGATCAAAGTTCTGACCGGTATGCACGAGGATATGCTCACAAAGGGTATCTAAGAGAGGTAGAATCCGGCTTAAACGAATAATTTCCGGACGTGTCCCCAATATGGTCATAATCTTCATCCCAGGGTTTCCCTTCTACTCATAGTTTGCCACCTAACTCAACGGTGGCAATGACAGTATTGGTGCTTTCGTCAATGACTGAGACATTATTGCTGCCTTACTCCGGAGACTGCGATATTCTCGATCAATCCGGTTGTTAATAAAGCAATTGCTCCACCTCCTTGCCTTAATTCAGCCACTCGGGAAAAAGTCGTTTTGCTCTCTCTCTGACAATCACAGAACACGCTTCGTTGGGGTTTTGACTCATATTTTTACCGTGCCATCGATAAGCCAACAGACGATCCTCCAGAAATCCGCAAGCATAATGGCGCAGAAAGCGGAACCACAAATCATAGTCATGGGCTTGGGGCAAGCTTTCGTCGAAATTCCCTATTTGCTTTAATGCAGAACTTCTCATCATCACGGAAGATCCGTTAATAAAACAGCCCTCCATGAGCTTTGTCACCATTTCCTGTTTGTCGGAATAATAAGGTGAATTCACCTCATATTGCTTTTTGCCGTTGGCATCAATGACCACAAAGCTCGTGTAGCTAAAACCTAGGTTCGGATCACTTTCCATCTGTCCAACCTGTTTAGACACTTTTTCATCCATTAAAATGTCATCTGCACTTAACCAGCCAATATACTTACCTGTCGCCAGAGATAACCCAAGATTTAAGGCGCTGGGTGTTCCCCCATTTTCTTTATAGATATAGTTAATTTTTGAACGATAGGGCTTCACAAGTTTGGCTGTTCCATCGGTGGAACCATCATCAATGACGAAAACCTCCAGATTTGCATAACTCTGATTGATTACACTGTCAAGCGCAAAGCGCAGATACCGGGCGTGATTATACGTGGGGATGACGACACTAACTTTAGGCGTCAACATTAGCGACCCTCCTGGTAAATCTTCTTCATCCACTCCACGGTTATGGGTAATCCTTCTTCTAGCTTCACCTTAGGGTCATGTCCAAGATCAGCCGTCGCTTTGGAAATATCCGGTCGTTTACTTACCGTATTGTGCTTGTCTTCTGGAAGATAATTGACTAATTTCGGATCACCCTCCGTATATTTGAGCACCAAATCGCTTAAATCTTTGACACTGCGGTATTCCGTTCCACCGATGTTATATACCTCACCTGGTTTAAAATTATTAGCGACGTTGGCTATTGTCGGGATTAAATCATCGACATACATAAAGACACGGTAGTATCCTTCGAAAACATCATAAGGCATACCCTTTAGGGCCCGATAGACAAAAAGGCAAATAACACTGCGGTAGGGATGATAATATTCCCCCGGACCGTAGGCATTAAACAAACGCAATCTAACAATGGGGGATTGGTATTTCTTTTCGAAATTTAAGATCTGTACTTCATTGGCCCACTTGCTTAAGGCATAGTCATTATGCTGAATAATGGTCTTTTTCAAAGGTAAATCTTCGGTTAAAAGAGGTTCTGCTGCTTCCCCGTAGATTTCCGAGGAACTAGTAAAAATCAGCTTAAAACCTTTTTTCAATTGCCATTCTAAAATGTTCCGCGTCCCGATGACGTTTGTCTTCCAAAGCGTGTCATAATAATGTTCTCCATTAATGCGGCCAAATTCGGCCGCTAAATGAAAGACATAATCATAGCTTTGCTCAAAAACACGTTCCAACTGGCGATATTCAGCAATATCTGCCCTAAAATACGTTTCCCCAGGTTGATGTTGTAGATCAACTTCCCAAACCTCATGCCCTCGATTTCTCAATACCTCTGCTAAACGTCTGCCTAACGTCCCTTTACTGCCCGTTACTAATATTTTGGCCATTATCTTTGCTCCCTTTTAAACTAATTATTTTTTGGCTATAGAAATTGTCCAACTTTGAAGCTGTTTCTCAAAACAACCAATGGGCCCTTATTTTGGGTTTAAAGCTTTTTGCCGCTCCAACACAACTCTATACATCGTCACATCCTGTTTTTCAATCCCCAGGTCGCTCTCATCATAGGCCTTAAAACCCGCTCCACTTAGTTCCTCAACCGTAAACAAGGGATCTTCCACCCAGACAGTATTTCCGGCAGCTTCTAAAGCTCTGACTAAGCCAACCCCTCTGCTATGCTTAAGATCCTTAACCCCCGTTTTATAACTCAACCCTCTGACTAAGACCTCCTTACCACTGCCTAACTGGTGCACTATCCTATCTCGATAGTCCTGATCCGCCTGTTCTGCCCCTTCCAACAAAGATGAATGACAAACCGTTCGTAAGAAACCCATGTCCTTGGGGAGACACTCCCCACCAATGCCCCAGTCGGTACCTAGCAGTTCGACGTTATTTTTACTATTTACAGCCCGTCTTAGCTCGTCATAATCCATTCCCTGGTCTACACAATAACCGTAAATTTCTTGAGCAAAGGCA
Organism: Desulfosporosinus metallidurans; assembly: GCF_001936615.1. GTDB lineage: Bacteria > Bacillota > Desulfitobacteriia > Desulfitobacteriales > Desulfitobacteriaceae > Desulfosporosinus > Desulfosporosinus metallidurans. The sequence continues at coordinate 48,924 of NZ_MLBF01000032.1, forward strand.
ACATCAACATAGCGCTTGACATTCTCAACCACCTTAGACAACTCCGCCACCCGGATATCGGAAACTTCAACTAGAAGGGGAACCAACGGGGTATAAAACTGACGTCCCCTTTCCAGACAAGCACTTGTAAAGGCTCCTATCACCCGCGGGGTATCACAAACGGTTTTATCAACCCCAAACATCACCCTATGGGGTACATGGATCAAGAAAATATCCGTTCCTATAGTAAACTCTTTTTCCTCCAAAAATTCACGTACGCGCCTCATGGTTCCTGGAGGCAACGTAGATTCAATGGAAATCAAAGAGCCTGGACAGATTATCATTTGTTCTAAAGCCGAAAATAAGTTTTGTCCCTGATTACCAGTGGAAGGAGCCATTAACCAAACATCGATCCCTGTTAACTTCCGATAATCCGCAGTCACCCTGTAACCCTTGGACCGTAATTCTTTGACCCTACTCTCATTCACATCCACCCCGATGACCTCTCCTGAGAATTCCTGGCAAAGGTAAGTGAAAAGATTAAGGCCAATATTACCCAAACCCACAACACAAATCTTCATTTTTGATCAATCCTTCCCCAAGCCTATCACTATAAGTTATGCAGTCCTCTCAATGTTGACACAACAGCGCTATGTTTCTCATTGAGAGAATAAATGCAATATCGAGTTTAGCTGCCGTTATTGCCACCTTGATGCCGAGCGTAACATACACTGAAAGGAAAACGAATTGCACATCAAAATTAGGAGGGCAAAATTATGAAACTAGTTATTCCCGTACTAAGCTTGGAAACAGGGGGAACACGCTTTATTTATCAGTTAGCCAATGAACTGGTGGATAAAGGACACAACGTGGAAATCGTACTGCCTGAAAACGCCTCCGTAGCTTGGCCTCTGAGGACACAAATTACCCGGGTCAAAGAACTTACCCCAGGTACACTACCGCCTGCGGATTTCCTTCTCCCGAATTTCTATCCCACTGTTTTTCCAGCTTGGGAATCCAAAAAAGGCCGAGTCGTTCGACTTAGCCTTGGTTATGAACCTTTATGGGTGAATGAAACAGAAAAAGCCCGGGCTTCTTATCTTATCGATGCGCCGATCATTTCCATATCTCAATGGCATCGTCAATTGATCTTACAAGGAACGGGGCGGGACAGCACAGTAATACCTGGAGGGGTTGACACCACTGTTTTTAAGCCCCTTCCCAAACTATCCCAATCCACCGACCGCCTAACCATTGCCTATATCCTGCGCTCGAAGGACCATGGCTATACTTGGAAGGGCGCCGAGGATTTTTGGGAAGCCTGTCAGCATTTATCACAGTCCGTTCCTGACTTTGACATCCGAGTTGTCACCCCAGAGAGGATACATTCCCACGCACCTCTACCCTATAAGATCGTAAAAGCTGATACTGACATTGAGATGGCTAATTTCTATGCTCAGGCAGACATCTTCGTTTCGACCTCCTACTTCGAAGCATTTGCCCTCCCCCCTTTAGAAGCCATGGCCTGTGGTACGGCAGTCGTTACTACTGATAATGGCGGTAACCGTGATTACACAAAAAACAAGGAGAACTGTTTACTTGTCCCCCCCAGCGATATCAAACAACTCACCCAAGCTCTAGCTCAATTGTTAACCCAAGAAACGTTACGCAATCAGCTTGCTCTCGCCGGCTCACAATTCGCCCTCCCCTGGACCTGGCGGCATACAGCCGATAAAGTAGAAGCCTTACTTCTACAGTTAACCTATGACTAGGCTGCAATCCTTCCAAGCTAATAGGGCATCGATAGGCTCAGCGTTTTCGCCATAGACCTTCACGAACGCTGAATTTCTCTGATCGTGAAACTTATTAAAAACAACAATATTGTAACCAAGTTTTTGAAAATCCTCTACCTCCCATCCCGATCGATGCCGTTGATAGCTTTCTCCCCCTAAACCGTAATGATCAACGTCTATCTGTTGAAAAAAACCCCTTGGTGTAAAGACAATGACTTTTTTGGAGGCTATCTCCTCCACCTGGCGCAGGACACTAAAAGCAACCTCCTTTTTAAAATGCTCAATCACATCAATTAAAGTTACACTATCTAGGGACTTTGGCAGAAATAGTTCGCTAAGGTGCTCTGCCGTGAAATTGAGTTTGATAAACTGCTCACCCAACTTAACATTCTCTAAATATGGTCGATGCGCATCAACACCGATCTTTATAGGACAATGAAATTCTTTCAGGGTTGCACCCACACCGCAACCAACATCTAAGAGCGTCTGAGAATCTAACAGAAGTTCATTAATCGTAACGAGGAAATCTTGATGGTTTACGACATTGACTGTCACTGGCCGGACACCCTTCCATTTTTAATTCCATTAATATGTTATTCAAAGTTTCTCCTAAAGTGCCTTCCGACACACAAAGCGCCTACTTAAACGCATAATCTGTAGTACCGTAAAGCAAAGGGAGGACAAACCATGAAGATAGTGTTTCCCGTTCTTAGTTTAGAAACGGGCGGGGGTTCTCGTTTTATGTATCATTTAGCTAATGCCCTAGTAGATAAAGGACATGATATTGAAGTGGTCATGCCCGAAAATGGACCCCAAGTCTGGCCATTGCGTGCAAAACTAAGACGAGTGAAAGAATTAACCCCTTCCTCCATTCCTTCAGCCGATTTTATACTACCTAATTTTTATTTAACGGTTAGGCCGGCCTGGGAATCCCAAAAAGGCCGGGTAGTACGCCTCAGTCTTGGGTATGAACCCCTCTGGGTCCCCGATTCGGAAACAGCCAAGCAGACCTATCTAATCGGTGCCCCAATCATGTCTATATCTCAATGGCACCGCCAAATACTGCTCCAAGAAACCGGCCTAGAAAGCACGGTTATCTCCGCTGGAGTAGACACTTCGACATTTCATCCTTATCCTAAACCATCTGAGCAAACAGGCTGTAAAAACATCTTCTACATCATGCGCGACCCCGCTTCTGGCTATACTTGGAAAGGAGGCGCAGACTTTTTAAAAGCCGTAAACCGTTTGAAGGATCAGGTTAATTTTGAGCTAACCGTTTCAATTCCTGAGAACGCCATTTTTACAAGCCCTTTTCCTTGCAGAATTAAGACCACGGCAACAGATCAAGAGCTAGCCCAGCTATATGCTGAAGCAGACCTCTTTGTTTACACCTCTTACTTTGAAGCGTTTGGTTTACCTCCCCTTGAAGCGATGGCTTGCGGTACAGCCGTAGTGACCACCGATTGTGGCGGAATTCGTGACTACGTTAGAAACGGTGAAAACTGTCTGTTGGTCCCCCCAAGTGATATTGAACAACTAAGCACAGCTATCTATGACCTATTGACAAAGGATGCCGAACGTCAGCGTATAGCCGCCACAGGCCATCTTTTCGCTCAAGCTTGGTCTTGGCAACGCACTGCTGATCAAGTAGAAGCTTTCTTGCTGAGCCTTTAAATACAGCAAGGGGAGCATATCGAAACTCTCAACAATCGTGCTTACCGCGTAGCGTTTTTGTTCTCTTTCTTTAGCAAATTAAAAAGACTAGAAAACCCCAATCGAACATTTCTCTGTCGTCAGACCGTTTTTCTTTATAGTCTCTCCGTCGTTTCCACTTGAAAATCCGAGAAAAACCTAGCGGATCTCCTGAAATTTTGGCAACTGATTCTTTCTATCAAGTGATAGACAAACAAAAAAAAGGGTCGAGTTTAGTGCTCTGCCCTTTTTTACTATGCAATAAATAATTTTTTACTCTCGCCACGATAATTGCCCCTGACGTTTACGGAAAATTGTTAAACCAGGGGGAACCGGAATAGTCATTAATTCATACGCGCTTGTGTCCTGTGCTAATATTTCAACCACTTGACAGGCCGTCCCGCTTAAGCCGGGTTGCATCATTTCTTCTTTTTCCGGATGAGTATCATGCAACAAAATTAGACCGTGTGGAGCTACAAAAGGGAAAAAATCATGGAAGTCTTGTACCCTCTCCTACTCATCCCCTATTTCCTTGTTAATTTCTCCCTTTTCTACCCTTCCTAATCCCAACACACCCTCCAAATAATTCTTGTTGTGAATAATCTGAGGGTCCTCCGGACGAAATGTTCTAGCTATTTCGTTATGTTCATAAGCCAACGCATACTGACCTAAACGATCGTAACAAACACACAATTGGAGGTGCGGAAGCCATGTCCAACAAGCATGAAACATATGTCCCCAACTGTCCAAAGGCTTTTCTATCTGTGTTGCTAATTTGTACCAAAACGTGGCTTGTTTAAGTTTTCCGCCTTGCAGGTTATAAAAACCTAAACGACAACAAAACTCAGCCCTTGGTGTATCAAATTCGAAGGATCTGAAAAGGTAAGCCTGTTCGTTTTCATGATCTCCAAGATTTTGAAAGCAATCTGCAAGTTTCCCACAGGTAGATATTTGATCTTCAACCCAGCCCTTACCCGTATCTAGAAATTTCTTGTAAAATTCAACAGCTCTCTCATACTGACGATGATCGAACAACTCATTGGCAAAATAATAAAGGTCACGTGGAGTGAAGAATTTCCCTAGTGCTAAACGTTTTTCATAAATGTTGAGGTTTCGGTCAGAGTTATGTGCTTCTTCTTTATGGGCCACCTCAACATCACTGTTAAAGACATGTCCGCTAACCTCTAAATATTCATGCACGGATCCAATCCATTGAAAGTTTCGGCTACGTTTAACCAGCCTATTTCGACGAAGACTGAAGGTCACATTCCCAAATTGATCAAATGCCAAAAGGTAAGGCATATTTACTGCATCAATCATTGGATCAAGATTTTTTTTCAGTGCTAAGAATTTTAAGCGATCTGGTTCTAATAAAACATCGTCTGCATCCAGCCATAAGATATATTCCATCGTGGCATGGCTAAAAGCATCGTTCCGAGCCGCCGCAAAATCGTCAATCCAAGTAAAATCAAAGATTTTATCGGTGTACCTACGAATAATTTCTTTGGTATGGTCGGTTGAACCAGTGTCGACAATAACGATTTCGTCAACGATATCTTGAACAGAATCTAGACACCGGGCAACAGTATTTTCCTCATTGCGAACAATCATACACAAACTGATAGTTATGTGATTATCAGCCATATTTCTAACCACCTCAAAGTAATAATCTTAGTCATACTCTATGGTATTCAACGAACTGAAAAGTGGAAGCTTATCCAACTCTAGATAGCAAAGAAGTAGCCCTCGGGCTATTTACTCCTTTCGAACCAAAAGAAGCCTTCCACTGAATGTAGAAGGCTTTCCGAAAATAGGTTAGTTCAAACGTATAATAGTAAATTGAGCTCCTACGGATGGAGATAAAGCCAATACCGCTGAAATAAGCGAGTTATTCCGCAAGGTAATCAGGTCCCCAGCTACAAGGGATAAAATAGCCTGACCAGCGATTTCTCCAACACTTACTAGAGCGGGAACTGGTGTGGATGCATCTACCGTTCCATTTACTGTTAGTGCGAATGAAGCATTCAGCCCAGCCGTGAAGCTTACGCTGTAAAATATCTCGTAAATACCCGTAGTAACAACAGTAATCGTGGTTGATCCAGCGACGTGTGTGATATTCGTCAGAGGACCATTATCACTAAATGGTACATCACTACCGCCAGCGATTGTCGCATTCGCCAAGATAGCAAGGTCGTATACATAACCAAAGCTAGCTAGTCCTGACCCGGTTGGGCCT
>NZ_MLBF01000033.1 GCF_001936615.1 Desulfosporosinus metallidurans
CTATTGTTTGATATTTTTGATTATTAGGGGGGTGTAGTCCTAGAGTCATTGATGAACAAGCAAAGTCGCAAAAAAACGTAAAAAATTGTCTAATCAAATTTTCCCATAGTAGTTTCTGAGAATACCTCGAAAGGGCTTGCGGCAAAACGTTTTGCCGATTTAGTCCGGGAGAGAACAGGGGGGTATGTCGAAGTACAAGTGTTTCCGGACTCTAAGTTATATAAAGATGGAGAAGAATTCGAAGCACTAAAAAACGGAGCGGTACAGATGTTAGCTCCAGCTACATCCAAATTATCAACCATGTTTCCGGAGTGGCAATTGTTTGATTTACCCTTTGCTTTTCCCGATATGAAAACAGCGCATTCTTTGATGGATGGCTCACTTGGGCAAGAATTATTTGCCGATTTACAGAAACAGAAGTTTTTGGGCTTAGCTATGTGGGATAGCGGTTTTAAGCAGTTTACTAATAACGAACGTCCCTTGCGCACACCGGAAGATTTTCAAGGCTTGCGTTTTCGGATCATGACCTCCAATGTTCTAAAGGATCAATTTGAGGCCCTTGGAGCACAAGCACTACCCATGCCCTTTAATGATGTTTACCAAGCTTTGGTCAATGGAACGGTCGATGCTGAAGAAAATACAATCTCAAACATTAATACTCAAAAGTTTAATCAAACCCAAAAGTACCTAACCCTCAGTAATCACGGTTATTTAGGGTATGTCGTACTCACTAACCTTGATTTCTGGCAAGGCTTGCCTCCACAAGTTAGAAAGATTCTCGAAGATACCCTACGCGAGGTGACCATCTGGGAACGGGAAAGAGCAGGAGAAATGGATCAAAAACAACTTGTGGAATTAGAGCAGGAGGGTAAGTTAAAAATTACCCGTTTGAGCCAAGGAGAAAAGTTGCAGTTGCAAAAGTCCTTAAATCCAGTCTATGAGCGCCTTTCTAAAGAAATAGGCCAGGATTTGGTTAATAGAGTTATCCGAAATTCAAGAAAAGGAGAGTAGGTAAAGTTTAATGGGGTCCTCTACCCAGAAGGAATTTAGAAAGTTAAAACTTAAATTTAAGAGGGGGATGTAGAGTGGAAAAGCAACAGAAACAGAGATTTTACAACGTTTTGTACTTTAGGGTCCTATTTGCGATTGTAATCGGTATTTTTCTAGGCTATTTTTATCCTGGTCTTGGAACAAAGATGAAACCTCTAGGTGATGGCTTTATCCAGCTCATCAAAATGCTAATTGCACCGATTATTTTTACGACAGTTGTTGTGGGTATTGCTAGTATGGGTGATATGAAAAAGGTAGGTCGAGTTGGACTAAAAGCAATCGTTTATTTTGAAATAGTTTCATCGATTGCCTTAGTACTTGGCCTTATTGTAGTTAATATTTATCAACCAGGCGTTGGGATCAACGCCAATCCGGCGACTTTGGATGTTAAATCAATTGCCAGTTATACTACTGCGGCAAAATCCTTGAATGCTGTTGACTTTTTACTGAACATTATTCCTAATACAGTCGTTGACGCATTTGCCAAGGGAGATATTCTGCAGGTATTGTTGTTTTCAATCCTCTTCGGTTTTTCATTGTCAGTATTGGGTGAAAAAGGGAAACCATTGGTTACCTTCTTTGATCAACTATCAAAAGCTTTATTTGGCATTGTGGGTATGATTATGAAAGTTGCCCCAATTGGTGCCTTTGGAGCGATGTCCTTCACCATTGGGAAATATGGTATTCATACTCTAGTATCGTTGGGTAAGCTGATGGCTGGAGTTTATACCACAAGTCTTCTCTTTATTTTCATAGTTCTTGGACTGATCGCCAGATTTAACGGATTTGGTATTTGGAAATTCATCAAATATATCAAGGAGGAAATGTTTATCGTCTTAGGAACTTCCTCTTCAGAGTCGGTTTTGCCGCGTATGATAGATAAAATGGAGAAATTGGGTTGTTCTAAATCGGTCGTTGGTTTGGTTATACCGACGGGATATTCCTTTAATTTAGATGGTACTTCAATTTATCTTACTATGGCTGCAATCTTTATTGCCCAGGCTTGTAATGTACATCTGAGCATCGTACAACAATTGACGATAGTGGCAGTGTTGATGCTTACTTCCAAAGGAGCAGCAGCAGTCACTGGTGGTGGTTTTATCACGTTAGCTGCCACATTAGCCTCTATTAGTACAATCCCAGTGGCAGGGTTGACACTTTTACTTGGAGTTGACCGCTTTATGTCAGAGGCTCGGGCACTTACAAACTTAATAGGTAACGGTGTTGCCACAATTGTAGTATCAAAGTGGGAGAAAGAGTTTGATGCCGAAAGAGCGGAGCTTATATTTAACGGAACAACAGTGGAAGATTTTCCGGCTGGAGTGAAAACAGAAAGTATTTAGCCGCCATTTACGACTAACAACTGATGTTTCTAAGTGGAACCCCCTTGGTAAACACGAAGTATGGTAAACGTACAACGTGATTTCAAGGGGTTTTTGTTACTGAAAAAAACGGTTTGTGAAGAAGTGGAGGCTATGCTGAACCAACATCCCGATATTGTAGAAAGTGCGGTTTTACCAGTCCAAGACACGAAAAAAGGCGAGGTTGTAAAAGCTTCCAGATGAGATTATCAGTTGGGGCAAAAATAATATGACATCCCATAAGGTCCCGGCTTATGTAGAGTTTAAAGACACGTTGCCCAAATCAGGTGTTAAGCTCCTCCGTTGGTTACTACGGGATGAAGAGGTATATAAATTGATCCAATCTTTAATCCAGAAAATTTTTCAGGGAGTTAGATCTACTGTTGTTGGGTTCGAGGGAGAAGAACGGATTTATAGAACGGTTAGAGAAGCCTAAGTAGTGCAACACGAGGACATGTTTCCGTGAACGGTGTACGTGTAGTGGAGTGATATATTGCAAGGATTCCATTGTTGTCTACTTTTATTTCGATGTGAATCGTGGTATTATGCAAACTAAGGATTTTTGTGCCAACTATTCTTGGGAGACAAGGCCATAGACAAAGTGCTATGGCCTTATACATATTTTAAACATCAATAGTTTAATGTTACAAGTTAGGATTAAAAATCATATTCGATGGAGGATGGTATGGGAACACAAGCAGTTAAACGAATTTACGTGGAAAAAAAGCCAGGCTATGATATTGAAGCACAGGGTCTCTATAATGATTTATTAGAAAATCTGGGCATCCTTGGGTTGGAGAATTTAAGGGTCATTAATCGTTATGATATTTCTGGAATTACGGATGAGGAATATACGCAGTCCCGTCCAATAATTTTTGCTGAGCCCCCGCTGGATTTGGTCTTTGACGAGGATTTAGAAATTCCCACTGAGGACCTGGTTTTTGCTATGCAATACCTACCTGGTCAGTATGATCAACGGGCGGATTCTGCTGCCCAATGTGTCCAGATCTTGACTCAGAAAGAGCGGCCCAATATTGTCTCTGCTAAAGTGATTGTTTTGAAGGGTCAAATAGCACTAGAGGATTTTCAGAAAATCAAGGATTACTGTATTAACCCTGTTGAATCACGGGAAGCTTCTTTAGATAAACCCGAAAGTCTGGAATTTGAATCTGTGATTCCTCCGGATGTAGAAGTAATTGATCGATTTATTGAGAAGACGCCGGCTGAGCTGAAAACGTTTTTTCAAGTAACTGGCTTAGCGATGAGTTATGAGGATTTGGCTTTTTGTCAGGGTTATTTTCGAGACACAGAGAAAAGAAACCCGACGATTACCGAGATCCGAGTGATCGACACTTACTGGTCAGATCATTGCCGCCACACAACGTTTAATACCCGGATTGAAGAAGTTGCTATTCCTGAAGGGGAATTTGCTTACCCTCTGACCACGGCCTTCCAGGAATACCTCACTTCTCGGGAGTTTGTCTATGCTGAAAATGTCTCTAACCGAGATGTCTGTCTTATGGATATAGGCATTTTGGGTATGAAAGAACTGAAAAAGAGAGGGCAATTACCAGACCTCGATCAATCCGATGAGATCAACGCTTGTAGTATTGTTGTGAATGTCGACATCGACGGCCAAAATGAAGAGTGGCTGGTGATGTTTAAAAATGAGACCCATAACCATCCCACGGAAATCGAACCGTTCGGTGGGGCGGCTACTTGTCTAGGGGGTGCAATTCGAGATCCCTTATCTGGTCGTACCTACGTTTACCAAGCCATGCGTGTGACAGGGAGTGGGGATCCGAGAACGAAACTAGAGGATACCCTACCCGGAAAATTACCTCAAAGAAAGATCACCAGGGGTGCGGCCTCTGGTTACAGTTCCTACGGAAATCAAATTGGACTCGCCACTGGGCAAGTTGCGGAAGTCTATGATGACGGCTTTGTGGCCAAACGTATGGAAATTGGGGCTGTGATTGCCGCTGCTCCCCGCAAAAATGTAGTACGTGAAGTCCCTGAACCCGGGGACGTTGTCGTACTGGTCGGCGGGAGAACGGGCCGAGACGGGTGTGGTGGTGCGACAGGTTCTTCAAAGGAACACACCGCGGAGTCCTTACTGACCTGCGGGGCTGAAGTGCAAAAAGGAAATCCTCCCACAGAACGAAAGATTCAAAGGCTCTTCCGTAATTCAAATATAAGTACCCTCATTAAACGATGTAATGATTTCGGAGCGGGTGGCGTTGCCGTGGCCATCGGGGAATTAACAGATGGCTTGGAAATTAACCTTGATGCTGTTCCGAAAAAATACGAAGGTCTTGATGGGACAGAACTCGCAATTTCCGAATCGCAGGAACGTATGGCCGTCGTTATTCGTTCAGATGATTTTGAGACATTTGCCAACTATGCTCATGAGGAAAACCTGGAAGCAACGTTAGTGGCTCGGGTTAGTTCTGTTCCCAGGCTCACAATGTTTTGGCGGGGGCAGGCAATTGTGGATCTCAGCCGAGAATTTCTCAATACCAATGGGGTCAAGCAAACGACGAGAATTCAGGTAACTCTTCCCGAGGCAAGTCGTAACTACTTTAGTCGGCTGTCAGAAACAGTCGAGCAAAAAATTACCTCTGAAACTATGAAAAACGAGGCTTCCTCGTTAAAAGAGGCTTGGCTAGCCAACCTAACGGACTTAAACGTCTGTAGCCAAAAAGGACTGGTGGAGAGGTTTGACAGTACCATCGGGATGTCTTCTGTCCTCATGCCGTTAGGTGGTAAATATCAAGCGACCCCTGCGGAAGGCATGGTGGCTAAAATTCCTGTGCTGTCAGGGGAAACTAATACTGCGACCATGATGACCTATGGTTATAATCCGCAATTGTCAAAATGGAGTCCGTTCCACGGTGCTCTATATGCTGTCGTGGATGCAGTAACCAAAATCGTAGCGCTAGGTGGAGATTATCGTAAAGTGCGCCTTACACTGCAGGAATATTTTGAACGACTGGGAACCGATCCGGAAAAATGGGGAAAACCCTTCAGCGCTTTACTCGGAGCATTTTACGCCCAGAAGAAACTGGAGATCCCTGCCATCGGTGGGAAAGACAGTATGTCTGGAACCTTTATGGATATGCATGTTCCACCGACATTGGTTGCTTTTGCGGTCAATGTGAGTGAGGCGGATAAAGTTGTGTCTCAGGAGTTCAAAAGGGTTGGCAGCCAAGTTGTCTTGGTAACAGCCATTCGGGATGCCCATGAGATCCCTGATTTTGATCAGTTGCGCAAAAATTATATGAAGATTACAGAGTTGATCAATTCCGGATTCGTCTTGGCAACGCATACCGTAAGGATGGGAGGACTAGCTGCTGCACTTAGCAAAATGTCGTTTGGCAATCGGATCGGGATGGTTTTTGACGCTCAAATCGATAATTTAGATTTATTTTCGGCTAATTATGGTACGATCGTCCTGGAAATTGTGGAGACGGTGGATCTAGCAGAGGCTTTCGGCGAGGTAGCATACCAACTTCTCGGCTATACCCGAGAAAAACAGGTAATTACGGTTAATGGAGTGGATGTTGAGCTGGATGTCGCTTTACAGGCCTGGGAAAAGCCGCTAGAAAAAATCTTTCCTACTCAAACGAAAAAGGTCTCTGAGCCGCAAAGGATGAGTTTCAACTTGCGGAATACTCAAAAACCGTCTTCAAAAGTGGCCAAACCGAGAATTTTCATTCCCGTATTTCCGGGTACGAACTGCGAATATGACTCAGCTAAATCCTTTGAGAAAGCTGGAGGCCTAGTGGAAACCATGGTGATTAGGAACCTAACGTCTGCCGATGTGGAACAATCCATCCAAGAGATGACAAAAAAAATTGGGCAAGCCCAAATTGTCATGCTGCCGGGTGGCTTTAGTGCCGGGGATGAACCAGATGGATCGGGCAAATTCATTGCCACGATGTTCAGAAATCCCCGAATCAACGAAGCGGTGCTGAAACTGATCAACCATCGAGACGGTTTGATGCTAGGGATTTGTAACGGTTTCCAAGCCTTGATTAAACTCGGACTCGTTCCGTATGGAGAAATCTTGGATTTAACCGAGGATTCTCCGACACTCACGTACAATAAAATCGGACGTCACGTTTCCAGCATGGTCCAAACTAAAGTTGTTTCCGTTTTATCCCCTTGGTTCAGCGGGGTGAAATTGGGAGACATACACACCGTGCCCATCTCGCACGGAGAAGGACGGTTTGTTGCCAGTCAAGATGTAATACAGACGTTGATTGCTAATGGGCAGGTTGCCACTCAATATGTCGATCTCGAGGGTAACCCAAGCAATGACATAATCTATACACCCAATGGCTCTTATGAAGCAATTGAAGGAATCACCAGCCCAGATGGACGTATTCTAGGAAAAATGGCTCATTCTGAAAGAACAGGTCTGGAAATAGCTAAAAATGTTCCAGGAGACAAGTATCAACCTATTTTTGCAGGAGGGGTAAATTACTTCAGAGATTAAGTTCATGAACAACCCTTGCCATAGGTTACATTTCCTTTGCAGGTTTTTTGAACTGTCTGTCGAATTATGAAACTGGATTATTAATTACAGCATATAGGAGATGAATTTCTTGAACACTCAATTTGAAGGTGCCGTAATAACAGAACAAGACAAAACGTTTGCCGTTGTTTCTGTTCAGAGGTCTGTATTCCAAGATTCGTTTAATGCAACTATGATTATCAAATCTATGTTACCTGTCTTTAAAGGAATGCCGGTTGTTCTCATGACGATTGATACCCAGGGAGTTCCGGCCTACTTCGGCAGATCGGACCTTGTACTTCTACTCGAGAGCATCAATATTAAAGATGCTAAATGGGAACAAATTACCGCCGATGTTGACTTAAGCAATTCTTGCCCAATGAAAGAGACGGAAGATTCATAACCGAAAATTATAGAGCCTTAAGAATTTCGATACCGTCATAGAAGCTGGTTTTTCCTATCTTCAAGGAAAAACCAGCTTTTTCTTCTGTTCACTTATCAGAAAGCAGTAGTTTGAGGGGGTAAGACTAAAATACTCATAAGGACCTCAGTTCCACAAGACGAAGCGATTTAATGAAGAACGGACAACACCCGTTTGCCGTCATTGTAAGCTGCTCAGATTCGAGGGTTCCTCCCGAACTTCTGTTTGACCAAGCCCTTGGTGACTTATTTGTCGTCCGTGTTGCAGGGAATGTCGTTACTCCTGTCGAAATGGGAAGCATAGAGTATGCCGTTGAACATCTTAAGGTTCCTTTAGTCGTAGTGCTAGGCCATGAGGAATGCGGTGCTGTCACGGCTGCTGTGCAGGGAGGAGAAACTCATGGTAGTATTGCTGCTATTATCGAGAAAATTAAACCTGCAGTCAATGAGGCTAGGGTTACCAAAGCAACTGGCAAAGACTTAATTGAAAAGAGTGCCGATCTGAATATTCAGAACGCCCTTATGGATATCGCCAAGAGCCCAATTATTAAAGAGGGTGTGGAAACGAAACAAGTTAGAGTTATAGGCGCCAAGTATGATCTGGATGAGGGCTTGTTAAAGTTAATGAATGATTAGAATCTAAAAGGAGTCGAGCCGTTATCTGACGATTCGGGAGCTAGAGGAAAATGAATATTTGGACAAACTTACGTAAAATATTACATGTCGATATGGATGCCTTCTACGCCTCTGTAGAGCAGCGGGACGATCCTTTCTTACTGGGTAAACCGGTCGTGGTCGGGGGTAGACCCAATAGCCGGGGTGTAGTTTCCGCAGCTTCATATGAAGCACGCAAATTTGGGATTCACTCGGCTATGCCTTTGGCGGAGGCCCTCCGGCGCTGTCCCCAGGCGGTTTTTTTACCAGTAAACGGCCAAAAGTATCGGGAGGTATCGTTGCAAATCCGGGAGATATTTTCAGCTTATACGCCCATGGTTGAGCCACTATCCTTAGATGAGGCCTTTTTAGACGTTACTGGTTCTACGAGCTTATTTGGTCCTGCGGATACCATTGCCTTAACGATTAAAAAACGCATCCAGCAAGAACTGAACTTAACGGCTTCAGTTGGCTTGGCCTGTAACAAATTTTTGGCTAAGCTTGCCTCAGACTTGCGAAAACCGAACGGTTTTGTCGTTGTTCAGCCGGATAGGGTTCAGGAGTTTCTTGACCCACTGTCTGTAGAGAGGATTTGGGGAGTCGGCAAAAAAACCGCGGAACAGTTGCACGCTCTTAATATCAAAACGATTAGGGACTTGCGAAACTTGGAGCAGGGATACCTAACACGGCTCTTTGGGGTTTCGGGAACTCAGCTTTTTCAGTTGGCGAAAGGTATTGATGATCGGCCCGTGGAAAGTGATAGGGTGGTTAAATCTATCGGTCGTGAAACCACGTTTGCCACAGATGTTGCTGATCTGGAGGTGCTGAAGACAGCTTTGCTAACGCAGGCTATTGATGTGGGTCGAAGCTTGCGTAAAGAGGGATTCAAAGGCAAGACGATCACCTTAAAAGTCCGTTATGACGATTTTCGGACAGTGTCTCGTTCTCGGACACTACCACGACCCACTGATCTTGACAACGTGATTTACCAAGAGGCATGTACCTTGTTAAGAGAGGTATCGCTTAAACAACCACTAAGGTTAATTGGTGTAACTCTACATAATCTGACAGATCAGATTGAAGGTCAATTATCTCTGTTCGAAGAGCCCCAACTGGATCATGAAACTCTTAATAAGGTTCTTGATTTTGTTAAAGAGAAGTACGGTGAGAAGAGTATTACGAGGGCAAGACTTTTGAGACCAAAGGATATTAAAGAAAAGGATGGTGAGAATGGCATTCAAGTCTAAGAAGAAAGGGACAAGCATAATGTTTTAGAGAGAGTAAAAAGTATTTATCTGTCAAAGAGAAAAAGGAGAAGAGAAAGGTGGATGACGTATGCGAACGAATCGGCGAAGTATCCTAGCTGTGATTGGAGTTGCTCTTTTGTTGATACAGATGACTTCTGGGCTAGCACTTGCAGGAGAGAGCAGTTCATCACCAGCTGTGCAGATATAGCCTCTGGCCCCATCTGAAATCACGTTAGAAAAGGCGATTCTTATTGTAAAAAACAAGTTCGATATCCCCAATGAGTACACTGATTTTAACTCTACGTATAATACGAACGATGATCGCCAGGTATGGTCTCTACGTTGGAACGGGCCTGTGGGACGACCCGGGGAGTTTTCAGCGGAGGTCAGTGCGCTAAACGGTGATATTTTAAGCATGAACAATTGGAAAAGTGGTATATTGCTCTAGCTCGAAGCTGCAACCGCTCTCTTTAGGGCCCTAGGTTGGCGGAGCTAGTTTTTCGTCTTTGAGAGCCTTTCACTTATGTGTGAAATGCTCTTGTTTTACTCAAGAAAGTGATTGGATTTTAAGTAGTTTAAAATACCTGATTTTTCACTGGCTTCCACGTGAACAAACGGTTGAGGATTATTAGCAATGATTCCGGCCCATTTAAGGTAAATAGTTTGAGTGTATGATTTTCGAATAATGGGATCAGTATAACTAAGATTTATGATTACAAACTGTGAATTGAGATCGGATCGTTGGCAAATGTCTTTGTCGTCAATGTTGAGGAGCAAACTTGTGGTGGTATCTCTAGGAATATCATTAATTACGGTGTAGTCGTCTACAAAAATGGGTTTCTGTAATAAATTTTGGTCAAAAACCAAGGTTTTACTTGAAAGACTACTTGCAGGATGAGTTCCAACATTATTAAATTTAAATTCAAAACTTATGTCCCCTTTAAGATGAACTGCAGGAGAATCTTTAAAGGTAAAATAAGGGCGTGCTGCTTCTCGCTGGGCTTGCCAGGAAGTCACAGAAATAAACACAGTGATGATCGAAACGATGGCAAAAATCGCTGTTGAAGTGGTGACTACCATGTTAGACCAATTCTTTTCTCGTTTGTTCCAAGACATGTTTTCCCCCTATTTCAAACATGCATTATGGTTAGTTATGAACTATATATATTAATCTATTTGTTAAACATTCATAACACCTCATAGACGCATCATCATCTTCGTTATATCATTAGAAACGTTAAGCTTTGCTTTGTTTGTCGTTAAATACTATAAGGAGAGGTTTGATTTTATGAACTACGACTTTGACCAAATAACGGATCGGCACCATACGAATTCTATAAAGTGGGATTTTAACCAACGAACGTTTGGCCGCGAGGACGTTTTACCCCTTTGGGTAGCCGATATGGACTTCAAAGCTCCAGAAGCGGTTGTCGAAGCCTTGGTGAAGCGAGCGCAGCACGGGATATACGGTTATTCGGAAGGTATGGATGGATACTACAAGGCACTTGAAGAATGGATTGATAAGCGCCATGGTTGGAAAATCAAACATGACTGGATTACGTTCAGTCCTGGAGTTGTGCCCGCCCTAAATGAATTGGTGCGTAGTTTAACTCAACCGGGCGAAAAAATTCTCATTCAATCTCCGGTTTATCCACCCTTTTTTCATGCGATACGGAATCACGGGCGTGAGGTTGTTAACAGTCAGCTTAGATTAGAAAATGGCCGGTACATTATGGACTTTGCGGACTTGGAGGAGAAATTTTCTAGCGGCGTCAAGATGATGATTCTTTGCAACCCGCACAACCCGGTAGGGCGGGTTTGGAAGCGAGATGAGCTTGAACGCTTAGGGCAGCTCTGCCTGGCCCATGATGTCATAGTCATCTCTGATGAAATTCACGGGGATCTTATTTATAAGGATTACCATCATATTCCCTTTGCTTCTCTATCCCCAGAGTTGGCAAATCAATCGATTGTTTGCACCGCACCTAGTAAGACATTTAATTTAGCCGGTTTACAAACCTCGAATTTGATCATTCCCAATCCCTCGTTTCGAAAAACATTTCAAGCGTCGCTTAACCTGACAGGAATTCATAACCCCAATGTATTTGGTATAACGGCACTTGAAGCAGCTTATCGGCATGGTTGGGACTGGTTGGATCAGTTGATGAATTACATTAAGGGAAACGTGGATTTCCTGACTTCGTTTCTTGACCAAGAACTGGGGCAAGTTCAAGCGATTCAACCTGAAGGAACCTATTTGGTTTGGCTCGATTTTCGGTCATTAGGAATGGAACCGAAAGTCCTACAGGAATTTTTGGTCCATCAAGCGGGTGTGGGTTTAAATGCTGGCTATCAATTTGGACCTGGTGGGGAAGGCTTTGCACGGCTCAATTTGGGGTGCTCCCGTTCGGTAGTGGAAGAAGGATTACAGCGTATTAAAGCAGCGGTCAAACGATTGGAATAGCAGCACTTCAGCAATTTAAATGCCTAACAAAACATAGCTCTTCTCAAGAACAGTCGTTACACTTTTCCAAGTGCACGGCTGTTCTTTTTCCTATACTAATAATTTGAATTGCTCACCTATTATGGCCTCCATCAATACACTATTAAAAAGCAAAGGAGTTAAGGAGGGGGTGCCATTGAACGATCTAGTCGAGGTACATAACGTAGGCATGAAATATCAATCCCTTAATGGAGAAATCACGGCTCTAGAGAATATCAATTTTTCAGTGCACGATGGGGAGTTTGTGAGTATTGTCGGCCCGAGCGGGTGCGGCAAATCCACCCTGTTATCCATCATTTCGGGGTTGCTTTCCTCAACCACTGGAACCGTCTTACTTGGCGGAGAAAAGGTCACGGGGACTTCCCCGAAAATCGGTTACATGTTGCAAAAGGATCATCTTTTTGACTGGAGAACCATCTATCAAAATGTCATCCTGGGCCTGGAAATAAGAAAGGCTATGACACCTAGAGCAAAGGAGCATGCCTTAAACCTTCTTAAAACGTATGGGCTTTACGAATTCAGAAATAAGTACCCTAACCAGCTTTCGGGTGGAATGCGGCAAAGAGTGGCTCTCATACGAACTCTTGTGACTGATCCTCAAATCCTTCTCCTAGACGAAGCCTTTTCAGCCTTGGATTATCAAACCAGACTCGTTGTCAATGAGGATATCTATACCATTATTAAAAAAGAAAACAAAACGGCGCTTCTTGTAACTCATGACATTTCCGAAAGTATCAGTATGGCAGATCGGGTCGTACTCTTATCTAAACGGCCTGGGAGATTAAAGGACATTTATAATATCAATTTGAGTTGTGCAAACAGAACCCCTTTATCCGCTCGGGAAGCACCTGAATTCCGCTATTATTTTCAAGAGATATGGAAGGGGCTGGATGTCCATGTCTAATCCAGAAGAAAGAAGCATTCCTTACATGGCTAAGGCGTCAGACTTTTCTCAAGAACATATAGGATACTTACGGCAGATCAAGAGGGAAAAACTATGGATTCGGTTCATACAATTTCTGATTTTAGTCCTTGCTTTAGGACTTTGGGAAATCTGCGCCAATTATAAAATCGTTGATCCGTTCATCACCAGCCAACCCTCAAGGATCATAGCAACGATCATTAGGTTATATGAGGAGGGGGTGCTTTTTCAACACATTGGAATAACCTGCCTCGAAGCGGTCGTTGGTTTTGTCCTAGGAACCCTTGTGGGAACACTGATCGCCATCATCCTATGGTGGTCAGAATTTTTGAGTAAGGTCTTAGAACCTTACCTCGTGATTCTTAACAGTTTGCCGAAAATTGCTCTCGGACCTGTGTTTATCGTTTGGATTGGAGCGGGCCCAGCGGCAATTATCATCATGACATTGGCCATTTCTCTCATTGTCACTGTTTTAGAAGTGTTAAATGGATTCCTAGCCATTGACCAGGAAAAGACGAAGCTTGTCCAGACCTTTGGTGGCACAAAATACCAAGTTCTTATGAAAGTGTTACTTCCTGCATCGGCTCCGACCATAATTAATGCCCTTAAGATTAATGTTGGGTTGTCTTGGGTAGGGGTAATCGTAGGAGAGTTTTTAGTATCTAAAGCAGGATTAGGTTATCTCATTGTTTACGGGGGGCAAGTTTTTAAATTGGACCTAGTCATGACCAGTGTTATTATCCTAGGTGTGGCAGCGACCGTGATGTATCAGGGGGTGGTTTTCCTAGAGAAGTTTATGGTAAAAAACAAAGCATAACGTTATATCATAATTTTTTAAACAACCAACATAAATCAAGAGGGGGAACGTCATAATGAAAAAAGGGTTTCTAATGGTATTTATCGTGTTGCTTTTAGGGATTTCCCTAGTGCTATCAGGCTGTAGTAATCAAACTGAGATCACTAAAATTAAACTTTCTGAGGTCACACATTCCATTTTTTATGCTCCACAGTATGTAGCATTAACTCAAGGATTCTTCAAAGAAGAAGGACTAGAGATCGAGCTCTCAAATGGTCAAGGGGCTGACAAGGTTATGACTGCAGTGCTATCAGGGCAAGTTGACATTGGCTTTGCTGGACCTGAAGCGAGTGTTTATGTTTATAACGAGGGTAAAGAAGATCATAGCGTCGTATTCGCCCAACTTACCAACGGAGATGGAACGTTCCTAATGGGTAGGAAGCCTGATCCCAACTTTAAGTGGAGTGATCTGAAAGGAAAAAGTGTTATTGGTGGACGCAAAGGTGGCATGCCAGCCATTGTCCTTCAGTATGTATTGAGTAAAAATAGTCTTACTACGGGAAAAGATGTTACCGTTGATACCACGCTACAATTTGCAGCGATGCCCGGTGCGTTTATTGGGGGCAAGGGTGATTATGTTATTATCTTTGAACCCACGGCATCGAGCATGGAGAAGGAGGGCAAAGCTTATATCGTAGCTTCTCTGGGCAAGGAAAGCGGTGAAGTACCCTATACTGCATATTTTACCAAGAAGAGTACGATTGAAAAAAACCCAGAGCTCATTCAGAAGTTTACAAATGCAATCTACAAGGGTCAGCGTTGGGTAGCAAGTCATACCTCGGAAGAGATTGCCAAGGCTATTAAACCTCAATTTCCGGAGGAAAACGATCAGATACTGATAAGTGCTGTCAAACGTTATAAAGAACAGAACACCTGGAAAACGGATCCTGTACTTCAGGAAAAAGATTTCTATCTCTTGCAAAAGATTATAAAGGATGCTGGGGAACTCAATAAAATTGCCCCTTATGATAAAGTGGTAACGACGAAATTTGGAGAAAAGGCCATAAAAATCGGGAAATAATGCAGCCGAAGGGATTAAGCGTATGCTTAATCCTTTTACTTCAAGAGCCAGTATCGTTATTGATGAGCAATCAGTCGAATTAAATTTGGGTAAGATAGTTTGACATAAGCAGGAATTAGTAAGCTTTTGATGAATCTATTATTATAGGGATTCAAGTAAGATCTGATCTAATAGCTCGAATGAGAGGTAAAATGAAGGAGTTACAACATGATTAATCGTGAAAGAATATTAACTGAGTTTTTCGAACTAGTGAGAACCGATTCGCCAACAAAAAATGAGCGGTTCATTGCAAATATGCTCAAAAACCGCCTCCAGAACCTAGGCATGACTGTAACCGAAGATAATGTTGGTCAAGTGATCGGCGGCAATTGCGGCAATGTCCTTGCTTATTTAAAAGGCACACTTCCTATGGCGCCGATCGTTTTATTCTCAGCCCATATGGATACAGTACAACCTTGCTTAAATATTGAGCCCGTGTTAAACGATGGACTAATCACGTCCGCTGGTCCAACGATTTTGGGAGCCGATGATAAATCTGGTATAGTACCAATCCTTGAAGCGTTAAGAACGATCCAAGAGCAGGCCATTCCTCATGGAGATATACAAGTTATCTTTAGTGTAGCCGAAGAAGGGGGTTTAAACGGTTCCAAAAACATTGAAAAAAAGCAACTGAAGGCTGACTTAGGATTTGTTTTGGACTCTGGTGGCAAACCGGGTGAAATTATTCTTGAAGCCCCTGGTCAAGATCGAATCAATATCACGATTAACGGCAAGGCGGCCCATGCCGGCGTTGAACCGGAAAATGGAATTAGCGCCATAGTTGTGGCTGCTAAGGCGATTTCTCGTCTTCAAACGGGCCGGATAGATGAGGAAACGACTTCAAACGTCGGAACGATCCAGGGTGGACGGGCCACCAATATTGTAGCAGATAGAGTAGAAGTTACTTGTGAAACTAGAAGCCGCAATTTGGGAAAACTGGAACGTCTGACCGCACAGATGTGTAATGCGTTTAAGCACTGTGCTGAAGAGGTCGGCGCCATCTCAGAGATTGAAGTTCTTAGATTATACGACCCGCTTATCATCGCTGCGGAATCAAAAATTGCCGCGCTAACGGTTCAAGCAGTCAAATCTGCCGGCTTAACCGTCGAATTTGGGGTAACCGGTGGGGGAAGCGATGCCAATAATTTTAACCGCTACGGCGTACCTTGCGTCGTTCTAGGAACTGGAATGCAAAAGTACCATACGACCGATGAAAGTATCGAAGAAGAAGATCTGTATCGGTCAGCGAAGTTGGTATTGGAGATTATCAAGGCTGTAGCGCGGGTTGATAAACACGAAATTATTAACTTTGTCGATTAGATCAAAGCGTAGTTGCATTTTTACCAGTAAACGCCCCCAGATCATAAAGCTTTTTCATCCGCCTACCAGCCCAGCGCATTTCGGTAGCGACCACAGCAATTTCCATCATGGCCCTCAGATAAAAGACCCCACTTACGGTGCGTTGCCATGAATCCATAACCCGATCAAATTCTGCCCAGTATTCGACATCCTCTTTAGCCTTTTCTACAGCATGGGGTTGGTTTAACCCTATGCTGACTTTGCGTGCCCAGAGTCCCAACTTTCTTTCTCCATCTAGGAGTACATCAAGAATCATTTGATATTCTGAACTTAGGCCATCAACAGGTAGTGGAGAATCGGGTGAATTACGTCGTTTAACGCGCTGAGCAGTCATCTCACCAATAGTTTGTCCACGTTCAATAAAACCTCTACAAATTTCGAGAACTCGCTCAACGAGTAAAGGGTTGTCATTCTCTGTTAATTCTTCTCGGCTATGTTCATAAAGATTCATAACTTCCTCTAGACGCTCTAATAACTCTGAAGGGGATTCCGCAATATATGATGCGAGAGAGGCAGAAGAAATAAACGTGATCAATCGGTCTAAGAAATAGGTGGATGCGTCGCGAAAAAGGCGATCTAATTCATAAAAAAGTTTTTTCTTGTGTTCTGGTGGCAGTAAGATATGGTTAACAACTAGAGCTACTCCGAGACCTAGCAAAACTGCTAAAGAACGTGTTGCAGCATGGGGCAAAAATTCATTAGCTGGTGAATCGAGCACAAAGACGATCGACACAACGCCGATGGTTATTCCCCCAGACCAACCAAGCTGATTACACAGAAGAATGATGAGAATGACGGCTAGACCTGTGACCAGAGGACTTGTTCCAAGTGTAAGCCCTAAAAGGACGGCCAAAATGACACTTAGTAAATGAATCCACACTTGCTCCCATGCATTATGTAGCGCTTTGCGAACGGAAGGTTGCATGTTAACCACGACAGAAATGGCTGCAAAAACGGCGGGTTCAATATGAAGGATTTTACATAGAAACATTGCCAAGGTGACGGCAATTCCCGTTTTTATAATTCGTGCCCCGACATACATGTGATCCTCTCCTTAACTCACGATAATTCTCTTCGTAGATGCGCGACGTTCGACTTTTATACTACATTGTACCAAGTCTTGGCATCACTGTCACATAATAAACAAGTCCTCTGTGGCATTGAAGAGGCAGTTTTTCTTCGTTGGACAAAGTGGTTATCGTCAAACATCAGAATTTTTCCGAAAAACAAGCTATGTCCGTTCTCTACTAGATGGGGGGATGGCTCGATGACTGCACGAGCTAAAGGATTTCATGGACAGTTTTTGGGTTATTTAATGGCAGCATTATTTTTGTTAGCCTTCTGGCATTTTGCTGCTTGGAGCCTGACGCTGGCAACAAGTGAAAGGCCACTAAAACGTCAACTTTGTAATCCAGAGTGTTTTTGTTATAATAATACAGTATGAAAAAGGAGTGAAAACAATGGCAGAATTTAGGGAGATCACCAACACTCAAGAATTAAGCGAGATATTAAACGAGTCTTGCCAACGTAAGATTATACTTTTTAAACATAGTACAACTTGTCCGATCAGTGGACGTGCTTGGGGGGAAGTGCAGAATTTTATCCGAGAAAGTTCGGATGAGGTGTTGGTTGTCATGATCAAAGTGATCGAATCCCGTCCAGTTTCTAACCTAGTGACTGAGACTTTGGGAGTACTGCATCAATCTCCTCAAATACTTCTTATAGAGAATAGTCAGGTTATGTGGCATGTTTCCCATCAGCAAATTACTCAGGATAGAATCAAGAAAGCATTAGACGGCGAAACACAACCTTTAATATTATAACTTTATCTAGTATTGATTTGTTGATTCTAAATACCCCGACAATTTTCTTGAGAAACTAGACAAACTACTATGAACTCTTCTTTGAGTATGATAGTATATATACAGTAACATAATCTTCGGAATTTTCTTGAAATTATAAAGTTTGAGGAAAGAGGGGATTGTAAATGGCAAAATGCGAAAAATGTGGGGTTGTAGTTTTTTCTAACGAGGATTTGTATGAAGATCATGGTTTACAGATATGCGAAGATTGCAAAATGAAAAGTAGTAAGTCTCCATCCCAACCCTGTGGCGGTGAGAAGTAGGTTTTTTTAAGTCAAATAAGCTCCAGAAAGGCCTTAGCCTTCTGGAGCTTATTAAGTGTCTGCCATATCACATCTTTACGATCAACTACTTGTGCCCTCAAGCAACTGGGGGCACTTTCCTCTCTATACTATTTGTGGGGATGAGTTCGGTGGACTAACCTTTAGATTTTCTTAAGATTTCGTCAAGATTTCTTAGTTTGATCTCTGGAAGCTAGGCACAGTCATGATCTGGACATTTCACGCTTGGCATAAATTGTTTGCTATATACTCGTAGAAGTGGTAAGGTAAATTCCTACGATTCACGTAGGAATTTAAACTATGAGTGTATGGAAATCTACTATGGCTCGAGGAATACACTCAACTAATCATGGAGGTACTCATATTAATGGAAAAGATTGATTACAAATGGATAGCCCTTTCTTGTACAACCCTTGGTGCTCTTTTTTCCGTACTCAGTGGCAGCACACTGATCATTGCGCTCCCGGTAATTATGAAGGATTTACATGCAAGCATGACCGTAATAACCTGGACGATCATGGGATATATGTTGGTAATGACTATCCTAGTGCCTTCAGTTGGAAGAATGGCAGATATGTATGGCAGAAAGAAGCTTTATGTCAGTGGATTTGCCTTATTTACGATTGCTTCCCTTTTAAGTGGCTTGGCTCAGTCTGGTACGCAGCTTTTAATTTTTAGACTAGTACAGGCCATCGGAGGTGCTCTAATGGTGGCCAACAGTACTGCCATAGTCGCTGACGCTTTCCCCAAGGAAGAACTTGGTAAGGCTTTGGGACTTAATATTATGGTTATCAGCATAGCGTCTGTGATTGGCCCTATCCTGGGGGGATTTCTGATGACCTTTGGCTGGAGAAGCATTTTCTATATTAACGTCCCTATTGGAATCATTGGCTCATTATGGTCATACTTTAAACTTCGAGAGACTCATAAAATCCTTCGAAAACAAACCTTTGATTGGAAAGGTACCTTAAGCTTCTCCGCCGGAATCCTATTACTTTTAATGGCCTTATCTTTGGGTGCCTTTATGGGCTGGACGAATTCTTATGTCATTCTCTTATTTGCGGTTGCCATAATACTTTTGGTTTTGTTTGTGCGAATTGAAAATAAGACCGACCAGCCCATGCTGGATTTAAGGTTATTTAAAACACGGGTTATTGCCTTAGCCTACCTCAGTAACTTTCTCAATGGTTTAGCTAGAGGCGCAGTTACCTTTCTACTCATCTTCTTTTTTCAAGGGGTAAAAGGTATGGATCCTGTAGTTGCTGGAATTTTATTATCTCCCTTTGCCTTATCCATGATGATCGTTTCTCCGTTCAGCGGAGGGCTATCCGACCGTTATGGTGCCAGAGTTTTAAGTTCGTCTGGTCTGTTGGTATCGGCTGTGGGGCTAGGGGGATTAATGATGATCAACGCTAAGACATCCACTCCTGAATTAATCCTATGGATGCTCATCATGGGTTTTGGTTCGGGAATGTTCTTCTCGCCCAATACTAGTTCCATCATGGGTTCGGTGCCGCCTGACAAACGGGGTATCGCCGCGGGGGTGAACACGATGATGAGTAATGCCGGAATGGTACTCAGCATAGCACTTTCTATGGCAATTATTTCCTCGAGTATATCTCCCGCTGCAATGCAGGCATTATTTATTGGTACTCAGGTTGGTTCAAACGGTATAGCGATTAATGAGTTTGTTTCAGGTCTCAGAACAGCCTTTTCCATCTCTTTTGCCTTTAGCCTGCTGGGAGCCTTAATGTCCTATTTAAGAGGACCTAAACCAAACTGGGAGATAGAATAATAGAATAACCCATTAAGCAATTGGTTATTAAGGAGCTAATCAGGTGAGCCTTGCGTTCAACAGAACGTAGGGCTTTCTGTATTTTCGGTAGAAATCAACAGAAAGAGAGAAGTGGAAATGATTGATTACTTAAGCAAGTTAATCAGCAAAGAATATGCTTTTAGCTAGATATCAGATGAAGTCCTATGATATACTTTTGTATGCCTTACTCCAAGATAGGGGAAATTTTGAGGAACATTAGTTTCACCGTCTACCCTGGACAAACCGTGGCTTTTGTTGGACATCGCCAATCTCCTCATACGCTTCTATCCACTTACTAGGGGAGAAATCCTTATTGACGGAGTATCTTTGTCTGAATTTTCCGCGGCAGAGTTGCGCTCCAAGGTGGGACTTGTGGCTCAAGATCCGTTTTTATTCGTAGGAGATATCACCAAAAATATTGCACTCTCTAGGTCAACCGTGAGCGAAGAAGACGTGTTAGAAGCGGCATCGTTAGTACAGGCAGGTGAATTTATTGAAATGCTCCGCAAGGATTCGAGGAACCGATCGGAGAGCGCGGTGCTACTTTATCGAGTGGTCAGCGTCAACTCATTTGTTTCGCCCGAACTATGGCGGGAAAACCGAAAATCCTTGTTTTGGATGAAACAACTGCCAACGTTGATACGGAAACAGAAGAAGCGATTCAAACGGCCTTAGGGAAAATGCGCAAGGGACGAACGACAATTGCCATTGCTCATCGACTTTCAACAATAAAGGATGCTAACCTTATCTTAGTCCTCCACAACGGAAAGATTGTCGAACGAGGTACTCATACTGAACTTCTGGTCAAAGAAGGGTTATATCACAAAATGTTCACGATGCAGCAGGGAACTATGGGGTAAAGAATCGAGGTGTACGTATGGAGGCGACCAGACAGTTATATTGGAATAGTCACGGAAAGGGCTTAATGTATGTTTTCGCCCTAATTTCAGTCATAATCTTTACAAGAGGGTGTTATAAAAAGATTTGGGGTTGGCAACAAGGCCGCACGATCAACTATGATCACTTAGGTTTGAGATTTAAAATGTTCTTTTCAGCCTTAATCAAGCATGATCAAGGAATTTTCAGGGGGACTTTCCGCCGCATCATGCATTTGGGAGTTTTTTATGGGTTTGTAATCTTGACGATTGGAACGTCAGTCATAGCTATTCAGGATCATTTTGGCATTCCACTTTTTTATGGAAATAAGTATTTGATCCTTAGCTTGTTAATGGATTTATTTGGACTAATGGCCATGATTGGAATTGGAATGGCCGCCTATAAGCGTTATATTGATAAACCGGACCATGAGGATTACACCTTAGATGACGCAGTTTTACTCATCCTCATTTTTTTAATCCTTTTTACGGGTTTTGTATTGGAAGGTTTACGGATTTACTCAACCCAAGATCCTTGGGCATGGTGGTCACCGGTCGGTCTGCTTTTCTCCGAAGTTGTTAGCATCACAGGCTTGTCTCTTAGATCAAGCCTATCTGTTCATGCAGCATTATGGTATATCCATATGCTGTTGGCCTTCGGATTTATTGCCTATATTCCTTATTCAAAATTGTTTCATATGTTTGCTTCTTCGATAAACATCTTCTTAAGACCGTTCTCCCCAATAGGTGGATTGACCCCAGTTGATATAACTTCTCAAGAAGTAGAGAACATTGGCGCGGCACGTCTCGAAGAGTTTAGCAAAAAACAGCTTCTCGAATTAGATGCTTGCATTTCCTGCGGAAGGTGTCAGAAAGGTTGTCCGGCATATATAAGTGGTACTCCATTATCCCCTAGAGTGGTGGTTCAAGATCTAAAAAGGCATTCAATCAAAAAGGCGTCGTTTTTTAGAAACCGAGGGGAGACGTTTAATCACGTTATCCCAGGTAACGTAATTTCTAAAGAGACGCTATGGTCTTGTACAACGTGTGGACTCTGCGAGGACAAATGCCCCATTTATATCGAGCATATTAAACGTATCGTGGATATGCGAAGAAGTCTAAGCACCGAAAGTACGGACTATCCACCTGAGCTTCAGAAGGTCTTTAAATCTATCTCAGAAGTTGGAAATCCGTGGGGGATACGTTTAGCTGCTTCAGATGGTTTAGATGGTTCAAATAGTCCGTCATATTGGACCAAAGAGTTGCAAGTTCCTCTTCTTAGTGTGAAAAAAAAGACGAACATCCTCTATTGGCTGGGATGTTTCGGTTCTTATGAATCTAGGAATCAGAAGGTCTCCCAGACGATGTTTAAGATCTTTGAAAAAGCAGGTGTTGATTATGCCGTATTGGGAAGAGAAGAAAAATGCTGTGGAGATTCCGTTAGGCGCCTAGGAAACGAAAAACTCTTTCAACAGTTAGCAAGAGAAACTATCCGAAATTTAGACCGCTATAGCTTTAAGACCATCGTGACTCATTGTCCCCATTGTTATAATATGCTTCAAAACGACTACCCTCAATTTGGAGGGCATTATCATGTAATGCATCATTCCGAGTATCTTTTAGAACTTATTGCATCCGGTAAACTAATACTAAAGGGTGCAAAGGCTAATAGCCGTAAAGTAACCTTTCACGATCCTTGCTATTTGGGGAGATATAACTCTATTTACGAGGCACCCAGAGAAGTTTTGACTTCGATTCCAGGACTAGAATTAGTGGAGATGAAAAACAATCGATCAAGAGCCTTTTGCTGTGGAGCTGGAGGGGGCCGAATTTGGTTAGACGATTTTAAGGAGCAAAGAATTAGTAAACTACTCGTCAAAAAGGCTCTCAGAACGGAGCCGGATATTTTGGCTAGCGCCTGCTCTATGTGTTTAACTACATTGACCGCTGCAGTTAGGAGTATGGATGCTAATATGCAAAGCCAAGACATTGCCGAAATTGTTTACGAGGCTCTCTAACCATAATTCAATCGGAATCTAATGGGACGACAAACCAGGCGACTAGATAGGCTAAAAATCCAGTTCCTGCCACAAAGATTAAAAGAATTGTTGCAATCCGGACTAGGCTGGGATCAAGGTTTAAGTACTCTGCTAATCCTCCGCAGACCCCTCCGACTTGTTTATCTTGACTAGATCGATACAAACGTTTCTTCATAACATTCCCTATCTCTCAGTTTCTCAGCCTATTAACAAGTTGACACTTTCGGCTGTTATTATAGTTACTCAAGAGTTCAAAGTTCTCTCCAAAAAATCCCATAGAAATTAGCCAAATAAGCCTAGATAACGATATTAGGCACGTATCTTTTCAGACATATCAAATTCCAGCCGTTGATAATCTTGGATTTTCGACAAAGTCGCATAATAACTGAGATTGCGAAAATTCCAAGACAACTCCTGCTGGATCACCGAACGAACGGTTTCTACCGATGGAAGCGCTGAGGATCGGGTTCGGAGCCAGCCCGAGAATTTTTGCCAGACTAAGGTTGGAAACGTTAGAGAAACGATTGTCAAGATTCCCATGGCCATGCAACTTAAAAACGTGTACACTTCGATGGCTCTTGTGGTCGCTAGGATCCTTTCTTTATCGGTTAATTTTTTTACAACGGAAAGATCGGTTTTTGTTTTAAGACGTGATAGTTTCGGCAGCGCTTTTGTCCAAAAATGATAACCAAAACTACCGATGACATGTTTTAACATTTTGAAAGAAACTTCAATCTTAAATCGGTAACTGTAGGCTAGAATAATTTGTTGTGGCTGCAGAGTCCGATCCGAACACATCAAAATCATCATTTTTTCACCAGTTTTCACCAAAACAAAGCGCACTTTGCGGCCAATCGGTTTCCATAAAAGATCCAGGCAGAGATACTGTACTGTTTCATTCTTCCCATAGAGGTTGATAGAGAGGGTTTGAAACGTTTCTAGACAATCTTGAAAGAGATTTTTAAACACAACCTTTTCGCCATAGATACGGGGGCGTCCTTTCCCTCGTTTTTCAGGTTTTTGGGGTTCTTTAAAGGCCACCGTATTGGATTTTGCTCTCATGATTAGAGTGATTAACTTGGAAGAGTGTTCTTGATTGATAGCCTCGGCCGCATTAAAGGAAGTTACACTGGGGAAATAGGCATCTAATAGGACGATTATTTTTTCTGAAGTAACGTTGACATACCGTCCAGCCATCTGAATTATTTTTCCAATGCTGTTTTCTTTCGGTGTCTCAGAGGTTGTTTGTTCGGAGGAATCATGGTTTAAAGCGTTTATTTCATCAATGCCATCGTGAAGATCAATATCCAAAGGAACGCACTGAGTCGTTGGTCCTTCGGCCAAAATGCCTATCATGCCAAACTGGTGACCAAAGATGTATTCTGCTTTCCCCACATTTCCAGAATCCTGATGCAGTTTTTTTACACCGGGCATGTACCGAGCTTCCTTACCCACTTTGATGTGGTCTCCGATTATAATAGTTCGTCTATCAATCTTCACAGGTTTTATGTATTGCTGAACAACGTTCACCCATTGGCGTTTGATATCCCCTAAATTAAAGGCCGGCGATCGGAAAAAGTAGATCATGGATTCATAATGACAAGAGTCCAGATGTAAGCAACCCACAATAGAAGAGACTCCTCTTAGATTTGTTCGCACTAACATCCCGACGATGATGACGACAAACCAAGAAAAGGTTTCCTTTCGCTTGAAGCAACATTGAAATCGTTGTAAAATGGTATCGATAAGCTTGAGCATATGTCGTCGTCCCCTTTGTTTTTTGAGTGAGAACAATAAACTATCAGGGCGACGACAATAAATCAAGCTTATTTTTATTTGGTTAGATTTGGGTGTAACTTTGAACTCTTGAGATAGTTACACTCTTAATACGTTTGAAATGATGAGATGTTACATTAACTCAGAAAGAAATTTAACAATAGATGCAATCGACCGAGTCCCTACAACAAAAGAGGCTGTCTAAAAATGGAAATTTTTAGACAGCCTCTTTATAAATTTGATTTACACATAAGTCCAAGGATTTCGTTGCACAAGCAGAAACTACTATTGATAAATTTACGCCATATGGAAGAACAATCCATATGGTGGAAGAATATATAAAGTAAGATTAGAAACATAAAAGAGGTTGTGATTATATGCCTAACGACAGTTATCTTATGCAAGAAGAAGCATACCTTTTTAATATTGGAGAAATGTACCACAGCTACTTGAAGCTTGGCGCACATATCATAGAATATGATGCTATTCGGGGGACGAATTTTGCAGTCTGGGTGCCTGAGGTGCTGAATGTATATCTTTGGATATGGACTCTCTTTGTGCCAGTGGTTCTTGAAAAACAGTTATATAAATATGAAATACTAAGGACGAAAAAGTGTTTCTGAAATCTTAATTATATTGATTAACTTTCAGCTAACTGGCTATGAGAATTTTCGTCTAGGAGTTCCAAACAGGGGAATCTATCAAGAATTATTGAATTCTGATCAAGAAATTTATGGGGCGGGGAGCAAGTCAACCGCTCGTGCCTTTTGACCGAGGAGGTTCCTTGGCATGGTCAACCCTTCTCTCTGACGATTAAAGTGGCACCCTTAGCTATGATTATCTTAAAAGCTTGGTTGAATAGTAAGATATTGGAGGAAGAAACAAAATGTTTTCAAATAAAGAAAGCTTTAAGCAAGCCTATCTGAAAAAATTAATGGAGGGAGAAGGGATTACCGCTGAAGAAGCAACCCACTGGGACAAATTTAGTGCCTTGGTCGGATTGTTAAAAGAAAAAATGAGTTATCACAAGGCTATGAACACTATTTCTATCTCCCAGGGTAAACAAATATACTATTTTTCGCTGGAGTTTCTAATTGGTAAGCTTCTCCTCAATTATCTGGTTAATTTTAAAATAGAAGGTCTAGTTCGAGAAGGTTTATCCGAGTTGAACATTAATTTAGATGATCTTTTAGAACAAGAATCAGACCCTGGTTTGGGTAATGGTGGATTAGGAAGATTAGCTGCATGTTTCCTCGACTCCATGGCGTTTTTGGGCATCGAGGGGCATGGGAATGGGATTCGTTATAAGTATGGCCTGTTTGAACAAAAGATTGTGTGTGGAAATCAGGTTGAAGTGGCAGATAACTGGCTAAAAAATGGGTATCCGTGGGAAATGCGCAAATATAATAAGGCAGTTATTGTGAAATTCAAAGGAAATGTGAGAGTAGAGTACCACGAGGGGGAGACAGTGTTTCATCATGAAAACTATGAGCAAGTACTGGCAGTACCCTATGATGTACCCATCATGAGCTATGATAATCCTATGTATATCAATAACTTAAGGCTATGGAGTGCTGAAGCAGTCTCAGGAGAGCTGGACTTAACTAGTTTCAATCGGGGAGAATTTAACCAAGCGACAAGCTATAAATCTGAGGTCGAAGCGATTTCTTATATTCTTTATCCAGATGATAGCGGTCGTTCTGGGAGAGAGCTAAGGCTTAAGCAAGAATATTTCTTTGTAGCTGCTGGCTTAGGTTCAA
Source organism: Desulfosporosinus metallidurans (assembly GCF_001936615.1). GTDB lineage: Bacteria > Bacillota > Desulfitobacteriia > Desulfitobacteriales > Desulfitobacteriaceae > Desulfosporosinus > Desulfosporosinus metallidurans. The sequence goes on from NZ_MLBF01000033.1 coordinate 26,361, forward strand.
TCGTGAGGAGTTATAAAAAAAAGAATAATACATGTTCGTTGCAAGATTTCTCGCGACGGGTGGCTATTCATATTAATGATACTCATCCAGTTTTGTGTATTCCCGAACTAATGCGCATCTTAATTGATGAAGAAAGGATAGGATGGGATGAGGCTTGGAATATCACCGTCAACACCATTTCGTTTACAAATCACACAGTTTTGCCTGAAGCACTGGAAAAATGGCCTATTGATCTCGTCAAAAGCCTACTGCCCAGGATTTATATGATCATCGAGGAAATTGATCGTAGATTCAAGGAAGACTTAACGCGAAAATTTCTCGATGATCAGGAGGTGGTTCATAACACTCAAATCTTCAGAGATGGGTATGTTTGGATGGCGAATTTAGCGATTATCGGAAGTTCTTCGGTCAATGGGGTTGCTAGACTTCATACTAAAATTCTTAAAAACGAGGTCTTCAAGGAATACTATCGGATATTTGGCTATAAATTTAGTAATAAAACAAATGGGGTCAATCACAGGAGATTTTTGTTAGCTGCAAACCCAAAGATGTCTGGTCTGATCACGGAGGCTATTGGTCCGAATTGGAAAGAAGATGCTGAAGAACTCAAGAAACTTAAGAAGTTTAAAGATGATCACAGTTTTCTAGAGCAGATTGCCAAAGTAAAGTACGAAAATAAATGCCGTTTGGCTGAAAAAGTCAGATCGAAACAGGGGCTTGTCCTTGACCCTTCGTCGATTTTTGACGTTCAAGTGAAGAGGGTGCATGCCTATAAAAGGCAATTGCTCAATGTTTTAAAAATCATGCATTTATACAATCAGGCGATCGATGATCCTGAGTCGTTGACAGGTTCGCAGACCTTCATCTTCGGAGGAAAAGCCGCACCAGGCTATCATTATGCCAAAGTCGTGATCAAGCTGATCAATGCTCTCAGTCAAAAGATTGAGCAGGATCCGAACGTTAATCAGAAACTAAAGGTTGTCTTTATAGAGAATTTTAATGTATCCCAAGGGGAATTGATCTATCCAGCGGCTGACATTAGTGAACAAATATCGACTGCCAGTAAAGAAGCTTCAGGCACTGGAAATATGAAATTTATGATGAATGGTGCCCTTACTTTGGGGACCTTAGATGGTGCCAACGTTGAAATTAACGAAGCTGTAGGTAAGGAAAATATCTTTATTTTTGGACTCAATGCCGATCAAGTTTTAGATTATACCCGTAATGGAGGGTATAAGCCCTGGGATGAATACCATGCCAACCCTGACATTAGAAGGTGTGTGGACCACTTAAGAAGTGGGTTTTTCGATAATCTGGGGGAAGAATTCAGAGTGTTATATGATTCACTACTCATCTACAATGATGAATTTTTTGTCTTAAAAGATTTTCAATCCTATCTGGAAATGCATGCCAAGCTCCAAAAACTATATTTGAATCGAGATGCCTGGAATCGAATTTCCCTAATCAATATCGCGGAATCAGGAATATTCTCTAGTGATCGGACTATTCGAGACTATGCAGATTGGATCTGGAAGATCCGATACCGCACCGTCGCTAACCTCACTTTCTAAATAAATGATTAAAGGAAATACAATTAAGGGCGGTTTTGAGATAAGAGGGAGGGGAGCATCTTTGAAAAAGCAGGAATGTGTAGCGATGCTATTAGCCGGTGGACAAGGAAGTAGATTAGGCGGTCTGACACGAATCCGAGCTAAACCGGCCGTTTCTTTCTGCGGCAAGTATCGAATTATTGACTTTACGTTAAGTAACTGCTCAAATTCGCAAATTAATACGGTTGGGGTACTCATCCAGTATAAGCCGTTTCTGCTTAATTCTTATATTGATTTGGGATCGGCATGGGACCTAGATAATCCTTCGGGTGGAATGCATATTCTTCCCCCTTTTCTCAGTGAAACTAAAGGAAGTTGGTATAACGGCACAGCAAACGCCGTGTATCAAAATTATGAGTTTATAGACTTTTATGACCCCGAATATGTAATTATTCTTTCCGGGGATCATGTCTATCGCATGGATTATACCTTGATGTTAAAGTTCCACAAGGAGAAGAATTCTGAGATAACTATTGCCACGATCAAAGTTCCTTGGGAAGAAGCTTCACGCTTTGGTATTCTAACCGTCGATGACGATGAACGGATTACCAAGTTTACAGAAAAGCCTTCCCAACCCGATAGTAATCTTGCCTCTATGGGGGTCTATATTTTCAATTGGTCAACCCTTAAGCAGGCGTTAATTTCCGATGCTGGAGACCCTCAGTCTCATAATGATTTCGGCCAAAACATAATCCCTCAGCAACTAAACCAAGCGAAGCGAGTTTATGCGTACAGGTTTCAAGGGTATTGGCGTGATGTCGGTACAATTGAAAGCTATTATCAAGCGAATATGGAGTCTTTGAGGGAGGGCCACTTTCTTAATATTTTTGATCCAAAGTTTCGGATCTTTTCCAATGAAGATATTTTACCCCCCCACTTTGTGGGGTCCACGGCGAAGATAGAAAACAGTCTGATATGTAATGGGTGCATCGTGCATGGCATGGCAAGGTAAGCAATTCAATTATCGCGCCAGGGGTTTATGTAGGGAAAGAGGTACAAATTAGGGATTCGATTTTATTGCCAAATGTAAAAATTCACAAGGGATCGGACATTCATAAGACAATTGTTGGTGAAAATGCAGAAATTATGCGCAACTGTGTTGTGGGTGTTGAGGGACGAGTCCCTCCGAATCAAGAAGGGATTACGGTGATTGAGGATAACCACATACTTTCTGAAGGTTCCGTGATCGAAGCTGGTGAAACGATTTATAGAGCCTGCCCGTTTGGAAAAGGAGAGAAATAAGATGTCGAATGCTATAGGAATCATTTATGCGAATAGCGCAACTGATAGTTTGCAAGGGCTTGCCTTGGAAAGGCCGATTGCTGCTATTCCCTTCGGCGGACGGTATCGAATTCTCGATTTTGCGCTATCGAGCATGGTTAACTCCGGGATACAAACGATAGGATTGGTTACCCCTCACCATTATAGACCACTTCTGGATCACTTGGGCGCTGGTAAAGCTTGGTTTCTAGACAGGAAGGATGGCGGACTGTTTATCCTGCCTGGAGTCATCCATGGTCTAGCAGGGGACAATCACACGTTTTGTATTAAAGATTTAAAAAATAATCTGGAATATTTGCAGAAAGATTACGCAGAATATGTTGTCATTAGTCGAGGGGATCAAATTTTTTAACATTAATTTTAAACTGGCCTTAGAATTTCACAATGACAAGCGTGCCGATGTTACCTTGATTTATAAAGACATGGATCACTTGGTCGAACCCACGGATGAAATGAATTTTGAGCTTGATAACGATCAGAAAGTCACTAATATTTGTGACATAGAGGACCTTGGACGGGGGAAACTCATTCAACCTCATTTAGTATGTATGTTTATCATCCGACGTGAGCTTTTATTAAATATTATCGAAAAATATAGTTCTATTGGGTGTAGTTCTATTGGGTGTATTGACTTAATTAACATTATAATGGAAAATATTGGAATTCTCAAAATCTACGGCCGGCCTACTTGTACGTTAATTGGGGCGATTCGTACGGTAAAAGATTACTTTGATCGAAGTATGAAATTGCTCGATCTAGAAGTTCGAGGAAAATTATGGTTGGGGCAAGATCGGATCCACACCAAAATAAGGGATAACCCCCCTACTCAATATACTTCACAGGCCAAAGTCAGTAATTCATTAATTGCTAGTGGGTGCTCTATCTCAGGAACAGTTGAAAATTCGATTATTTTCAGAGAAGTGATTCTTGAGCAAGGTTGTCAAATTAAAAATAGCATCATACTGCCTGAATGCCATATTCAAGAGAATGCTCAAATAGAGTATGCTATTCTCGATAAATCCGTAAAGGTCAATGGGGAAAATGTCCTAAAGGGGAGTCTGAATAACCCATTAGTCGTCCTCAAAAGAACCGTGATCTAGAATTCGAAAGGCGGAGGAATATGAACGTTGTGTTTGTATCAGCAGAAGCAGATCCCTTTGCGAAAACAGGTGGTTTAGGGGAAGTCGTCGGCTCGTTACCTTCCTTTCTGCATAAACAGGGTGTTGATGTGCGAGTGATTATGCCGAAATACAGCACGATTTCTGAATGTTATAAAACGGAGTTCCGACACTTGGCCCATTTCGCTGTCCAAGTCGCTTGGCGTCAACAATATTGTGGGTTGGAAGAAGTGGTTTACCAGGGGGTTCATTATTATTTTCTTGATAACGAGTATTATTTTTCTCGCCCTCAGGTTTATGGGGAATATGATGATGCGGAGCGATTCGCTTTTTTTTCCCGTGCAGCTCTGGAAAGCTTAATCCACATTCCTGGATTTAAACCAGATATTATCCATTGTCATGATTGGCATACGGCTTTAATCCCCCTCATGCTCAAAGAGTTTTATAGCCGGGAGCCCCTTTATTATCCCTTGAAGACGGTTTTTACAATTCATAACCTGAAGTATCAAGGGCTTTTTTCTAGGGAAGTACTTAGCGATATCGTGGGACTCGGGCAGGAACATTTTACAGAAGATGCCTTGGAATTTCATGGAGCGGTCAATTTTATGAAGGCTGCTCTACTTCATGCGGATTGGATCACAACGGTGAGTCCGACGTATGCTGAAGAAATTAAAAATCCTTACTATGGAGAAAAACTCGATGGACTTTTAAGAAAACGTGGCGAGTCTTTAACTGGAATTCTTAATGGCATTGATTACGGAGTCTATAATCCACACAAAGACCCTTATCTGGTCATGCCGTTCGATAATCTTCTCCTTGCAAAACAAGAAAACAAAAAACACTTACAGGCGATCATGGGACTCCCCGTTCGAGATGATATAGCTGTCCTAGGGATGGTCTCTCGACTAGCAGACCAAAAAGGCCTGGATTTATTGGCCCACGTAATAGAAGAAATCCTGTCACAAGAGGTTCAATTGGTGATTCTAGGTACAGGCGAGAACCGTTATGAGGAAATGTTACGATATTTCGCCTCAAACTATCCCGAAAAGCTTGCAATTAGCTTAAAATTCTCAGATGAACTGGCGCATAAAATCTATGCCGGGGCAGATCTGTTTTTAATGCCGTCGCGTTTTGAACCCTGTGGTATTGCCCAAATGATCGCAATGCGTTATGGGACGATTCCTGTCGTCCGAGAAACAGGTGGGTTAAAAGACACGGTCTTTTCGTACGATGAAATGTCCGGTGTTGGTAATGGGTTTAGTTTTGCCAATTATAATGCCCACGAATTTCTGTTTACAGTGCAACGGGCCTTAAAGCTATACCATACAGATAAGCAGGTATGGGCAAATCTGCGCCAAAAAGCTATGGAGATGGATTTTAGTTGGGAGAGATCCGCGAATGCTTATATCGAAATTTATGAGTCTCTATTATAATCCGCGATGAGCAGCCATTGGAACTGCAGATTCACCTAAGTTAGTCCCAATCTCAACGGATGGAGAATAATTAATTGCAAGGATACAGGTGAGTAAAATGGTGTTTAATGCGTATCACAATTCTCACGATGTGTTTTACCGTGAACCATTTGGCGCGGTTACGTGTGGACAGAAAATCCTCTTCCGATTAGAAACATTTTCGACGGTTCCAGTTGAAACCTGCTTTCTGCGTCTTTGGGTAAAAAACCAGGAAGTCTTAATCCCTCTGCAACTTATCCTTGATGGTGTCTTTAGCCACACTGGCAGTGACGACCAAGTTAGATGAGAATCAAGTTACGGAAGAACTAAAAATTTGGCTCCGTACCCAAGCAGAGAGATCAAAGAGATTGAGGGTATGTTAAGGAAAGACCGAGCTTTTTTTGAAATTATGTCTGTGAAAAGCTATTGACTCAAATTGTAATCATGTACTATAATAACGACTAATAACAAGTATTCATATCGGAATTTAGGAGATTCAATATTGTCATCATTTTACCTTCTTTAACAGTAAATATTGTTATATGAAAAAATGTTAATTCGTATTTGACGGAAAGAGGTTTAAACGATTATGGGCAAGGTTGATAATAAGTCGTTAAAAACAACAGGTTTCATTAGGCAGGTTCAGAAGGACTGTTTTTCAATGAGATTAAGGGTTGTTGGGGGTCAAATAAGTGCGGAACAGTTAAAAAAAGTCTATGAAATTGCTCAGGTATATGGTAAAGGATACATTCATCTTACGTCAAGACAAGGGATTGAGATCCCTTTTATCAAGCTTGAAGATATTGATATCGTAAAATGCGAATTGGGCAAAGCAGGATTAGAACCGGGGGCAAGCGGTCCAAGGGTTAGAGCAGTGACTGCTTGCCAGGGGATTGCTATCTGTCCAAACGGCTTGATTGATACAACAGAGCTAGCCAAAGAACTTGAAAAACGATATTCTGCCAAAGACCTTCCACACAAGTTCAAATTGGGTGTTACAGGGTGTAGAAATAACTGTTTAAAAGCGGAAGAAAATGACCTTGGAATAAAAGGTGGAATACAACCGACCTGGGAGAAGATGAACTGTAGTTTTTGCGGCTTATGTGAAGCTGTTTGCCCTGGGAAAGCGATCAAAGTGGATAAAGGAGAAGGAAGTCTCGTATTTGTCGAGGAGAAATGTATTCATTGTGGCAAATGTGAAAAATCGTGCCCGTTAGGGGCTTGGCAAGGAAAAGCTGGCTTTCTTATTTATTTTGGGGGAACGTTGGGCAAGCAAATATTAACCGGAAAGCAATTTCTTCCGCTGATTTTTGAAAAGGAGGAGCTATTTAGACTAATCGATGCTACTTTAGCATTCTTCGCAAAATACGGCAATCCAAGAGAACGTTTTAGGCGAACCATAGAGAGGGTTGGATGGGGACGTTTGGAAATGGAATTAACGGATATTATTATGATCACTAGGGATGCATCTGTTGATATTACCGATATAGTTGCCCGTTAACTTATGATTTTATGTACAATTAAAACCCAGTAATTAGATAGGGTAAGTAGGGAAAGTATAATATATAAAGCTTAGTAGGAGGTTTAACAATCATCTGAATTGGTCAAATTGATGAACCGATGGTAAAGTGGGTTTTGTAAGGAATTGAGTAAAATAACTATTATTTTAAGGCTTGTCCAAGCGGACAAGCCTTAAAATTTCCGTTGTGTAAATTAGAATTACACAATTTATCCGGGTAAGGTAATCAATCACTCAGGGAGAAAGGTCGCGCAGTCTGTCATTTCAGTAGTACTAGCGTTAGGGGCTTGAACTTCGATTTTGTCTGCGTAACAATGATCGCCTGACCCATAATAATGGCAAGTGTTAACAAGGCATTTAATTCCGCCGTTAGGTTGAGGCATTTTCTTAGCTTGTCCAGGCATGTAAATTCCTCCTTAAATTTGAATTCTAATTTATAATGTCCATATTGAGTAATTTAATGAATTCCAATTTATTACAAAAGTTATCTAATTGTCAAGTTCCACGTTTTCATATATTGTCATACTAGTAACGGGTAGCAGTGTGATATAATCAATGTTAAGCTCTTGTCCGTTCGCTTACGCAAATTCCGCTCAACATGCTCTCTCTGCAATATTCTTTTGGCTTTTTGCAGCAAAATCATACATGCATTCAGAGTGGATGAGGAGGTATACATATGAAGAAAATCTTAGGATTAGTGGCTTCACAGAGAAAATTAGCCAATGGGGAGATCTTGATCAAGGAGGCAGCTGCCTCGATAGGAGAGGAATTCGAGCTAGAACTCATCAAACTGCCCGATTTAAATCTTCAACCCTGCAAGGCTTGCTATGCTTGTTTGGTACCGAATCAACGTTGCCCCCTAACGGATGACTTATATTTTTTACTCGATCGAATAAAAGAGGCGGATGGGATTATTATATCCTCCCCATGCTATGCTTTGGGCCCAGCTGCAATCACAAAGTTGTTTGGAGACCGGATTATTGCCCTTGCTCGACAACTGGATGAACTCTGGGGGAAACCTTGCGTGATTATCGCTACTGCTGGCATTAAGGGTTGGGAAGGATATACCCTATCAGCTTTGATTGCTAACGCTCGCTTTATGGGCTTTGATATCAAGGATGCCCACATGTTTATGGGGGCACTTCCCGGAGAAGCTTTGGTAAATCCTGAATCAACCGCACGCATCCGAGCTCTGGGGGCGTCGTTATTCGGAAAACCTCGACAATCAGAAGCGGGTCAATGCCCCACTTGTTGGTCGGATCTTTGGAAGTTTCCTACACCAAATCATGCTGTTTGCCCACTTTGTGGTCAGGAAGCAGATGTACGCTCTTCGGAAAACGGTATGCAGTGGAATTTCGGATCGGCGGGTCACCGTTTTGAAAAAAAATCCTTAAAAGAACACTTCCAGGTTTGGTTGGTAGACCAAGTCAAAGAATTTGGCAGCCGCCGCAAAGAGTTGTCAATAATACGGAACCGATATAAAGGGCAGGATAAATGGATAAAGCAAAATAAAGAACACGACGACAACTGAAGCGTAGACCCTTCAGAAACACGGGGAGACGAAGATTTAGAAAAGGTCTTGTAATCTAATGCTTCATGCATTAAAATACAATTAAATCAATAATAACTTTTTGTTACAGGTGCCCTTAGTCAGGGAGAATAGGGAACTGGGTGAAAATCCCGGACGGACCCACCACTGTAAAGAGGAGACTTATATGAAAGCCACTGGGAAACCGGGAAGGCGTATACAGTCGATGATTCTAAGTCAGGAGACCTGCCTGTAATGTAAGTAAGACATGGATTAAGGTAAAGTTCATGGTCGATTTTCGGGTCACGTGGTGAACGGAAAATGGACTGTGAGCTTTTTATTTTGGCCTTATGCCATAAAAAGAAAGGGGGTGGAAACGATTGGGATATCTTGGTCGCGATGTTGAGGTTGTTGCTATAAATACAGAACAATTACTTGTAGCTTCCTGTGATTCCTGTGGGGCGATCGGTATGAAAGATCTCGATGAATTACAAATTTCATGGTCCATCACTGGTAGATTAACGACACGGGTGGCTTTGTTGGAAGTCCTTGCAACGGGGGCCGTGCCCCTGATGATGACGGTGGCAATATCAAATGAGCCGTATCCGACTGGCGAAGGAATTTTAGAGGGGGTGAAAGAGGAATTCGCAGCCGCTGGATTGACATTACCCATGGCGATCAGCACGGAAAAAAACATGAACACTCAGCAAACCGGCCTCGGAATCAGTGTGATTGGTGTGGCAAAGAAGAATCGATTGCGAATTGGAACCTCCCTGTCTGGAGATGACGTCTATTGTTTAGGATTGCCTAAAGTAGGTCCTGAAGTCAGCAATCCAGAGGATCCGGAAATAGTTCAGGCTAACCATATTCGAGTCCTTTTAGACAGCCTAGGTGTTCACGATATCATCCCTGTTGGGTCAAGAGGTATCCGCACGGAGGCACAGCTACTTGCCTCCAACAGTAACAGCAGGTTAATCGTCGATCCTACCTGCTTACTTGATTTGGATAAATCGGCTGGTCCTTCGACCTGTGTCATTTTTACGTCTTCATCGCCCTTGTCATTTGATCTCACTTCATCTGGTTTTAAGCGGTTACCCGTTACTAGAATCGGTAAATTGAACTAAAAAATATGAGGAGGAGTAACCCATGAATAATTTAAACACAGAAACAGAGGACTTAAAACTATCTGCTTGGAATGTCAAAAGACTATCAATTATGGCTATATTTATTGCCTTAAGTGCTGTAGGCGCACTGATTAAAATACCAAGTCCTGTAGGAACCATTGGTATGGATTCAGCTCCTGGATTTTTCAGTGCTTTAGCCTTTGGCGGGCTGGAGGGAGCGATTGTCATTGCCTTTGGTCATTTACTGACCTCAGCAGTGATTGGATTCCCAATGACGATTCCTGTCCATCTGTATATTGCTTTTCAAATGGCTTTATGGGCTTTGGCCTACCGTTGGGTAAACAAAAAGCTGGGTCTGATTCCTGCAGTCATCGTTGGAATTATCCTCAATGGGGTTGTATCATCCTTTGCTATGCTTCCGATGATGGGCATGGGAGGGGTTTTGGGACTGATGCCTTTTCTGATCGTCGGAGCAGCCATTAATGTCATAATCTCTGCAATCGCTTATAAAGCGATTAAGGGAAGTCGGCTTATCTAGGATGATGAGGTGAAAGCCGTGGAAGCCGAGCAAACTATGAAAACTATGCAACATATTGATAATGCCCTTGAACTCCATAATGTTTCCTACCATTATCCAAACTCTATGGAACCTAGTTTGAGAAACATAAGTTTAACCGTTGATAAAGGAAAGTTCGTTGGGTTAATGGGTGCTACTGGGGCAGGGAAAACAACCTTGAGTTTATGCCTTAACGGTCTAATTCCCCAACTCTTGGAAGGAAAACTGATGGGTCAGGTTATCGTGGCCGGTCTTGACGTCAGGAAAACCGCAGTGCAGTCCTTATCCAAGATTCTCGGACTTGTCTTACAGGATCCGGAAACTCAAATTATTGGCCGCACCGTCGAAGAAGATACCGCATTTGGCCCCCGTAATTTTTTGGTTCCGTTAGAAGAGATTAAACGAAGGGTCAATCAAACACTGGAAAAAGTTCGCCTTCAAGGGTACAATAAACGCTTGACCCAGGAACTTTCAGGTGGAGAAAAACAACGCCTGGCGATTGCTGGCGTTCTCGTGATGGAGCCTGAAATCTTGGTACTCGACGAACCCACTTCGGAACTTGATCCAGTGGGAAGATCCGAAATCTTTGAAACATTGGATGATCTGCGGCGACAAAAAGAGTTAACGATTATGTTAGTCGAGCATTCCAGTGAAGAACTGATCAAAAAGGCCGATGAGGTCGTTGTGCTCAATCAGGGGGAAGTGGTTTGGCGAGGGGTTCCGACTGAACTGTTTCGCAATATTCCTCTCTTACGTCAGTATGGGATAAAGCCCTTACCAGTCAGCCTCATCGGATGGGCTTTCTATGAAAGAGGTTGGGTTCCCTTTGACGAAATTCCTTTAGATATCCCCTCTGCAGAACACTTGGTCAGGGATTTGTTACCAAGGCATGGACAGTGGAGGGATAATCTTCAGTCACTTCAGCATCTTCAGCCCCAGAAGACGGATTCTTTCCAAGCTCAGAAAGAGGGAGCCGTTCGGATCAGAGACTTAATCTATCAATACAATTCAGGCCAGCCCGCTTTGCGGGGGATTAACCTAACTATAGCAACTGGTGAGTTTGTGGCCTTGATTGGGCAAAATGGTGCTGGCAAATCGACTTTGGCCAAACATTTGAATGGATTATTGAAACCAACGTGTGGAGATGTTATCGTAGAGGGCATGAATACCCTGAAGTATGATACAGCCCATTTGTCCAAAACGATCGGCTATGTCTTCCAAAACCCAGATCATCAGATTTTCTCAGTTACGGTTGAGAAAGAATTAGAATATGGGCTGAAAAATGCGGGTTTTAAAGGCCAGGAAATCAAAGAACGAGTTGATCAGGTGCTTAAGTCAACCGGGCTAGAGAGATATCGACATGTTCATCCGTTCACCTTGGGAAAAGGAGAACGGCAACTGATTGCCGTGGCCTCTATCCTAGTCATTAAACCAAAACTACTTATTATTGACGAACCGACGACGGGATCAGACTGGGCAGGGGTTCAGACAATGATGGCTTTAATAAGCCAACTCCATCTTGCTGGAACCACCATAGTTATGATTAGTCATGATATGGACCTTGTAGCCCAATACGCTCAGCGAGTTATTGTCCTTAAAGACGGCGGCATTTTGTTAGATGGTAGCCCCCGTGATGTCTTTTCAAAAGAAGAACTCCTTCTTGACGCTGCTATTGTCCCACCCCAACTTTGTAGGCTTTCCTCTCGATTGAAGGATGTTTTGTTTCAGGAAACTTTGATCGAACCTGAGGAGTTCATTGCGCTGTTCGAAAATGGGAGGGTGACGGGACGTTGATAGAGTACTTGCCGGGAAATACCCTTATTCATCGTTTAGACGTTCGTACTAAAATGCTCGGTTTCTTAGGAATCCTCATTCTCTCTTTCTTATTTCAAGCTCCACAGTATCAGCTTTGGATCGTTGTTTTGACAGGACTTTTAGCTTTTTGGATAAAAATCCCTCTGCGAAAAATTGGGGGAATGATGGTTCCCTTGATTCCCATTGTCATTTCGATTATTCTTATCACAGGATTTACATTTGCACCGGAGCGCTTTGATCGGGTCTCTAGCCAAACCATCCTCTTTTATGCCCTGCCGGGGAACCGGTTGGGAGCAACGGTGGGGGGATTTCTGATGGGTACCACATTTCTCTTACGACTCTTTAGTTTGATGATTGCTTCTTCCGTGCTGACTTTGACCACGTCGATGGATGATTTTATCCAATTCTTTTATAAGCTTAAAGTTCCAGCAGAGATATCTATGATGCTAACAACGGCAATCCGATTTATTCCTACTCTAGATAAAAAACGAAGACAGATCTTAGAGGCTCAAAAAGCTCGCGGGACGAGATTTAATGAGAAGGGAATCACCGGTTCCATTCGATCCTATCTTCCGATTATGATTCCTATGTTTATTAATTCTATTTTAATGGCTAATTCATTATCCATGGCCATGCTTAATCGGGGGTATGGCTTGTCGCGAACTTGGACATCAATGAAAGAAATTGCCTTTGCCCCAAGGGATTTTTGGACAATTTCTCTGATTGCTTTATCGCTCACAATAGCCATCTTCGTCCGATTTGGACTGCACCTTGGGGTTTTATAGCTCTATTGAAATGATTAATTTTTAGTTAGGTGGAGAGGGAACAATGGCACGAGACAAAGATCGACATACTTGGCGTGAAGGATATACAACAGGAAGCTGTGCTGCTGGTGCTGCTAAAGTTGCCTGCCTGCTCCTCCGAGGGAACAGCTTACCTGAGCAGGTAGAGATCCCCCTGCCGAATTCTGGGCGTTTAAAGATGCCCATCGAGGGGGGAGAATCAAACTATCCAGTAGCCATGGCGAGCATTCTCAAAAACGGCGGAGATGATGCGGATATCACACATGGACTTGAAATCCGGGCGGTTGTACGCCAGCTTTCCCCTCAAGGAATTGTTCACATCCGAGGAGGCCAAGGAGTTGGGACTGTTACAAAAAAAGGATTAGCCATGGAAGTCGGGGAAAGTGCTATTAACCCTGTGCCCAGAAAGATGATTCTTGAAGCGGTCAGAGAAGTCTTCCCTGAAGAAGAGCTTGAAATAATCATCGAAGTTCCTGACGGAGAGGATGCTGCTTTGCGCACCCTTAATCCCAGGTTAGGGATTGTCGGAGGAATTTCAATACTTGGGACTTGTGGAATTGTCCGTCCGATGTCCGAAGAAGCATTCAAAACCTCGATCTTACCGGAGTTAAATCAGGCTGTAGCTTACGGCCATAAAACAATCGTGCTCACCCCTGGGCACTATGGGTATCGAGTCGCAACGGAACGCTTTAAGGTTCCGACCGAAGCCGTAATCCAAATGAGTAATTTTGTTGGTTTTCTCTTAGAAGAAGCAGCCTACCGGGGGATTGAAAAAGTTATATTACTGGGGCATATCGGAAAGCTGATTAAAGTCTCAGGTGGCATCTTCCACACTCACAATCGTGTCGCCGATGCCCGCAATGAAATTTTACTGGCGTACGGTGCACTTGCTGGAATTAAGATAGAAACCTTAGCTCGTTTGGCTGAGTTCCCAACGACTGAGGGGGCTACTATAGAACTTATGAATCTCGGCGAGCAAAAGCTACTCCACCATCTGGCCCATTTGGCCAGTGAACGGGCCCAGGCATTCACTTTTGGACGTCTGACCGTTGGTACGATTATGACATTGTTGAATGGTCAACCGATTGGCTGGGATACGAAGGCTCGCGAAATTGTGGAAGAACAACGCTGGGAGTGGTCTGTTGATGCATAATCCAAATCTAAAATATACTCTCAGCTGTCTGAGTAGAATAAAGTGAACACGCAGAGAAGCTGTCGCTAAGACATTAACACTGAATCAAATTGAACAAAATAAGGCTGTGTATTTCGTTTAGGCAAGAATTTGCGGAGGATTTTGGTTGAAGCAAGTTGTTAATTAGGGACTGAAATGACGATCATGTTCCCGTGGACAAAGCACGTGGAGACGGTAGTTTGTCTGCAAATAAAGCACAGTTGAAAAGTCGCTTATGGTGCGGGTTTGCGGGTTTTAGGCATGTGCGTGGGATGAGTACAAGATGTGCTTTTGAGGAAATATATGGGACAAATTTACGTATGTGTTGCATAACCTTGTCCGTCGGAACATGTTCTTCGTACATGGGAACATATTTTAGATAGTAATTATTGACAATTACTTAGTAATTTATGGTACGTTTGGAGACCTTTGATATGTCACAACTAATACCCCTTCTACGTTAGGAGGGGCTTTTTTTTAGATTTGGGAAAAGTTCTAGGCTATCTTGAATTTGGATTACAAAGGTTGCTTCTTATGTCCTTCTACCAATATTCACGCCTTGCTGCAATTCAATACTACACAATAACAGTTATTTTCGCGAATCTAAAGACTTGATATGAGATAACCAAGAAATTTTACTATAAATTTATACAAAATTACGACAAGTGAATCTGGGAATTTATGTTACGATAACAGTGGTACAAGCAGTTTTATCGCTCGAACACCCACAAATAATCAAATTATGTGCGCAATACTGGTAGAATTACCAGGAACAAGGTTAGAAATATTCGATATGCTTATCTTCATTTTAGGGTAGAAACAGGTTATCTACGCTAAGATAATTGCTAACAGTTATTGATCACATGAGGAGATTAGTGTTTATACTTGAATGGTTCTTAGAATACGTACGATAAAACTTTTAGCTAAACGCTAAATATCAGATAACAAAAGTTTATATGATATTACACATTTAAGTTGTAAATACTTCAGGGATATTTTTAAATATTCATAGGAAAAGGTGAAGTTATTGAGCTATGATATAAAATTTGATGATATTAATAGCATTTACGCTAAAAAAATATTCCCGAATAAGTGCCAGTTGCTAATAGAAAAATTACCTTGGTCTTTTACTACTTCAATAGGTGTCTGGGTTAAAGTTGGATCAAAATATGATAAGGAAGATGAAAAAGGTCTAAGCCACTTAATTGAGCACCTTTTGTTTAGGGGGACTCAGAATCGTTCAGCTCAGGAAATTGTAAACTACATGGAATCAGTTGGTGGAGAAATTAACGCTTTTACAGAAAGGGAGCTAACATGTTTTTCGGTGAAAATATTAAAGGGCGACGTTCAGAGAGGTATTGAATTACTTTATGACCTTGTCGCAAAACCTCTTTTTAATGATGAGGATATTGCAAAGGAAAAAGAAATAGTTAAACGAGAAATAGAAGAGCAAGAAGAAGATTATCATTTGAGAGTTCATGATTTACTGATCAAAAATATGTACCCAAACTCTTTGGGTTATCACATTTATGGAGATAAAAAAAACTTAGATAATCTTAGTAAAGAAAAAATCGAAAATTTTTATAGAAAGTTTTATATACCCGAAAATATTGCCATATCCGTAACCGGAAACTTTGATGAAAGCTTAATTGAAGATTTAGTTAAAAGAACGTTCGCTTCCCTTCCTACTAGTCATTTTAGTCCGAACCAATTAATAGTTCCCACAATTAAACGTAATTTGAGCTTTTTTGAGAAAGATGTTGAACAAACTTATTTTTGTCTTGGTACAGAAGGGTTGAAGCAAACCGACCCTGATCGAGTAATTATGTTTGTGATAAGCTCTTTATTAGGAGAGGGTATGAGCTCCCGGCTTTATAAAAAAGTTAGGGAAGAATTTGGGCTTGCTTATACAATCTATTCATACTACACCCTTTATGTAGAAACGGGGGCATTTTTAATAACCGGTATTACCCAAAACGGTCAATTAAAATCTGTTTTAGAAATTTTAAAAAATGAATTATATAATATTTGTAATTTTAAAGTATCTAAGGAAGAACTCAATATGGCTAAAGCTAAATTACAAGGGAATTTTTTCTTTAACCTTGAACAAGTAGCAAATAGGATGATACGACTTTCAAAACTAAATGATTGGCATGGTAGACATTATTCCATAACGGAAGAACTTAAAATGATTGAAATAATCTCAATTGATGACGTAGTAAGAGTAGCAGACAGATTATTTAAAAGTGACAATTGGAACTTATCTATTATAGGAAGAAATTTAGAAATAAACCTAAAGGAGATGTTTGTGTTATGAGTCAATTAAAAAGAGATGTTGTGTTAGTAAATCCAAAGGATGGAGATATGCCCTATGATTATTACGCTACTTACGAAAATCTTGGGATAGCATATTTGACTGCTTCTTTAAGAGACAATGGCATATCTGTAGCCATAGTTGACGCTTATGCAAGAAACATGGATTACGAAGAAGTATTAAGAGAAATAGCCTCATACTCTCCTCGCCTTGTAGGATTCACCTCAACTTATAGAAGTTATCCTGAAGCTGTGATAATTGCAGAATCTGTTAAGAATATCGCATCTGGAGTTCATATAACAATAGGCGGGGAACATGTTACGTATGCCGCTAACGAAATATTAAACGAAACTACTTTGTTTGACAGTATTGTTCTTGGGGAAGGCGAAGTGACCATTGTAGAATTATTTAAGGCAATTTCTTCAGGAAACGATTTAGCTAGCGTTCAAGGTTTATCATACCGAAAGAATGGCCAAATTTTTAAAAATAACTATTGCCTTCCTATTTCAGATTTGGACACTATTCCATTTCCCGCACGGGATACATTAGATTATTGTATTGAAAATCATAAACCAGGACTTATTGGTATTTTGGGTAGCCGCGGTTGTGCATTTAATTGCAGTTTCTGTAATGCAAATGAATTTTTTAGCCTAGGTACTAAACCGAGCTGGCGAAAGCGATCTCCTAAAAATATAGTAGATGAGCTAGAATATATATATAAGAATTATTACGATAAAGGTTTATATAAGCTGATATATTTCTATGATGCAACTTTTGTATATCCTAATCCTTCTGGAAGGCAGTGGGTTCGTGAAATATGCGAGGAAATAATTAAGCGCGATATACATGTAACTTTTGAAATTAACTGCCGCGCAGACAGTTTTACTGGAATTGACGATGATCTTGTGCCCTTACTTAAAAAGGCCGGCCTTAAAAGCGTTTTCGTTGGATTAGAATCGGGGTCAGAAGACGTTTTGAGTCATTATAATAAAAAAGTATCTGTTAACCAAAATATATATGTTATGGAAATCCTAAAACGGCACGGGATCCAAAGTACAACCAATGGATTTATCATGCTAAACCCTTTTATTACACTTAATGGTTTAAAGGATAGCGCCAATTTTCTTTTAAAAGTAGAACAATGCACATATTGGAACCTTAGCCAGAAAATACAGCTGTTCCCCGGGATTAATCTTACAAAAGATTTAAAAAATATGGGTCTCTTGCTGGATACTTATAAGCATACTGAAGTTTATGCGTACAAATTCAAGGACCCACGTGTTGAGGTTTTGGCTGAGGCTCTTGACTTCTCTAGAGAAGACATACCCACTCGCGAGAACCACTTAATCAGATATGTGGAGATTTTGGGAAGTCAATTAATGGATATGGTAACCAACTCAGATCTGTTAAACGATGAAGAAGCTGAAAAGCTAATAAAATACAAAAAAAGTATAGATGAAAATCGGATGGAAATTTTCCATCATAATCTGGTTTTTTTCGCGAAAGCTGTGGATTTAGCTTTAGAAAACTGGACTACTAATGGCTTTTTAGAGATAAAAAGAGACTATTTAGAAGAAATGGATAGTAAGCTTAATAAGCTTAACGATAATTTTGAAAAATTTTTAAAATTTTTAGATTTCCTGGTTAAATAACTAGGAAGAATATTTAAAGGAAAGGAGGAATAAAAATGGCAATTAACTTAATGGCTCCTTTAAGTGACAAAAAGGTAGTTAAACTAGCTGAGAACTTAAGTAAAAAAATTGACCAAAAATTAGCTGAAAAAGAGTCCAAGTAGTAAAACCTAACAGGACAGCGGAAGTTGCATTTTGTAGCTTCCGCTAATATTCCTTTAATATACTCTCGGATTTTAATAATAACTGCCAAATTCAGATAATTAGCCCAGAAACTTTGGTCTTAAAGAGTAAAATCTGTCTTCTTTCGATTCACTCTAAAAGGGCATACCAAAAAGCCATGATGCATCAACACCTTGGAAGATCATCTGGTTAAAACCGCTGAGAATGCTATAAAGGGGAACACGGCACAGTTTATTCACCAATACGGTGATAAACCGATTTTCGGCATAGTTAGCAAAAAGAGCAGAAACGATCGAACATGGAGGGTAGATCCTGTGGAGAATAGGAATTTCTAATTGGATGTTCATGAAAATGAAATCCCCTTACCGAAAAGTAGGAGGAATTGAATATTGATGCTCAAGCAAAGCCTTGTCCCATCTAACTTGGCAAATGCCGAGAGTCTATTAATTATTCGAGGAGGATGAAAATGTCCAGTTATAAAGTAATCTTGGTAAATCCAAATGATAAGACAGTACCTAACCATTCCTATGGAATTGCTGAACACTTAGGACTCGCCTATCTTGCGGCATATCTTCGTAAAAACTTTATAGAAGTAAAAATTGTTGACGGTGATGTTGAAAATATTGATAAGGATCAGATTTTGAAAGAGATTTTTGACTATGAGCCGGACATGGTATGTCTCACTGGGTTGATTCGAACTATTGGAGATGCCTTGGAGATTGCTGATGAGATACGCAGTAAGCGGCAGAATATATTTATATGTATCGGTGGACAGCATGCTTCTTATGCAGCGGAAGAGATTCTTTTCCATCATCCTAGTGTCGATTGCGTTGTACGAGGTGAAGGTGAAATAACTTTAATGGAGATTATCGAAAGAATTAACGAAGGCCAGGGTTTAGATGGTGTTCTGGGAGTATATTATCGGGATAATGAGCAAGTAATTAAGAATCAGGATCGGCCTGCAATTGAAGATCTTGACATTTTGCCTTTCCCTGCTCGGGATTCCCTCAAAAAGTGCATTAAGAATGGGAATCAGTTGCCAGTTATTAGTATTTTAACCAGCCGGGGCTGTCCTGGTGGATGCAGTTTCTGTAACTCTTCGGATTTCTTTACCATGGGCGGTGGGGTCCGATGGCGTTATCGTTCGCCTAAGAATGTTGTAGATGAAATTCAATATTTAGCTGAGAATTTCAGGTCAGAAAATACTTATTGGGTACTTCATATTTACGACGATAACTTTATTGGATCTGGTCGTAAGGGAAGGGAAAGAGCAAAAGAGATTGCCCGAGAAATGCTTAATAGGGGCTTGAAAATACCATTTGATATCTTTTGCAGGGTTGACAGTTTTGATGGGGATGAAGAGTTACTTAGACTTTTAAAAGAAGCTGGTCTGGTATCGGCTTTTCTAGGATTGGAGTCAGGTTTGTCAGATACCCTGAAATTATTCAATAAGGGAACTACTCCTGCGCAGAATATTGCTGCAGTTCAGTTAATGGAACGCTATAATATAGCAACTCCTGCTAGTGGTTTTATTATGTTTCACCCTTATGTGACCTTTGAAGAACTAAGAAAAAACGCTGAATTTTTGCTTTCTGTTGGTCAGGCAACCTTCTGGAATCTTAGCGTCAATCTCATACTCTTTAAAGGCACAAAGCTGGTAGAAAAAGTACGAAAGGATAACTTTTTGGGAAATATGATTTATAATTGGGCGGCCTACGAATATCAGTATTTGGATCCTACCGTGAGCGAACTGGCCAAGGCAATGGATTTTACTAACCATCCGATAATGATAAGGCTAGATTCTTCTGTTAGATATGTGGAAAACATGTTGTGTCGCCTGACTGAGCAGATTAAAGAGCTAGGTGATGATTCCCTCAATAAAAAAGTGATGTCTGAACACAGGCTAAAAGTTAGGAATCAATTGTGTTCAATCCAGGAAAAATCGGTGGGATTCTTCCTTAATGCGATTAATTTGTCAGAAGATAATCGTATGTCTAGTTATAACCAATTGAAGGAAAAGTTTTTGACTGATACTGATGTGGAGATTAATAGGCTTAATGATATTTTTGAAGATTATATTCAAATTATAGAGAAAGAGATAGCTTAAGACCAGCTAATAAAAGTCAAGAGTCAGTTTGAATATTTCTTAAGATCTTCATTTCAGAAAAATCGGTACAACAAAGTAAGCCATTGAAAAATCCGAACAATGACCTAAAGATTAATTTTTGGAAGCCCACTAAGAGAAACGGGACGCTCGGCGCTTGCCAGGCAAACTCTCTTTTAATCTGGGGTAACTCTCTGGGGGAAAAGAGACTTTGCAGTCTTCAAGCGTTTGGGTGTAGTGCACGTGTCAATGGGATGATGGCGAGCATATCCTCGGTCTAACGCCCTCCGGTATCCCTCGCATCACCCTTGTCACGATCCGAATGGCTCTGTTGTATCCAAACTATTCCTTTAAGCAGCTGCTGGTTGAGGCTTTGTTGTCCTCCAAGTTTGATGATCTTCAGGTCTTTTAATTTCAAAGGGCTTTTGGTCACGAAGAACGGCAAAGATGTAGTGAAGAAGTTTGTGCATGACGGCCACGAGAGCCACCTTTTTCTTCTTGCTGACACATTTTGACGTGTAGAACTCTCTTAGAACAGGGTTGATCTCCTTGCCATTCCGCGTTTTTCTAATGGAGGCCATAGCGACTGTAAATAGGATTCTTCTCCCAATTCGTGTGCCTCGTTTAGAAATTTTGTTTCTGTCTCCATTGAATTTACCCGATTGATTGACCGAGGGATCAAGACCAAAGAATGCCGTGAGAGCTTTGGGTGAGTTGAAAAGATTAAAATCACCAATCTCAGCAATAAGCGTAGCGGCAGTCAAAAATCCAACGCCTGGAATTTCATCAAGAAGCTCAACGTTTCTCTTTGCTTCAGCAGGGAATTCATCGGAACCAATCATCTTGTGGATTTGTGCCCCGATGCCATTTAAGCTTGCCTGCATGTGTTCTATCCCATCGATATGAAACTTGATCTTAGTATCAAGCAATGAGAATTCGCTGGGCATAGAAGAAGCAAGCAGAGCACAGTCACGTAGCAAAGCCACCTTATTAGAGGCCCACTCTAAGCCCTTACGGCTGGCTTTAGAGATTAATAGAGTGAGGACGTCTGTGTCGGCTTCACGAAGAGCACTAGGTGAAGGATAGCTCCTAAGAACTGCTAGGGCCGTCTTTCCAAAGGGTCCAGAGAACACGTCAAGGAATCCAGGAAAGAGTAAGTAAAGATCCGTACAAAGCCTGTTCTTCATCTCAGTGAGCATATCTGAAACGGCGTAATACTCACGAGTCATCATGCGAAGAGCAAGGATTTGTGGCTCAGGCATCATGGAAACCTTAATATCTTGGTATTTAGCAAGCCGAGCGATGGCTTCCGAATCTTTATTATCATTTTTCACTTTTCTTAAGTCGAAGTTCTTGGTAGAATGGACACACAAGGGGTTAAGCACAAAACCCTTGAGGTCATTCGATTTCAAGAAGAAGAGTGGTAAATGAAAGATACCCGTAGATTCTACGAAGTAGATGGGCTTTCGATTTAACCGCTCTTCTTCTTTTTTAAGAATATCGAGCAGTTTGTGAAAGCCGGCAGGATTGTGATCAATCCTAAACGGTTTACGAATAAGTTCACCGGTGGGTGCCAGCATAGCAACAATCGAGAATTCGGAGGAAACATCGATTCCAACCACGAAATCGTTAAGAAACTGAGACAAGGGAACACAACCTTTCAAACAGAATGAATCAGAGCATCCACTTAAGAAGAATGTCAAACAACCTTGCATTTGAAACGGGTAACACTAGAATAGTGACCCAACCAGCTAAACATTGAATCATTCTTGTGGAGTGACACGCTATTTTACGGATAAGCCTCAAAAAGAGGGATCCAGGAGGAACGCACATCTATCTCTCTGCCAAAAGTGATTATAGCACGATATTTACTGATTGAGGTCCAACGTGTCAACTAATTCATCTGAACAATAAGGAGTAAGTTATCAAGGAACGTTCGGGTTGGTTTTGAACCATCAACCCTATATCTATCTTACAAGGAGGAAAGGAGAAAAGGGTAAAATGAAAGAAAATTTTCGAGTAGTATTGATTAATCCCTCTAATGGCACTATTCCGGCGGATTTATATGCTCCAACGGAACATTTGGGGTTAGCCTATTTAGCAGCTGTTTTAAGGTGCAACGGGTTTCCCGTTAAGATAATTGATGCCTATGCCCTTAACCTTAGTTACGAAGAAGTTTTAAAAGAAACCTTGGATTTCAGACCGTCCTTTATTGGATTAACTGCCGAATACAACACTATTGAACAAGCCATGAAACTAGCTACGGAATTTAAGGAAAAATTACCAGAAGTATATATTACTTTTGGAGGAGAACATACTACTTTTTCTACGATAGAGATATTCAACGAATGTATTGCCGTTGACTTGGTTATCCGTGGAGAAGGCGAAATTACTATTGTTGAAGTAATGAACCGCTTAGTCGAAAATAAGGACTTAACTAACGTTGATGGAGTATATTTTAGGGGTAATCAGGGAGAAATCGTAACTAACAAAGAACGGGCTGCTATAGCAGACTTGGATACATTGCCATTTCCCGTTAGGGATACTTTGGATGCCTGCATAGAAAGGGGAATTACACCCGCTATCAGCATACTGGCTAGCAGGGGATGTCATGCAAACTGTAGCTTTTGTAATGCATCTAAATTTTTCAATCTTGGCGGTGGAAGCCATTGGCGGTCACGTGACCCCAAAAAAGTAGTTGATGAATTAGAGTTTTTACTAGAACGGTATAAAGATTATCCAATATATGAGGTCGTATATTTTAATGACGAAAACTTTGTGGGGCCGGACCCTGATGGCATTAGACGTGTCCACGAAATTGCTAGGGAAATAAAGAAAAGAAATTTAAAATTATCCTTTGAAATTTTTTGCCGGGCTGATAGTTTTGATGGTTATGAAGAAGTGGTTAAAGATCTAAGTGAGGCGGGATTAATTTCTGCCTTAGTTGGATTGGAATCTGGTTACCAAAAACAGCTAAACAGCTTTGGAAAAGGAACAACAGTTGATCAGAACTTAAATACCATCGAAATTTTTAAAAACCATAATATAATTACCTCATCAAGTGGGTTCTTAATGTTTAACCCTTATAGTAATTTCAAGGAAATAGAGGAAAATGCAAAATTCCTTCTTTCAATAGGGATGTCAACTCTTTACAATATGAGTTTAAAGGTCTTAGGTTACCCTGGAATTGGTATGAATAACAAGTTAAAGAGAGACGAACTACTTGAGGAAGATTTCGGTCATAGAAATGTTAGTGGATACAGGTTTATAGATAAACGGATTGGGATTTTGGCAGAAAAATTAAATTTTAATGAAGCAATTAAAAGAAAAGAAGACGCAGCTCACCGATATTTGGATTTTATGATGGCAAACTTAGATAAGAAACTCGCTCGTATACATATGATGGAAACGCAAAATGAGCAGGTCTTTTTTCTAAAAAAGATTGTCATTAACCAACGTTTTAACGCAAATCTCGTCACATATAACTTTTTTCTAAGATCTGTAATTCTTGCAGAAACGGGATGGAACCAAAAAGCATTCGAAGAATATAAAGAAAGTTATATTTCGGAGATCAGTGCAGCTTTACAGGTTATGAATGACTCTTTTGTGGCCTATATAAGCTTTTTGGAAGAAGTAATAGCATAATTGGGGAGAATAATGTGAATTATAATGAATTCTTAATGGGTATTAAAAAAACTACACCACTTATGGTAGGGGTAATCCCCTTTGGTCTGGCCTATGGAATAATGGGCGCTCAAGCTGGTTTAAAATTTTCAGAAATAACTTTAATGTCTATATTTGTTTTTGCTGGTTCGGCGCAGTTTATGGCAGTTGGTATGATTAAAGAAGGGATAAGCTTTGCTTTCATTGTTTTTTCCACTTTGCTTATCAATTTGAGGCACTTGTTGATGGGTTTATCTCTGGCACCATATTTGAACACACAGAAAAGAAGGTGGCTTTACCTTCTTGCTTTTGGAATGGTAGACGAGTCATATGCCAGTACCATAAATCACTATCAGGAATCCGGTTCTGAGCAAGGAAACCCTTATTTTATGGTTGGCGCAGCACTGGGTATGTACATTTTCTGGATAGGAAGCTCAGTTGTTGGTGGTCTTTTGGGGCATTCTATCAAAGATCCTTTATCTTGGGGATTAGACTTTGCCATGCCCGCTACTTTTTTAAGTATTCTGGTTCTGCAAATTAAATCTGCCAGAATGTTAATCGTGTTCTTGGTATCGGGAATTACTGCCATAGCTGCGTATATATATATTCCAGGGAAATGGTATATTATTATCGCTACTGTGGCGGCTACCGCCACGGGTGCCTTTATGGAATTAACGGAAGAAAGTAGGGTTGCAAATTGCGAAAAGAATACTTCTTCTTGATCATCATGATGGCCTGTGTAACTTATTTGACAAGGATGGTCTTTCTAGTATCTTCCAAAAAGTTGAAGATGCCTCAAATAGTCAACAGTTCGTTGAAATACATTCCCGTTGCAATTCTTTCGACATTGGTGTTTCCAGGAATTTTTTCTCCTAATGGGAAGCTTTATGTTTCATATGGTAATCCCTATATAATTGCTGCTATCATAACAGTAATCGCTGTATTATTAAGTAAAAAGTCTATAGTTGGAATAATTTTAGGTAGCGCATCGCTTATTGCTTTAAGGCATATTCTTTAAAAATGTCGTTTTGATGAACGTGGTTATTACAGGTCGGCAATACACATTACGTTATCTAAAATGCACTTTGTCCGATCATACATGGCAGGTGGGGTAATTTTTCTAATATTGTGCCTGAGGAGGAATTTATAATGAACAAGAACCTGATAAGTGAACTTTATGAGTATAATAATTGGGCTAACGAAAAGTTACTAAATGAACTGGGACGATTAGAACCAGAGGATATTACTAGAGATTTATCAAGTAGCTTTAGATCAATACAAGATACAATGGTACATATTCTTGCCGTAGAGGAGTTGTGGGTATCACGCTGGATGGGAGAGCAAACCCGTAGTCTACTGATTCCTGATGATTTTCCAACATATTCTTCTTTGGCAGAGCGATGGAATATCTTTAGGACTCAGATTAATGATTTTTTATTGTTGCTAACAGAAGGGGATTTGGTTGCAGAACTCAGTTATAAGAACATTAAAGGAATAACGTATTCTTTAGAATTATGGAAGCAGATCTTACACGTGACTAATCATTCGTCATACCATCGGGGCCAAGTGGTGACTATGATTAGACAGTTAAAGAAGCAACCGCCATCATTGGATCTGATTTATTATTATCTTGGAGAAAGGTAGATAAGTTGGTGCAATTTCCCGCAAACCCAGCACTTTAGCCTCTGACACAGTCAAACCATTGATTTCACTGGTATTATTGGTGATTGCAAAAGTGTATCAAATTCGGAGTTTTTTGTCCTACCCATCCTACCGCTGAAAATAAACCAGTCCAAATACCCGGCGGCTTTGAATGGTGTGTTGGGGGATTCGGTGTCTACTAGAATTTCCCCCATCCCACTGGCTCACTAAACTGATTAACCCATCCGTTAATGTCGCTTCCGTGCGTGACAATAATAAGGCCGCCAGTTTGAAGTCAGGTGGCCTTGTCGAATCTGTAGATTTGTCCCACCCGTTCTGACGCTACCAATAAACCCGTCTAAAGGCACACCCGGCGGCTTTGAATCGATGTTGCTGGATTGGGTGTCTGGGCAAGGCTGGAATACACAGCTCTTGGGTATCAGCCGTTTGTCGATCGGGTTCTTAAGAAATTTCTTAGACCACACCGCACAGAGAAAAAGGGAGGCTTTAATAAGAGCCGCCCGCTTCTCTGATGATTCCAGTAGCATTTTCATATACAGATTCATCAACGACTGCTACTAAAAGAATATTTTGACCGGTTATTACATCTTGCCCACCGTCACTCATCCCGCTTGCGCTGACATCCGCCGATGACAAAACTCCTGTATTTTTGTCGCTCGAAGCACCTAAGGTCATTGTTGCCTGACTTGATGGATTACCCGTTAAGGGATTCATTAATTTATCGCTGCTTCCAAGTGGGTATTTATTTACACGATCTATTTGTATATCAATTACACCTAAGTCTTTAATCTTTTTTTCGACTTCTTTTGCCTCATCTTCAGTCTTGAAATAGGCAAATATGTTCTTTTCACCCATAAGTACAATCTCCCTTTTAATCAGCTAGTTTAATATTACCTACATTGGGGGTTTTCATTCAATGGGTGTCGCTACTCTAAGAAATGTCTAAAAACTTCCTATTTATAATAGTATGAAGGACACTAGGCGACAAAAAGGTTCATAATTAAGTTCCTGAAACTGTTTGCCGAATTGTCTAGTTGCTTATCACCATGCCGAATATGTAGATTTGTCCGAACGTCTCACGGCTACTAAATAAATCCGTCTAAGGGCACACCCGGCGGCTACATGAATGGGGTGTTGGTGGATTGGGTATGTAAGCTAAATACCGCAAACAGGCTCAGCAGTATAAAATCTGCTGGGCCTACTTTTTTATCTTCACCGTCAATTTATATCTTCCTTTTGCGGTAATACACGGGCAATAAAATCTCGATATACTCTAGCAAATTCAGCATAAAGCACTTGTCGCTGTTTGTTGGTTATCTTTCCGGTTTTCACAAGCCTTTGTAATTCAGCGAGCGCTAATTGGGCAGATGGTTGTTCCTGTAATTCTTCTACAGTAAGTAATGGTATGCGGCCATACCTGTGGAATAAGTCAACTTCACCCATTAGGCCGAGTTCAAATATCTTAGCGAGTTCATGTAGTAGTAGATCACTCGGCGATTTGTTACCCTTTTCTACTTCATACAAATATTGGAATGATACTGAGAGTTGGACGCTACATTTTTTTGAGTTAAACTTCGTTCAGTTCTAAGTGACGTGAGGTAATCGCCAGCACGGATTTGTTTTAACTTGGATAACTCATCAACGGTAAGATTGCCAAAATCAGACGTATAATTCCTTTCTTACAAAGAAGTAATGGGATGAAAGAATAGCCCCCACGATCATCCCTGATGTGAATCCCTGGTCGATGGTAATGTCACTTAAAGTTCTCCTCTTGGTTTTTCTTCTGGATAAAACTCCGGTATAGCTCATACATATTGTCGTAGAGTTCATCCTTTTCTGCCTCAGTTAACTGAGAATTATGGCTCATTTCCGATAAAAGACGCTGCAACGACTTCCGGGCAAGTATTTCATCCTTTGTCAAAATCGGTATCTTTCCCCACCTTCTAAAAAGACCGTCTTCATCAACTTCGTAAACTCTGGCAAGGGTAGAAATTAAGTGATCGGAGGGCATCCTGCCTCTCTCGATTTCAGATAAATGTGCAGGGGTAACACCAATTTGTTTGCAAACCGCTGCAAGGGAACGGTCCCCGCGAAGTTGTTTAAGATACTGTCCAGCGTCAAATTGCTTTATGAATTGTTCCCGTTCGGGATTTCTATTATCAGCTGGATTATCCATAATTACTCCTAATTATCAATATCTTTTTCATAGGTCATAAGGAAATATGAGCAAATAGTAACTACGATATAGTAATGAGCATTAACAATTTAATGTGTTACAGGCTTTTGCAATTTCACAAACAGCGGTGATGTACCTGAAAATAGTACATCACCGCTGTTTATTTAATGGTGGTACAAATTTTCGAAAGAATCTGGAGTGACCCAGTTTGCCATAACTAACCCAATAACGAGTACGAGAAAGGCGATGATGTAGAGAAGTGTAGCAATATGTTTCAGTCTCTTATAGTAAATTTTTTTGTCTGGAAAAAATCTTCGGATGTAG